>JAPOKC010000039.1 GCA_029977845.1 Mycobacteriaceae bacterium | reverse complement strand
AGCACAGCCGATGGCTCTCCTTCTCCGGCACCTCGGTCACCCTGGACGGCGAGCAGCGCTATCTCGACTCCCACCTGGGTTACCAGCGGGCCTGCCTGCACGCCATCGACTACCTGGAGAAGTTCGGCTACAGCCGGATCCAGGCGCTGATGGTGCTGGGCACCGCGCCCATCGAGGGCCGGCTGTCGGGCGTGGTGGACATCCCCAACGCCTGCTCGACGGTGTATCTGCCGACGTCGATCTTCGATATCGACATCCGTCCCGGCAAGGGCCCGGTGCCGAAGGTCAAGGGCGGCAAACCCGTTCCGAAGTCACTGTGGAAGAACCACAAGAAGTGGGCGCCCTACCCCTGGAAGTAGCGCTGGGGCCAACCAGGGCCAACTAGGGCCGGGGCAGCTTCTGCAGCCGCGGGTCCGGCGGTGCCATCGGGGTGGGCTTGCTGTTGATCCGCCCACCCCGGGGGACCGACGTCACCACCTCCGGGTGGTCGGCGGAGGACTTCGTCGAGTCGATCAGGTCCATCCTGCCCCGGTCGACCGCCGAGAGCATCGGCGAGTTGTAGACCCGCTTGGCCGCCGCGCCGCAGTCCGGGCAGTCCACCTGCGCGGGCGCGGTGCCGACCGGAAAGGAGTGGACCGCCGGGCCGTGCTCACCGCAGCGGTAGGTGTAGTTGGCCATAGCGCCGATTATCACTCACGCCGAGTGGACCTGGACCCCATCGGAATAAGTCGCCTGCACGACGATCTCGCGCACCGCGTCGGGGTCGGACTCGTGCGCCAGCGGGTCGTCGCCGAGGAACACGAAGTCGGCGGCCTTGCCGGCTGCCAATGAGCCGACGAGTGCGTCGGCGTGGCACATCCAGGCCGCGTCGATCGTGCTGCCCTTGAGTGCCTGAGCCACCGAGACCCGCTCGGCCGGATTGAGCACCTCTCCCCCGTCGGCCATGGTGCGCGCGGCCGCCGTGGCGATGTAGTTCAGCGGGCCCAGCGGGGAGACCGAGAAGTCGCAGTGGAAGCTGCCGCGGATCCCGGCCTTGACCACCGAGGCGTAGCGGTCCAGCAGGTTGGCGCGATCGGGTCCGAGGATCTCGTCGCGCATCACCTTGCCCCACAGCCGCACATGGTTCATCAGGAAGCTCGGGCTGACACCGAGGGCGGCCATCGTCGCAATGTGCTCGTCGTGCAGCAGCGAGCAGTGCTCGATGCGGTGTCGCTTACCCGCATCCCAGGCCGGCAGTTTGGCGGTGGCGGCGAAGGCCGCCGTCACCATGTCCAGTGCTGCGTCGCCGTTGGCGTGGCACATGATCGGCCAGCCCGCCGCGACGGTCTCGGCGAAGTGCGCCTGCAACTGCTCCGGGGTGAAGTTCGCGACGCCACGGGTGTCGCGGCCGAGGTAGTTGTCCCGCATATAGCCGGTGTAGCCCTGATTGGAGCCGTCGGACACCCACTTGATGGTCTGCGATCGCAGGCGGTCGTCGCCGGAACCCGGGACGATGCCCGCGGCGGTGAACGCGCCGAGGCTCTCCCCCCACAGCGACATCGAGCCGCGGATCGGGAAACCCGCCTGGGCGAACACCTGATGCATCAGGTCGACTTCCTTGGAGCCGGCGATCGCCCCGGTGGCCGCCTCATGGGTGTAGGTGATGCCCTGTCTGGCGGCCATCGCCGCGATACCGGTGATGGCCTTGGCGATCACCTCCGGCGTCAGGCTCGGCAGCACCTTCATGAACGGGATCATCGCGCCGGATTCGGAGACGATGCCGGTGAGCTTGCCATTGCGCGCGCCGTAGTCACCGCCAGGCGGGTTGGGCGTCTCGGCCGTCACGCCGACGGCCGCATACGCCGCGGAGTTGACGTAGAAGAAGTGCTGCGAGGCGTTCATCACGACGATCGGCACACTCGTCGAGATCTGGTCGAGCAGATCGGCGGTCAGGTCGGGCTGACCGGGCAGCAGGCTCGGGTCGTACAGCTGGCCGACGACGGCTTGGCCGGCCGGCGTCTTCGCGGCCGCCGCCTTGAGCGCGGCCAGCACCGCATCGAGAGTCTTGTTGGCGTACGGCGAGCAGTCCACCCCGTCGAACACCAGCGCCGAGGACACCAGATGCACATGCGGCTCGACCAGCCCGGGCATGATCACCCCGCTCGGGTGCGCCAGCGTCTTGGTGGCGGGCCCGACGAAGCTCTCCAGATCGGAGCGCGAGCCGACGGCCAGGATGCGGCCCTGGGAGATCGCCATCGCCTCGGCCCGCGGCCGGGATTCGTCCATCGTGATCAGCGATCCGGTGACGAGCAGGTCGGCCTTGGCGCCGCCGCCCTGCCGTCGCGGTGTGGCGGCCCGGTCGGCGGGGGCCACGCCGGTCAGCGAGACCCGGGCGGCGTTGGCGGGGTGCGGGGCGCAGCAATCTGCGGTGTGCTCGGTCATCACGGCCTTTCGGAAACCCGAGTCGGCCCTGAGAGCCGATCGGTGGTACGTACAATCATGGCCGTCTGTGAAGACGAACGGGGGCAATCACATGTTGGAACGCAGCGCTCGGGTCGGGACGGCAATCCTTGCCCTCGGACTGTCGTTGACCGGCCCCGGCCTGGCGCGTGCCGATTCCCCGGACGCCGCCGCATCGTCGGCATCAGCGGAAACCCGCCCGACGGCCGGCCGGTCCGCCTCGTCGCGGACGGCAGCCCAGCCGCGACAGTCACGGGCCAACCGGACGCCCAAAGCCGCCGCCACGCTACGACTCCCCCAGACCCGCCCGGAGATGACCGCCGTCATTCGAACGGCGACACCGCGGCTCGACGTCCCGGCCCAGCCCATCGCGCACGCCGCAGCCGGGTCGCGTTCGGTCGGGACCGCTGCCGTCGCCGGACCCCGCCCGGTGCGCGTACCGACGTCCATGACCGTCAGCCTCGCGCCGGTCGCGCGCGTCGGCCAGTTCCTCGATAACACCATCAACTGGCTTTCCGCTCTGCCCCCCAACCCGTTCACCGACCTGGTGGCCGGTGCTCTGATGCTGGTACGTCGGAGCCTTCCACAAGCCCCCGACTACGGTTCGACGCAGATCGTCATCCCCGAATTGGACACGTCGGGTTCGACCTTGGCCATCAAGGTCGACAAGACCCAGGTGAGCGCAGACGGAATCCGCCTCAACGTCAGCGCCAAGCCGACCGTGTTCACCCTGCCCGGCCTCGCGAGCTCGTACACGGTGCTGGCCAACAAACCGGCGCTGGTCGACATCACCACCTCCGGTAACCATCTGCTCATCACCCCCAAGTCGGCCGGCTTCCTGGGCCTGTCGATCAAGTCCAACGACGGCACGGCCGCGCGGTATCTGGGGCTCTACATCGGCGAGCAGAACGGCGGCGTCATACCGGATACGACCACCGTCGGCGGTAAGCCGCCGCTGGGCACCATCAGCGTTGCCACCGCCGCGGGCGACGCGTTCCTGGAGAAGTTCAACTTCCGCACCGGGGTCGCGCCGATCGATTACCTCTATATCTACGACCAGGGCGGGGCGGACTACACCGACGACAACGTCAGCAAGCTGCTCACCCAGGCGGTGCGGCACGGCATGGTGCCGGTGGTGGTGTTCTACAACATTCAGGCCGTCCTCAAGGGCACCGGTTCCGCGTCGACGCCGACCGGGCTCGTCGAGGGGTTCGATGCCGCCTATCAGGCCATCAACAATTTCAACGCGAGCACCTCCAAGCAGACCGACCCGACGATGTTCAACGGCTACATGACGCGTTACTTCCAGAAGATGGGCAAGGACTTCGCCCTGATGAATTCGGTCGGCGTCCCGGTGCAGGTCGTGGTGGAACCCGACTTCCTCGGCTACATGGCGACCCAGATACCGACCTACACCACCCCCACACCGTTCGTGGCCACCGACCGCAGCCTCAACCCGGCGCTGGTCGCCGACCCGATGATCGCAGCCGGCCTGATCAGCGCCACCGACCCCAGGCCCGACGACACCGTCACGGGCATGGTCACGGCGATCAACAAGTACGTGGCCGAGAACATGCCGAACCTGCGGCTCGGCTGGAAGACCAACATCTGGTCGGTGTCCGACCAGAAGAACAACTCGCTGGGCCTGCTGCACGTGACCGACACCAGCTGCACGAAGGACTCGTGCACCTATCCGTGGCAGTACGGCTGGGTCAAACCGGTCGGGTGGGACGAAGGCATCGTCTACATCGACGGGCAGGCGGCCCAGCTCGGCGCGTTTCTGAAGAAGGTCGGAGTGACATCGTGGTCGGGCAGTTCGGCCAGGACACCGTTCCTGTCGATCGACAAGTACGGCGTGGACGGCGGCTACACCTACGACCCGACGATGCTCAGCAAGGACAGCCAGTCGGCGGCATTCGGCGACCTGGGCTTCCTCGTTTTCGCCGCCTACACCAACAAGGACCCCAACGGTCAATTCAGGTTCAGCGATGCCGACGTGCAGAAGTACTTCGGCCTGGCCACCGGGGCGGATTTCAAGGCGTTCTACGAGAAGTACGCCGCCAGTCCGCTGGGCTACGACAAGACCGCCACCGACGTCCAGACGGTGTTCACCACGCTGCAGAACGCCGCAAAGACCGACCCGAATCTGGCGAAGTGGTTCCTCAACGCCGACCACTGGAACAACTACCTGCGGTTGGTCAAGGGACTCTCGACGGCGTTGGGCGGCACCAAGGTGATGCTGTGGCAGATCCCGCAGGGCCATATCAACGGATCGACCGCCGGACGCGATCTGACCAACACCGATTCCTACTACGAGGACTCGGCCACCACGTACTTCTTCGGCGACACCTTCACCCCGGCCGGGCAGTACGCCGCCGGACGGTTCACCCTCTTCAGCGCCAACCAGGCCGGGGATCCGGATGTGTCGTCATCGGGCAACACCATCACCTGGAAGGAGCACATGACCGATGCCGGTGACGCCGGGGCGCTGTCGGTGCTCTTCGGTGCCGGGCTGGGTCTGTCGACCCGGGGTTCGCCGACCCCCGCCGGTGACGTCACCGATCAGAACTTCTGGTTCGACAAGGCCACCGGGTACCTCACCGGGGTCAGTTGAGCGGGATGTCGTTGCCGCTCTTGGATTCCTGGTAGCGCCGCGAGAGCTCGGCGTAGCGCGCCCTGATCCGCTGGAGCTGCGCCTCGTCGGTACCGGCGAGTTCGGGTATCGAGTACGCGGTCCAGTAGGCGTTGGTATGCCGGTAGCCGCCGGGGTCGAGTCCGAACACCTCTTTGAGGATCCGCAGATCGTGCGGGATGGCGAAGCTGTCCCGGGAGTCCTGATGGCTGAACAGGTAGTAGTAGTTGTCGAACCCGGCCCAGGTGATCGCCGACATGCACAGCGTGCACGGTTCGTGCGTGCACAGGAAGATCAGCTCCCGGGTATCGGGGCGCTGCGGCATCTCGTAGAACAGATTGAGAGTGCGGACCTCACCGTGGAACAACGGGTTGTCCGTCTCGTCATTGGTCCCGGCGATCACCAGCCCCAGGTCTGATTTGCGCAGGATCGCCGCGCCGAAAATCTTGTTCCCCGCGGCGACGCCCTGTTCGGTCAGCGGCAGGATGTCGTACTCGATCACCTTGAGCAGTCTGTCGGCGATCGTGTGCGCGCTCACCTGCGAAGTATAGGTTCGAGGACGTGGATACGGAGCCGACCGGGCAGACACCCGACCCGGGTGCCGCCATGCTGATCTTCGGACAGAGCGTCCGCAAGGGACGCGAGCAGGACTACCTGGCCTGGCAGGGACGGATCCGGGATGAGGCATCGACGTTCCCCGGGTTTCGCGGCGCTGAGACCAGAGAACCCAGTGACGTCCAGCCCGACTGGGTGAGCATCTACAACTTCGACTCGGTCGCCAACGCACAGAACTGGCTGAACAGTTCGGCGCGCCGCGAACTGCTCGAGCAGGCGGCGGACATCTTCGACGGTCCCGGCACCGAGCAGGTGCTCTCCCAGGGCAATCAGATCAGCGATCCGCTTGTCACGGTCGTGGTGACCGACCGGATCCCCGACGATCGAGTGGATGAGTTCCTGCAATGGCACAAGACCATCACCGAGGCCGAGGCGCGCTTTCCAGGCTTCCGCGGATCGGAGGTGTTCCGGCCCATCAAAGGTGTGCAGGAGGAGTGGACGACGATCTACCGGTACGACACCGCTGAGCATCTCGACGAGTGGCTGAACTCCGCTGAACGCCGGAAGCTGCTGGCGGACTCGCCGTTTCCCGGGTTCGGTCTGCGCACCATCGACGAGTCCTTCGGCAACTGGTTCACCTTCGCCGGTTCGGCCGGCGCACCGCCGTCGAACTTCAAGACCTCGATCGCGGTGTGGTTCGGCCTGTACCCGACGGTGGTGCTGCTGACGCTGCTCTCCGTGCCGCTGCATCTTCCGTTCTGGCTGGGGATGCTGATCGGCAACCTGCTGTCCAGCTTCGTGATGAGCTACCTGACCATGCCGTACTACGGAAACCGGTTGCTGCGGTGGTGGCTCAGCCCGCCGGCGACCGCGTCGCAGCCGGCCACCAATATCAAGGGCATCGCCTTCGTCCTGGCCGTCAACGCGGTCTGGGCGTTGATCTTCTATGTCCTGACCGTCAAACTCGGCGTTGCCGACTGAATGGAGGTCAACGATGCAGCTGGGCATGATCGGACTGGGGCGGATGGGCGCCAACCTGGTGCGTCGGCTGATGCGCGACGGGCATCGCTGCGTGGTGTACGACGTCAACGCCGACGCGGTGGCGGCATTGGCGGCCGAGGGAGCCACCGGCGCGTCCTCGCTGGAGGACTTCGTCGCCGAACTCGAGCAGCCGCGCGCGATGTGGCTGATGCTGCCGGCTGCGATCGTCGATCCGACGCTGGAGAAACTGGTACCGCTGCTGGACGCCGACGATGTGGTGATCGACGGCGGCAACTCCTATTACCGCGATGACATCACCCGTGCGCATCACCTCGCTGAGCGCAGGGTCCACTACGTCGACGTCGGCACCAGCGGCGGGGTGTGGGGCCTGGGGCGCGGCTACTGCCTGATGATCGGCGGCGAGGACGAGGTGGTCGCGCGGCTGGATCCGATCTTCAAGACGATCGCGCCGGGGATCGGTGATGTGCAACCGACGCCGGGGCGCACCCGCACCGACAGCACCGCCGAACAGGGTTATCTGCACTGCGGTCCCAACGGCGCCGGGCACTTCGTGAAGATGGTGCACAACGGAATCGAGTACGGGATGATGGCCGCGATCGGCGAGGGTCTGAGCATCATCAAGCATGCCAACGTCGGTAAGAAGACTCACGAGATCGACGCCGAGACCACGCCGTTGCGCGATGCGTGGGCCTATCAGTACGACATCGACGTCGCCGAGGTCGCCGAGGTGTGGCGCCGCGGATCGGTGGTGAGCTCCTGGCTCGTCGACCTCACCGCGTCGGCTCTGGCGCGCTCCCCCGAACTGGCGGAGTTCAGCGGCCGGGTGTCCGATTCCGGCGAGGGCCGCTGGACCGTGCACGCCGCCGTCGACGAAGGTGTGCCGGCCTCGGTGATCACCACCGCGCTGTATCAGCGTTTCGAGTCGCGCGATCTCGGCGACTTCACCGCCAAGGTGCTCTCGGCGATGCGCAGTGAGTTCGGCGGCCACAACGAGAAGAAGTGAGTTTCCCTGCGCGCCTGCATGTTCTGCTGGCCAGTCACAGCACCGCGGCGGTGGTGATCCGGCGCGGACCGTCGGACCGGGTGTGCACGATCGGGTGGAATCGCAAGACCGACACCTTCGAACTCGGCCAGTGGCTGCACGGGCGGATCTACGAACGGCGCAGTGATCTGTCCCCCGACGGCAAGTACCTGGTCTACTTTGCGCTGAACGCAAAGTGGACGTCCGACACCGGCGGCTCATGGACTGCGATATCCCGCGCGCCGTGGCTCAGGGCGGTGGTGTTATTGGGAAAGGGCGACGGCTGGCACGGCGGTGGGCTGTTCACCGGCAACCGGCACTACTGGCTCAACGACGGCTCCGGACACCGTGTCATGCAGGACTCCTCGGAGATCACGCGCAACCGCGAGTACACCCCGCCGCGAACCTTCGGCGGCGAATGCCCGGGCGTCTACTACCCGCGACTGCTTCGCGACGGCTGGACCCTGACCGAGCGCGCCGAGGTCGGCAAGATGGAGTCCTACACCGTCTTCGAGAAGCCCCTGCGCGACGGCTGGCAGTTGCGCAAGATCGCCCACGAGCAGATCGACGCGCCCGAGGGCAAGGGCTGCTACTGGGACGAGCACGTCATGGTGCACTCCGCGCGCGATCTGGCGCTGGCCGAACCGGATTGGGAGTGGGCCGAACTCGACGGCACCCGGCTGGTGTTCGCCGCCGGCGGGTGCCTGTATGCGGCGGAGCTACCCGGGCCGGCAGCCGAGGCGCTGCCCGAGCCGAGGTTGCTGCACGACTTCAACGCGATGGTCTTCGAGGAGCGCGCGGCTCCGTACCGCTGAGCAGCCACGCCGACTTGTCGGTGGGCCGGTGCACGCTGGGCACAACCACTACAGGAAGGTGCCCGGCATGTGCTGGCAATGCGACCACCCCCAGTCCACCATCGACGACTACCTGGATCACCTGAGGACGACAATCCACAGCCATGGATGGGCAGTCCAATTCGTCGAGAGCGAGAACCGACCATTCGCGTACACCATCGGGCTTCATGACAGAGGTCTACCGGAGCTGTTGATCACCGGATTGCCGGCCACCACCTCGGCACGTCTGCTGAATTCGATCGCGCAGGGCCTGGTTGAAGACGCAACCGCGCTGCGGCCGGCCATGCGGATCGAGTACCAGGACAAGCTCCTCATCGAGGTCGTCGAGGTCGAGCACCCCGACGTCCACCTGAAGTTCGCAGTCGGCATCTACGGCCCCGAGGTTCGCGCCTTTCAACTCGTGTGGACCGACGAACGCCGCCACTGGCCGTGGGACCGGGGCTGGAGTCACGGGCGCCGCCGTCAGCCCGTTCTCGGTGTTCGAACACCTTCATGAGCAGTTCAGAAGCGTCGCACATGTGCTACAGTCGCGCTGTGAGCAGCGAAATCAGTCAACGGGAGCTGCGTAACAACAGCGGTGACATCATGCGCCGACTCGACGAGGGGGAGGCGTTCGTCGTGACCCGAAACGGTGTTCCGGTCGGCGAGCTGGTTCCGTTGCGGCGCCGGCGCGTGGTGAACGGACCGGCGCTGGCGGCGGCGTTCCGCGGCTCCCCGCGCATCGACTACGCACGCCTGCGCGAGGACCTCGACCGTCACGTCGATCAGGACACCGAGCCGCGTGGCTGAGACGAACCAGGGCCTGCTGGACACTTCCGTGGTGATCGACCTCGACGTGATCGAACCGGCGGACTTGCCCGATGAAACGTCGATCAGCGCGGTGACGATGGCCGAGCTGTCCGCCGGCCCGCACGCCACCGACGACCCGGGCGAACGGGCGCGACGACAGGACCGGCTTCAGCAGCTCGAGTCGTGGGTGGAACCGATGCCTTTCGACGCCGACTGTGCGCGGGCGTATGGACGGGTTTACGCGGCTGTTCGGGCCGCCGGACGCCAGCCCCGGCGACGTGCAGCCGATCTGCTCATCGCTGCAACCGCTTTGGCGGCCGGAATTCCCCTCTACACGAGAAACGCCAATGATTTTCAGGGACTCGAGCAGATCCTGACGATCGTCACCGTCTGATTGTCGCTATAAGCCGGGCGTAAATCAGCTACGGCAGCACCGTGTGCATCAGCATGACGTTGTAGGCCGACCACAGCGACAGGTTGTAGTAAAGGTCCTTACCCGTCGACCACGGATGCAGGAACGGCCCGTACACCCCGCCGGGGAACTGCCAGGAGGACACCAGCATCTGCTCCGGACCCCACGGCCCCTGCGGCGCCGGCGCGGTGCGCATCACGACGTCGTTGGACCGGTTGGTGTAGAGCACCAGGTACTGCTTGAGGTAGGTGTTGAACTGCGCCGACATCTCACTGACCGGGCCGGGGATCACCGGGGTGGCCGCCGCCGGATTGCCCGGCACCCACGAGTTGGTGTCGGCGTTGAAGTACTCGTACTTGGTCAGATCCGGCACCACAGAGGGCGCCACCCGCGCCACGTACGCCGAACCGCTTCTCCCGCTTGGGGTTCCGTAGGAGTACAGGTACGGATCCCCCGGCCCCGGCCGCAGGAACGCGCCCATCTGGAAGTTCTCGTTGCCGGCCTCCGGCTTGCGGATGGTTCCGGGGTACACGCCCCACGTCTCGCCGTTGTCGGATGACACCGCCAGCGCGGAGTAGTTCGTCGTCCAGGCCCCGTTGTCATCCCAGGTCTTGATCGACATGAAGTTCATGAACTGCTTGCCGCCGTATCCGACGCCGGCGGTCGGGATGATGCCGGTCTCCTCGGGTGCGGCGTTGATGCTGTTGACGATCTGCTTGGCGATACCCGGCCGCCAGATCGGCGCGCCGGAGTAGCGGTTGCCCATCGCCGCGTCCCCGACCGCCACGGTGTTGGCCAGTGTCCGGTCCGAACTGCGCATCAGCACGTTGTAGCGCCACTGCTTACCCGGGATCTGGCAGAACCCCTTGGTGTCGCCGAAGGCCATCAGCACCTGATCGTTGACCGGATCGCCGTTGTCCCACATGATCCCCAGGTCGGTCCCGGTGATCGCCAGGTTCGGGATCGTCTTGTTCGGGCTGTCCGGCCCGGTCACCCAGCCGACGACGGAGGTGCCCGGCGCGGCGCCGGCCGGTGTCGGGGCGACAGCGGCGGCGGGCGCCGGAATCGGCTGGGCGGCAACGGGTGCCGGCACAGTCGCATTCGGCGCGGGCGCCGGAACGACTGCCGCCTGCTTGGAGGTCTGCGCCGACTGCGGGGTCAGCGCGCGGGCCAGGATCTGACCCAGGTTGGGCAGCGGCGCCTTCTCATTGGCGCCGGCGGGCCGGTGACCCGTCGGTGGCCCGAAGGCGAACTTGCCCGGGTTGGGGATCTCGACGTTCTGATTCGGCAGCGGTACGGCCTCGGCGGCGTAACCTTCACAGCCCTCGGCGGAGGCCGGCGGCGCGGTCAAGCCGGCGCACAGCACGGGCACCAGGGCCCACGCCAACCACGGCAAAGGCTTTCGGGACATGCCTGGAACCCTAGGGGCCAAAGTGACTGATGGGACTGGCCCGAAGTGAATGGGTATGGCTTCGTGACCGTGTCGAGATGCGAGTTTCGACTGGTCACCGGATGGGTATCTGTCCGCAATGGAACTCCGCAGCGATCAGGCCCGTCGCCTCGCCCAACAGCTGTCGACCGATCCGAACGCCCGCAATCTGGCCAGGCTGCTGATAGCGAGCGAACAGGCGCGGAACGTCGCCGCGACGGTGATCGGCCTGTGCGATCGATTGGATGTCGAGGTGGCCTGATGACGATTGGAAGCGGCCAGATCGTGGTCGGCGTCGACGACTCCCCACAGTCGTCGGCCGCGGTGAAGTGGGCGGCGCGCGACGCCGAGATACATCAGAGCGAACTGACGTTGGTGCATGTGATCCCACCGGAGACCTACTCGCGGTCGGCACGGGCGGGCGTTCCGGTCTACCCCGACGACGCGCGATGGCGCCGCGAGAAGATGGCCGCCTACCAGAGCCTCGAGGACGCCCAGCGCACCGCGATGGCCGCCGTCGAAAGACCCGACGAGCTCCGGGTGCACCACGAGGTCCTTGTCGGTCCGGTCGCCGCGACGCTGACGGCCTGCGCGCAGCATTCCGACATGCTGGCGGTGGGCTGCCGCGATCACAACGTCGTGCGGCGAACCCTGTTCGGGTCGACGAGTTCGGATCTGATCCACCACGCGCGCGGTGCGGTGGCCTTCGTCCACAACGGTGACGCCCCCACCACACGGTCGCCGAAGGCCCCCGTGCTGGTCGGGGTCGACGGATCACCGGCGTCGGATCCGGCACTGGACGTCGCATTCGACGAGGCCTCCCGGCGCGGTGTGGACCTGCTGGCGTTCCAGGCCTCGAACACAGAGGACTGCGCGCAGGTGCTCGGTGAGCGGTTGGCCGGCTGGGGCGAGCGCTACCCGGATGTCGGCGTGCAGAAGGTCGTCGCGGCCGATCGCCCGGTGGCCGGTCTGCGCCGGCTGGCCGAGAAGGCCCAGCTGCTGATCCTGGGCAGCCATGACGACCGCTTCGCCGACCGGCTGCACCGGTCCGTCCGCTCGGCCGTGCTGGCCGCGATTCAGATCCCGGTGATCATCGCCGCCCACACCGCGCGCCCGACTTAGACGATTCGCATTCGCAGGAACTCGGGGGCCTTGATCACCCGGCTCAGCATGAACCGGATGGGCGTGGGCATATCGCCGGCCTCCTCGTCGCGGTAAACCCGCGGTTCGGCCAGCCGGTAACGACGACTGCGGCTCTCCAACTCGCAGCCGCCGGCGGCGAGGACGTTGCGCACCCAGTCCGACTCAGAACCGTAGGTCAGGGCGATCACGAATTCGTCGCCGCGGCGAAAGGCCCACAGCGGGGTGCGGAACTCCCGCCCCGACTTTCGGCCATGGTGGACGATGACGGCCCATCCCGGTGCCCGCCCGGCGATCAGCCGGGTGCCCTTGTTGAGCCCGGCCTTGTTGAGCTTGGCGACCCATCGCGGTGCGGGCATGACCTCAGCGTATCGAGCGTTTGGGCTCTGATACCGCTAAGTTCAACCCGTGCTCCCCCGCAAATTCCTGACCTGCGCGCTGATCGGTTCGGCCGCACTCGCTGCCGTCGTTCCGACCGCAGCCGCCGACACCGATCCGTGCCCGGACGTCGAGGTGATCTTCGCCCGCGGCACCGGTGAACCGCCGGGCCTGGGCGTGGTGGGACAGGCGTTCGTCGAGGCACTGGCCGGCAGGCTCGGCGGTCGAACCGTGAACGCCTACCCGGTGAACTACCCGGCCGACTTCGACTTCCTGGCCGCCGATCTGGGCGCCGACGACGCCGCCGCGCGGATCGTCGCGGTGGCCAGCCGCTGCCAGGACACCAAGATCGTGCTCGGCGGGTACTCGCAGGGCGCGGCCGTCGTCGACATGCTCGCCGGCGTCGGACCGCTCGGCAAGAAGATCGGCGAGATCGGTTCGGCTCCCCCGCTGGCGGCTCCGTTCGCCGACAAGGTGTCGGCCGTCGTGGTGTTCGGCAATCCCGCCGACCGCTTCGGCACCCCGCTGTCGACGACGGGATTCTTCGCCGGCAGGGCGATCGACCTGTGCAACGCCGCCGATCCGATCTGCTCACCCGACGGCGACACCATGACCGCCCACGAGGAATACCAGTTCGCCCCGTCGGACCAAGTGGCCGCCGATTTCGCGGCCGGGAAGCTGTAGCTTCTGCGTCGTCATTGCGGTCTACCGCCTCGAGCGCTAAGAGCCTTCGCCAGATACGACCGGGGCCTGACCTGTTTAGGTCCTACGCGTCCGGGGTATCGCGCTGGTATGAACCCTGCAATGAAAACCGCGGCCGCTGCCGCGTTGACGGTCACGATCGCCTTCACCGCAACACCGGCCGCCTCGGCGGCGACCCCGATGGTCGGCAAGCTGGGCAGCACGCTGACGATGACCGACAGCGTCGGCCAGGTGATGTTCAGCTGGCAGGTCGGCAATCTGCGACCAAGCAATGACGTGATGCCCGGCTATCCGGTGGCCGGCAACCTCTGGGAGGCCACCGCCACGGTGCGCGCCCTAAGCGGCGCCGTCACGCCGGCCATCTCGCAGTTCAACGCGGTCGCGCCGAACCAGGCCGCCTACCGCGTGCTGTGGCAGGTCGCCAGCCCGGTCAACATCAGCGGAGCCACCATCCCGCAGGGCGCATCGTCGACCGGCAAGATCCACTTCGACGTCACCGGTCCGGCACCGACCACCGTCACGATGAACAACGGGATGGAAGACCTGATGATCTGGGGCCCGTGAGGGTCACAGTACGAAGATCGACGTAACCGGGTTCTGGTCGTAGTACAGATCGCCCGTCGAACGCTCGCGGCACACCGGGCGACCACGGAACAGATCCCCGGATCTGTCGGCGGACCAGATCGGGGTCATTTACAGTCCGAGTCATGATGGCCGCAGGGGGGTCTCCATGGACGGATCCCATGGCGGACCGCGGGCAGACCAGGACGCCGCTGCCGAAGTGGCTGGGCCTGATGGCCGCGGCCAGCCCGCTGATAAACGCCGGCGTGGCCGGCGCCCGCGAGGTCATGGCTGCCGATACGGCACGCCGGCGCGGCATCACCACGCGTGACGGCGTTCCGGTTCCCGAGCCCTCGGTGGGCCTCGGTGTTGCCGCAGCCGTCGATGCGCTGCTGGCAGCCCCGATTCCGCTGCTGTCGTCGATCGGGTCACCGGAGCAGTACGCGGCGGCCTCGGCCGAACTCGACGCCGCTGTCCACTATTACCGCGACGCCGGCTGGCTTGAGGCCCCCGAGCTCCGGCACCGGCGCCCGGATGCACCCACCGACGTTCGCATCAAAACCCTGTCGACCGGGATGGAGGTCGCCCGGTTCGACAGCGGGTGGCGCCCTGAGGCCGGCGAGCCCGGCGGCGAGCGCTGGCTGACATTCGACGCCAACGAACAGGTGCACGTTCGGCTGCTGCGCCACCGCGGCGCTCCCCGGCCGTGGCTCATCGCCGTCCACGGACAAGGGATGGGACGGCCTTCGGACGTCAAGATGCTGCGGGTGCGCCAACTGCATGAGGAACTGGGCATCAACGTCGCACTTCCGGTGCTCCCGCTGCACGGTCCGCGCTCGAGCGGGGGCATGGCCCCCGACCGGCAGTTCGCATCGAACATGTTCGCGACGAACAACGTGCTCGGACTCACCCAGTCGGTGTGGGATGTCCGCCGGCTGCTGCAGTGGCTGCGCGAGGACCAGCAGGCGCCGGCGGTGGGACTGCTCGGCCTGTCGCTGGGCTCCTATGTCTCCAGCCTGCTGTCGACACTCGAGGGCGATCTGAGCTGTGTGCTCGCCGTGGTGCCGACGAGCGATCTGGCCGAGTCGATGCGCGAGGCGGTGCCGTTCGTGCGAACCAAACGCGCCATGCACCGACAGGTGCACGACGCCCGCTCGGCGACCGTGCATCGCGTCGTCTCACCGCTGGCCAGGCCCTGCCTCGTTCCTCACCAACGGCGCCACATCGTGGCCGGGCAGGTCGACCGGATCGCCCCGCCCCGGGGCGCCGCCGAACTGTGGCGGCACTGGGACGAGCCGTCGATCACCTGGTGCCCGCGCGGCCACGTCACCGCGTGGCGCGGGGCGGCCTATGACGATCACATCGCCGCGGTCCTGACCGCCTGCGGGCTGCGACACCTACCCGGAAACGGCTGAGGAGGAACATGCGTCAGCTGTCCAGTGCGGATTGGACGATGGTGTCGCTGGACACCGCGACCGCGCACAACACTGTCGGCATCGTCGGCATCTACGACCCGTCGACGCGCACCGGGAGCGGCCCGATCACCTACGAGGAGGTGCTGAGCTACGTCGAAGCGCGGCTTCATGTCGCGGAGAGTTTCCGCGAACGCCTCGTCACCGTGCCACTCGGGCTCGACCGGCCGTGGTGGATCCGCGACGGCGACTTCGACCTGGAATACCACGTCCGGCACATCGCCCTACCCCAGCCCGGAAGCTGGCGGCAGCTGTGCACCCAGATCGCGCGCATTCACGCCCGGCCCCTCGACCTCAACAGACCGCCGTGGGAGTTGTATCTGATCGACGGGCTCAACGGCGTCGACCACCTGCCCGAGGGCGCGTTCGCCATCTTCCTGCGGGTGCATCACGCCGCCATCGACGGTGTCGCCGGCGCCGAGATCCTCACCGCGATCCACACCCACGAGGCCGACGAGGCGCCGCCACCGGCGCCCGCGGACTACCACTGGGAGCCCGACGCCCTGCCGGGCGACCTCGGACTGCTCGGCAAGGCCGCACTGCACGGCGCCACCCGGCCGTTCGACGTGCTGCGCCGGGTCCGCAAGCTGCTGCCCGAGTTGCCGACGCTGGTGTCCGACACCCGCGACCCCGACGTCACCTCACCGGCGTCGCTGCCCAAGGCGACCCGCTTCAACCAGATCGTGTCGCCACACCGGGTGTTCGGCACCGCCTACACCACGCTGGAGGTCCTCAAGGAGATCCGCGCGGCGGTGCCGCACGCGACGATCAACGACGTCGGTGTCGCCGTCGTCGGCGGGGCCATCCGCCGCTACCTGCTGGACAAAGACGAGTTGCCCGACGAGGCCATGGTGGCGATGATGCCGATCTCGATCCGGCCGACGGCCACCCGCGCCAGTGGCACCGCCACCTCGGCGACGAGTACCGTGACCAGCGGTAACGAGTATTCGATCGCACCCATCACGATGGCGACCGACCAGAGCGACCCGCTCGAGCGGCTCGCGGTCATCGTGACGTCCACCGCGCACGTCAAGGAGTCCGGCGCGCACCCCGTGCGCTCACTGATCGCCATGTCGGAGGAGGCGTTCGGCGGACTGATGGGCACCGTGCAGCGCTCGGCCGTGCGCGCGCTGAGCCGCAGGGGCCGCACCGTCGCCGCGCACACCCTGGTGAGCAACGTTCCGGGGCCGCTGACCCCGATGTACTTCTGCGGCGCACAGATGGTCGACACCACCGGCCTGGGTCCGGTGCTCGACGGCATGGCGCTCAACAACGGCATCGGCAGCTACGGCAACCGCGTGACGTTCTGCTTCACCGCCGACCGCAAAGCCCTCCCCGACCCCGAGGTGTACGAGCAGTGTCTGCGCGACGCCGTCGAGGAGTTGCTCGACGCCGCCCGGGCACGGACGAAGCGGCCGAGCGGAGAAGCACTGTCATAAGTGCCCGGCTTGTAGCGACAACATGAAAAGCCCTGACCCGGTTGTCGCTAAGAGGCGGACAACAATCGTGTGGCCGGATTTTCCTACTTCGTCTGCGGGTCGATCCCGAGCTGCTTGACACAACTCCCGCGCGCCATCGCGACCAGCGTGGGTTGGGCGTTGTCGAACCCGGCCAGCGCGGGGGTGTCCTCTTTCATCTGGGCGATGGAGGCGTCGATGCAGCGCTGCAGGCGCTTGGAGTCGGAGTCATACCACTGGGAGTAGCCGATATAGCCGGCGACAGCCAGACCGGCTACCCCGTACACCCAGACCCGCGGATTGATGGCCACACCCGATTTTGTCAGACCCCATCCCTACCCTGCGAACAGAGGCCGTCCGGGGTGGGCGGCCCGTCGTATCGGGGGCGAACAATGGGGGAACACTCGCGCACGGCCGTGCTCGCCGGCGAACGCCGGCGCCGGCCCAGGCGCACCTGGCCGATCTGTCCGGTCACCGGCAAGCAGCGCTATAAGCAGCGCAAGGACGCCAAGCAGGCCCTCGAGGCCGCCTGGCACAACCGGGCCGGCGCCGCGGTGCGCGGACGCACGTCGGGTTGGACGGTGCGCCGGGAGTACCAGTGCGACTACTGCCACGGCGGCTGGCACCTGACGTCGATGGAAGCCCAGTACTGCGACTGACGCGCAACGTCAGTGCAGATGACTCAGCCGGCCCTCGATCCGGCTCAACCGCGCCAGGATCTCCTCGACATCACCGTGCGACGCCCCCCGCGCCGACTCCTTGAGGGTGAGGACCAGTTGCCCGTTGGGAGTCAGCTCGCCGGTTTCGACGTCACTGACCGAATCACCGCTCTGCAGGCGGACCGCATGCTCGAGTTCATCGACGGCCACGCCGTACCGGAACATCGTCGACTTGTCGATCTCGCCGTTCGAGATCAGTGTCGTCGGCGTTCCGAGCAGAAGCTTCTCCAGCCGGGGGAAGCGCACCGCGAGACGATTCACCACCGTGTTGACCACCACCAGGGTCACCGCACCGATCGCACCGCCCCACAGCGAGTTGTCATTGCCGATGACGGCGTTCTGCACCACGTTGGCGAGCAGAAAGATGACCACCAGGTCCATCGTGTTCATCCCGGCCAGTCCGCGCTTGCCGGCCATCCGCAGCAGGAGCATCAGCAGTGCGTACACGGCGACTGTCCGGACGACCTTCTCCGCGAAGGTGATATCCGTCGCCGCCAGCTGATCCATCAGCTGCCGGACATCCACCGTGAACAAGTTGTGCCACATGGCAGCTTCCCTCCGAATCAGGCCGACAACGTATAGCCCAAATCCTGCAGGATCCCCTGTTCGATCGGACTCAGAACCCGAATTCCGAGTCCGCTGTCGGCGACCGCATTCATCAACTGGGCGTCGGCGCCGGTGAAGGTGTAGTCGTCCAGGTGCGAGAGCGAGCTTCCCGCTTCCCACGGATCTGGTGAATAGAGCGGCACGGGCCCGCCGTAGGCGGCCACCGCATGGGTGCCGGAGAAGTACAGGCCGCCGTTGCCACCGGTCAGGTTCGTGTTGTACGCGGTGTTGAACCGGTAGGTACCCCTGATCACCAGCGTGCCGTTCTGGTCGGTGACGAAGTTGTCGAACACCGGCCACTGCGTGCCGGTGTTGTACCCGGCCTCATCGAGGTAGGACAGGAAGCCGTACGCGTGCATCATCTCGTGCATCATCGTCGAGATGAAGTCGTACTGACTGCGGCCGACGGTGTCACCGTAGGCCCACGGGTGACCGAAGTTCACATCGATGTCACCGTCGGCCGCCGAACCGTTCGAATCCACATTGTTCAACAGCTTGTTCTGCACGACCGTGTAGGAGTAGCCGGATCCGAAGCCCGTGACGTCACTGCCCGTCGACGCAAGAGTGTCGGAGTCCGGCGAATTCGTCGCCGTGACATTGAAGGTCAGCGTCACCGGTTGGGTGACCACGATGTAGGACGCGATCTTGTCCGCCGCGTACTGCATGGCGCTCTTCGACGCGGCGGTCCAGTACTGGGCGCCGGAGGTGTAGTTGAACGAGTAGGTCACCTTCGCAGTGCTCACGGTCCCCGCGGGGATCGCGACGGACACCGCGACCGGTGTCGAGCCGCCGTAGCCGTCGGTGATCGTGACGGTGAAGGTGTCCGTGCTCGCAGTCGCACCGAGGGTGGTCGGGGTGTAAGTGAACGCACCGGTGCCGGCGTTGATCGTCACCGTGCCCTTGGTCGTCGATCCCGGCGCGCTGTAGGTCAAGGTGTCACGGTCGGCATCGGTGGCCGACACGCTGCCGGTCACGACGCCACTGGACGAATTGGGAGTGCCCACCACCGGCGTGCCGGCGACGGGCGCGGAGTTCTTCGGGCTGATCGTCACGTTCACCGCGACGTCGGTCATCCCGCCCTCGCCGTCGCTGACCGTGACGGTGAAGGTGTCGGTCCGGTCGGTGGCGCTCGCCGAGGTACTTGCGGCGGCATGGCGTGCCGTCGCGGTTGGCGTGTAGGTGAAGGCCCCGTTGGCGGCGACCGTGACCGTTCCCTTGGCGGGGCCGGACGTCGTGCTGTAGCTCAGCGCGTCACTCTCGGCATCGGTCGCCACGATGCGCCCGAGGACCACACCCGTCGTCGCATTGGGCGAACCGACGGTCGCTGTCGCCGTCGGCCCGGTGTTGTAGCGCTTCCACGCCGCGACGTTCACCGACACCGTCGTCGTGGCGGTGTGACCGCTCATGCCGAGGAACCCGAGGGTCAGCAGATTCAGCAGTGCGCCGATCCCGTGCAGGTGGAAACCTGCCCCGGCGTCGCTGGTGGTGACAGTGAAGCTGTCAACGGTTCCCTCATAGGCGTACGCCTCCGACGGGGTGTAGGTGTAGCTGCCGTTCGCGCCGATCGCCACCGAACCGTTCGACGGGGCGGTGGTGACGGAATACGTGAGCGGATCATCGTCGGCGTCGGTCCCGTTGAGCATGCCGGTGACGACACCGTTGGCGCTCTGCCCGGGATTGGCCGTCCAGCTCAGCGAGGGCGTCGCATTGAAGAACAGCGAGCCGAAGGAATTGTTGCTCGCCGAAGCTGTCGATCTCACCGTCGCCTTGGCGGTCGGACCGGTCACCTTGGCGGCCCGGCGGCGGACGGCGGCCGGGGCCGACGGCGCAAGCTGGTGGCCGCGAGTGCTCACCGGTGCGCGATGGGTGGCGGACCGGGATGACGGGGCCGACGTCGAATCGGGCGAGTCGGGCGAGTCCGCCCATGCGACGTCGGCACCGCCGACGGCGACGGCCGCGCCGATTCCCAGCGCGACGGCCAGTCCCCCGATGCGTCCCACGTGTGCTGCTGCCCGCATATCAGGTCCCTTCTGCGGCAAAGCATATGCCGCTGCCCGGGCAGAAGCACGCTTCGGGCTAATTCGCCTTCATGATCTGCTGCGATACCGACAGCATCAGCTTGCGCGGGGTGAACCGATACGCACTGGCCAGCAACGTATTCTTCACTCCCGAGATGACGGTCGGGTCCGACTTGTCGATGGCGGCCATCGCCGTGTCGACCACCTGCTGGGAGGTCTGCCGGCCGCTGGTGAGGAACTCCTGACCGGTGCGGGCGAAGAACTCGGTCTCGGTGGCACCGGGGCACAGCGCGAACACCCGCACACCCGAGGACTTGCTCTCCTGCCACAGTGCCTCGGTGAAGGACAGCACGAACGCCTTGGTGGCGCCGTAGACGGCCATCCCCGGTGTGGGCTGGAAGGCCGCGGTCGAGGCGACGTTGATCACCAGTCCGCGCTTGGCCTTCGTCATCGCGGGCATGAACAGACCGGTGAGTTCGACCAGTGTCACGCAGTTGAGCTGAATCTGCGCGGCGTTCTCGGCGATGCTCTGTGTGACGAAGTCGCCGTGGTTGCCGACGCCGGCGTTGTTGATCAGGATGTCGACGCTGCGCCCGAGGTCCTTCACCTTCGCCGCCAGCTGCTCGGCCGAACCGGGGACCGCCAGGTCGGCGGGGATGACGTCGACGGTGATCCCCGGGCTCATCTCCAGCAGCCGGGTGCGCAGCTGGGCCAGTTTGTCCTCCCGCCGGGCGACCAGGATCAGGTTGGCCTTGCGCTTGGCGAACGCAACGGCGAAATCCTCACCGATCCCCCCGCTGGACCCGGTGATCAGCGCGGTCTGGTTCTCGAGGTTCATGCGGCACTCCTACGTATGGGCAGACACGAATGTGCCTGGAGCCCAAGCATAGAAGGGCCGGCGGTCAGAGCGAGTCGATGATCCGCTCGAAGAAGAGTTCCTGAGAACCGAACTGGGCAGCGGGGAAATACTTCCGCACGATGCTTTCAAGGGCGCCTTCAGTGGAGACACCCAGCAACCTGCACAGGTGCACCGCATCGGCAAGATCGCCGTCGGACTTGCGCGTGGTCATCGACTTCATGGCGAGAACGTAATCGGGCGAGGCGATCTCAATGACCAGTGCCGGTCCGATCCGTTCGCCTCGGGGATGGTCGTCGGGCTCCGGCGGCATGAATTCTCGAACGCCGTCGCTGAGCCAATTCCTGTCGAGGTTTCGACGGCGTGCAACGATGGCCGCGGCATCGAGAACCACATCGCGGGGCTCGAATGTCCCGTCGATGTCAGCAGAGGCGCGATCGGCGTTGTAGGCCAACGCCATTGCCGCCCCACCGACGACGAAGATCGTTGCGGCACTGCCGATGCGCTGCAACTCCGCATCCAGTTCACGGAGAAGTTCGCGCATCTCGTCGGCGGTGAAGGCTTTCTTGGACACGCTCAGATGCCTTCGAGGTTGCCGGCCGGGTAGACGACATTGCGTACCCGCAGTTCGATCGGGGTCCGCAAATAGTCGGTCCAGAAGTACTTCACCGGGATTCCGAACGGATCGAAAATGACACCGTCGCAGTACCTGCCGGATTCAAAGCACCACTGCAGGATCGCCGGGTCCGAAACCCGATCGCGGCCGGTTATGGACGCCACACCGCCGATGATCGCGTCCCAGCCACCGATGCCGGTGAGTCCGGGGTCACGGTGGATTGTGTCGACCGCCTCCACCTCAGTGATGCGCATGCTGCGTATCACCAACTCCCGCAACTGCCGGGCAGCGAAGTGCCAGTCCTCACCGCCGGCGATCGTGTCGGCGAAATCCCGGTAGGTGAGCAGAGGGTCGCACACCAGGCTGTCGCGGTAGCGCTCGAACTCACGCCGGGTGATGCGGTGGTGGGCACCGACCCGGGTGGTGGCGATGTCACCGTCCTTGATCTTGCGGCTGATGGTGGAGCGGTCCACGCCGAGGCGCTTCGCGGCATCGGCCGGGGTGAGAGTTTCGGTGCGCGTGACAAGGTCGACCACCTCGCCGGCTTCCTTGGCGCCGCGGAGGTGGGTACGCACCAGGTCGATCCACTCGGCCTCGGTGGTGTGCGACGGATCAATGGTCAGACGCTCGGGCACGATGTCATCCTACAGCTGTGCACAGATAAAAGAAACTAAGTGTGCACAGCGGGCGGCAATTGCCGCTAGTCCGGCGTCACCCACGCATGGAAGATCGGCACACCCTCCCACGGCCCGCCGCGGGCGATCGCCACGACGGCGTGCGGCCGGTCGAACGTGACGTCGATACGCTGGACGGTGCGCTCGACGAATTCCGGAGCGCCGGTCGGGCACGCGAGGGCCGTGACGGCCGCAGCGGTGAAACCGGATTCGTCATAGGCGGCAGTGGCGGTCTGCACGCATTCGGACATCTGCCCCGCCAACGCCGGTACAGCCGCGGCCAACGACGCGACGATGTCAGCCATGCCCGGCGCTCCGCCGAACTCGCTGAGCGCATCCCCGCGCCACTGCGGCAGATGACTGCGCCAGATGACGTCGTAATCCCCGGGCGCATCCCACCCGACGAATCTCTGGGTGACCTCCCGGACCGTCCAGGAATGTCCGTCCTCGAGGTGGTAGCCGGGGTGCTCGCCGTCCCACAGCGCACCGTGGTTGAGCCGGTCGACCACTTCGTCGACCGCCTGCCAGACGTCCGCCGCTGAAACCTCCGGCGCCGCAATCACACTCACGACATCGACGCTGTCCTCGCTGAACGGCTTGGCGACGGCCACCGGCCCGGCCGCCTGGGTGTCGACGATGGCCTGCAGTCCGTCGTCGAGAACGAGCATCCCGTCGTCGTCGAAGCCGAGTTCACTCTTCCACCGCGGCTGCAGCACCAGGGCGGTGGCGAAGATGAGCGCCACCTCAGGGCTGACCTCGACCGGGAACTTCTCGATCAGTCCACGGGTTTTCTGTGACGCCCACGCATCCAGACCGGACTGATCGGGCATCACCTCGATCGGCACGGCCAGCTTCGCATCCAGGGCAACCCGCGACCAGGCGCCCAGAGCCGAGGCGATGGTGCGGTGCGGCGCGGTGAGCAGTTTCGCGGCCAGCGCAGCCGCCTCCTCACACGAGGTGCCGATCGCATCGGCCAGCCGCCGGCAGTGTTCGCCGGTCGCCAGCGGGGCCAGGTGCGCGAGCAGCAGCCAGAGCCCCGCATACGACACCGCAGGCGCCGTCGCCGTGTCGACACTGCCGCGCACCAGATCGGCGTAACGCGTCATCAGCGCTGCGGTGGCCGGCCGGACCGCCGTCGTCCACTCCGAGGAGTCATCGCCGAAATACCTGCGCTGCCCGCAGGTCAGACACTCGGTGGACCACCGGTCGCTGCCGATCACACACCCGCCGAGCCTCAGATCGGGCCGTCTGCTGGCCTCGTCACGCATGGCCATGCTGGGCATGCCGTAGGCCACATGGTGCAGCGCGGTCGAACCGCAGATACCGCAGGCCGGCACCTCTGCCGGCACCTCAGCCTGCGTCGTCGTCTTCTTCTTCCTCATCTTTATCCCCCCTGTCGATCGTGTTCAGCCGACCTTAAACGCGGCCACTGACATGGCAGGCTGACCGCCATGGGACTTCCGGCGATCGAGCCGATGCCGCCGCTGGCCGAGGGCGTCGGACTGCCGTGGGACGTCGCCGTCGCCGACCCGGTCGCCGCGCTGGCCGCCGCGCGGGCGCGCCACGGAGACACCTTCGCCGTGGACAGCGGCACCGACCGCTATCTGTTCACCTTCTCGGCGCGCGGGGTGGAATCCTTCTACGCCCTGCCGGAGGAACTCGCCAGCAAGGGTCTGGCCGATTTCCGGATGCTGCAACGCAAACTGCCCGACGAGATCTTCGCCGGCCGCCGGACACTGCCGTCGGAGTTGTTCCGCCGCGACGACGTCGCCTCCTATCTGGCCAACCTGTCCGTCGCACTGGCGGCGACCGAGGAGGAACTCGGCGATCGCGGCGAGGCCGAGCTCTTCGCGCTGACCCGCCGGCTGGCACACCGGATGGGTCTGGCGTCCTGGGCCGGCCCGGGCTGTGCGGACGGGCCCGCCTTCGAGCGCCTCGTCGCCGCGTTCGATCAACTCGACGGTTCGGATGCCTTCGTGCACCCCGATGCGATGGCCGCGGTCGCCGCCAGCGGTAAGGCCGCCGAACGCGCCGCGCTGGAGGAGATCGTCACCGAGATCGGGGCGAGGATCGACTCCCCCGGCGGAGCGCCGCTGTTCGCGCGGATCACCGCGGCGTGGAACGGCGAACCCGAGGAGGTGCGCCGCCGCGGCGCCGCATTGGACGTGGCGCTGATCCACATCGCCTCGCTGTCGAACCTGGCCGCCGCGCTCGGCTGGGTACTGGTCGATCTCACCGGCCACCCGCACGAGCGCGACCGGGTGCGCGGCGGCGACCGTGTGCTGGCCGAGCAGTGCGCACTGGAGTCGACGCGGTTGGCGCAGCGCTCGATCATGCCGCGCTATGTGCTGACCGAACTGGACTTCGACACCGGCGACGCGATCTATCGGGTTGCGCCGGGCGCCACCATCGCCACCCTGTTGCCGTTGACCAACACCACCGCCGGCCCGGGCCTGGGCGAGTGGGATCCACAGCGGTGGCACCGGCATCGGCTCGCCGAACCCGAGCTCGCCTGCCCACAACTGGTGACGGCCTTCGGTCACGGCAGGCACAGCTGTCCGGCCCAGCCGTTCGCACTGGCGGCGATGGCGACGGCGGCGACGCATCTGTTCGGCGCCTACGAGCTGACGCCGCAGTGGCCGGCTCACCCGGTGGCGCTGCCGGCCCAGATCGGCGGGGTCGCCCGGGCCGCCGGGCCGACCCCGGTCAGCTATCGGCGTCGGTGATGACGGCCGGTGCGGCCGAGCGCAGAAGCACAATCACAAGTGTCCGCCTCTGAGCGACAACGCGGACTCTCTGACACCGTTGTCGCTACGAGGCGGACAACGGTTATGTGGCTTTCCGCCGCGTGGCGGATGCCGGATGCCGGATGAATAAGACTGGACCGATGACCGCGCCACCCCCACTGGTTTTCGTCCATGGTTTCGCCTGTGATCGCACCGACTGGCGAGCCCAGGTCGACGCGCTCGGGTCCAGGACAACCGTCGTCGCCTACGAGTTGCCGGGACATGGAACGATCCGGGCCACACCGGCCGAGTGCACGATCGGTGACTACGGCGCCGGCCTGGCACGAACGCTGCGCGATCTCGCGTTGCCGCCGGCGATCCTGGTGGGCCACAGTCTGGGATGCCGGGTGGTTCTGGAGACGAACCGGGTTCATCCCGAGGCGGTGGCCGGTCTGGTGCTCGTGGAGGACAGCCGCATCGCTGAGGACGATCCGACCGCTGCGCGACGGGCCATGGCCGACAAACTGGCGGGTGATCGCTACGAGCCGTTCATCCGGGAGTTCTTCGCGTCGATGTTCTTCACGT
>JAPOKC010000038.1 GCA_029977845.1 Mycobacteriaceae bacterium | reverse complement strand
ACCGCCTCCGCCCCGAGCGTCCGGATGGCGTGCGCGGCTGCGCGCACGATGTCGAGTTCCTTGCGGGCCAGCTCCGACAGCTCCGCCTCGGCGCTGATCAGCGGACGGCGGGTGGACAGCTCGGCGACCAGAAGCTCGACCCTGCGCTCTTCGGGCAGCGAACCGTAGTCGGGATGCACACCGGCCCAGGCCAGCAGCTCGGCCACCACCTGCTGATGGGTCTCGGAGTTCTGCCTCATATCGAGCCCGCAGAGGTGGAAGCCGAAGGCGTCGACCGCATCGCGCACCCTGGCCAACCGGTCATCGGCCAGCAGAGCGCTGCCGTGCGTCCGTAACGACTCATCGATGACGGCGAGGTCCGCGGCGAGATCCTCCGGCCCCCGATAGGCCGGCAGGCCCAGCTGCAGCACGTGCTCGGGCAGCCGGTCCAGAACGGCGGCTGCCGTCGAGGTGAGCCTGCCCCTGATCACCCGAACCGCACGCCGGTAGGGCTCGTCACTGCGTTCGGGCTCCGCACAGGGATCGGCGAGCAGCAGCAGGTCGTCGGTGACACGCACCAGCCTGGCCGACATCGACAGTTCCCGCTCGAGGAGGAACAGCTCGTCGAAATAGTGTGCCAGCGCGGCGAAGGCGGCCCGGCCGGTGGCCAGCCGCATCACCTCGGCGGTGACGTTGGGATTGCCGTCCCGATCCCCTCCGATCCAGGAACCTGGCCGGACGATCGGCCTGTGCAGCAGATCGGCGTCCGGCCACCGGCTGCGCAGCGCGTCCCGGACTTGTGCGTTGACCTTCGGGATCACCTCGAAGAAGGACGCCGGGTAGTAGCGCAGGCCGGATTCGACCTCATCCTGAATCTTCAACCGCGACAACCGGATCAGCGCGGTCTGCCATAGCGTGAGTATCTGACGGCGCAACTCGGTCTCGATCAGGCGGCCGTCCTCGGTCTGTGTCTGGCCGTGCATCCGCATCCGCATCAGCCGGGTGATGTGGTTCTGTGTGTCGAACACCGTCCGTCGGCGGGTTTCGGTGGGGTGTGCGGTGATGACCGGCGACACCAGCGCACCCCGAAGCGCCTCGCTGGCGGTCTGCGCGTCGACGTCAGCCTCATCGAGCTTGTGATACGTGGCCGCCAGAGTGCTGTCCTGAGGCGGTTCGCCGGCGTCGGCATGGACCTCCCGGCGCCGCTCCCGGTGGATGTCTTCGGCGACATTGGCCAGCAGGGCGAAATGGCTGAATGCCCGGATCACCGGGATCGCCTGATGAATGTCCACACCGTCGAACATGGCGGCCATCTCGGCCCGGTCGATCTCCGAACGGCGGACCCGGAATGATTCCACCCGCGCACGTTCGACGAGTTCGAAGACCTCCGAGCCGCTCTGCTCGCGGACTGTATCGCCGAGCATTGCACCGAGCAGTCGGATGTCCCGGCGCATCGGCTCGGTGGCTTCGCGACCGATCGCGGTCCGGTGAACCTCCCCGATCGGTTCCAGCGTCGGATCGGGTTGCGCCATCAGACCAGTATCGGTGCCACCGGAATTACCCGCGACCGCTACACCTGCAGATCACATTTTCCGTAATGTCCGCGCGGGCCGGGTTCGCCGCGGCCGGCCGGACCCGAATGGTGACCCGAACCCGACGAAATGGTGAATTCCACTCGCACTTACCCGCCCAATCGTCGGGTTGGGCGGGCTATTGGTATTTGATCTGTAGCGCGACGCCGATGATGGAGACCAGCCAGATCCCGGTGACGAAATAGGTCAGCCGGTCGAGGTTCTTCTCCACCACGGTCGAGCCGGACAGGCTGGACTGCACACCACCGCCGAACAGCGAGGACAGGCCGCCGCCCTTGGCCCGGTGCAGCAGCACGAGCAGGACCACCAGCACACTGGTGATCACCAGCAGGATCTGCAGGGCCAGAATCATGGCTACCAGGGTACCCGGTCGGACAGCCGACTCAGGGCAGGGGCCCACCTGCGGCGATCGCCGACAGGGTGGCGAACTGCTCGCCTTCCAGCGACGCCCCGCCGACCAGGCCGCCGTCGACGTCCGGCTGTGCGATCAGTTCGCCGACGTTCTTGGCGTTCATCGACCCGCCGTAGAGCACCCGAATGCCTTCGGCGACCTTCGGGGATGCGATCTCGGCCAGTTTGGCCCGGATGGCGCCGCACACCTCCTGGGCATCGGCGGCACTGGCCACCCGGCCCGTGCCGATGGCCCAGACCGGCTCGTACGCGATGACCACCTGGGCCAGTTGCTCCGCGGTGAGGCCGGCCAACGAACCCTCGAGCTGAGCGAGGTTGAAGGCCACATGATCACCGGCCTCACGGACCTCGAGATGCTCACCGATGCACACGATCGGGATGAGTCCGTGCCGGAACGCCGCAGCGGCCTTGGCCGCGACGGCGGCATCGTCCTCGTGGTGGTAGGTCCGGCGCTCGGAGTGCCCGACGATCACATAGGTGCATCCCAGCTTGGCCAAAAACGCCCCGCTGATGTCGCCGGTGTAGGCGCCGGAGTCGTGCGGGGAGAGATCCTGGGCGCCGTAAGTCAGCAGCATCTTCTCGCCGTCGACGACGGACTGTACGGTCCGCAGGTCGGTGAACGGCGGGATGACCGTGACGTCGACCTTGTCGAAGTACTTGGCCGGCAGCGCGAAGGCGATCTTCTGCACCAGGGCGATGGCCTCGAAGTGGTTGAGGTTCATCTTCCAGTTGCCCGCGATCAGCGGTTTACGCGACATGTTCGCCAGTTGCTTTCTAGTCGAGGATCTCGATACCCGGAAGGGTCTTGCCCTCAAGGTATTCCAGCGACGCTCCGCCGCCGGTGGAAATGTGGGAGAAACCGTCCTCCGGCAGGCCGAGCAACCTGACCGCGGCCGCCGAGTCGCCGCCGCCGACGACACTGAACGCCCCCTTGGCGGTCGCGTCGATGATGGCCTCGGCGACACCGCGGGTGCCGGCCGCGAAAGCCGGGAACTCGAAGACGCCCATCGGCCCGTTCCAGAAGATGGTCCGGGCATTCGACAACAGAGCGCTGAACCGCTTCACCGAACCCGGCCCGATGTCCAGTCCCATCTTGTCGGGCGGAATTTTTTCGGCGGGGACACGTTCGGGTTCGGAGTCGGCCGAGAATTCAGCGGCGACGACGATGTCGACGGGCAGATGGATGACATCGCCGTACTCCTGCAGCAGCCGGCGGCAGGTGTCGATCATCTCCTCCTGCAGCAGTGACTTGCCGACCGGAACCCCTTGGGCGGCAAGGAAGGTGAAGCACATGCCACCGCCGATGATGAGGCTGTCGGCCTTGGTGGCGAGGTTCTCGATCACGGCCAGCTTGTCGGACACCTTGGATCCGCCGAGCACCACCGCGTACGGCCGTTCGCCGGCGCTGGTGAGCTGCTCGAGCACCTTGACCTCGGTGGCCACCAAATTGCCCGCGTAATGCGGCAGCAGCGTGGCGACGTCATACACCGAGGCCTGCTTGCGATGCACGACTCCGAACCCGTCGGAGACGAAAGCTCCGTCCGGCCCCACGAGTTCGGCCAGCGACTTCGCCATCGCCAGGCGTTGCGCGTCGTCCTTGCTGGTCTCACGCGGATCGAACCGGATGTTCTCCAGCAGCAGCACGTCCCCGTCGGTAAGTCCCTCGGCGCGGGCGAGCGCGTCGGTGCCGACAACGTCGCCGGCCAGCTGAACATGCCGGCCGAGCCGCTCGCCGAGCGCGGCGGCCACCGGGGCCAGCGACAGTGTGGGGTCCACCCCGTCCTTGGGGCGGCCCAGATGCGCTGTCACGACCACCTTCGCGCCCGCGTCGGCGAGGGCCTTGAGCGTGGGCACCGATGCCTCGATGCGGCCCGGGTCGGTGATCACACCGTCGGCCAGCGGGACGTTCAGATCGCAGCGAACCAGGACGCCCCGGCCGGCGACGCCTTCGGCGAGGAGGTCGGCGAGACTCTTGACCGACATCTCTACAGCGACTTGCCGACCAGGCCGATCAGGTCGACCAGCCGGTTGGAGTAGCCCCACTCGTTGTCGTACCAGGAGACGGCCTTGGCCTGGTTGCCGATCACCTTGGTCAGGCCCGCGTCGAAGATCGAGCTGTGCGGGTCGGTGACGATGTCGCTGGAGACGATCGGAACGTCGTAGTACTTCAGGATGCCTTTGAGCTTGCCTTCGGCGGCGGCCTTCATCGCGGCGTTGATCTGCTCCGCGGTGGCCTCCTTCTTCAACTCCACGGTCAAATCGGTGCACGAACCGGTGGGGATCGGCACCCGCAGCGCATAGCCGTCCAACTTTCCCTTGAGTTCCGGCAGCACCAGGCCGATGGCCTTGGCGGCACCGGTCGAGGTGGGCACGATGTTGAGCGCGGCCGCCCGGGCCCGGCGCAGATCCTTGTGCGGGGCGTCCTGCAGGTTCTGGTCCTGGGTGTAGGCATGCACGGTCGTCATCAGGCCCTTGACAATGCCGAACTCGTCGTTGAGCACCTTGGCGAACGGGCCGAGGCAGTTCGTGGTGCACGAGGCGTTGGAGATGATGTTCTGGCTGCCGTCGTACTTGTCGTCGTTGACACCCATCACGATGGTGATGTCCTCGTCGGTCGCCGGCGCGGAGATGATGACCTTCTTGGCACCCGCGTCGAGGTGGCCCTTGGCCTTGGCGGCGGCGGTGAAGATGCCCGTGGACTCGACGACGACGTCGACGCCCAGGTCACCCCAGGGCAGAGCCGCCGGGCCCTCCTTGACCTCGAGGGCCTTGATCTTGGTCTTGCCGACGACGATGTTGTCGCCGTCGAGGGTCACGTCCTCGGGCAGCCGGCCCAGGATGGAGTCGAACTTCAGCAGGTGCGCCAAGGTGGCGTTGTCGGTGAGGTCGTTGACCGCGACGATCTCGATGTCCTTGGCCTTGCCTTCGGCCTGCTGGGTGGCCAGGGCCCGGTAGAAGTTGCGTCCGATACGGCCGAAACCGTTCACGCCAACCCGGATCGTCACGTCGTTCTCCTCCTTTTGCTCGCACGTTGCACGGTCAGCCTAGTGCCGTGGTCAGGGCCTTGGCGCCAGAACCCCACGGTCCGCGTACCGTCGCCCTATGACACTGATCACCCCCGATCTGGGCAGGCTGCGCGAACGGCTGGGCGCGAGCCTGTTCGCCATGGTCGCGGGTCCTGACGGTCCGCAGAAGCGGGAAAGGATCCACAACACCCCCGGCCCGCGATGGTTCGCCGAGGACCGCCCGGTCCGCCGGGTGCACGCGGACGCCTCGATGTTCGTCGGTGGCCTGCGGGCGCTGCTGCTGCAGTCGCTGCATCCGCTGGCGATGGCCGGGGTGGCCGAACACTCCGACTATCGCGGTGATCCCTGGGGCCGGTTGCAGAACACCAGCACGTTCCTGGCGGTGACGACATTCGGCACCGCCGAGGATGCCCAGCGCGCCGTCGACCGGGTACGCGGGATCCACCGCCGGGTGCACGGAACCGCGCCGGACGGCCGGGCTTACCGCGCCGATGACCCGCATCTGCTGGAGTGGGTCCACATCGCTGAGGTGGACAGCTTCCTACGCGCCTATCAGCGTTTCGGCGCAGCATCGCTGGATCAGCAGGGCCGCGACGACTACGTCGCCGACACCGCGCGGGTGGCCACCGCCCTCGGGGTGATCGACCCGCCCCGCACCGAGGCGGAATTGAATCAGCGGATCGCGGCGTACCGGCCGGAGCTACGTGGCACGGACTCGGCCCGGGACGCGGCTCGGTTCCTGCTCATCACGCCGCCGTTGCCGATGATCGCCCGCGCGCCCTACGGCGTGCTGTCGGCGGCCGCCATATCGCTGCTTCCGGCCTGGGCGCGGTTACCGCTGCGACTGCCGTACGCGCCACTGCTGGAGAGCACCGCAGTCCGCATGGCTGGAGGTGCGCTGGTGGGGGGAATCCGCTGGACCCTTGCGGCCCAATAGATTTCAGGCGTCTTCGAGCAGATCGGGTGTGACGGCCGACTCGGTGTCGGGAACACCGTCCTGCTTGGCCTTGCGGTCCGCCATCGACAGCAGGCGCCGGATGCGCCCTGCCACAGCATCTTTCGTCATCTGCGGTTCGGCGAGCCGGCCGAGTTCCTCCAGCGAGGCCTGCCGGTGTTCGACCCTGAGCTTGCCCGCTGCGGCGAGGTGATCCGGCACGGTATCGCCGAGGATCTCCAGTGCCCGCTCAACCCGGGCGGCGGCGGCCACCGCGGCCCGAGCCGAGCGGCGCAGGTTCGCGTCATCGAAGTTGGCCAGCCGGTTGGCAGTGGCCCGCACCTCGCGGCGCATCCGGCGCTCTTCCCAGGTCAGCCGGGTGTCCTGGGCACCCATCCGGGTCAACAGCATCCCGATCGCCTCGCCGTCGCGCACCACCACCCGGTCGGCGCCGCGCACCTCGCGGGCCTTCGCGCTGACGCCCAGGCGACGCGCCGCACCCACCAGGGCCAGTGCCGCCTCGGGTCCCGGGCAGCTGACCTCCAGTGCCGAGGACCGGCCGGGTTCGGTCAGCGAACCGTGGGCCAGAAAGGCGCCGCGCCAGGCGGCCTCGGCGTCGGCGATCCCACCGCCCACCACCTGGGCCGGCAGACCGCGAACCGGCCGGCCGCGCATATCGAGCAGACCGGTCTGCCGGGCCAACGCCTCACCGTCCTTGGCGACCCGCACCACATAGCGGGTGCTCTTACGGATGCCGCTGGCTGAGAGCACGTGCACGACGGCGCTGTAGCCGTAGAGGTCGTAGATGTCCTTGCGCAGCCGACGGGCGATACTGCCCAGATCGACCTCGGCTTCGACCACCACCCGGCCCGAGACGATGTGCAATCCGCCGGCGAAGCGCAGCAGCGATGCGACCTCGGCACGGCGGGCGCTGACCGAGTTGACGACCAGACGGCTCAGCTCGTCCTTCACCTCAGCGGTCATCGCCACGGCTCGTCACCTCCCGGACCGTCGGAATCGTCGTCCTCACCGTCGTCTCCCCCGTCTCCCCGGCCCGCACCGATTCCAGGGCCGCGGCGAGCTTCGCCGGGTCATGTAAAGGTGTACCAGGTCGGGAAACGTCGGCAAACCTCACCGACGCATCCAGCAGGGCTGCCGTTCGGCGCAGTTGGTCACGCTCCCGCTCCGACGGCACACTGGCTGCGTCGACGATGATGTCATGCACGGTGAACCCCGGCGCATGCTGGGCCAGCACATGCAGGTGACGCTCCGCGGAGAACCCCGCGGTCTCACCCGGCTCGGCGGCCAGATTAAGCACCAGCGCACGACGGGCCCTGGTCGACTTGAGCGCGGCGGCCAGGCCCGGAACCAGCACGTGCGGGATGACGCTGGTGAACCACGATCCTGGACCGAGCACCACCAGATCGGCGCCCATGATCGCGTCGACGGCCTGGCGGGTGGCCGGCGGATCGCCGGGCAGCAGCCGCACCCGGCGGACCTTGCCCGGCGTGGTGGCCACCGCGACCTGACCGCGGATGGTCCGGCTCATCCGCGGATCGGCGTCCAGTCCGGAGACGTCGGCCTCGATCTGCAGCGCGATCGGACACATCGGCAGCACCCTGCCCTTGAGTCCGAGGATGTGCCCGAGTTCGTCGAGGGCGGCCACCGGGTCGGCGAGAACCTCGTTGAGTCCGGCCAGCAGCAGATTGCCGATCGGGTGCCCCGCGAGCGCGCCGCTACCGCCGAACCGGTGCTGGATGATGGTCGCCCACAACCGGCCGTGCGGACTGTCGGAAGCCAAGGCCGCCAACGCCATTCGCAGATCCCCGGGAGGTACGACGTCGAGTTCCGAGCGCAACCGGCCCGATGAGCCGCCGTCGTCGGCGACGGTCACGACGGCGGTGACATACGGGGTCAGTCGCCGGGCCGCCGAGAGCGTCGCGTAGAGCCCGTGGCCACCGCCCATCGCCACGATCCGCTGGGTCTGGCCGGTCATTCCCGCCCCAGGTCGCGATGCAGGACACGCACCGAGAGGTGCTGATCCTCGGCGAGCAGTCCGGCCAGCGCCTCGGCGATCGCCACACTGCGATGCTTACCGCCGGTGCACCCGATTGCGACGGTCATGTACCTCTTGCCCTCGCGGTTGTATCCGTCCACGACCAGGCGCAGCAGCTGGTGGTAGGTCTGCAGGAACTCGTCCGCCCCGGCCTGAGACAGGACGTAGTCGCGCACCGCCGGCGATTGCCCGGTCTGCTCCCGCAGTTCGTCGACCCAATGCGGATTGGGCAGGAACCGGACGTCCATCACCATGTCGGCGTCCATCGGCAGTCCGTATTTGAAGCCGAATGACTCGACGGTGACGCTGGTGCGCGGAATCGTGCCCCCGCCGAAGGCCTGCTCGATGTTCGCGCGCAGTGCCGGCACCGACAGGTTCGAGGTGTCGATGATCAGGTCCGCAGTGGCCCGCACCGGCGCCAGCATCGCGCGTTCGGCGGCGATCCCCTCGGCCAGTGTCTGGTTCCCCTGCAACGGATGGCTGCGCCGGTTGCTCTCATAGCGGCGAACCAGGATGTCGTCGGTGGCTTCCAGGAACAGCACCCGCGGGGTGATGTTGCGCGTTCCGAGATCCTTGCGCACCAGATCCAGATCGCCGGTGAAGCCGCGTGAGCGGACGTCCATAACGACCGCGAGTTGGGTGATCCGCGATCCCGCCGCCAAACCAAGGTCGACCATCCGGGCGATCAGTTCCGGCGGCAGATTGTCGGCGACGTACCAGCCGAGGTCCTCGAGCACCTTGGCCGCGGTTCCCCGCCCCGCTCCGGAAAGCCCGGTCACCAACACCACGTCAATGTCGTCCGCCGGTGTGTGATCCGTCATCGCGATGCCCGCTGCTCGTGATCCATAGCCAGTTCTGCATCATCGTCCACCGCGGCCTGTGACGCAGCCGAACCGGTGTGATCCGGTACGGCGAGCGCTTCCAGCACGGCCGCGGCGGTGGTGGCCCCGATTCCCGGCACCGCGGTGATCTCCTCGACACTCGCCTCACGAAGTTTGGCCAGCGAGCCGAAATGGGCGACCAGGGCCCTCCGCCGGGTCTCGCCGAGGCCGCGCACACTGTCCAGTGCCGACTCGGTCATCCGTTTGGACCGCTTGCTGCGGTGGTAGGCGATCGCAAAGCGGTGTGCCTCATCGCGGACCCGTTGCAGCAGATAGAGCCCCTCGCTGTTGCGGGGCAGGATCACCGGGTCCGCCTCGGCCGGAACCCACACCTCCTCGAGTCGCTTGGCCAGGCCGATGACCGCCACATCGGTCACGCCGAGGTCGTCGAGGATGGCTTTCGCGGCGTTGACTTGCGGTGCGGCGCCGTCGACCACATAGAGGTTCGGCGGATAGGCGAACCGTCGCTGTTTGGGCTCGGCTTCCTGTGCAGGCACCTCCTGGACGTGCCGCGCGAACCGTCTGCGGGTGACCTCGGCGATGGAGGCCACATCATCGGAGCGTCCCCCGCCGGCCGCTTCCCGGATGGCGAAGTGCCGATAGTCGGACTTGCGCGGCAGGCCGTCCTCGAAGACCACCAGTGAGCCGACCACATCGGTGCCCTGCACATGGGAGATGTCCACGCATTCGATGCGCAGCGGAGCCTCCGCCAGCCCGAGAGACTCCTGAATGTTCTGCAGCGCAGCCGATCTCGCGGTGAAGTCGCCGGCACGCTTGAGCTTGTGCTGCTGCAGGGCCTCCTGGGCGTTGCGGTGCACGGTCTCGGCCAGGGCGCGCTTGTCGCCGCGCTGGGCCACCCGCAGCTGCACCCGTGAGCCGCGCAGGCCGGACAACCAGGCGGCCATCTCCTCGGCGTCGGGCGGCAGGCTCGGAACCAGGACCTCGCGCGGCACCGGATTGCTGGATTCGTCTGCCTCGCCTCCCAACTCTGCCTGCTCTCCGTAGAACTGAGTCAGGAACTGCTCCACCAGAGCGGCTTCGGCCGATTCCCCCGGTTCGCCGGGTTTGTCGACGATCCATCCGCGCTGGCCGCGCACCCGGCCGCCGCGAACATGAAAGACCTGAACCGCGGCTTGCAGTTCGTCGTCGGCGAAAGCGACCACGTCGGCGTCGGTGCCATCGCCCAGAACGACGGCCTGTTTCTCCAGTGCCCGCTTGAGCGCCCCGAGATCATCCCTCAGCCTGGCCGCCCGTTCGAAATCCAGATCGGCTGCGGCGGCGTTCATCTTGCGTTCGAGTTCCCGGGCGAACCGGTCGGTGCGACCGGAGAGGAAGTCGCAGAAGTCGTTGACGATCTTACGATGTTCTTCTGCACTGACCCGGCCGATACACGGGGCTGAGCATTTGTCGATGTAGCCGAGCAGGCACGGACGCTGGATCTGACTGTGCCGCTTGAACACTCCGGCTGAGCAGGTGCGCGCCGGGAACACCCGGGTAAGCAGGTCGAGGGTCTCCCGGATCGCCCAGGCGTGCGAATAGGGACCGAAGTAGCGCACCCCCTTGCGCCGCGGGCCCCGGTAGACCATCAGCCGGGGATACTCCTCATGCAGCGTCACCGCCAGCACCGGATAGGACTTGTCGTCGCGGTAGCGGACGTTGAACCGCGGATCGAATTCCTTGATCCAGTTGTATTCCAGTTGGAGCGCCTCGACCTCGGTTCCCACCACCGTCCACTCGACCTTGGCCGCCGTGGTGACCATCTGCCGGGTTCGCGGATGCAGGCTCGCCACGTCGGCGAAATACGAGGTCAACCGGCTGCGCAGGCTCTTGGCCTTGCCGACGTAGATCACCCGGCCGTGCGGGTCAGAGAACCGGTAGACACCCGGTTCGACCGGTATCGACCCGGGTGCCGGTCGGTACGTGGCGGGGTCGGACACGATCTCAGGTTATCCCGCGGTAGCGGCCCATCAGTTCCCGAACGGCGTCCATCGCCGCGACCGCGCGTTCCCGGTCGATCGACTGGATCGCGACCACCGGAACGTACTCGTAACCGGCGAGTTCGACCCTGGCCCAGCGCTTCGGGAACGAGACGCCGACCACGTCCTCCCACGGGATCAGTCGTTCCTCGAGGACGTTGCGCACACCGAGCCCGGCCGGCCCGACCCGCAACCGCGGCCGGGTCAGCAACAGAATGACACCGGCCAGCACGAGGGCGATCCCGAGCATGGCGTACTGGTCGGCGCTGCGCAGCAGCGGTCCGGTGGATTCCTCCCTGAGGGTCAGCGCGACCCCGATTCCGGCAGCGACCATCCCGGCGGCGCTTACCCAGGCCAGCAGCGGCATCAGGCGCGGCCTGAACACCGCGTCCCAGCGGGGTTCGGTCATACTCCGCGCAGGTGCCGCAGGGTCAGCGCGGTGGACAGCGCGGCTGCGGCTGCCTGTGCCCCCTTGTCCTCCTGGGAGCCGGGAAGTCCCGCGCGGTCGATGGCCTGTTCCTCGGTGTCGGTGGTGAGCACCCCGTTGGCCACCGGGGTGGCCGCGTCCAGCGACACCCGGGTCAGGCCCTGGGTGACCGCATCGCAGACATAGTCGAAATGCGGTGTGCCACCGCGGATCACCACGCCGAGCGCGACCACCGCATCGTGATTACGGGTCAGTTCCTGTGCGACCACCGGGATCTCGATCGCGCCGTGCACGCGGACGACGGTCGCGTTTCGGATACCACAGGCCTCCGCGACCCGGCGGGCCCCGTCGAGCAGCCCGTCGCAGATTGCGGCGTGCCAGGTGCTGGCCACGATGGCGAGCCGGAGGCCGGACGCATCCATCTTGGGTACGTCGGGAACGCCGAGACCGCTCACAGTGCCGACCTCACAGGGCGCCACCGAGATCCCCCGGCAGTAGCGGGTTTCCGTCGTAGTCGTCCAAGCCGGCCAGCTCATGGCCCATCCGGTCACGCTTGGTCATCAGGTAGCGGATGTTCTCCGCGTTGGCGCGAACCGGCAAAGGAACGCGCTCGATGATGTGCAGTCCGTAACCGTCCAACCCGACCCGTTTCGCGGGATTGTTGGTGAGCAGACGCATGGAACGCACGCCGAGATCGACAAGGATCTGCGCGCCGATGCCGTAGTCGCGTGCGTCGGCCGGAAGACCCAGCTCAAGGTTGGCGTCGACGGTGTCGCTGCCGGCGTCCTGAAGCTGATAGGCCTGCAGTTTGTGCATCAGCCCGATTCCCCGGCCCTCGTGTCCGCGCATGTACAACACCACGCCGCGGCCCTCGGCGGCCACCATCGCCATCGCCGAATCCAGCTGCGGTCCGCAGTCGCAGCGTCGTGAGCCGAACACGTCCCCGGTCAGACACTCCGAGTGCACCCGCACCAGGACGTCGTCCCCGTCGTTCTCCGGACCGGAGATCTCGCCTCGAACCAGAGCGACGTGCTCGACCTCGTCGTAGACGCTCTGGTAGCCGACCGCCCGGAACTCGCCGTGCCGGGTCGGGATCCTGGCCTCGGCCACCCGTTCGATGTGCTTCTCGTGTTTGCGCCGCCATTCGATGAGGTCGGCGATCGAGATCAGGGCGAGGTTGTGCTCGTCGGCGAAGATCCGCAGTTCCTCGGTCTGGGCCATCGCGCCCTCGTCCTTCTGGCTGACGATCTCGCAGATCGCCCCGGCGGGCTGCAGCCCGGCCATCCGGGCCAGGTCCACGGCGGCCTCGGTGTGACCCGGCCGACGCAGCACGCCACCGTCCTTGGCGCGCAGCGGAACCACGTGCCCGGGTTTGGTGAAGTCCGTCGACACGCTGTCCGGATCGGCCAGCAGTCGCATCGTCGTCGCGCGGTCGGAGGCCGAAATCCCTGTTCCCACGCCCGCTTTGGCATCAACGGTGACGGTGTAGGCGGTGCCGTGCTTGTCCTGGTTGACCGCGTACATCGGCAGCAGCCCCAGCCGGTCGCAGATCTCGCCGTCCAGTGGCACGCACAGATAGCCGGAGGTGTAGCGGACCATGAACGCGACCAGTTCCGGCGTCGCCTTCTCGGCGGCGAAGATGAGGTCGCCCTCGTTCTCGCGGTCCTCGTCATCGATGACGACGACGGCCTTGCCCGCCGCGATATCGGCGACCGCCCGTTCGACGGTGTCGAGCCTCGTCATCGTTGCCCTTCAGGAGTGGTGATTCCGCCCTCAGTATGGACTACTGGAAACGCCGTTACCGCCCCCGCTCGCCCAACAGTCTTTCCACGTATTTGGCGATCACGTCGACCTCGAGGTTGATGGTGGCTCCGACCGGGGCCCGGCCCAGCGTGGTGAGCGCCAGCGTGGTGGGGATTAGCGAGACCTCGAACCAGTCCCCGTCTGCATCGGAACCCAGTCCCGACACGGTCAGCGAGATCCCGTCGACGGTGATCGACCCCTTCTCCACCACGTAGCGCGACAGCGCCGCCGGCAGCGACATCCGGACCACCTCCCAGTGCTCCGACGGGGTACGCGCGAGCACCTCGCCGGTGCCGTCGACGTGGCCCTGGACGATATGCCCGCCCAGCCGGCTGTCGACCGCGGCGGCACGCTCCAGGTTGACCGGACTGCCCACCGCCACCGCGGCCAGACTGGAGCGGCGCAGGGTCTCGGCCATCACGTCGGCGCTGAACTCACCGTCGGCGGAGTCGACGACGGTCAGGCACACGCCGTTGACCGCGATCGAGTCACCGTGGCGGGCATCGGAGGTCACCACCGGCCCGCGGATGGTCAGCCGCACCGAATCGCCGAGGTCGTCCTTGCCGACCACCTCGCCGAGCTCCTCCACGATTCCGGTGAACATGCGCCTAACTTAGCCGCTTCTCGCCGTGGAACATCGCGGCAGGATTGTTGTTGAAGTTCCCCACCCGCCGATAGCCGGCCGATTCGTAGAGCGCCTGGGCGTGCGGCTGACGCGACCCGGTGTCCAGCCGGGCAATGTCATAGCCCAGGCCGCGGGCCGCATCCTCCAGCGCAGCCAGCAGTGCCCGCGCCATCCCGGCCCGCCGGGCCTGCGGCACCACATACATCCGTTTGATCTCGCAGGTGCCGTCGGGGAGCCGCTTAAGGCCACCGCCGCAGACCGGCGTCCCGTCGCGGTACCCGACCAGGAAGATCCCGTGCGGAGGTCCGAGTTCGGCGGGCCCGGCCTTGGGCATACCGGGGGCGTTGAGGTCCAGGCCGTCATACAACTCGGCCATCTCGGCGACCATGGCGGCGATCAGCGCGGCGGCGTCACCCTCGCCTGCGGGAACCGCCCTGAACTCCAGATCACCGGACACCGCACCACTCCTACCGATCCGGCCCTGCGGGCACAACCCCCGGCGTTGCCGACCGGGGCAGCCGCTTCCGAACCACTACCATGCAGGCATGCAGAAGTGCCGTGGATTCTTTGCCGTCCTGATCGCCGTTCTGGCTGCCGCGTTCCTGACCTCCGGTTGTTCGAAGAAGACCGGCGAGCCGCTGCCCGACGCGGCCCCGCTGATCACCCAGTCGATCGCCGCAACCAAGGCGCTCAACAGCGCCCACCTGGAGATCGTCGTGAACGGCAAGATCCAGGGCCTGCTGGTCAAGTCGCTCTCGGGTGACCTGACCAACGTGCCCAGCGTCGCGATCAAGGGCAGCTCGAAGATCTCCATGGGCGGCTCAGACGTCGACATCCAGCTCGTCGTGCTCGACGGCACTCTCTATGCAGCGCTGACCCCGAACGCCTGGCTCGACATGGGCCCTGCCGTCGACGTCTACGACCCGTCGGTGATCCTCAACCCGGACACCGGCCTGGCCAACATGCTGGCCAACATCTCCGAGGCCAAGTCCGACGGCACGGACACCATCGGCGGGGTTCCCACCGTGCGGATCACCGGCAAGGTGGCCGGCGATGCGGTCAACAAGCTGATCCCCCAGTTCAAGGCCGGCGGCCCGCTGAACACCACTGTGTGGATCGCCAAGGACGCCCCGCATCAACTGGTGCAGGCCAAGGTGGACCAGAGCGACGCCGACAACGTCCAGCTGACCCTGTCGGATTGGGATAAGCCGGTCACCGTCACCAAGCCCGCCGTCTAAGTGGAGTCCCCCACCCGCAGCCGGCGGATCGCGATCGGCGCCGGTAGCCTCGCCGTCCTGCTCGGGGCGCTTGACACCTATGTCGTCGTCACGATCATGGTCGACATCATGCGGTCGGTCGGGATCCCGATCAACAAGCTCCAGCAGGTCACCCCGATCATCACCTGCTACCTGCTGGGCTACATCGCGGCCATGCCCTTGCTGGGCCGGCTCTCGGACCGTTTGGGCCGCAAGCTCGTTCTGCAACTGAGCCTGGCGACCTTCGCCGTCGGTTCGGTGGTGACGGCGCTGTCGAATGACCTGACCATGCTGGTGATCGGCCGGATCATCCAGGGCGTGGCCAGCGGTGCGCTGCTGCCGGTCACGCTGGCCCTGGCCGCCGATCTGTGGGCGGCGCGCGGCCGGGCGACGGTACTCGGCGGGATCGGCGCCGCCCAGGAACTCGGCAGCGTGCTCGGCCCGCTCTACGGCATCGGGATCGTGTGGCTGCTGGGCACTTGGCGGGACGTGTTCTGGATCAACGTGCCGCTGACCGCGATCGCCATGATCCTCATCCAGCTCAGCCTGCCCGGGAGGGATCGCAGGACCGAACCGGAACGGGTCGACGTTGTCGGCGGAATTCTGCTCGCGATCGCCCTGGGCCTGGCCGTGATCGGCCTGTACAACCCGAACCCGGACGGCAAGGAGGTGATGCCGCCCAACGGACCCGCCCTGGTGATCGGCGCCGTGGTCGCGGCCGTCGCCTTCGCGGTCTGGGAGCGCTTCGCCCGGACCCGGCTGATAGAACCGGACGGGGTGCGGTTCGGGCCGTTCCTGTCCTCGCTGGTCACCTCGATGTGCGCCGGCGCAGCGCTGATGGTGACCCTGGTCGACGTCGAACTCTTCGGGCAGGGCGTGCTGGGCAAGGACCAGAACGGCGCGGCATTCCTGCTGTTGCACTTCCTGATCGCACTGCCGGTCGGCGCTCTGGCCGGTGGCTGGCTGGCCACCCGGCTCGGCGATCGCGCCGTCGCGGCGGTCGGCATGTTGATCGCCGCCTACGCCTACTGGCTGGTGTCGCACTGGGGTGTCGACGTGCTCTCGACGCGCCATCAGATCGGCCCGGTCTCACTGCCCACCTTCGGCACCGACCTCGCGCTGGCCGGGATCGGGCTGGGACTGGTGATCGGCCCGCTGACCTCGGCCGCGCTGCGGGTGGTGCCCTCAGCCCAGCACGGCATCGCCTCATCCCTGGTGGTGGTGGCGCGGATGACCGGCATGCTGATCGGGGTCGCGGCGCTGACCGCCTGGGGTCTCTACCGGTTCAATCAGATCCTGGCCACCCTGCCCGCCGCACAGGCCGACTCGCTGCCCGCCAAGATCGCCGCCGAGGCCGAGCGCTATCGCACCGCGTTCGCCATGCAGTACGGCTCGATCTTCTTCATCACCACCATCGTCTGTCTGGTCGGGGCGTTCTTCGCCCTGTTCATCGGCGGTCGAACCGCGCATTCCCAACCAGGGTGAGCACACCGGTCGGTAACCTCGCCCCATGCCGGTGACGACATGCTGATCGCGGCACTGCGCGATCTTCAGTGGCGCAAGCGGCGGTTCGTGATCGCGATCGTCGGAACCGGCTTGGTCTTCGCGATGACCCTGGTGCTCACCGGCCTCGCTTACGGGTTCAAGGTTGAGGCGACCCGCACCGTCGACTCGCTCGGACTGGACGGTTTCCTGGTGAAGACCGGAGCCACCGGACCGTTCCTGGGTTCGGCGGCCTTCCCGGCCACCAAACTTCAGGTGCCCGGCGCCGAAGTCGCCGTGCCCCTGGTCTACGGCAGTGCGACCACACCGGACAACGGTTCGGCTCGCAGCGTCAACATCTTCGGCGCACCCGAGCGCGGACCCGGGATGCCCGCGATGGAAAGCGGCCGGCCGCCGTCTGAAGCGCACGAGGCCGCGGTGTCGAGCACCATGCGCCGCGCGATCGGTGACACCGTCGAAGTGGGCGGACGCAACCTTCAGGTCACCGGGATCGTCGACGACTCCACCGCACTGGCCGGTCAGCCCAACGTGTTCCTCACCGTCGCCGGTGCGCAGAAACTGCTGTTCTCCGGTCAGTCGCTGATCTCCTCGATCGGTGTGCAGGGGATGTCGCAGCGGGCGCCGAGCGGATTCCTGTTCGTCGACCGCACCGGCGCGATCGACGATCTGTTGCGTGCCCTCAAGGGCGCGCGGCAGGCGATGACCTTGATGGCCGGACTGCTGTGGGTGGTCGCGGCGCTCATCGTCGGTTCGATGATCTACATGTCGGCACTGGAGCGCACCCGTGACTTCGCGGTGTTCAAGGCCGTCGGTGTGCCGACCCGGTCGATCCTCAGCGGTCTGGCGATGCAGGCGGTCATCGTCGCGGTGCTCGCCGCATTGCTCGGCGGCGTGCTCTCGGTCCTGCTCGGCCCGCTGTTCCCGATGCGGGTCGACATCCCCCAGGCCGCCTTCATGCTGTTGCCGGTGGTGGCGGTCACCATCGGCGTGCTGGCCAGCCTGGCCGGTCTGCGACGGGCCGTCACGGTCGATCCGGCGCTGGCGTTCGGAGGTCCGTAGCGATGCCCGACCTTCGGATCAAGGACCTGGTCGTGGAGTACTCCAGCGGCCCGGAGGCGGTGCGCCCCATCAACGGGCTCAGCCTCGAGGTGGCGGAGAGCTCGCTGGCAATCCTGTTGGGCCCCAGCGGATGTGGGAAGACCACGCTGCTGTCCTGTCTGGGCGGCATCCTGCATCCGACCTCCGGAAGCATCCAGTTCGGCGATATCGAGCTGACCGATCTCAACGCCGAGCAACTGTCCGACTACCGGCGAGACACCGTGGGAATCGTCTTCCAGGCGTTCAACCTGGTGCCCAGCCTGACCGCACTCGAGAACGTGATGGTGCCGCTGCGCGCGGCCCGGGTGGGTCGCCACCAGGCCCGCGCCCGGGCCGAGGAACTGCTGACCCGGGTCGGGCTCGCCGAGCGGATGCGGCACCGCCCGGGCGACATGTCCGGCGGCCAGCAGCAGCGGGTCGCGGTGGCGCGCGCGCTGGCGTTGGATCCCCCGCTGCTGATCGCCGATGAACCGACCGCGCATCTGGATTACATCCAGGTCGAGGAAGTGCTGCGGCTGATCCGCGAATTGGCCGACGGGCCCCGGGTGGTGGTGGTCGCCACCCATGACACCCGGATGCTGCCGCTGGCCGATCACGTGGTCGAACTCGTGCCGCACCTGTCCGGCACCGACCACGAGCCCGAGACTCTGACGCTGGCCGCCGGCGATATCGTTTTCGAGCAGGGCGCCATGGGTGATTCGATCTACGTCGTCAGCGACGGCGTCATGGAGCTGGTCCGTGAATTGCCCAGCGGTGCAGAGGAAATCGCCACCACCGCCGGACCCGGCGAGTACTTCGGCGAGATGGGCCCACTGTTCGCGCTGCCGCGATCGGCGACCGCGCGGGCGCGCACCGACGCCGTAGTGGTCAGCTACACGGTCAAGGCATTCCGCGAACTCATGGGCGCCGGCGGATCGAAGGACATCATCGAGCACAAGAGCCTCAACGCGGCGGAACCAGACTGAGCAGCAGGTCCGAGCCGATCTCCTGCACCCCGTCGTAATTCCAGCGCAGCGCCCCAGCGATGTTCGCGACTCCGACATCGTCGACCGCGGTCACCGGACCACCGAGCAGCATCGGTGCGACATACGCCAGGATCCGGTCGACGGCACCCGCGCGCAGAAATGCACCCGCCAGGGTGGGGCCGCCCTCCAGCAGTACGTCGGTGCGGTCATCGAGTGCCGCGACAACTTCGTGTGGATCGTGGGTGCGCAGGATCAGCGTGCTCGAATCATCATTGAGCACATGGGATTCCGCGGGGATCTCCCGCTCACCCACCACCACGCGCAGCGGTTGGCGCGCCGCCAGGCTGCCGTCGGGCAACCGGGCTGTCAGGCTGGGGTCATCGGAGAGCACCGTTCCGGTGCCGACCACGATGGCATCGGCGGCGGCCCGGCGCAGGTGCACATCGGCCCGCGCTGCCTCGCTGGTGATCCACTGCGAGGATCCGTCGGGTGCGGCACTGCGGCCGTCGATACTGGTGGCGAACTTCCAGGTGATGTGCGGGCGGCCGGTCCGCTGCTTGTGCAACCACTCCCGCAGCGTGCCGCCGGCCACATCGGATTCGCCCGTGCCCCCGGTCACCGTCACACCGGCCGACCGCAGTCGCTGCGCTCCCCCGGCGGCGACAGGGTTCGGATCGGCCACCGCGTAAATCACGGCCGTGATGCCGGCCTCGAGTAGCGCATCGACACACGGCGGGGTGCGGCCGTGGTGGTTACAGGGCTCCAGCGTCACCACGGCCATGCCGCCGCGCGCCCTCTCGCCGGCCGCCTTCAGCGCGACGACTTCGGCATGCGGGCCGCCGGCCGGTTCGGTCGCGCCGACACCGACGACGTCACCTCCGGCACTCAGGATCACCGCGCCGACAGGCGGATTCGGGTAGGTGGAACCCTTCACCCGCTGCGCCTGCTCGATGGCCAGGCGCAGCGCCGCGGCGACGTGATCCTCGGTGACGGTCATCCCCGCAGATGGGGCGAGGCGTCTGCGGCACTGCGTCGCAACGACTCGACGGCAGCGGCCGGGTCGTCGGACCCGTACACCGCTGAACCCGCCACGAAGCAGTCGACACCGGCTTCGGCTGCCTCATCAACGGTCTTGGCGTTGATACCGCCGTCGATCTCCACCAGGCAATCAAGGTCGCCCGCGTCAACGAGCTTGCGCACGATGCGCGCCTTGTCGAGCACCTCCGGCATGAAGCTCTGCCCGCCGAACCCGGGTTCCACCGACATGATCAGGAACACCTCGAACTCGCGCAGCACATCGAGATAGGGCTCCACCGGCGTACCGGGCCGCAGGGACAGTCCGGCGGTCGCGCCCGCGGCGCGGATGGCGCGGGCCACGCCGACGGGATCATCGGTCGCCTCGGCGTGGAAGGTCACGTTGACCGCACCCGCCTCGGCGTACATCGGGGCCCAGCGATCGGGATCCTCGATCATCAGGTGGCAGTCCAGCGGCATGTCGGTGGCCTTGCGCAGACTGTCCACGACCGGCAGCCCGAAGGTCAGGTTGGGCACGAAATGGCCGTCCATCACGTCGAGGTGCAGCCAGTCGGCGTTCTCGACGGCCACGGCCGCTTCGGCGAGCCGGGAGAAGTCGGCGGACAGGATCGAGGGGGCGATCATCGGGCGGGTCGTCTTTGCCATATGCCAAGAGTAAGACCTCGGTTGGCGGTCGTTAGAGATTCCTGCGCAACGCGGCGGCGAACATGGCATCGGTGCCGTGCCGGTGCGGCCACAACTGGACATGCGGGCCTGCCCCCAGATTGTCTGCCGGGCTCACCAGCGGACGGGTGTCGATGGCGGTCACCGGCTGGCGGCGCAGCGCATCGGAGACCACGCCCACGGTCTCGGCGAGATGCGGCGAACAGGTCGCGTAGAGCACCACCCCGCCCGGCCGGGCCAGCGCGATCGCCGAGGCGAGCAGTTCGCGCTGCAGTTTGGTCAGTGCCGGAACATCTGCCGGGGTGCGACGCCACCGGGCCTCCGGACGACGGCGCAGCGCCCCCAGTCCGGTGCACGGCGCATCGACGAGCACCCGGTCGAAACTGCCGGCCGCCAACTCGGGGGTGCGTCCGTCGACACAGATCACCTCGACCGGCAATCCGACGGTGTTCTCCCTCACCAGTTCCGCGCGGCGCGGGTTGAGTTCGACCGCGGTGACCGTCGCTCCCTGTTGCGCGGCGATGGCGCCCAACAATGCGGTCTTGCCACCCGGCCCCGCGCACAGATCCAGCCAGCGGCCGCCGTCGGCGCCCTCCAGGGGCGCCAGCGCGAGCGCTCGGGCCACCAGCTGGCTGCCCTCGTCCTGAACCAGGGCGCGGCCGTCGCGGATCGGTTCCAGCCGGCCGGGATCTCCTCCGCCCAGATACACCGCGTACGGCGAATACTTGCCGACCGTCCCGTCGACCGCCTCGGCGAGATCGGCGGCGCTCAGCACGCCCGGCCGGGCCGCCAGATGGACGCTCGGCCGGGCATCGTCGACGGACAGTGCCGCGTCGAGCTCTCCGGCGCCGGCGCCGAGTGCGTCGGCGAAGGCCTGCGCGATCCAGCGCGGATGCGCATGGACGAAGGCGGTGTGACCGACCGGGTCGGCATCGGCTTTCGGAGCCAACTCCGCCACCCAGGACTGTTCGTCGCGGCCGGCGATCTTGCGCATCACAGCGTTGACGAATCCTGCTCGCGCGGAATCGAATTCGATACCGGCCTGCTCGACGGTGGTGGAGACCGCGGCGTGTTCGGCGACATTCGTGCGCAGGAGCTGATAGCTGCCCAGCCGTAACAGGTCCAGCAGCACCGGGTCGATCTGCTCGACCGGGCGGCCCGCCGCCGAGGAGATCACCGCATCGAGCAGCCCTCGAGTTCGGCAGGTGCCGTAGGTCAGTTCGGTGGCGAACGCGGCGTCGCGGCCGCTGATCCCCCGCTGTGCCAGCAGGGCCGGCAGGGCGAGGTTGGCGTACGAGTCGCGCTCCGACACTGCGCGCAGCACATCGAAGGCGGCCTTGCGGGCCGGGTCCAACTGCGTCCGGCGGGTGCGTTTGGGGCCGCGTTTGTCAACGTTCACGAGGCAGTGGCCCCCTCGCCCAAGCGGGCTCCGCGGGCCCAGTCGGCCGCCGCCATCGGTTTCTTACCGGGCGGCTGAACCTGCCCGAGCACCACCGGATCGGAACCGGTTCCCACCCGGACGGCCGACCGACCGGCATCGATCGCCCCGGGCGTCAACCGGTCACCGGAGTCGTCGACGCTGACCGGGCCGAGTTTGACCCGCAGGTCCCCGATCATCGTCCATGCGCCGGGACCGGGGGTGACCGCCCGGATCCGGCGTTCGACGACCTGCGCCGGCAGATCCCATTGCACCCGGGCGCCCTCGACCGAGATCTTCGGCGCCAGGCTGATTCCCTCGCCGGGTTGTGGCACGGCGGTCAACGCCCCGTCGGCGATCCCGTCCATGGTCGCCTCCAGCAGAGCCGCACCGGCGTCGGCGAGGCGACCGAGCAGGTCCCCGGCGGTGTCGGTCGGGCGGATCGTCTCGGTGAGCACCCCGTAGACCGGTCCCGAGTCCAGCGCGGGTTCGATCAGGAACGTCGTGGCCCCGGTGACGGCGTCACCGGCAGCGATCGCGGCCTGGACCGGTGCCGCGCCGCGCCAGGCCGGCAGCAGCGAGAAGTGCAGGTTCACCCAGCCGTGCTCGGGGACGGCGAGCAACTCCGGACTCAACAGCGCGCCGTAGGCGACCACCGCACAGCACTCCGGCGCCAGCCCGGTCAGCTCGGCGACGAACTCCGGCGAGTTCGGCCGCGGCGGCCGCAGCACCGGGATGCCCGCATCGAGCGCCAGTTGTGCCACCGGCGAGGGCGCGGGCTTTCCGCGTCGGCCGGCGGCCGCATCGGGACGGGTGAGCACCGCGATCACGTCATGGCGTGGCGAGTCGATTAGGCGCTGCAGCGAGGGCAGCGCCGGCGCCGGCGTGCCGGCGAAAACGATTCGCATTAAATTACTTTGGCACCTGATAGAACTCGCGCTGACCGACCCCCGCCATCTTCGCGAAGAACATCCACGGGATGGTGGAGCCGAGCTGGTTCACCGTTGCGGCGGCGTCGTTGTAGTACTGCCGCGCGAAGGCGAGCTTGTCCTCGGTGTCGGCCAGATTCTGCTGGAGATTGAGGAAGTTGTTCGAGGAGTTCAGCTGCGGATAGGTCTGCCCGAGTGCGAGCACCTGGCCGACCGCGGAATCGAACTCGTGCTCGGCCGAGCTGCGTTGGGCCACCGACTTTCCCGCCGTCGCGGCGGTCAGCGCGACCTGGGCGTCGGCGACGTGCTCAAGCACCTCCTTCTCGTGGGAGGCGTAGTTCTGCACGATGCTGACGAGTCCGGGTATCAGCGACGCCCGCCGGGTCAGCTGAACATCGATACCGCCGAGGGCTTCATCCACCCGGACATCCGCCGAGCGAAGCTTGTTGTAGCCCATCACGAAGGCGAGCAGCACACTCACCGCGATGACGAGCGCGAGCACCAAAACCGGGGTCACCATGAACCGCCTCCTCCTCCACCGCCGCCACCACCGCCACCGCCACCGCCTCCTCCGCCGCCACCGCCACTGGAGGACGACGACTGCGACGCGGTGTAGGCGCCGATGGATGACGACAGCGCCGACTCGAAGCTGTCGAAACTAGCACCTCCGGACGATGACGACATCCACCCGGAGTTCGACGAGGAGTGATACCAGTCCGGCTGCGGGGCCTCCTGGCCGGTGGCGGCCTTGTATTTGGCCGCCCATACCGCGGCGGCGCCGCCGGCGACCGCGAACGGAATGTAGGCGGTGTAGAGGTCCTTACGCGCGGAGAAGTCGAACCGCGATTCGGCGGAGTCGGTGGCCAGCATCCGGTGGAATCCGCCGACCTGCGACCACAGTTGCCGTCCGGTGGCCGAGCGGCGCGTCCCGACACCGGGCTGCCAGGCCGGCAGCGAGATCAGGAAGAAGAGCGCGAAAGGCAAGCCCCACAGGGTGATCGGGAACAGCCATCGCGCGAATCCGCAGACGGCCAGCGCCAGCGCGACGATGTTGGCGACCCGCAACCACCATTCGATGCGATGTTTGACGATCAGACCGCTCGCCAGTGCCCACTGCTCGACCGCCGAATCCATCTCCTGCTTGGCCGCGGTGAGCCGGCGCCCGGCCGAAACCGATCCGTTGGCGTTGAAGGTGCCGCCGTAACCGGTGAGACCCAGTGCCGAACCGACCGCGACACTGACCGGATCCATCTCCGCCCATCGTCCGCTCTCACCGACGGTCTGCACCACCCACTTCTTCTTGGCCTCCTGGTTGAGCGAGAGCAGTCCGCGGTCGGCGAGATAGAACAGCGTCGCGGTGATGCCCTCCTCGGGCACCTTCTCGGTGCGGATGTATTCGCACTGCACCGGTCCCAGTCCCGGTGGCGGTGCGTACTGCAGTGGGAATCCGGGCTCGGGTTCCTTGGTCGTGCGCCACCACAGGAATGCGCCGAGCGCACTGGCGGCGGTCAGTCCGAGCAGCCAGATGACCAGCGGGACTGAGCGTCCCAGCATCCCGTCCCAGCTGATCGGCCACGGGACGCCGGCCCGCGGCGGGGTCGGCACGTCGACGCCGGCACGCACGGTGACCGGGGTGCGCGGCGCGATGTCGATGGCAGAGACCCGCACGGTCTGCCCGTCGATCGTCAGGCCGGCGCACGGGCGACCGGTGTCGAAACCGACGGAGCACTGCGCGCCGGGCACCGCACCGGGAAGCGTGACGGTGATCTCCGCGCGATCGATCCGGTTGTTCCAGGCCGGCGCGATGACGTTCCAGAAGAACGCCGACGGCGCCGGTGCGGTCTCCCCTGTCGAGGAGGCGAACGTCTTACCGGCGCCCGCCGTGCCGGGATCCAGCACACCGGGCACGCTGTAGCGCACCTGGAACACATGGGTGCCGGCGCCGAGGTAGTAATTCGGGTCACCGATCTTGGCGACCAGGAATCGCTCGCTGTTCTGCCAGGACAGGTCGTAGTTGACTGCTTCGCCGTCCAACGAGATCCCGGTGACGTCGGGGATCTGCCGGACGTGTGAATCGTTCGGGTTGCCGGTGTCCCAGAACCGGAAGATGCCGTGCCGGCCGGAGGGGAACTCCGCGGTGATGGTCTCGGTCGCCTGCATCAGACCATCGCGGTCGATGGCGAAGTCGGCGCGGAAATCGGTGAAGACGACCGGGTCGTAAACCGGCCCGCTGCCCTGCGGCAGCGCGCTGACGCCGACCGGCCACAGCAGTCCGACCACGGTCAGCATCACCGGGATCAACCACAGGACCTTGCGGACGATCGCCTTCAACGAACCTCCCCTGATTTTTCCGACCACCAGCCTACGGTGAACCCATGGCCGACGACGATCCGTACCTCGCCCACCACGCGATCCGCGAGACCAGACCGGCCGATCGCATGCACCGCTACGACCCGCATCTGGCCGGACTCGTCTTCGAATACGTTCGGACCCGGTTGAGCTTCACCGACACGCCACTGGATCACCCGGATCCGCCGGAGCCGATCATGACGGCACTGCACGGTTTCATCGACGAGTACGGCCGCGATCCCCGCGAAGTTCTCGACGCTTATGTCGATCACATCGCCAGCAATGTGCTCTCCACCGACAGTCCGCGGTTCTTCGGCTTCATCCCGGCCGCCCCCACCAAGGCCGCCCTGCTGTTCGACACGGTCGTCTCGATCGCCTCGTTGCAGGGCTGCTCCTGGCTGGAGGCCTCCGGTGCGATCGTGGCCGAGAACCAGGTGCTGCGCTGGATCGCCGATCTGGCCGGACTGCCGGACACCGCGGGGGGAACGTTCGTCTCCGGCGGTTCGGCGGCAAACCTCTCCGCTCTGGCGGTCGCAAGGGAGATCGGACGGCAACGCACCGGTGTGCGCGAGGTCCGGATCGCCTGCAGTGACGAGGCGCACTCCTCGGTCGCCAACGCCTGCCGGATCCTCGACGTCGAACCGTTCGTGGTGGCTACCGAGGATCACCGGTTCACCGGTGCGGCACTCGAGGCGGCCCTGCGCGATCACGACGGTCCGCCTGTCGTAGCGGTGGTGGCCACCTCGGGAACGACGAATGCCGGCATCGTCGATGATCTGAAGGGGATCGCCGCGGTGTGCCGCGACCGGAATCTGTGGATGCACGTCGACGGCGCCTACGGGGGTGCGGCGCTGCTGTCGGATCAGAAGTGGCGGTTCGCCGGTCTCGAGCACGCCGACTCGTTCATCACCGACCCGCACAAGTGGTGGTTCGCGCCGTTCGACTGCGCCGCTTT
>JAPOKC010000037.1 GCA_029977845.1 Mycobacteriaceae bacterium | reverse complement strand
TCATCCGGTTGCTGCCCGGCCCCAACCGGCCGCGCAGACCGGCGGTGCCGAATTGCAGCGTCCCATCGAAAGCATCGGCGAGTTCGGCGCCGGCCGCGCCGTCACCGGCGGCGGCCTTGTCGATCAGCGCCGAGAGTTCCGCAGCGGTGGCAGGATCCGGGTCCTCGGCCAGCCACGCCCGTGCGGTCGCAAGGAGATCGGCCATCGGTCAGTAACCGCCGGCCCCGGCGTCACCGCCGCTGATGATGGCGATCGAGGCGGAGGCTCCGATCCGGTCGGCGCCGGCGTGCAGCACCTTCTCGGCATCACGGTGGTTGCGCACCGCGCCGGATGCCTTGACCCCCAGGCGATCTCCCACCATATGCCGCATCAGCGCGATGTCCTCAGGTGTCGCGCCTCCACCGCCGAAGCCGGTGGAGGTCTTGACGTAGGCCGCACCGGTGCGAGCGGCGATCAGGCAGGCGATCGCCTTCTGCTCGTCGTTGAGCATGCTGGTCTCCAGGATCACCTTCACCGGCACCGGCCGGGCAGCGCCCACCACGCCGAGGATGTCGTCGTAGACCGCGGCCAGGTCCCCGGACAGCAGACCGCCGATATCGAGCACCATGTCGACCTCGTCGGCGCCCTCGGCGACGGTGATGCGCGCTTCCTCGGCCTTGGCCAATCGGGTCATCGCACCGAGCGGGAAGCCAACCACTGTGCACACCATCACCGGCGAATCCGCCAGTCGCTCGGCGGCGGTGGGCACCCAGCGGGTGTTGACGCACACCGAGGCGAAACCGTGCTCCTTGGCTTCGTCACAGAGGGTTTCGATGGCGGCCAGGGTGGCGTCGGGTTTGAGCAGGGTGTGATCGATGCGCCCCGCGAGTGTCTTCGAGGTGCGCAGCACCTTCGGGATCTCGACATCATCGGGAGCCGCTCCGAGCGCGGCCGTGACGGCGTCGCTGGCGCGGCGGAACAGTGCGGCGTGGTCGGTCACGTGGGGAACGATAACGGTGCGGATTATCGGGCGCGTCAGTTCGCGATGACCGCCCACAGCGGCCGGCGACCGAGTACACGTTCCGTACACGTTCGGTGTACGATTGGTGTATGGCGAAGGTGCGCACGAACATCGAGATCGAGGACGCCTACGTCGAGGCGATCAAGCACCGCTACGGAGTCCACACCAAGACCGAGGCCGTGGATCTGGCGCTGCGGCATCTCGCCGGTCAGCCGATGACCCGCGACGAGGCGCTTGCCATGCGGGGGGCACACGCCATCGGTGAGGTGCCCGCCGACACCAGTCCCCCCGTCGCGTGATTCTGGCCGACACCTCCGCGTGGGTCGAGTACGACCGGGCCACCGGCAGCAGTGCGGACCGGCGCGTCACCGAGTTGATCACCGACGAGGGTCCGCTGATGTTCACCGAACCGGTGCTGATGGAGGTGTTGGCCGGCGCGCGCAGTGATGCTCGTGAGGACGACCTGCGGCGCATGCTGCTGCGGTTCGGGCTGGCGCACTTCGATGCGGTCACCGATTTCGACGGCGCCACAAGGATCTATCGCCGATGCCGGCAGACGGGCATCACCCCGCGAGGCATGGTCGACTGCATGATCGCCGCAGTCGCGCATCGTTGCGATCTGACGTTGCTCACCTGGGACGCCGATATGGTCCGGGTCGCCGGGGTGATCGGAATCGACGTGGACGAGGCGTCGTTGCGACTCGGCTAGGGGCTCAGGCGCCGAGCAGGCTGGCGGCGAGGTAGTTGAACAATGCCACCCCGGAGTCCTCGCTGAACTTGTGCAACTGCTCGGGTGTGGCGGTCACCTGATCACCCTCGAGACGGTTGAGCAGGGTGCAGCAGATCATCGCGAACTTCGAGAAGCCCCAGTGGTTGAGATAGCCGGCGATCATCGCGCCCTCCATCTCGATATTGGCCACGCCGTTGTCGTGCAGCCAGCGCAGCCAGTCCATCTTGGTCTCCGGGGTTTCCATGCAGATCGCGCCGTCGAGGCGGAACTGTTCGAGGAAGAACTCGTTGCCGGCCACCGTCTTTCCCGCCACGATGTCGAAATCGGTGTGCTCGTTGGCGGCGATGATCGCCTCATAGGTGGCGGCCGGGAAGTGCCCGTCGAACCAGTACTCGCCGACTCCGCCGTTGAGCAGACGGTAGGGACGCAGGTCGGCCATCAGACCCTCGGAGGAGACGACGACGGTACCGCCGGGCAGCCCGACTCCCCCGCTGGTGCCCACGCGGCACCAGAACACCTCATCCATGGCCGCCAGATCGCCGCGCTTGAGGAAGAACACCATCCGCATGAGTTCCTGCAGCGCGATCGAGGCGCTGGGCATGCCCATCCCGTGCGAGGCGAACAGCACACCGGCGGAGTAACGGGTGACGAACCGGTCCTCCTTGGGGAAGGCCACGATCTCCGAACCGCCGTTGAGTTCGCTCCAGCGCGTCGCGAACTCCTTGATCCGCCCGCCGGATCCGGCCATGATGACGGCCTTCACGTCGCGGAGCTTGGCCAGGGCGGGGTTCGAGGACTCCATGCCGAAGTGGTAGTAGACGTCCTCGTGGCTGCCGTCGAGAACGCCGTCGAGAAATGCGTGGTTGATGTTCTCGGTCTTCACGGGAAAAACCTACGCGGTACGGCGCTCCAGGGTTGTTAAATCGGGGTGGCCTAAACCGGGTCGAACCCGGACACCAGCCACTTTCCGTCGACCTTGTCGAGGCTGACCCGGACGCTGGTCGCGGTGGTGGTGGGCGTCTGGCCGGCCGGTGCGATGGTCTGGTCGACGAAGACCAGTGCCACCGCGTGCGACGGGTTGGCCGACACCGAGGCCATCGCGGGAACCTGGGCGGCCGCGGAGATCTGCTTCTCCTTGGCCGCCGGAATCACCTGGGTCTTGATCAGCGTGGTGTATTTGTCGAGGAAAGCTCCGGTCAGCCGGGACCGGGCGTAGTTGAGGTCTGACTCGACGCTGTCGGCCTTGTAGGTGAGCATCGCCACCGTCGCCTCGCGGGCGGCCTGCAGCGACTCCGCCCGGGCTGCGACGGCACCGCTGTGCGACATGGTCAGCAACTTCATCACCGCGGTGCCGATACCGAGCATCGCTGCGGCGGCGGGCAGCAGGAAGAAGGCCGTCCACCGGTACCAATCACGCGGGCGCTGGAAGATCGCGATCATCGGACGAACTCCACTTTCGAGACCTTGGCGTCATCGCCCTCCTTCAGGACGGTCAGCCGCATTCGCCAGTAGCGCGGCGTGGACTCCTCGACGCCTCGGGTGCGGGTCCGCACTGAGATCGCCACCAGCACCTGACCGGACTTGCCGTCGACCGATTCGACGGCCGCCTCGGTGACGGTGCCGACGGATTTCGACTCCGCCTTCTTGACCACGTCGGTGAACGCGATCGAGCGCGCCTTGAAGTCAGCGCGGAACTGCCCGGTGGAAGTGTCCAGCACACGTTGCACATCGGCTTCGGCCCGGGCGTAGTCGATGCTGGTGAGGTTGACCGCGCCCACCTTGCCGGCTTCCAGGAACTGGCTGCGCAGTCGGTCGGCGTTGTGATCGCGCCAGGCCTGCTGGCCGAACCAGCCGAACAGGATCGCCAGGACCACCACCGCGGCGAGGCCGCCGATCATGGCCCGCCGGACCGTGACCGGCCGGGCATTGGCGCCGATCTCCTCGGGCTCAGCTACACCCTCTTCGGGCATGTCCACTCCTTCATCAGGTCATTAGGAGCACGCCGACCAGAGGCGCCACGTTCAGCAGCAGCGTACCGATCTTGTAGACGGCCATTCCCCCGTAGTGGATCGCGTCGAAACTCTCCCGGGACAGGTGGAACCACCGGGTGTGAAACCGGTAGACCCAGTCATGAGCGAAGACGATGGCGGCGAACCACACCAGCAGGATGACGTAGTTGACCACCAGCGACCAGATCAGGATCTCCCGCAACGCGTGCAGGTCGATGCTGCCCATGTGTGCTCCCCTCAATCGCGGCTGTGACAATTCCATCATGGGACCCACCCCGGAGTTGCTGGCGGCGATCACCTCCGCGCCGATGTTCGACGGCCTGGACCGGGCACACGCCGATGCGCTGGCCTCGGCCAGCAGAGCCATCTTCATCCCGGCCGGCCAGGTGCTTTTCCGTCGCGGCACACCCTCGACGGGCTTTTACGTGGTCCGGGCAGGCCGCATGCAGCTTTCGGTGTCCAACTCCGAGGGCGTGGTCCGGGTTCTGGAGATCATCAGCCCCGGCGGCGCGTTCGGGCACGCCGTGATGTTCGTGCACGCGCCCTACCCGGTGGACGCGACTGCCCTGGTGGACACCGATCTGGTGTTCGTGCCCGCCACCGCCGTCGACAAGATCCTCGACGAGGACCCGGCGATGGCCCGGTTGATGCTGGCATCCATGGCCAGGCTGTTGCAGGCCAAGGTCCAGGACATCGCCCGGCTTTCGCTGCAGTCGGCGACCCAGCGGATCGTGGCCTACGTGCTGGGGGCGATCCCGGCCGGGGCGCGCGATTCCGGGCAGGCCACCGACGTGGAACTGCCGGCCCTCAAACAGGTGCTGGCATCCAGCCTGGGCATGACCCCGGAGACGTTCTCCCGGGCCATGCGCACACTGTCCGACAAGGGCCTGATCTCGGTCGACGGCTCCGTGCTCACAATTGCCGACGTCTCCGCCCTGGATGCCTATGCCCGCAGCGAGTCGGTGCTGTGACCGGGGACACAGGGTTGGCTTGATTTAGATCAATGGCCTCTCCCGGGCCGATTCGTAGCGTGAGCGCATCAGCCCAACGGAGGAGAACCATGTTTTGCTATCAGTGCGAGCAGACCGACCGCACCCCCGATCCCGAGCGCCCCAACCTGCTGAGTTTCGGCTGCTCTGCGGTGAAGGGAAACTGCGGTAAGGACGCCAACACCGCGGCCCTGCAGGACGTTCTGGTCGAGGTCAATCTCGGTATCGGGCAGTACGCCCAGAAGTTGCGTGAACTCGGCGCGGCCGATCCGCAGTACGCGGCCCATTCGTCCTTCGATCTGTTCACCACGCTGACCAACGTGAACTTCAACGCGACCGAGTTCATGGCGCTGATCGCCCGCGCTGTCACCATGCGCGATCAGGCCAAGTCCGCCTACGAGAGCGCAGCACGCACCGCCGGCCGCCAACCCGAAACCCTCAGCGGCGCAGCGCAGTTCGTGCCGGCCGACCAGATCGCCGATGTCGTCGCACAGGCCGCGGGTGTGGGTGTGGATGCCGGCCTCGAGACCCTCGGCGCCGATATCGTCGGCCTTCGCAACCTCAACCTCTACGGGCTCAAAGGTGTGTGCGCCTACGCCCACCACGCGCATACGCTGGGTTACCGCACCGACGAGACCGACGCCGGAATCGAGAACGGCCTGGCCTTCCTGGGCGCCGGCCCCACCGAAGCGGACGCCCTGCTGGGGCACGCACTGGAATTGGGCAAAGTCAATTTCAAGGTGATGGAGATGCTGGACGCCGCCAACACCGGCAGCTTCGGCGATCCGGTTCCCACCCCGGTCCGGGTCACACCCGTCGTCGGCAAGGCGGTGCTGGTCTCCGGTCACGACCTGCACGACCTGGCCAAGGTGCTGGAGGCGACGGCGGGAACGGGTATCAACGTCTACACCCACGGTGAACTGCTTCCCGCGCACGGCTACCCGGAACTGCACAAGCATTCCCACCTGGCCGGCAACTACGGCGGCGCGTGGCAGGACCAGCAGCGCGATTTCACCGCCTTCCCCGGGCCGATCGTGATGACGTCGAACTGTCTGATCGAGCCGCAACCCGCCTACCGCAACCGCATCTTCACCCTGGGCCCGGTCGGCTGGCCCGGTGTCCGGCATCTCGATTCCGCCGATCTGTCGCTGGTGGTCAAGGCGGCCCAGTCGCTTCCCGGTTTCACCGAGGAGGTGCCGGCCGAGACGGTCACCACCGGGTTCGCCCGCGGGGCCGTGCTGTCGGTGGCCGACAAGGTGATCGAGGCGGTCAAGGCCGGCGACATCTCGCGGTTCCTGCTCATCGGCGGCTGCGACGGCGCGGCCCCCGGCCGCAACTACTACACCGACGTGGCCGAGCACGCCCCCGCCGACACCATCGTGATGACGTTGGGCTGCAACAAGTACCGGTTCAACACACATGACTTCGGCGATATCGGCGGCATCCCCCGCCTGCTCGACGTCGGACAGTGCAATGACAGCTACTCGGCGATCCAGATCGCGCTGGCCCTGGCGGGGGCCTTCGACTGCGGGGTCAACGATCTGCCGCTGAGCCTGTTCGTCTCCTGGTTCGAGCAGAAGGCCGCCGCGGTGCTGCTGACCCTGCTGGCGCTCGGCATCCGAAATATCCGGCTCGGCCCGACACTGCCGGCCTTCCTCACCCCGGCCGTCGTCGACATCCTGGTCGAGAAGTTCGCGCTCAAGCCGATCGGCGACCCGGCCGAGGATCTCGCCGCGGCGATGGCCGGTGCGTGAATGGGCGACTCGGTTCAGACGAAAGTGGGCTACGACGTCACGCTGGTGACCACCGATGGCCAGGAGTCGACGATCATCTGCGATTCGCAGACCACCGTGCTCGATGCCGCTGAGCAGTCCGGAAAGGTGCTCAAGTCATCATGCCAGGCCGGCGGTTGCGGCGCCTGTTCGGCGGTGCTGCGCGGCGGACATATCGAGATGGGTGATCACGATCCGGCCGTGATCGAGGTGCCCGAAGACCAGGGCGGAATCCTGTTGTGCCGCAGCTTTCCCCGCGGCGACTGCCGGATCGAGCTGCCCTATGACAGCAGCAAGATCGTCACCGCACCGCCGACTAGGCATGTCGCGGAGATCACCGCACTCGAACGCGTGGCCGAGAACGTCATGCACGTCACGCTCACCCTGCAGGACGGATCTTCGGCGGACTTCGAGTCCGGCCGGTTCATCCGGATGATGGTGCCGGAAACCGACGCGCGACGGGCATACTCGCCGGCCAACGTGGCCAATTGGGACGGGCTCCTGGAGTTCTACATCCGGCTGCTGCCGGGCGGTGTGATGTCGGAGTACCTGAGCAACCGTGCGGCGGTGGGCGATGTCATCACGGTGACGAGTCCGGACGGGGATTTCGGGTTGGTGGAGAACGGACTTCGGCCTCGGTGGTTCATCGCCGGCGGAACGGGATTGTCGCCACTGCTGTCGATGCTGCGGCGGATGGCCGAGTGGGGTGACCCACAACCGAGCCGGTTGTTCTTCGGAGTCACCCACCACGGCGAGATCTACGGCCAGGACGAGATCGCGGCACTGGCCGACCAGTTGCCCGATTTCCGGGCCGAGACGGTCCTGTGGAATCCGGACCCGCAGTGGGCCGGTGCCACCGGCAACCCCGTCGAACTGGCGGCAGCCGAGGTCGCTGTGTGTGACGAGATGCCCGACGTCTACGTCTGCGGACCACCGGCCATGGTGGATGCCGCCTATGCGACTCTCACCGCTGCCGGCGTGCCGGAGGACCAGATCCACGCCGAGCGTTTCTCCGCCGTCAGTTGATGCGGGAAGCCGGCTAACCGCCAAGGAACTCCGAAAGCGTGTGCGGGCCATCGGATTCCGCGCGACGGGCCTCCAGGTCGGTCCGGGCCCGCTCGACGCACTCGCGGACCGAGGGCTCATCATCGGTGCCGAACAGTGCGATGAGCCGCTCCCCGGCGGCGATGGCATCGAGCAGCCGCCCGTCCAGAGCAAGATCATCGGCGAGGTTGATCATGCCTCCGGACACCGCGGCGCGCACGGCCGGCTCGGCATCCTCTCCGAAGGTGGTGACCAGGCGCTCCCCGGTGCGGATCGCGCCGGTGAGGTCTCCGCTGGTCTTCTCGTCGATCGCCAGATTGCGCAACCCGCGCGCCACCGCTTCGCGGATCTCGGGGTCGGTGTCCGAACTGTGCCGGGCGAACAGCAGCCGTCCGGCATTGATCGCCGCCGACAGATCGCCGGCCTCGGCCCGGTGCAGAGCGAGGTTGTGCAGCCCGCGGGCCAGATCACGTCGCACCCCCGGGTCGCGTTCGTGCGGGAACACCGTGGCCAGCCGTTCGTCGGCCCGCACCGCCGTGGCGGGTTCGCCGGCACTGGCCAGGGCGATCGCGACATCGATGAAACCGCCCGACACCGCTCGGCGCACAGCCGGATCATCAGCCTTGGCGTACGCGTCAACGGCCAGCCGCTCCAGCGCCGCCAGCGCCCCGTCCGGATCGCCGATCCCGGCGCGGTCGGTCGCCAGCGTCACGAAACACCGGACGTCGTCGAGCAGTTCGTTCTCCGTCATCGCCGGGCGGTCACCCCTCTCAGGTAGCGAAATCCTACGACTGGAATTGTGGAGTCCGTGACAACTTCCGACCCCGCGCCGCGTCTGGGCCTGCAGGCCAATCTGGCCCAGTTCAGCCTGCTCGTGCTGGTCAACGCGCTGGTCGGCGGGACCCTCGGCCAGGAGCGCACCGTGCTTCCCCTGCTGGCCGAACGCACCTTTCACCTTGTCGGCTACACCTTCCTGCTGACCTACGTGCTGGCCTTCGGGATCACCAAGGCCGCGACCAATTACCTGGCTGGGCGATGGTCGGACCGGTTCGGGCGCAAACCCGTCCTGGTGGCCGGCTGGCTGGTGGCGATACCGGTGCCGTTGTTGTTGATCTGGGCCCCGAGTTGGGGCTGGGTCGTCGCGGCGAACGTCCTGCTCGGTATCAACCAAGGCTTGACCTGGTCGACGACCGTGGTGATGAAGATCGACCTCGTCGGCCCGTCCCGGCGTGGGTTGGCGATGGGACTCAACGAGGCGGCCGGTTACGGGGCGTTGGCGCTGACCGCGATGGTCACCGGCGACCTGGCCGCCCGGTACGGATTGCGTCCCGCCCCGTTCCTGCTCGGTGCCGCCTATATTGTTGTAGGACTGGGCCTTTCGGTGACGCTGGTCAAGGAGACCCGCGAGTACGCCCGCCTCGAGGCGGCGTTGCATAACCCGTCGCGCGCCGGACTATCGGACCGGAAGATCTTCCTCAACACCAGCTTCCGGGAGCCGGCGCTGTCCTCGGCCAGCCAGGCCGGCATGGTCAACAACCTCAACGACGGCCTGGCGTGGGGGTTGTTCCCCATCCTGTTCGCCTCGGCCGGTCTGTCGATCTCCCGAATCGGCGTGCTGGCCGCGCTCTACCCCGCGGTGTGGGGAGCCGGCCAGTTGTTCACCGGCGCACTCTCGGATCGCTGGGGCCGCAAGCACCTGATCACCGCCGGCATGCTGATCCAGGCAGCCGCGCTGGCCGTCGTCGCGGTCGGCGACACCTTCGCGGTCTGGGCCGCGGCCGCCGTACTGCTCGGCCTTGGCACCGCCATGGTCTATCCCACCCTGCTCGCCGTGATCGGCGACGTGGCGCATCCGGCGTGGCGGGCGCGGGCGGTCGGGGTCTATCGGCTGTGGCGTGACGGCGGGTTCGCGGTCGGCGCGGTGCTCTCCGGAGTCGTGGCCGACGCCTGGGGTCTGCGGGCCGCGGTGTGGACGGTGGCGGTGATCACCGCGCTCTCCGGACTACTGGTCGCCGCCCGGATGTACGAAACACACACTCCGCGGATCTGATTCAGCCCGCCGGGTTCAGCCTCACGTCGTGGACGTCCACGGCCACCAAAGTCGGCCCGGGCAGCGGACGGCCGAACGGTCCCCGCGGATACACCCGGCGAACCGTGGGCACCATCAGGCCGCCGAATCGCCGGTACTCACTGATCAGATGCGCCGCCTTGGCCCACCCGCCCACCACCTCGGCGGTGTAGTCGTGGCCGGTCAGTAGTCCGGACTCGTCGAAGTACAGCCGCTGTACCGGTGAGTGGGTGGGCAGCCCGGCCGGAAACCCCACGGTCATGCAGTCGCGGCCGACCTGGCTGACCGACATCCCAGGATAGGTGAGCAGAAACGGCAGACACAGATAGTTCCACATGGCGTAGCTCGAGAAGTACGCGAAATCCATTGTGTCCCAATACAACAGTTTGCGACGCCAGTTGAAGGCTCCGCGCGGATCGGTGCGGGACTCGATCACCGAGCCACCGGCATCGCGGATCTCGATCCGCTCACCGCCATGAAGGAGCGTGCTGTGCCCCGGTGCCGGGAAGTCGTGGGTGACGACTTCCGGGGCCTTGGTGTTCAAGGTCAGCCGAGCGTGGCGGACCGGTGCGATCCGCTTGGTGGTGAACAGGAACCCACCGGCCGACATCTCGATGTCGATACTCGACAGCGAGTTCCAGTAGTCCAGTCCGCCGTGCGCGTCGAGGATGCGGCTGAGCGCATCCTCGACGACAGCCACGGGTGAGTCGCCGTTACCGGGCGGACGAGCTACTTGGCAGACCGGGCGGCCCGCGGGGCCTTGGCCGACTTCGCCGCCGCCGGCTTGGCGGTCGCCGAACGGACCGCCGAACGGGCTGCCGCACGGGCCGGCACCGCAGCGACGGGTCCCGGTACGGAGGTGCTCAACGCTCCCTGCAGGGTCCAGACCGCGGCCTGGGTGGCGGTGCGGAGACTGGGCACGAAATTGGTCGCGATATCCGTCGTCGGGTCCAGAATCGGACCCGTCTGGATACCGGCGCCGGCCAGCAGGTTCAGCCCCAGTCCGGGAATGCCGTCCGGGCCGAGAAAGCCGTCCACCGCGGCGTTCCAGGCGCCCTCGAAATTCAGCGAGAGCAGGTTGGTGACCACCGCATTGGCGGTCGCCGTCACCGCCTGCGCGGTCAGCACCGCCCCTCCGGCGGCCGCACCGGCGAAAGTGGTGGCGATCTGCGGCAGCACCGCCACGACCGCTCCGAGCCTGGCCACGAGGTTGTTCACGATGAGGGTGCCGGCGGTGACTGCACTTTGTACCGCACTCTGAATCGGGGTGATGACCGCCGCGGTCAGCGTGCTCAGCGCCTCGCTGAACTGTCCGGCCAGCGCCAGTTGCGCCGCCGCCACCAGAGCCGACGGGAAGTTCCAGAGCCCGTCGGTCAGCGCGTAGCCGACGCCGATGAGGCCGGACAGGCCCGCATTGACGTACCCGGCGATGTTGGACTCGATCTGGCGCAGGACCGGGGCGGCGTCGGCGATGTTCTGCGGGATCTCGCCGACGGCGTAATAATAACCCAGCGAGGCGTTGTTGTAGAGGGCGTAGTTCAGCAGGTCGCCGCCGGTCTGGTCCATACCGGCGTAGGGCCAGTTGGCCTCGCCCGCGCCGGGAGTCGGAGCATCGCCGCCGTTGTAGTAGTCGGCGAGGATGTAGGTCTGGCCCAGTTCGGCGGTGGCCAGCAACGCGGCGAACGGGTTGGCGAACGCGGCCAGCGCCACCGGCGCCTTGAGGGCGGGAAGAGCCAGGTGATCCTGGGCCGTGGGCGCCAAAACGGCGGCGGCTCCGACGACGGCGGCGGTTCCCGCGATGAGGTGTGAGCGGACTGAGATCTGCATGGTGTGATTTCCCTTCCTACGCGCCGCCCCCGGCTGGCAGCACAAGTGAGGGAAACATACCTGAGTAGAAGCCTTAGCGGCATAGGGCGCGCGCCCCGAGCGCTACAGGCCCGCCTCCGCAGGCGCCGGGGCAGGAGCGACGGCCAGGATTGCGTCGCCGACGGCGACCTCACCACGAGCCGTGGGCTCCACAGAGCCGAACTTCTTGGCATTGAGCACGATGACCGGGGTGACCAACGGGTAACCCGCGGCCTCGATGACCTTGCGGTCGAACGTCACCAGAGGCGTTCCGCCGGTGACCTTCTGTCCCTTCGTCGCGTGGACGGTGAACCCCTCGCCCTTGAGCTGGACGGTGTCGATACCGATGTGGATGAGCAACTCGACGCCGCTGTCGAGAACCAACCCGAAGGCGTGACCCGATGCCGGCGCGGCCACCACAGTTCCGTTTCCAGGCGCATACGCGGTGTCCCCTGAGGGGGCGATCGCGATGCCCGGGCCCATGGTGCCCTTGCTGAAGACCGGATCGGGGACCTCGTTCAACGGAACGACGGTGCCGGCCAGTGGCGAGTCGATCTCGGCCACCATGCCGGCCTCCCCCGCAGCCTTGGTGGCGGCCGCGGTGGCCAGGGTGCCCGCGCTGGCGCCGGCCATCGGGCCCTCCAGGTCGGCGACCGGCACTCCCGCCGCAGCCAACTCGGCGGCATCCTCCGGCGAGCGATACCCGGAGAGGATCACCAGGATCATCGCGGTGAAGAATGCCGCCAGCACCGCCACCGCGTAGAGGCTCATGCTGTCGAAGGCCGGGATGGTCAGCAGCGAGGTGAACACGAACGCCTTGGTGTGCACACCGCCGCCGATGCCGATGATCAGGCCACCGATGAAGCAGCCGATGAGCATTCGCGGGTAGATCCGTTTGAACCGCAGGTGAATTCCGTACAGCGACGGTTCGGAGATACCACCGAGCAGACCGGCTGCCAGCGCACCGATGGCCGTCTGGCGCATCTGCTTGTCGCGCTCCTTCCACGACAGGTAGAGCACACCGGCGGTGGCGCCGAAGCAGGCGAAGTTCCACGCGCCCATCGGACCCTGGATGTAGTCGTAGCCCAGGGTCTGGATGTTCAGCAGCATGATCGCGTTGATCGGCCAGTGCAGACCCAGCGGCACCATGAACGGGTAGGCCAGCGGGATCAGGATGGCGAAGATGAATGGAGAGAAGTCGTTGATGCTCTTGAGCACGTGGGCCAGACCGGCGCCGGTGTAGACGCCGATCGGCCCGATCAGGAAGGCCGTGAGCGGAATCATGATCAGCATCGACAGGAACGGCACGAAGATCAGCTGAACGTTCTCCGGGATGATGCGCTTGAGGAATTTGTACAGCGGACCCAGCACGGCGGCCATCAACAGCGGCGGGAACACCTGCGAGCTGTAGTTGAAGATCGTCAGCGGCAGCCCGAAGATGTGCACCACGTCGATCTCGGAGCCGAACACGGCGGTCTTCGAGCTCACCTCCTTCAGCGCGGCGAAGCCGGGCAGCATGACCACGGCCATGATCGCGAAACCCACCCAGGGGTCGGCGTCGAGTTTCTTGGATGCGTTGTACGCCACCATCAGCGGCAGGAAGACGAACACGCTCTGCCAGCACAGGTTCACGAACTGCCACGACGGCGGAAGGTCGGTGCGCGGGTCGGCCCAGTTCGGGATGACCTTCAGCGTGCTCATCAATGCCATGAAGGTGATGAACAGCGAGGCGCCGAGCAGCGCGCCCAGGATCGGGCGGAACGAGTCGGAGAGGAACTCGAAGAAGCCGTCGAGCCAGGCGAATTTCCCGCGCGGTCCCTTGGCGCGGGCGGCGGCCTTCACCGCGGCGGCGTCGATGGCGCCGGTGCGGGCCATCTGCGGCAGCGCCATGATCTCGTTGTAGACGGTCTGAACCGCACCGCCGATGACGACCTGATAGCGGTCGCCGGCCTGCGGCACCGCTCCCATCACGCCGGGAACGGCCTCGATATCGGATTGTCTGATTCCGCTGGCGTCGCGCAACTGGAATCGCAGGCGGGTGGCGCAGTGCGACAGTCCGGCGATGTTGCCCGGTCCGCCGACGCTCTTGACGATCTCCGAAGCCGTTGACATTGATTCCGACCCTCCGCTGTGCCCGGCGCCGGAATCGGGCCGGGTCGAATGATGGTAACGACGCCGATGACCGCTCCGGGTGATATCAGCCCGGGATGCCGTCGGCGATGCCACGCAGGGCGACCAGCTGATCGCAGAGATGCCCGGCCGAATCCGCACGCACCGAGCAGTTGACGACGGTCGCGCCGACCTCACGCAGCAGGTTCAGTTCGTCGGCGGTGCCACCCGGGTCGGCAATCGGATCCACGGCCCGGGACGTGGGCAGCACCACCTCGAAGCCCCCCGGGAGATCGAAACGGGCCAACATCTCGCCCATCCGGGCCGCGGTCAGCCCGAACGGGATCCAACCATCGGCCAGGGTGACCGCGCGCCGCAGCGAACGCAGGGTGCGCCCGCCGACCCAGATCGGAACTGTTTCCTGTACCGCGCAGGGTTCGACGACGACGTCGGAGAACCGGTAGAACCGGCCCTCGAAGGACGGCCGCGGATTCGACAGCGAGACCCGCAGCGCGGCCAGCGACTCATCGGCCCGCTCGCCACGGTCGGCGAAGGCCGCGCCGAGCATGTCGAACTCCTCGGCCAGCGATCCCACTCCTACGCCGAGCACCAGCCGGCCGGCGCTGAGCACGTCGAGGGTCCCGAACCGCTTGGCGATCTCCAGCGGATGGTGATAACCCAGCACCAGCACCGAGGTCGTCAGCCGGATCCTGCTGGTGCGCGCGGCCAGAAAGCCCAGCGTCGCTGCGGGGTCCCAGTAGGTCAGTCCCCGGCCCGCGCCGGCGCCGGAGGGCACCGCGACGTGCTCGGCGCAGGTCAGATGATCGAAACCGAGAGCGTCGGCGGCGACCGCGACCCGGGCCAGGTCGTCGACGGTGCCGTGGGCCTCCCACTCCGATGCCACCCCCGGGATCTGCATAACCATGGGCGTGGACAGTCCGATCCGCATGCAGCCGTTCTACCCCAAACCCCCGTGGGCGATGATGGCGTCTTGTGAAAACGATCGGAGCCCTGGTCTTCACCGCGGCACTGGCGGCCACCGCACTCGTCGGCTGTTCTCCGAAGCAGTCCGAATCCGGCCCCAAGATCATGGTCTTCGCCGCCGCATCGCTGAAGAAGTCGTTCACCGAGATCAGCGAACGGTTCACAACCGACAATCCCGGTGTGGCCGTTGAGTTCTCCTTCGCCGGCTCCTCCGACCTGGTCACCCAACTGACCCAGGGCGCCGGAGCCGATGTGTTCGCCTCGGCCGACACCAAGAACATGGACAAGGCCGCCAAGGCTGACATGCTGTCCGGCGAACCGGTCGATTTCGCCTCCAACACCTTGACCATCGCTGTCGCGCCCGGGAATCCGAAGAAGATCACCTCGTTCAAAGACCTTGCCCTGCCTGGTCTTTCGGTGGTGGTGTGTGCGCCGACGGTGCCGTGCGGTGCAGCCGCCCAGAGGGTGGAACAGACCGCCGAGGTCCGACTCGAACCGGTCAGTGAGGAGTCATCGGTCGCCGACGTCTTGAACAAGGTCGTCACCGGTCAGGCCGATGCCGGTCTGGTCTATGTCACCGATGTCCGGGCGGCCGGTGACAAGGTGACCGGGGTGCCCTTCCCGGAATCCGCGGATGCGGTCAACATCTACCCGATCGCCGTGCTCAAGGGATCGGCGCAGGCAGACCGGGCGCAGAAGTTCGTCGATCTGGTGACCGGTGAGGCCGGCCAGAAGATCCTCGGCGCAGCAGGTTTCGGCAAAGCCTGAGTCAGATCCGGCGGGCCACCAGCCAGGCGATGCCCTCGCCCTCCCCCGACGCGACCCGGTCAAGGCCGGCGAACGCGGTGTCCAGTTCACCGGCCTTGACCCGATACCGCCCTGGCGTGGCACCGACCGCGCTGAGGGCCGAGATGGCCAGCAGTCCCCTGGGCGCCAGTCGGCTGATGATTGCGCCGGTGAGCGCCGGCGCCCAAAACCGATGGCAGACAATGACATCCGCAGGAGGTCCGGCTGGCAGGCCGTGGTCGAGATCGCCGACCTCGAAGCGGCAGCGATCGGCGACGTCGCACCGGGCGGCAAGCTCCCGGGCCGCCGACACCGCCGCCGCCGACACATCGACACCGAGCACCTCCATGCCCCGGCGGGCAAGCCAGATGGCGGCCCCGCCACGCCCACAGGCCAGTTCCAGCGCATGCCCGCGGTTGGGGATCTCCGATTCACACTCCGCGAAGACCGGGGGCAGGCCCACCGCATCGGGACTCACCGGCCCGCGCTCGGCGTAGACCCCGTCCCAGTGGAGCCGATCCTGCGCAGACATACCGCCATTGTTGCGGCCGCATAATCACTGCCATGACAGTGGTGACGGTTTTACATCCGGGAGCGATGGGGGCCGCCGTCGGGCGCCAGGCCGTCAGCGGCGGAGCGACGGTGCGCTGGGTCGGCGCCGGCCGCGGTGCGGCCACGCGCAATCGCGCAACGGCAGCCGGTTTCGAGGAGTTCACCGATCTGCCGTCGGCACTCGAGGGCGCCGACATCGTGCTGTCGATCTGTCCACCGGCCTTCGCCGAGGACGTAGCCGGGGATCTGGCCCGGGATGTGGTGGATTACCGCGGGGTGTTCGTCGAGGCGAACGCCATCACTCCGGCCCGGGCCCGGCGGATCGCCGCGATGCTGCCGGCCGCCCGCGTCGTCGACGGCGGAATCATCGGTGAACCGCCGAACCGGCCGGGCACCACCCGGCTGTATCTGTCCGGGGACGCCGACGGCGTACCGGAACTGTTCGCCGGAACCGATCTGGAGGTCATCACGGTATCCGGCGGCATCGGCCAGGCCTCCGCGCTGAAGATGGCCTACGCCTCCTACCAGAAGGCCAGCCGGGTGCTCGGCGCCGTCGCTCACGCGCTGGCCCGCGACTACGGCGTGGAAGAGCACCTGATGCGCGAAGCGAATCTGCTGCGATCCCTCCCGCTCGCCGAGGTGGACCAGTACCCCGGGGTTGCCGCCAAGGCCTGGCGATGGGAACCGGAGATGCGCGAAGTCGCCGAGGTGATGCGCGACTCCGGAATTCCCGACGAATTAGCCCTCGGTGCCGCCGCCGCCCTGCAGCGGTGGGCGCCCCTCAAGGACCGCGACGATCTCGGGACGACCGAAGTACTGGATCTACTTCGGGACCGGTGAGCAGGTCCCGGCCCGCCCCGCCGGCGTCGAACTGGCGCGCGGTGCGGGTGGTGATCCGCCAGGCTCCCCCGTCCCGACGCAGCCGCATCACATGCGCCCCGGCGCGGGCCACCGCGTAGCCGCCGGAGTCCCGGCGCACCAGCAGTGCCGACTCGCAGACCGCCACCGCGTCATCGGTGTCCACCTCGATGACAGGCGGCCCGAAGAAGTGGCAGCAGCCGTTGGCGATCAGGCCCTGATGGGCCTCGGAGCGCACCATCGCCGCGATCTCGTCACTCCCGACATCGTCCAGTCCCCGGTGTCGTAGCTGCCGTCGGCGGTCCACAGCGCCGCCGCGCCCTCGGCGTCACCGGCGTCCACCAGTGGTCCGTAGGACGCGATCAGGCGGGCGATGTCCCGCTCGTCCTCCAGCACCGCAAGCCGCCGCTCGATGGCCTCCAGTTTGTCCTCCAGTTTGTCCTCGCTCATCACCCCATGATCCCGCGAGCCGTCTGCCATGCTGAACCCCATGGCCCGTCTGCCCCGCCGGATCGCCTCCGAGCTGACCGCGAAACTGCGCAGCCCGGAGGTCGCCGCCGTCGTCGCCGGCATCGAAACCGGCCTGACCAAGCGCCGCCGCGAATCCAAGATGGAATCCGGCGCGTTCCGCGGTGTGCATGTGGTGGTCTACCGCGGCTTCGTCGCCGATGACGTCGCCAAGGTCCGGGTCCGGGTCATCGAAACGCCCGAGATTCCCGGTGACAGCCGCATCCCGTACTGGGAGGTCGCGCAGTCCAATCTCCGGCGGCATTCGGCGCTGGCCATCGCCGGCGCCGAGGTCGAACTGCGCATCGGCAAGCACACCGCGAAGGAACTCACCGACGACCACGGCTTCGCAAACTTCTCGCTGCCGGTGCCGGGTCTGAAGGTCGGCTGGCACGACGCCGAGGCGGTCACCACACCGATCGAGGACGGCGAGAGCGCATCGGGCACCGGTCAGGTGGTCAAACCATCACTGAAGGCGCCGTTCCTGGTGATCTCCGATATCGACGACACCATCCTGCTCACCGGGCTGACCGAGGGCGTGACGATGGTGACCCGCACGCTGCTGCGTGAAGCCAACCAGCGCAGGGCCATTCCCGGGATGTCCTCGCTCTACCGGGGACTGGTGCGCGGTGTGCCCAACCGCGCCGGAAACCGCAAACCCGAGCCGATCTTCTTCTACGTCTCGACCGGAAGCTGGTCGTTCTACCCGCTGCTCGAACAGTTCATCCAACTGCGAGCATTCCCGCAGGGCCCGATGTTCCTCACCGACTGGGGCCCGACCGAGCGCTATCTGCGGCGAAGCGGCGCCGAGCACAAACGCACCGCGATCCGCCGGCTGCTCGAGGCCTACCCGGGTATGCGGTTCGTGCTCATCGGCGACAGCGGGCAGCGCGACGCGCTGACCTATGAGGAGATGGCGCGGGAGTTCCCCGGCCGCGTCGAGCTGATCATCATCCGTCAGGTCGGCTCCGACGGCGATGCCCGCAACAAGGAGATCACCGAACGCGCGAATGCGCTTCGGGCCGAGGGCATTCCGTTGCATCTGGTCTCCGATGCCAATGCGGCCGCCCAACTCGTGCACCACCTCAACCTCTGCGACGAGGAGACCGTCCGGGAAGTCCGGACCGAGTCGGGCAAGCGCTGAAACCGTCCCCCAATCGGTGGACACGGTTGTCAACCCGATCAGGGTCCCGTCGGTGGACGCTGCTCGGTCCCGCTCCAACGCATAGTCGACATATGCCACCGAACGGCGGCACGAATGTGAAGGAGTCATCATGAAGAGCATCACCACCGCACTGGGCGCAGCCGCCATCGCACTGGCCGCACTCACCATCGGTTCGGCGCCGCAGGCGCTGGCCGCCCCCGGCGACAACGGGTGTTCCAGCATGGCCATGCCTGGCAGCACCGGTAATGCCGGCGCCCCGGACCCGATGACCCGGGCCGGTCAGATCGCGGCGGCCACCGCACCGCGCGCCGACGGCGGCGGCCAGGACCCGATGACCTGCCAGCAGGTCGGCCACGGCTGAGGCCCGGCGGCAGCGGGAACGGAAACCGACCCTTAGGATCTTCCGGTGACCAAAGCGCTGCTGCTCGCACTGCCGTTGGTGTTCCTTCTGGGCACAGCGATTCAGCGCGGTAACACCTGCACCGTGGTGGCCGTCGACGACATCGTGCACCGCAAGTCGTGGACCCGTTTCCTGGCGATCGTGTCGGCGTGGTTCCTGGTGGCCGGCGGACTCGTGCTGCTGGCGATGACGACGGACTTCGCGGTCAGCAGCCACTCCTTTCCGATCACGGTGTGGTCGGTGATCGGCGGTGTGCTGCTCGGGGTGGGGGCGGTGGTCAACGGTGCGTGCACCACCGGAACCATCGCCCGTATCGGATCCGGTGAGTACGCCTTCCTGCTCACCGTGGTGGGCTTCTTCCTCGGTTGCCTGATCGCGCCGTGGGTCTTCGGAAAGACCGCTGTCACCCACACCGGGCCGGTGGTGACGTCCACCACCTTGAGCTACCCGATACCCCTGCTGATCGCCTTCGCCGTCGTGATCGCGCTGACCGCCCACCGGTTGATCACCGGGCCGCATGAGAGCCTCAGCGATTTCCTGCACAACGCCTGGGATCCGCGCACGGCGATCCTCATCGTCGCGATGTTGTTCATCGCCGTCGTCAGACTCTTCAGCCCGTGGGCCTACACCGAGATGCTCGGCGAACTGAGCAAGCACGACACCAGCGAAGCGCTGCCGCAACTCGCCCTGCTGATCGCACTGCTGGCCGGTGCGGTGGTGGCCGGAAAGTCCATGCGCGGCAAGCGACTGATCGGCCCGTTGCGGCCCAAGATCATCCGCTGCACGGCCGGAGGGATCATCATGGGCGCCGGATTCTCGGTGGCGCCAGGCGCTTTCGACGGCCTGACCCTGCTCGGCCAGCCGATGCTGCTCCCGTTCGCCTGGGCGGTCATGGCGGTCGTCTACCTCACCGTGCTGCTCGGCCTGATCTACCTGAGGTCGGGATTCGGCTCCTGGATCAAGACCCGCCGGGGCTGACCCGCGCGTTAGCCTTCCGATGTGGGCACATCCGCGTCGTATCTGCTGACCAACGGACCGATCTGGACCGGTGACCCGGCCCAGCCGTGGGCTCAGGCGCTCGTCGTGCGGGGCAGGGATCTGGTCCACGTCGGCACCCGTGACGCCGCAGCGGCTTTCACCGACTCCGGCACCGAACTGATCGACCTCGACGGCCGGATGTGCCTGCCCGGTTTCATCGACTCCCACAATCACCTCGCCTCGATGGCGCTGAGCAAGCTGGGGGTCAATCTCTCCGGGGTCGTCGGCCGTGATGCGGTGCTGGCCGCGGTCCGCGACTGGGTCGCGACGCAACCCGCCGACGCGCCGTTGCGCGGGCACGCCTGGATGCCGGATTCGTTCAAGGAGCGTTCGCCGCGGCGGGAGTGGCTCGACGAGATCACCGGCGACCGGCCGATGTACCTGTTCTCCGCCGACGCCCACGATTCCTGGTTCAACACCGCGGCGATGCGTGCGGCGGGGATAGGTCCGGACACCCCCGATCCCGATCCCGGAACGCAGTACTGGGTCCGCGACCCGGATGGAACACCGACCGGTCACGCGGTCGAGGCCGCCGCGACCATCCCGATCATCGTCGCCCAGAACCTGTTCTCGGTGCGCAATGTCCATGCGGCACAGGACCTCACCCTCAAGCCGACACCCTCCTGGGGCATGACGGCCTACTTCGAGGCGGGCACCATCGTCGGTGCGACCAGTGACGACTCCCGCTGGGTGTTCGAAGACCTCATCGCCCAGGAACAGGCCGGAACCCTCCCGGTCCGCGTGGTCGGCTCCTATTGGACGCGCACCCCGCAGGACGATCCGCAGGCCATCGCCGCGGGCCTGGCGGGATGGCATCGCGACCTGAACTCCGAGCACGTGCAGATCAACACCTGCAAGCTGTGGGCCGACGGGACGTTCATGAGCGGCGGCGCACTGCTGCTGTCCCCCTGCTGCGGACATGCCTCAGATGATCTGGGCACCATGACATTTCCCGCGGAGAACATCGAAGCCCAGATCGAGGCGGTGCAGGCCGCCGGCTTCGACATGCACATCCACATCGACGGCGACGGGTCCGCCCGCACCGTGCTGGACGCCTACCAGAAGGTGCTGGAGCGTCGCGGACGCGAAGGACGGCGCCATGTGCTGGCGCACAATTCGATGGTCGATCCCGCCGATATCGGCCGCTATGCGGCGATGGGCGTCATCGCCAACTGCACACCCCTGTGGGGCACCGACTACAACGGTCAGTACCGCGACATCTATACCTCCCTGCTGGGCGCCGATCGCGTCGACGAACGGCTGTTCCCCTACGGAGACCTGGTGCGCTCCGGAGCGACGGTGACCTACGGCAGCGACATCCCGGGCGTCGACATCCCCGAGATCCCCCCGCTGATCCAGATCGAATCACTGGTGACCCGTTGCCGCCCGGGACACCCCGAGGACCTTCCACTGGTGGCCCGCCAGCGCATCGGCCTGCACGACGCACTGCGCGGGTACACCGCCAACGGCGCCTACCAGTTGCGCCTCGACCACCGCACCGGGACGTTGCGGACCGGGATGGCCGCCGACCTGACCGTCCTGGGCGCCGACCTGTTCGGGGTGGACCCACGCGAGATCCACTCGGTGCCCGTCGTTCTGACGATGATGGATGGACGTATCACTCATGACGGCCGCTAACCGGGAGCCCGCCGGACTGCTGGTCGGCGGTATCGCCGCCGGGGTGGCCGGCTCGATGGCGGATCTGCTAAGCCCGATCTACGCGACGTCGTTCCACAAGGGTTTCGGGCTGTCCAACACCCAGGCCGGTTTTCTGGTCACCGCGGCACTCGGCGCGATGGCGGTGGTCGAATTCGGACTGGCCCATTCGATCGGCGGACGCGATCTCAAGAAGATCGCGACCTACGGTGTCGCCATCTCCTCGGTGGCGTTGCTCTACATCAGTCAGGTCAGCGATCAGGGTTTCTGGACCCTGTTCGCCGGGATGCTCGCGCTGGGCCTGGGCTGCGGTCTGACCTTCGTCGCGGGCAATGCCGCGCTGTCGTATGCCAACAACAGCGAGCGCTCGTTCGGCCTGCTGACCTTCTGGTACATGATCTTCGTGTTCATCATGATGAGCACCAATCCCCATCTGCGGAAGCTCTATCCGATCGTGCTGCCGTATGCCGCGATGGTCGCCGTCCAGCTGGTCTGCCTGGCGCTGATCTGGTGGAAACTGCCCGACACCCGGCTGTTCGTGAAGAAGCCGGCCGCCGAGAACGCCGGTGCGCCAACCGAACTGAAGCTGTTCGGCCCGATACCCATCATGCTCGGCCTCTCGGTGACCCTGTCCCAGTTGTCGCTGGCGGCGCTGTGGACTTTCGCCCAGGAGTTGGGCCGCACCGCCGGGCTGTCCTCGGAGGCCACCGCGAACTTTCTCGGTTTCTCACAGCTCGTCGGTCTGCTGGGAACGATGGCGCCGTGGCTGCTGGGCCGGCTGATCGGCCGCGCGGCCCTGGGTGCGGCGGGACTGCTGCTGAGCACCGTGGGCCTCGTCGGCGTCGCACTCGTCCACACACCGGCGGCCTACATCGCCGGAAACCTGGCGGTGAACCTCGGCTACTGGATCGTCCTGCCACTGAGTCTGTCCATCGCGGCCGACCTCGACCGCAACTCCGGACGCCTGGTCGCCTTCATGCTCGGCATGTCCTCGATCGGGCTGGCCATCGGTCCGAGCCTGGCCGGACCGCTGCTCGGCGGCGAGGACACCACCCTGGGCGGCTGGGTGTTCGGCCTCATCGGGTTGATCGCGGTGCCGCTGATCGTGCCGCCCGCCCGGGCAGCAGATCGGGCGGCCTCGCTCAATAAGGTTGCGTCACAAAGTCCCCCACTGTCACAAAATCAATGAGTTCCTCGACCCGGCCGATCAGCGCCGGTTCGAGATCGGTCCAGTCCCGGACGGCGCCTCGGATGCGCTGCCAGGCGGCGGCGATATCGGCCTGATTGCGGTGCGGCCAGCCCAGCGCCGCGCAGATACCGTGCTTCCACTCCACGTTGCGCGGGATCGTCGGCCAGGCGGCCAGACCCAACCGGTCGGGTTTGACCGCCTGCCAGATGTCGACGTACGGATGTCCCACCACGAGGGTGTGCTCGCCGCCCGGACCGCGCCGGACCGTCTCGGCGATCCGGGACTCCTTGGAGCCGGCGACCAGATGGTCCACCAGAACACCGAGGCGACGGCCGGGGCCGGGTTTGAATCCGGCCACGATGCCGGCGAGGTCGTCGACACCGCCGAGGTACTCGACGACCACTCCCTCGACGCGAAGATCGTCGCCCCAGACCTGTTCGACGAGTTCGGCGTCATGACGGCCTTCCACGTAGATGCGCCCGGCGAGGGCGGCGCGCGCCTTGGCGTCGACCTTCACCGAACCGGACGCGGTGCGCTGTGGAGCGCGTGGAGCGGCGCGGCGCGGTGCGGTCAGGATCACCGGGCGGCCGTCCACCCAGAATCCGGGGCCAAGCGGGAACACCCGGGTGCCGCCGCGGCGGTCCTCGAGTTCCACCCGTCCGCCCTCGATGCGCACTATCGCCCCGACGTAACCGGACTGCGGATCCTCGACCACCATCCCGATCTCGGCGGCGCAGTCCACCGACCGGACCCTGCCGGCACCGTGCGGATTGCGGGCCAGGATGTCGGCGCCATAGCGATCTGCCACCGGACGAGCCTAGGAAGCCCGGGACAGGTCGCCGGGCAGCGCTAACGGCGCGTCGAGATCACTAATCCGTCTCGAATGCCGCCGCGGCGGCGGCGTTGAGATCCACGTAGGCCTTCTCACTGACATCGATCGCCACACCCTGCAGCGCACCGCCGGTGAACCTGCCTGGAGTCTTGTACTGCTCGGAGACGTTGTCGCCACTGTCGTAGCCGACACAGAGGCCGTCACCGGAGAGGGTGAACTTGCCGATCTGCGCACGCATCGGCCCGGTGGCCACCGCGTTGCCGTCCACGTAGAGCGTGGTCGTTCCGACCGATTCGCCGTGTTCGCCGGCCTTCTCCCGCTTGAACTCCATACCGAGGGTGTGCTTGCCCGGGCTCAGCGGCGGCGAGACGAAATCCTGTTCGGGCTTGATCCCCAGGAAGTTGTAGACGTAATGCAGTCGGTTGTCCTTGATGAACATCGAGTGTCCACCGAACCGTGATCCGTGCGCGAACAACACCCCTTGCGACTCCGGAGTCAGATCCACGTTCGCGACGATCTTGTAGGACCTCCCGCGGATACTGGCCGCAACGCCCTCGGGCACCGGCGCGGTGTCCGGGTAGTAGACGTAGCGATCCCGCGGCGGTTCTGCCTGCGGACGCTCGTTGCCGAGTTGCTCGACGGCGGTGCGATCGTCGAGTGGCAGGACGAAGTTGTTCCTGGCCTCCTCGAACCAGACGTCGATGAGCTCCTTGAGCTTGTCGGGATGCTGGTCGGCGACGTTGGTCGACTCCGAGCGGTCCTCGTCGACGTGGAACAGTTCCCACTTGTCGGTATCGAAGTGGCCCTTGCCGCTGATCGGAGCATGCAACGTCGCGGCCTTCCAGCCGTCCTGCCAGATTCCGCGGGTGCCCAGCATGGCGAAGTACTGACGCTTCTTGGTAGTCGGCGCCTTGGCGTCGTCGAAGCTGTAGCGCATCGACACACCGTTGAGCGGGTACTGCTTGATCCCCTTGTACTCCTTGGGCATCTCCAGGCCCACGACGTCGAGGATGGTCGCCACCACATCGGTGGCGTGGTGGTACTGGTGGCGCACCTCACCTTTGGCCCTGATGCCTTTGGGCCAGGAGATCACCATCGGATCACAGGTGCCGCCGGCGAACTGGCTGTAGCGCTTGAACATCTGGAACGGTGTCGAGAACGCCGTCGCCCACCCGGTCGGATAGTGGTTGTAGGTGTCCGGGCTGCCCAGGGTGTCAAGATACTTCATGTTCTCCGACAGTTCGTCGGGATACCCGTTGAAGAACTTGTTCTCGTTGACCGAACCGTTCGGCGAGCCTTCCCCGGAAGCTCCGTTGTCTGCACAGTAGAAGATGATGGTGTTATCCAACTGTCCGGTCTGCTCCAGGTAGTCGACGATCCGGCCGACCTGCGCGTCGGTGTACTCCGAGAACCCGGCGTACACCTCGGCCATCTTCGAGAAGAGTTTCTTCTCGTCGTCGTTGAGCGAATTCCACGGCCGCACAGCATCATTGGCGACCTCGATATCGTCGGGCAGCGGGTTGATCGGGGTCATCTTGGTGCCGGCGGGGAAGACCCCCCGCTCGATCATCCGGGGCAGAACCCACTCGCGGTAGGCCTCGTATCCATCGTCGAAGCGGCCCTTGTACTTGTCGATGTACTCCTGCGGTGAGTGGTGCGGTGCGTGATTGGCCCCCGGGCAGAACCACATGTACCAGGGCTTGGAGGGGTTGGCCGACTTCTGGTCCCGCAACATCCGGATCGCCTGATCGGCGAGATCCTTCGAGAGGTGATACCCCTCCTCGGGGCCGTACTCCTGCTCGATGAAACGGTTGTCCTCGACCAGGTCGGGGAACCACTGGTTGGTCTCCCCGCCGAGGAATCCATAGAACCGGTCGAACCCCTTCTGCAGCGGCCACTCCGACTTGCTGCCGCCACTGGAGACGTCCTCCTCGGGGACGTTGTGGTTCTTGCCGATCCAGAAGGTGCTGTAGCCGTTGTCCTGCAGCACCTGACCGACGGTGGCGCACTGTGCCGGGAGCCGGGCCGCCGCACCCGGGAATCCGTTGGATCCCTCGGTGATCGCGGCGGAACGGTTGACGTGATGGTTGCGTCCGGTGAGGAAACACGAGCGGGTAGGCGAGCACAGCGCGGTGGTGTGCCATTGCGAGTACATGACGCCGTTATCGGCCAGGCGTTGCATGACCGGCATCTCGATACGCCCGCCGTACGGCGACCACGCCGCCAGTCCGGTGTCGTCATAGAGCACGATCAGCACATTGGGCGCGCCGTCGGGCGCCCTGCGCAGTTCGAAGGGCTTCCAGTCGGCCACCGAATCGCGGACGTCGAGTTCGATCTTGCCGTCGAATCCCTCGTTGATCCCGGTTCCGTACCCGGGCGGGCCGGCCTCCGAACTCTTGGGACCGCAACCGGCCAGTGCCGGTGCCGCCGCGGCGCCGAGGCCGGCTGCCGCGAGGCCGCCGAGCATCCTGCGGCGGGACAGCCTCGGTGAACCGCCCTGATCGCCGTCGTCGGTCGGTTCGGGCACGCGCTCCACCATCGGTCATCTCCTCATGTCGGTGACCGCAGACTAGAACACGCACGCGGAAACCGAGCAAAGATCTCCCGAACCGGGGCGGGATCTTTTCCGGCGTTATCAAAAGTGACCGTTCGTGACAGCTATTTTTGGTCCGGGTGCGATGACTGGCCAGTCCGCCACTGCGGCGGGTTGATTCCCTGCAGATCCGCGCCCTGCGCAACGGCCGGCGCGGTGATCACGTCGGGGTGCATCCCCCCGCCGAAGTCGCCTAGGCTGCCGCGGTGCGAGTTCTCCTGACCGGCGCCGCCGGTTTCATCGGAAGCCCCGTTGCCGCGGTGTTGAGCGCCCGCGGCCACGAGGTCGTCGCGGTCGACGCGATGCTGGCCGCGGCCCATCAGGACGGCGCCGAACCGCCCGCCGGGTGTGCCCGGGTCGACATCACCGACGCCGGCGCACTGGCGGCCCTGTTGCCCGGTGTCGACGTCGTCTGTCATCAGGCCGCGGTCGTCGGCGCCGGGATCAACGCCCTCGACGCCCCGTCCTACGCCCACCACAAC
>JAPOKC010000036.1 GCA_029977845.1 Mycobacteriaceae bacterium | reverse complement strand
GGCTGAACGCACCAAGCGGCGGGTCAACATGGGCTTGATCGCCGGCGGCCTTGCTTTCATCGTGCTGATCATCTGGGTCGGCACCGCATTGGCCATCTCCACGGCCGGCAGTCGGACTGCCAAGACGACTGCCGCAGAATCGCTGAAAACCGTTACTGGCCTTGCTATCACGGCCCAGCAGGCCCGTGCCGACGAGACACTCGCACTGATCCGGCGCGGCGATGAAGACCTCCGCAAGCGGTCCTACTATCAACGTGTCGACTCGATGCACAAACAGCTGACCAGCTATCTCGGTCACCGCAACGCCATCGCCGCGAAGCAGTTGTCCGACGCTGACGATCTGCTGACCAAATGGCGGCAGGCCGACGAGAGGATCAACGCCTATATCGCGGTCGGCAATTACCAGGCCGCCACCCAGGTCGCACTGGGCACCGCGGAGAACGATTCGACTCCGGCCTTCGACAAGCTCAACGACGCCCTGTCCAAGGGGATTCAGGAAAGCCGCCGCAGGTTGCGCGGTGACATCCTGTCCGCCCGGCGGGTGCTGTCCGGGACAACGGTGGGCGGGGTGCTCCTTTCCGGCGGCGCGGCAGTGGCGGTGGCATTGGGCCTGTGGCCCAGGATGAGCGAGTACCGGTGATGAGCGCTTGCGCGAAGAACAAACAGGTGGTGCTTGCGAAACGGACTCTTACATCCCTGGCGCTGCTTGCAGCGCTGACCGGCTGCACTACCGCCCCGGATCCGGCCGCCGCACCCACACCGACGCTGGCTCCGCCCACCCCGGCCGGTATGGAGGTGCTCAGCGACACCTCCCAACCGGCGGAGTCCGTCGACGGCAGCTGCGACCGCACCGCAAGCCTGCGGCCGTTCGCCGATCGCGCCGAGGCCGAGGCCGCGGTGGCCGATATCCGCAACCGCGGCAGGCTGGTGGTCGGTCTGGACATAGGCAGCAACCTGTTCTCCTTCCGCGACCCGATCACCGGCGAGATCACCGGCTTCGACGTCGATATCGCCGGCGAGGTGGCCCGCGACATCTTCGGTGATCCCGCTGCGGTGGAATACCGGATCCTGTCGTCCGCGGACCGGATCACCGCGCTGCAGGACAACAGCGTGGACATCGTGGTCAAGACCATGACCATGACGTGCGAGCGCCGCAAGCAGGTGAACTTCTCGACGGTGTACTTCACTGCCTTCCAACGGATTCTGGTCCCGCGCGAGTCGCCGATCGCAGGGCCGTCGGATCTGTCCGGCAAGCGGGTGTGCGTTGCCCGCGGCACCACCTCACTGCAACGGGTGCGGGAGATCTCCCCGCCGCCGATCATCGTCTCGGTGGTGACCTGGGCGGACTGCCTGGTAGCGCTACAGCAGCATGAGGTCGACGCGGTCAGCACCGACGACGCCATCCTGGCCGGGCTGGTGGCCCAGGACCCGTATCTGCACATCATCGGGCCGGACATGGCCGAGCAGCCATACGGCATCGGCGTCAACCTGGCCAACACCGGCCTCGTCCGCTTCGTCAACGGCACCCTTGAGCGCATCCGCACTGACGGGACCTGGGACACCCTGTATCGCAAGTGGCTGACCGTGCTGGGTCCTGCTCCCGCCCCGCCCGATCCGAGGTATGTGGACTGATGGGGGCACACCGGATTCCCGAGCCGGATCCCGACGTCGGCACCCAGCCGGCCAGCCGGGCGGACCTCGGCGTGCCGCCGACGACCGATTCGGTGGCCACGATGCGGCCGATGTCCACCCAGGCGGTGTTCCGCCCCCGGTTCGATGATGACGACGATCGAGCCGACTCGGTCGGCAGTGGACCGGTCGAGATCGAGAGCCAACCGACGCCCGGCCGCACCCCGTCGGCACGGCGCCGTCTCGGGGGCGGGCTGGTGGAGATCCCGCGGGTCCCCGAGATCGATCCGCTGGCCGCTCTGATGGTCGATCCCGTTGTCGCCGAGGCCAAGCGGTTTTGCTGGAGCTGCGGCCGTCCGGTGGGCCGCTCCGAAGAGGGCCGCGGGGGCCAGTCGGAGGGGTTCTGCCCGAACTGCGGCAGCGTCTTCTCATTCCTTCCCCAACTCGACCCCGGGGACATGGTCGCCGATCAGTACGAGATCAAGGGCTGCGTCGCGCACGGCGGTCTGGGCTGGGTGTACCTGGCCGTCGATCACAACGTCAACGAGCGACCGGTGGTGCTCAAGGGTTTGGTGCACTCCGGTGACGCCGAGGCCCAGGCGATCGCAATGGCCGAGCGGCAGTTCCTCGCCGAGGTGGTGCACCCGTCGATCGTCCAGATCTTCAACTTCGTCGAACACCCCGATTCACGGGGCGAGCCGGTCGGTTACATCGTGATGGAGTACGTCGGCGGTAAGTCGCTGAAACTGCCGCGGAGCGAGAAGCTGCCCGTGGGTGAAGCGATCGCCTACATGCTCGAGATCCTGCCCGCGCTGAGCTATCTGCATTCGATGGGCCTGTGCTACAACGATCTCAAGCCGGAGAACATCATGCTCACCGAGGAGCAGCTGAAACTGATCGACCTCGGCGCGGTGTCACGGATCAATTCTTTCGGCTACCTCTACGGCACGCCGGGCTATCAGGCCCCGGAGATCGTGCGCACCGGCCCGACTGTCGCCACCGATATCTACACAGTGGGAAGAACGCTGGCGGCGCTGACCTTGAACCTGCGGACCCGCAACGGGCGTTACGTCGACGGGCTGCCCGAGGACGATCCGGTACTGGCCCGCTACGACTCGTTCGCACGGCTGCTGCACCGCGCCACCGATCCCGATCCACGCCGGCGCTTCGCCAGCGCCGAGGAGATGTCCGCGCAGCTGATCGGTGTGCTGCGCGAGGTTGTGGCCGACGACACCGGGATGCCGCGGCCTGGTCTGTCGACGGTATTCACCCGTACCCGTTCGACTTTCGGTGTCGAATTGCTCGTCGCGCACACCGATGTCTACGTCGACGGTCTGGTGCACACCGAACGGCTGACCGCGACCGAGATCGTCACCGCACTACCCGTGCCACTGGTCGACCAGACCGACGTCGCGGCCACGGTGCTGTCGGCAACGGTGCTCTCCCAACCCGTTCAGACCCTGGATTCGTTACGCGCCGCGAGACACGGAAGCCTGGAGTCCGAGGGCGTGGACCTCAGCGACTCGGTGGAGCTGCCGCTGATGGAGGTCAGAGCCCTGTTGGACCTCGGCGACGTCGCCAAGGCCAACCGCAAACTCGAAGAACTCGCCGCGCGGGTGGGCTGGCGCTGGCGGCTGGTGTGGTTCAAGGCGGTGTCGGAACTGCTCACCGGGGACTTCGATTCGGCCAAGAAGCATTTCAACGAGGTGCTCGACACCTTCCCCGGCGAGCTGGCACCCAAACTGGCTCTCGCCGCAACCGCCGAACTCGCGGGTACCTCCGATGAACGGCCGTTCTACCAGGCGGTGTGGCACACCGACAACAACATCATCTCGGCTGGCTTCGGACTCGCGCGTGCGCAGTCGGTCGAGGGCGACCGCGACGGCGCGGTGACGACACTCGACGAAGTCCCCGTCGGTTCAAGGCATTTCATCACTGCCAGACTCACCAGCGCGGTCACTCTGCTATCGGGCCGCTCTGCACATGAGCTGACCGAGGAGCAGATCCGCGACGCCGCGCGACGCGTCGAGTCACTGCCCGACACCGAAGCTCGGGTGCTCCAGATCCGGGCCTTGGTGCTGGGCACTGCGATGGACTGGATCGCAACCCACCAAGCCAGTCCCCAGCACATCCTCGGGTTCCCGTTCACCGACCGCGGACTGCGACTCGGCGTGGAGGCCGCGCTCCGCGGCCTGGCCCGGGTGACACCCAGCCAGGCCCACCGTTACGCGCTGGTCGACCTGGCCAACCAGGTCAGACCGATCACCACTTTCTGACGCCGAGTGAGGAACCCTGCAGGAGGTTACTCGCACTTTGTCTGCAAGGTTCCTCACTCAGCGCTTAGCGTTGCGCGCGCGATGGCAAGTTCCTCGTTCGTCGGGATCACCAGGACGGTGATCGGCGAACCATCGGCGGAGATACGGCGCGGCCCCCTGTCCGCGCTGTCATTGCGATGCTCGTCGAGTTGGATCCCGAGACCGGCCAGTCCACTCAACGCGTCCCGGCGGACTCGGGCATCGTTCTCCCCCACGCCGGCGGTGAAGGTGATGACGTCGGTCCGCCCGAGGACGGCGAGATAGGCGCCGATGTACTTGCGCAACCGATGGATGTAGACGTCGTAGGCCAACCGGGCGTCATCGTCGTCGGCAGCGATGCGCTGCTGGATCTCCCGGAAGTCGATCTCGCCGGACAGGCCCAGCATGCCGGAGTGCCGGTTGAGCATGGACTCGATCTCGTCGTCGCCGAGACCGGCCGCACGCCACAGATAGAAGATGATGCCGGGGTCCACGTCGCCAGATCGGGTGCCCATCACCAGGCCCTCCATCGGCGTCATGCCCATGGACGTGTCGACCGGCCGCCCGGCGGCGATGGCCGATGCCGAGGCGCCGTTGCCGAGGTGCAACACGATCTGGTTCAGCGATTCGGTTGCCACACCGAGGAATTCGGCTGCCTGGCGGCTGACGAATTCGTGTGATGTGCCGTGAAATCCGTAGCGGCGGATCCCCCACTTCCGGGCGATGTCACGGTCGATGGCGTAGGTCACCGAAGCCGCTGGCAGATCGTGGAAGAAGGCCGTGTCGAAGACTGCCACGTGGGGAAGGTCGGGCAGCACCCGGCGGGCCACCTCGATCCCGAGGATCGCCGGCGGGTTGTGCAACGGGGCCAGCGGGGAGAGTTCGCGGATCTGCTCGAGCATCGCGTCATCGATGACGGTGGGCCGGTAGAACCTCGAGCCACCGTGCACGACGCGGTGGCCGACGGCCGCCAGAGCGAGACTGTCCAGATCGTGGCCGTCCCGGGCGATCAGGTCGAACGCCGCCCGCAGTGCGGCTTCGTGATCGGGGACTCCGCCCTCATCGCCGATCCTCTCCACGATGCCGTGGGTGAGCGATTCCCCGCTCTCCGGTCGGATGAGCTGGTACTTCAGCGACGAGGACCCCGAATTGAGGACCAGCACAGTGCCGGTCATCGAATTCCCTGGGCCTGGATCGCGGTGATCGCGACGGTGTACACGATGTCCTCGACGAGCGCGCCGCGGGACAGGTCGTTGACCGGCTTGTTGAGACCCTGCAACACCGGGCCGATGGCGATGGCTCCCGCACTGCGCTGGACCGCCTTGTAGGTGTTGTTGCCGGTGTTGAGGTCCGGAAAGATCAGCACGGTCGCCCGTCCGGCCACCGGGGAGTCCGGCATCTTGGTCGCCGCCACCGTCGGATCCACGGCGGCGTCGTACTGGATCGGCCCTTCGACGAGCAGACCCGGCTCGCGCTCCCGGACGAGTTCGGTTGCGGCCCTGACCTTGTCGACCCCCGCCCCGGTCCCCGACTCACCAGTCGAGTAGGACAGCATCGCCACCCGCGGATCGATGCCGAACTGAGCCGCCGTCCGGGCTGAGCTGATCGCGATATCGGCGAGTTCCTCGGCGGTCGGGTCCGGCACGATCGCGCAGTCGCCGTACGCCAGCACCTGATCGCTGAGGCACATCAGGAAGATGCTCGACACCGTCGAGACGCCGGGTTGGGTCTTGATGATCTCGAATGCCGGCCGGACTGTGTGTGCCGTCGTGTGGGCCGCCCCCGACACCATGCCGTCGACGATGTCGTTGTGCACCAGCATGGTTCCGAAGTAGGACACATCCTGGATGGTCTCCCGCGCCTGTTCGAGCGTCACGCCCTTCTTCTGACGCATTTCGGCGTACTGGGCGGCGAAGAGTTCACCCAATTCGCTGGTGCGCGGATCGATGACGGTCGCGGCACTGAGATCAACTCCCAACTCCGCGGCGCGCGAACGCACCTGGGATTCGTCACCGAGGATCGTCAGGTGCGCCACCTTGCGGCGCAGCAACCGGCCCGCTGCGAGCAGAATGCGATCGTCATCGCCCTCGGGCAGCACGATACGTTTGCAATCCGCCCGAGCGCGTTCCATCAACTGGTAGGTGAACATCTGCGGCGTGGTCACCTCAGGGATGTGAATCGCCAACAGTTCGAGCAGGTCGTCGGTGTCGACGTAGCGCTCCATCATGCCGATGGCGGTGTCGATCTTGCGCTGCGAGGCCGCGGTCACCCTCCCCCGGACGGCGGCGACAGCGCTGGCGGTCGCGAAGGTGCCCAGTTCGGTGGCCACGATGGGTAGCCGCAGACGCAGTCCGGTGACCAGCCGGGCCACCTCGTGGTGCAGCGACAGCCCGCCGTTGAGGATGATCCCCGCCAGCGACGGAAACCCCTCTGCCGCATGAGCGCTGGTCAGGGCGAGAATCACGTCGGATCGGTCCCCGGGTGTGATGACGGCGACGCCTTCGGTCAAGCGCTCCAGCACGTGGTCAGCGGTCATGCCCGCGACCATCACACCCGTCACCTCCCGGGCCAGCAGTGTCGCATCACCGTGGACCAGGGTGCCCTGCACGGCGGTGCACAACTCGCCGACCGTCGGCGCCGCCAGCAGGGGCTCCTCGGGCAGGACGTAGACGCGGGGGCCGATCTTTTCGCAGGCCTGCACTACCGCGCTCATCTTCTCCGGCTCGCACCGGTTGGCCACCACCGCTGCGGTGTGCGCGTGCTCGAGGTTCAACTCCGCCAGGCAGAGCTCGACGACGGAGGCTATCTCGGCGGGTGTGCGCCCGGTGGCCCGGACCGACAGCAGAACCGGCGCTCCGAGGTTGGCCGCGATCCGCGCGTTGACGGCTAACTCGGTCGGCGAGGCCACGTCGGTGTAGTCCGAGCCGACGATGACCACGGCGTCGCAGCGATCGGCGATTGCGTGGTAACGGCCGACGATGTCGCTGATCGCTCCATCGGGATCCTCATGTAGCCGTTGGTAATTCACCCCGACGCACTCGTCGTAGGTCAATCCGGCAGCACTCTGGGGAAGCAACAGCTCGAGGATGTAATCGCGGTCCTCGCGTCGGGTGATGGGACGAAACACCCCCACCTTCGGGACCATTGCCGAGAGCCTGTGCAACAGGCCCAGCGCGACGGTGGACTTACCGGTCTCGCCTTCCGGCGATGCGATGTAGATCGCTGTCGTAGTGCGGCTAGTGGTGCTCCGGCTCACGAGCCGAGTTTCCGCAGCCTGGGAAGCAGGTCGCGCTCGAACAGTTCTAGGAAACGGCGCTGATCGGCCCCCGGCGCATGGAACACCAGGTGGTTGAGCCCGTAGCCGACATAATCGGCCACCTTGGCCACGGCCTCATCGGGATCGGAGGAGACGATCCAGCGACGTGCGACCTGTTCGATCGGCAGTTCGTCGGCCAGTCGTTCCATCTCCTTCGGCGAGGACACGCTGTGCTTCTGTTCCGGGGTGAGTGAGAGCGGCGCCCAGAACCGGGTGTTGTTCAACGCGGCCTCGGGATCGGGATCGTAGGAGATCTTGATCTCGATCAGCTTGTCGACGGCGTCGACGTCGCGACCGGCCGCCTCGGCGCCTTCACGCACCGCGGGCAGCAGCTTGTCGACGTAGAGTTCCTCCCCCTTGCCCGAGGTGCAGATGAAACCGTCTCCGGCACGGCCGGCGTACTTGGCCACCACCGGACCGCCGGCACCGACGTACACCGGCACGCCGCCCTCGGGCACGTCGTAGATGGACGCACCCTTGAGCTGGTAGTACTCGCCGTCGAAGTCGACCTCTTCGCCCCACCACAGTTCGCGCATCAGCTTGATCGACTCGCGCAGCCGGGCGAATCGCTCCTTGAAGTCCGGCCACTCGGTGAGTGAGCCGGTGGCAATCTCGTTGAGCGCCTCACCGGTACCCACACCGAGGACGACCCGGCCGGGGTACAGGCAGCCCATGGTGGCGAACGCCTGAGCGATCACCGCCGGGTTGTAGCGGAAGGTCGGGGTCAACACCGAGGTGCCCAGCACGATGCGGTCCGTGCGCTCACCGACCGCCGTCATCCATGACAATGCGAACGGCGCGTGGCCGCCCTCGTGCCGCCACGGGTTGAAGTGATCGCTCACCCACGCGCTGTCCATCCCGTGCGCCTCGGCGAGCACGCCGAGTTCGACAAGCTCGCGCGGCCCGAATTGTTCAGCCGACGCCTTGTATCCCAGTTTCAGTTCAGCCACGACACTGTTTCTACACCCCACGCCTACACTCAGGCGATGCCACCGGTTCTCACGGCCGTGACCGCCTCGGTCCACATGGCGCAGACCCCGCTGGTGAACTGGACTCTGGTCGCCGACGACCGCGGCGTCATGTTGATCGACGCGGGTTATCCGGGAAGCCGCGATGAGGTCCTCGCTTCGCTGTCCCAGCTGGGTTTCACACCCGCCGACCTACGCGCCATCCTGCTCACCCACGCCCACATCGACCATCTCGGCGCGGCGATCTGGTTCGCCAGGACCCATCACACGCCGGTGTACTGCCACGGCGCAGAGGTCGCGCACGCCAAGCGCGACTACCTCGAGCAGGCCTCTCCGGCAGCGATCCTGGCCAACGCCTGGCAGCCGCGCTGGATGAAGTGGTCGCTGCAGGTCGTCGGAAAGGGCGGTCTGCGCCGGGAGGGAATCCCCGGCGCCGCGGCGCTCACCGACCAGATCGCGGCGACCCTGCCCGGCGGTCCGCGGGCTGTGCCCACCCCGGGGCACACCAAGGGGCACTGCTCCTACGTGGTCGACGGCGTGCTGGTGGCCGGCGACGCACTGGTCACCGGTCACCCTCTGCTGCGCCGCATTGGGCCGCAACTGCTGCCTTCGGTGTTCAACCACGACGAAGCCGGGTGCGCTGCCAGCCTGCGGGCACTCGGGGAACTCCAGACCGACGTCCTCATCCCCGGCCACGGCGATCTGTGGATCGGCCCGATCCGCGAGGCGGTCCATCAAGCGACGATCTAGGGTCGCCGGATGGACAACATCAAGGGCAGGACGATCGCGATCACCGGCGCCGCCCGCGGCATCGGTTTCGCCACCGCGCGGGCACTGATCGGCCGCGGCGCACGGGTGGTGATCGGTGACCGGGACGTCGCACTGGAGGAATCGGCGGTCGCCAAGTTGAGCAACCTGGGTCAGGTATCGGGTTACCCACTCGACGTCACCGATCCGGAGTCCTTCGCGGCATTCCTTGATAAGGCCCGCGCCGACGGCGGCGGGGTGATCGACGTCCTGATCAACAATGCCGGCGTGATGCCGGTGGGACCGTTTCTCGACCACACCGATCAGGCCGTCCGTTCGACGGTCGAGGTGAACTTCTACGGCGTGCTCAACGGGTGCCGGCTGGTGCTTCCGGAGATGGTCAAGCGGCGCCGCGGCCACATCATCAACATCGCCTCGCTGGCCGGCATGCTGGCCGTCCCGGGCCAAGCCCTGTATGCAGGAACGAAATTTGCCGTCGTCGGCCTCACGACGGCGCTGTCCGACGAGTTCGCCCCGCAGGGTGTGCACATCAGTTGCGTCATGCCCACATTCACCGACACCGAGTTGATCAGCGGGACGTCCACCGGCGGGATGACCAAACCGGTGCAGCCCGAGGACATCGCCGCCGCCGTCGTCGCGATCCTCGACAAACCCAGGACCGCGGTGGCTGTGCCCTATCCATTGCGGTTCGTCGCCGCGGCGACCGCGTTCCTACCTCCCCGGGCGCGACGGTGGCTGTCGGACAAGATGGGCACCGCCCGGGTGTTCCTCGATTTCGACACCGCTGCCCGCGCCGGCTACGAGCAGCGCGCCCAGTCCGCGACCGGACTGCTGGAATGACCGTTCAGTCGATCAACGGTTCCGGATCTCCGGCGCGGTAGGACTCGAGCTCGGCGATCCGCTCCACCAGCAAGTCCGGACTGAGCGTGTAGTAGCCCGAGTCCTCGTTGCTGCCCACCAGAATGGTGTGGACGGCATGCGGGAAATCGTCCTCGCCGCCGGTGAAGGTGAACCAGACCCGGGTCACCGGTTCGGCTTCGGGATCGGCTTCATCACCCGGCGTTGCCGATGGTTCGTAGAACCATGTGGCCAGACCCTCTGCGACGTTCTCCTCATCGAACGTCCAGCCCCGTGACACCAGGAACTCGTCGAACTTCTCAGCGGCGGAGAGCAATTCGGCCGCATGCTCGTCGAGGGCCGGGGTGTCGAAGGCATTGACCACGTCATCGGACAGCCGGCGATCGCTGCGGGTGGCGATGCGCTTCTTGCGCCGCGCCTTCTTGGCCTGAGAGTTCTTCGACACGGCTAGCTCAGCGCGCGGTCGAGGTCGGCGATCACGTCCTCGGTGCCCTCGAGGCCGATCGAGACACGCACGACTCCGTCGGCCAGACCGATGGCGGCCCGGCCCTCCGGTCCCATCGCCCGGTGCGTGGTGGTCGCCGGGTGGGTGATCAGCGATTTGGAGTCACCGAGGTTGTTGGAGATGTCGATGACCGACACCTTGTCGAGCACCTCGAACGCGCGCTGTTTGCCGCTCCCCTCCGGTGCGTCGAGCTCGAAGGTGACCACGGTGCCGCCGCCGGACATCTGCCGCTTGGCCAGGTCATACTGCGGATGAGAGGGCAGGAACGGGTAGCGCACCCAGCGCACCGCGGGATGCTCCTCGAGGAACTCCGCCACCCGCTGGGCCGAGGCGTTGGCATAGTTCACCCGAACCGCCAGCGTCTCAAGGCCTTTCAGTAGAACCCAGGCATTGAACGGACTCAATGCCGGACCGGTGTGCCGCATCAGGGTCTGGACGGGACCATCGATGTACTCCTTGTCGCCGAGGATCGCACCGCCCAGCACCCGGCCCTGGCCGTCGATGTGCTTGGTTCCGGAGTAGATCACCACATCGACTCCGAGGGGCATGCCCTGCTGCAGAAGTGGCGTGGCGAAGACGTTGTCCAGGACCACCTTGGCGCCGGCCGCGTGCGCCAGTTCCGAGACCGCGGCGATGTCCACCAGGGACTGCATCGGATTCGACGGGGTTTCGAAGAACACCGCCTGGGTGGGCACCGACAGCGCCTCGGCCCACTGGTCGAGATCTTCCCCATCGACGAAGACGGTCTCCACTCCCCAGCGCGGCAGGATCTCGTTGCACACCACGAAACATGAACCGAACAGACTGCGGGAGGCGACCAGACGGTCGCCGGCTTTGAGCAGGGCTCCGAGTCCGGTGAACACCGCCGACATGCCGGATGCGGTGGCGAACGCCGCCGGCGCTCCCTCGATCAGCCGCAACCGTTCCTGGAACATCTCGATGGTGGGGTTCCCGTACCGGGAGTAGACGAACCGGTCGACCTCGCCGGTGAACGCCTGCTCTGCCTCGGCCGCCGAGCCGTACACGTATCCCGACGTCAGATACAGCCCCTCGGCGGTCTCCTCGAACCCGGAACGCAGCAGTCCGCCGCGCACGCCGATGGTGGCCTGACTGACACCGTCCGGCAGCGCCTTGGAAGTCCGCACCGACGGGGTCTGGTCCCCGGTCACGATTGCTTCCACGGCATGCCGACGGCACGCCAGCCCCCGACACCGCGGTGCATGTGCTCGTCGATCTGACCCTCGAAGCCGTCGGTGATGTTGTAGGCCGGAGCGATCCCGGCCTTGGTCGCGGCCTCGGCGGCGGCCGCGGAGCGTTTACCCGACCGGCAGAGGAAGACCAGTGGACGCTGCGCCGGAGTCAGGCCGGTGGCGCGAAGATCCTCGATGAAGTTGTCGTTGTGGCGGCCGTTGGAGTGATTCCACTCGACGAACAGCACCTTGCGGCCCAGTTCGGAGAGGTCGGCGACACCGACCCATTCCCATTCGGCCGCCGAGCGACAATCCACCAGCACCGCCTGGCTGTTGTCGCGCAAGAGGGCCCAGCATTCCTGGGGGGTGATATCGCCCGCATAGCTCACTTGCGTGAGTCTGGCACACAGCCATGACCGCGTGACTGACGGGTACATTTCAGGGATGTTCCGCCGGAAACCGCCGTTACGCAGTGTCGGCACCGACCCGGACTATCGGTTCACCCTCGCCAACGAGCGGACATTCCTGGCCTGGCTGCGGACCGGGCTGGCACTGCTGGCCGGTGCGGTGGCGCTGGCCAGCCTGGTCCACAACTTCGGGCCCCGCCCGATGCGGATCACCATGACGGCCATGCTGCTGGCGCTGTCGCTGACGGTCACCCTGGGCGCCTACGCCCGCTGGGAGCGCACCGAACGGGCCCTGCGGGAGCAGCGTCCGCTGCCGATGGACCCGCTGCCGCGGATCATCATCGCCGGGGTGGCGATCATCACCGCCGCCGCGGGCGCGTTGATCTATCTGGCCGAAGCCGGGCGATGACGGCAGCTCCCGACCGGTTGCTCGACGTCGGGGCCGTCGCCGAGCGCACCGCGCTGGCCTGGCAACGCACCGGGGTGGGGATCATGGCCAGCGGGGCACTCGCGGTCCGCTGGTGCGTGATCGAGAACTTCCCGGTCTGGCCGGGCGTACTGCTGGCCGTCATCGGGGCCGGCGCCAGCCTGATCGTGGTTCCGCGACGCTACCGGCGAGTGCTGGAGACCGTGCGGGCCGGCCAGACTCCGTTGTCGCGCTACCTGGTCCCGGCAACCGCGGCGTTCATGACGGCGGTGGTGCTGACGATGGCGATCGGGGTGGGCGTGGAACTGGCCCGACTGTGAGTCAGCTGACTCCGGCGGAGTCACATTCGTCGGCGGGAACATCCAGATCCACCATGTGCTCGGCCATGAAGGCGCGCAGCAGGTCGATGGCTTCGATCACCTTGGTGCTGTTGAGCGCGTAGTAGATGGTATTGCCGGCCCGCGAGGTGGTCACCACATTGCGGTCGCGAAGGATCGCCAGGTGCTGACTGGTGTTGGGCTGGGAGAATCCGAGTTCCTCGGCGATCTCGCCGACCGACCGCTCACCATGGCGCAGCGCTTCCAGGATCAGCAGGCGCTTGGGGTCGGCGATCGCCTTGCACAGCCGGGCGTGCAGCGCGTACATCTCGCGCTCGCTGTTGCCGCTCATCGGACCTTCCTCACAATGCCCCCGGGGGGATACGTCACGACAATAGTAGCGAAACCTGCCCATCGGCTACGACGGCCCGAAAATGCGGGATGTCGGCATCCGCCGGACCCCGCAGCCGCTCGCCGGTGCAGACATCGAACTGGCTGCCGTGCCCGGGGCAGGTGATGGTCCGCCGATCAAGCTCCCCCTCGGACAGCACCGCCCCGGCATGCGGGCACCGATCCCCCACGACCTGCACTTTGCCGTCGACCTGGTAAACGGCCACCGGGCCGACCGGGGTCTCGGCGACCCTGCCGACCAGCCCGAGCCGGCCGGCCAGGTCGGCCTCGGCGAGCAGCGGGAACATCCGGCCCCCGGACCCCGCGCCGGCCAGGACCGAACGCAGCCGGACCGCAAGGGCCCCCTTGTTTGCGACCAGGTCGCAGCCGGCCCGCTGTCCGGCAGTCCAACGCTCCGGGTCCGGCATGTCCAGATATCCGGCAATCGTCGCGACAGGCCAACGCTCCCGCGCAGCGCGAACCTCGTCGAGTGCGTCCGGTGCGGAAAGGTCGATGACCACCAAGTCCGCGCCGTCGGCCTCGTCTGCCTCGTCCGCGCCGACCCAGTCCAGACCGAACTCGGCGTCCAGCCGCGACAGCCGGGCGAGTACGCCACGGTCGGTCGCGATAAGGACGGCGGTGGTCACCGGCTCAGATGAACAGCTGGATATCGGCGTCGGCGGCCATGTCCAGGAAGCTCGCGGCACCCATGCTGGCGCCGACGCCGTCGATGAAGTCCTCTTTGGTCAAGCCGTAGAGGTCCATCGTCATCTGGCAGGGGAACATCTTCACCCCGAGATCCATGGCCATCTCCATCAGTTCGGCCGGATCGGCGACCTTGTAGTCCTTGGCCAACTGCTTGATCATCCTGGTGCCCATACCACCGAAGTGGATCTTGCCCAGCCGCAGATGTTCGAGGCCGCCGCGGTCGACTATCGACTCCGCCTTCTGCATCCAGTTCTCACCGGTGATCCGCTTGTCGCTGCGCTGCAGCGCCCGCAACCCCCAGAAGGTGTAGAAGACGTTGACGTCCATACCCGAGGCCGCGCCGGTGGTGGCCAGGATCAGGGTCGGCCACACCCGGTCGAGATCATTGCTCCAGCAGACGATCGCCATGCTCTTGGTGCCGTCATCGCTCATTTCTTCACTCCCTTGTCTTTTTCCCTAAAACCGATGGACCAGCCACACGACCCCCTGCACAAGCCGGAAGGCGAGGTAGCCGCCGAAAACCACGATGAGGGTCAGCAACCACCACGGCCGGCGACCGCCACCGCGCGTCTGACCGGTGCCCTCCGGCTGACCCTCCATGTCTGTCAATACCTTTCACTCTGCGCAGCGATAGCAACGGATCTCGTTCTCATCGATGAACCTGCGGTAGTACTCGTAGGCAGCCGCACCGTCGGCCAGGCCGGGCTTCTCCTCATCCAGCGCCGTTGGCCGCACCCGTGCCATCCACCCGGCCCCGTAGGGATCGCGATTGCCGATTGCGATATCGGCCTCGTAGGCCGAGGAGTTCACGGCCACCAACTCTCCGGTGAACGGCGACGGGAACGGGCCGACCCATTTCGCGCTCTCGATCACCGCGATCGTCTGCCCGGGCTTCAGCGCCCGGCCCAGCTTCTTCCAGCTGACACTGACGAAGCGTCCGCCCATCGTCTGGGCGATATCAGTCATGCCCAGCACCGCCTCGTCACCGTCGAACTGAACCCAGACATTCCGATCAAGGTCGTAGAGCCGGTCGTCCGGCACCACGCACCCGTTCCACACCTGATCGGTCATCGGGTTGTCACCGTCTACTCACCGCAGCTGATGCCCTCAGCCTCCAGGAAGGCCTGGTACGCGGCGATGGCGTCCGGACCGGTGAGTAGACCCGCCGAGTCGGCGTCCCAGTCGGCCGGCTCGACCCGGGCGACCCAGCCGGCACCGTACGGGTCGGAGTTGATCAGGCCGGGATTGGCGACGACGGCCTCGTTGATCTCGGTCAGTGTGCCGGCGACGGGACACGGCACCGGGCCGACCCACTTGCCGCTCTCCACGGTCGCCACGCTCGCCTCCGCCTTGATCGCGCGGCCGACCTTCTTGGGCGTCACCGAGATGATGCTCTTGGCCAGGTTCTGCGCGACATCGGTGAGACCGACCTCGATCAGATCGCCGTGTTTGCGTGCCCAGACGTGCTTCTCGACGATGTAGTACACATCCTCGGGCAGATTGCAGTTGCGAACCTCGGCCATGGTGTTTCTCCTATTCGGGGGGCTCAGACGGGACGCGCGTCGTGTTCGGCGCGCAGGTGGTGGATCAGCATGTCGAAGGCGACAAGCTGAATCTGACGTTCGAACTCGGACAGGAACTCCGGATCCGCGACCGCTTTCTTGATGGGTCTGCGGTAGCTGTCACCGCAGTGTGGGCACGTCACCGTGTAGACGATGCGCTCACCGGCCTCCTCGGTGGTGATCTTCTCGGCGTGATCGTCGGCCAGGTGCAGATGCAGGTCGCCGGTCGACATGTCGGACTCGCAGAACGGACATCTCATGCCGAATCCCCCGCGTCCACGATCTGATCCACCAGGTGCAGCACGGCATCACCGGCGCCGGTCAGTTGCACACGATCGGCGCTCGGATCGCGTTCCAGCAGACCGAGCTGGACCAGGTCGCTGATCGACTCCCACAACGCGAACCGCGGACGGCCCAGAATCTCGGCCAATCGGGCGGCGTCGCGGGTGCCTTCGGCGACCGCGCACAGGAGTCGGTCGTTGTCACGGTCGGCGGCAGTGCGCAACGCGCGCAGAACGAATTCGCGAACGTCCGCGCGGGTCACGCCATCCAGCGCCGACCGGTCAGCCCGCGGATCGAGACTGTCCAGACGGCGCACCGCCGCCTCGACGGCGCGCAGCCGCCGACCCAGCGCCGTCCCCAGATGATCGGGGTCGGTCGCAAGGACGGCGGGTACGCGGTCGGATGTCATGCCGGGACGGTCTCCTTCTCGATCTCCTTCTCCGGTTCCGGCGGCATGGTGGCCATCGCGACAAGTTGGATGATGTCGACGACACCCATGCGGTCCTGCATGCCGACCGTCTTGACGGCGTCGGAGAACATCGCCATGTCCTTCGGACAGGCGACCACGAAGTGCGACACATCCAACTCGCTGGCTTCCTTCATCCGGTTGACGCTGGGCCGCTCGTCCATGAACGAGTCGTCCATCCAGATCCGGCCGCCACCCGCACCGCAACAGAACGTGTTGGTCTTGTTGCGGGGCATCTCAACGAGCTCACAACCGAGTGCCTCGAGCACCCGACGAGGGGCATCGGTCACGCCGTTGTAGCGCGCCAGGTAGCACGGGTCGTGGTAGGTGACCTTCAGACCCAGCTTGTTCACCGGCAGCTTTCCGGATTCCAGCAGGTGCGCCAGCAGCTCGGTGTAGTGCCAGGTCTTGTACGTCGCACCCAGCTTCGGGTACTCGTTGCGCAATGCGTTGAGCGAGTGCGGATCGGTGGTGAAGATCTCCTCGAACTGCGCATTGGCCAGCGCCTCGATGTTGTGCTCGGAGAGCTGCTCATAGAGACCCTCCTCACCGACCCTGCGCACATCGTTTCCGGCGTTCCACTCGTCGTCGTAGAGGATGCCGAAGTCGACGCCGGCTTCGTTGAGCACCCTGGTCAGCAGACGCGAGTTCTCGGTCACCCGGTCGTCGTAGGACGCGTAGTCACCGACGAACCACAGGTACTTCACCGGTTCCTTGCGGGCATCCTTGATCGGGGTCTCCAGCTTCTTGGTCCACTTGGACCGCATCCTGGAGGACTTGCCGAATGAATTTCCCTGCTGGGCAAGGTTTTGCAGTGCCGATTGGAGCGTGGCGTCCATATCGCCGTCTTCGACCAGACTGCGGCGAAGCTGGACGATGGTGGGAACGTGCTCGATACCGACCGGGCAGGTCTGCACGCACGCCATACAGGTGGTGCAAGACCACAGCGTGCGCGGCTTGATGACATCACCGGCGATCTTGGCGTCGTCGGCGAGTGCGACCGTCCGCTCCTCGCGGTCGAGGATCGCGATACCGCCGGACTTCTCATCGACGTACTGCCGAAGGTCGAGGATCAGGTCCCGGGGCGACAGCGGCGCACCGGCAGCACGTGCCGGACAGACTTCATGGCAGCGACCGCACTTCGTGCAGGCGTCGAAGTCGAGCAGTTGCTTCCAGGTGAAGTCCTCGATCTTGGTGTAGCCGGCGTGATCTGGCGGCGGCGCCGGCAGCGCGAGGGTCTCCCGGCGATCGAAGGCCAGCAGGTTCACCCCGTCGGCCAGCATGTGCATCGACTTCGAGTACGGCAGATAGGCGACGAATGCCAGCGCCATCAGCGCGTGCGCCCACCACAGCACGGTGTGCATGGTGGCAGCGACGCCAGGACTGATGCCGATGAGTTCGTAGAACCGGCCGATCACCCAGCCGACCGGCGACCACACCTCGAACGCCGGGAATTCGGCCGCCCGGATCCGGGCGCCCTCCTCGAGCAGACCGGTGAGCAGGATCGCGGCCAAACCGCCGGCGAACAGCCAGTCGCCCTTGACGAACTGGCTGCGGTTGTAGCCGCCTTCCGGCTCCATGGCGCGGGTGTAGTCCAGCCGCCACGGCTTGGTCACCCAACGCCGGTAGATCAGGTACCCGATACCCAGCACCGCCGCCAGCGCGAAGGTGTCCAGGATGACCGAGTAGATCAAGTAGAACCAGCCGTGGAAGAAGCGCACCTCATGGCCGACCAGCGGTGTGCTGAGCAACCGGACCACGTCGTAGTCGATCGTCAGGATCACCGTACCGATGAACAGGACGATGAATCCCCAGAAAATCCCGAAGTGGGCCAGGCCCACCGCATGTGACCCGCGGGCCACGGTGACGTTGGTGGCGACGGCCGCCGCGGACCCCTTGTCACCCTTTTCGGCCACCCCGGAGAACGGGTGACCGAAGAGGGCCTCGCGGATGTCCTTGCCCCGGCCGGCCGGACGGCCGCGCCGGTACTTCTGCACCCTGCGCCACACGCCGTAGGCGAACGTCAGGATGCTGGCGGTGGCGAGTATGTAGAAGATGAGTTCGCCGATATGACCGATCCCCTCGAAGATCGGCCGGGTCACCGTGTCGTTCACCGTGTCCCCCACTGGTTAGCCCTCCAGTTTCTCGACCAGCGCCGGCGCGAGATCGAATAAGTCACACGTCGTTCCGTAGTGGGCGATATCGAAGATCGGCGCGTTGGCATCGGTGTTGCAGGCGATGATCAGCTCGGCGTCACGCATACCCTCGAGATGCTCCGGGGCGCCGGAGATACCGAACATCAGGTACGCCTTGGGCTTGACCTTCAGACCTGACTTGCCGACCTGACGCGACTTGGGCAGCCAGCCCGAGTCGATCACCGGACGTGACGCCGACAGCGGCACGCCGAGCGCGTCGGCGAACTCCTGCACGGTGTCCATATCGTCCTTCGAACCGATACCGCGGCCGACCGAGACCAGCATGGTGGCCGCGGTGATGTCCACATCGCCGCCGTCCGGTTCGATCATCTGCGCCAGATTGGTCTTCAGCGAGCCCAGCGCCGCCGGAGCGTCGACGGTGACGACGGCGCCCGCGCTGTCCGAACGGCCGGCCGCCGCCGGGAAGGCCCCGGAGACCACCGTGCAGATTCCGCGATCGCCCGGCAGTTCCACCTCCGCGAGGATCTTGCCGCCGAGGATCTGGCAGGTTGCCACCGCCATATCGCCCTCGGCCTCGAGACCGACGACATAGGCGGCCTGCGGCGCCTTCCAGTCCACCGAGAGCGAGGTGCCCAGGTCGAGTCCCACCGTGTCGTTGGGCAGCAGCAGCAGTCGCGGCGAACGCTGCTCCAGGATGTGCTTGAGTGCGATCTCGTAGGCCTCCGGCACGTAGTCCGTCAGCGCCGGATGATCGATCGAGATCACCGCATCGGCGGCACCGAGCTCGGCGGCCGACTCACTGCCGCCGAGTAGCGCCACCTCGACCTGTCCGCCCCAGGCGTCGGCGAGTTTGCGTGCGGCACCGATCATCTCGAATGTGGCGTCGGTGAGGTCCTTACCCGACCGTCCTGCCAGAACCAGAACATTTCCCATGTCTATTTGCCTCAATCCTTGATCAGTGCGCGGTCACGGAGCAGTGCGATGATCTTCTCTGCGACATCGTCGGCGTCGCCCTCGATCATCTCGGCGTGCGAGCTGGACACCGGCGGATACATCTTCCGCACGGTCAGCGCGGGCAGGGTGTCCAGCGGCGAGACCGAGGCCTCCGACAGCCCGCCGGCCTGCTGGGCCGCGCGGACCTTGCTGACCGGTGCGTAACGCGGACTCTGCCGGGCGGCCTGCAGTCCGACCACTGCGGGCAGGGCGACGGTCAGCTCGGCGGCTCGGCCGCCGCTGAACTCCTGACGCACCTTGGCGCTTCCACCGCTGGGCTCCACCGAGACGACGACCGAGACATGCGGCAGGCCCAGATGCGCGGCCAGTGCCGGCGGCAGCTGTCCGTCCAGATCGTCGGGCGCCTGCACCCCGGTGATCACCAGGTCGGCGGGGTTGTCCTTGAGGTAGGCGGCGAAGGCCGCGGCACGGGAGTGGGTGTCGGTGCCGTCCTCGCCGCCGCGGTTGAGCTTGACCGCGGAGTCCGCACCCTTGGCGATCGCCGTGTAGAGGGCCTGCTCGATGTCCGGGTCGTCGCCGAGCGCAACGGCGACGACTTCGGCGCCACCGGCGTCCTTGATCAGCAGCGCCTCCTCGAGCGCCTGATCGTCCCATTCGTTGAGAACGAACTTGAGGTACTCGCGTTCGATGTCATTACCGTCGTCGTTGAGCTCGATCTCCTCGACAAGGTCGGGAACCGCTTTGAGCGGCACGACAATTCGCATCAGTTCTCCTTGTTTTCTTCCGGGGTCTTAGGTGTTTTTAGAGATGGCGCCGAGGGCGAGCTGGTCGCGGATCTCGACCAGGTCGTCGCTGTTGGGCTGGAACGGGTAATCGCGGAACGGCTCGGACGGCCGATAGGAGCCGTACGGGCGGGTGCAGCCGGGCTCGCCGTTCTCTCCCGGGCAGCCGTTGGTCATGAACGGGATGCCGGTGTCGATGGCCGCGGTCACCGTCGCGATGTCGTCGCCCATGTCGATGAGGTTGCCGTCCTCGTCGAAGGTGAAATCCTCCATGCCGTAGCCGGATTCCTCGATGAGGTGGCGGGCCAGCTGCACGCGCCGCCAGCGGGTGATCGGCGCCTTCGGCGATTCGCCCATCCGGGAGTCAGGTTCGGGGTTGAAGGCGAACAGGTAGGAGAAGATCTGCCGGTCGCGCAGCATGCAGAACAGATCGACCATGTCCCGGTCGGTCTCGCCGAGCCCGACGAGGGTGTGCACGTTGACCTTCCACGGTCCGAAGACCGCGCGGGCCTCTTCGACGGTCTCCCAGTACTTGGTCCACTTGAGGCCGCCCCGCGGCACATCAGTGCGGATCTCGCGGAACACCTCCTCGGTGACCGCATCCAGGCCGATTCCGATCATGTCGACACCGAGGCGCTTGAACTCCTCGAGCCGTTCCAGCGTCAGCGTCGGCGGAGCGACCAGAATCGACAGCGGCGCCGAAACCCGCTCGGTGATCCGGCGGATGATGTCGCAGGTGTCGCGGTAGGCATGGCCGTGGGTCACCATCGAGATGCACAGCCGGGTCAGCTTGTCGGAGAAGCGCACCATCCGGTCGACGAGTTCGTCGGTGTTGACCAGAGGCCATTCCACCCGGATGAACGACTTGTCGGTGTAGCTGCCGGCCCGGGACCGGGCCAGACCGCAGTAGCCGCAGTCCGACTGGCAGCCCTCGTCGTAGTTCAGCAGCAGATTGATGCCGCCGAAGTCGAAGTCACGGGTGAAGCGGCCGGAGCGGAAGCGCAGCGCATAGGCACTCGCCATCGAGATCCGCACCCAGTCCGGGCTGTTCTGCTTCTCGGGCGGCGGGCCGCTGCGCAGGGTCAGCGGCGTCGGTTGTTGTACCTGCGTCACAGGCGACTCCCTTGCTCGTGAACTTTCGGTTCCGGGAAGTAACAGGATCCGGTCGGCCGGACCGGGGCCGCGAAACGATCGAGTGCGCTCTCGCCGGCGCTGAGCACCGCGGCGACCACATCGTCGTCGTGGCGCCAGCCGGCGTCACTGCCGGTTTCGCCGCGAACCTCGGCGACCAGATCGCGCATGGTGTCGGCGTTGAGGTGTCGCCACCGCAGCACCGACTCGAGCCGGCGCAGCCCTTCGGGTACGGCGTTGAAATCACCGGCGAACTGAAGGCTCTTGACCAACGAACCCTGGGCGGCGACGAACACCCGCACCAGACCGTCCGGGGATCGAAACGTCGCGCTGCCCGTTCCGTCTGGTTGAGCGTTCTGCTCGTCGAGCCAGGCGGGGTTGGCATAGCGGCTCACGACAAGTCGCGCGGCGGCGGACCGCTCGGTCTCGGTCGGCTCCTCGGGTGACAGTTTGACACCGAAGCGGGCGGCGAAACCCTCCGCGATCACATCGCGGACGTCATCAAGCGCAAGCTCCCTGCCGGTCTCACGGCGCACCGTGGTGATCCGCTCGGCCACCGCTGCCGCACCCTTGTCGGCCAGTTTGGCGGCCGGAATGTTGAGCAATCGCAGCATCAGGTCGATGTCGAGATCGACCAGCAGGCTGGTGTGGAACAGCAACGCGCCGTTGCCGTCCATGTACATCCCCAGGCCGGCGATCTTGCGGCCATCGACCAGCAGGTCGTTCTTACCGCCGAATTCAGCGGCCACCCCGATGCGGCGCAGTCCCTCGACCACACCCTGGCCGAGTTCAGGAATCAGCATCTTCAGCGACGCCGCTTTCGCCGGCAGCACCAGTGCCACGCCGAGTTGGTCACGTCCCATGACGATCGCGCCGCCTCCGGTGGGGCGGCGGCTCACCTGAACCCCGGCGTCCGAGCACGCATCGAGATTCAATTCGGCGGCAAGAGTCTGGTATCGGCCCACCAATGCGGCATGGTCGGCGTAGGTGTAGAGCCGAAGGGTCGGCCGTGCGACGGCGGCGTCACGGGAAACCCGGGCCATCAGCGCCTCGTCGAGCGCCAAGCCCTCGGCTGCGCCGTTGCCGTCGTCGGAAAGCCAACCCCAGGTGGTCATCTCAGCCGACCCGCACCTCTGCGTAGCCGCCCTCATCGCCGGCCCAGGTGAGCGAGCAGCAGTACTCGTAGCGGTTGGCCTTGATCCCGCGCGACTCGGCGTAGCCGATGATGCCGGAGGCCGGGTAGGCGATTCCGTTGAGTCCAAGATCCACAGCGGCCTGATCGATGTCGATCTTCATCTGTCCCATCGGCCGGGCGCAGCCGAGATTCACCGGGATCTCCGGAGCGGCCTCGCGGGCCGTGGCGAAGAACGCGGTGACGTCCTCCACCGGCGGCGGCGGCAGGTGCGCCATCGGGGTTCCGACCAACGGGACGAGAACAACGAGAATCAGTGTGCTGACTCCGAATTCGGTGACCATCTCCAGCGCATGGTGCTCACCCAGGAATTTCCCGTAGTGCAGGCCGAGCACGATGTGCGGGATGATCCGCAACCCGTTGTCGGAGAGAACAGCCAGCGACTGCTTGAAGTCCGACGTGGTCAGGTCGAGGTGATAGACATCGCGAATGGTCTCGTCGGAACCGATGATGTCCAGCATCACTCCGTCGACCCCGGCCGCGGCCAGTCGCTCGGCCAGTTCCGGGGACACCACGCCGGAGTGCACGATGACCTTCATGCCCAGTTCCTCCCGGATCCGGGGAACCTCGAGCAGATGGGGCGTGAGCGGCACGCCGCCGGTACGGGTGGACCCGCCGGAGACCAGGATGCCCTCGCTGCCGCCGGCCTTCATCCGGGCCGCGACGTCGAACAGGCTCTCGCCGTTGGGAATGCCGCTCATGCCCGACAGCACCTTGGTCTGGCAGTGATCACAGGACAGCGCACACGCCGAGCCGGTCACCGACACCGGTAGAAATCGCTTGGGATTGATCGGTTTCCACTCCGGAGTGCTCCACTCCTTGAGCCCCGGGGCGTAGAAGTCCATGACGTCGCCGAAGTTCCGGCTCCGGATGTCGAAGCCGGTCGAGACCAGGTTGGAGGTCACTCCGCCACCAGGCCTTTGTCCCGGTAGTCGGCGACCTCTTGGGAGAACCAGTTCCGGGCGTCCTCACCTTCGACCAGACCGTCCGGTGCGGCGTCGACGGTGAACTCCGCCAGCCAGCCGGTGCCGTAGGGATCGCGCAACACCGTCTCGGGATCGGCCAGCACCGCGTCGTTCACCGCGGCCAGCACTCCCGAAACCGGCGCGGTCAGTGGCCCGACGAACTTGGCCGCCTCCAGGCTGCCGAACTCCTCGCCGCGTTGCACGGTGGTGCCGATCGGTGACATGAGCAACTGCGCAAGTGCGCCGTAGGTATCCGCGGTGAGTGCGTCGAAGCCCACCCGCACGCGTCCGTCGCCCGCCTGCTGCACCCAGAGGTGGGTGTCCGGGTCGTAGCTGCGGTCCAGCCGGAGCTCATAGCCGCCGAAGTCGAGTTGGATCGTCATGCCACCTCCGCGTATGCCGCGCGAATAGCCGATACGAGCGGTGCGGCATCCCGTTCGCGTTCCAGTTCCGCCAGTGCCTCGTCAAGTGTCAGACCGGCCAGATGTGCACGGCCGCTGGCTGTTTCGACCCGGCCCTCGGCGACACCGAGCACCACCCGCTCCCCCTGGGTGCACCAATCGTGCACCCACACACCGGCTCGGATCTTTACCGTGCGCACCGGCTTGACCGGACGTGCGGTCCCGGCGACGAACTCGGCGTCGAGCAGTCGGGTGTCCATCTGGTCCAGTTCCTCGGACTCGACAGCGGTCAAGACGTCCTCGCGGGCGGTGCTGCCGAAGTGCGCGGCGTACTCGGCCACCATCGCGTTCTGCCAGGCGAGCGGGTCGACGTCGGTCGCCGCGACGTAGCGGCGCATGAGTCCGGTGACGACGCCCCGGAGTTCAGGGTCGAGCCGCAGGATCGCCGCGGCACGTTCGTGGTCGAAGCGGCTGATCAGATTGCCCACCACGGTCACGCCATTGCGCATCTGGCCGGCGCCGTGTCCGCATACCTTCGCAGCTCCGACAGTGATCTCGGTGAAGCGGTCCAGTTCTGCGTCAACACCAAGACGGCGCAACGCGCCTACTGCCGGGGTCAGCAGCGACGCCAGCGCGGTGGCGCGGCGAGCCGGGATGTCCTTGGCCGGAACGGTGATCTGGAAGAAGAGCTGGTCCTCATCGCAGTAGACCGGACCGCCACCGACCATCCGCCGCATCACCGGCAGACCGTTGTACTGGCAGTAATCGATGTCGACCTCGGCGATGTCACGGTGCAGGCCGATACAGACGTAGGGCTTGGCTGGGCGTACGAATGACAGCACCGGCGCATCGCCGGGCCGCATCGCGCGGCACAACGCATGCCAGACACTCTGGCTGCGCAGTGCTTTCACCGTCCCGAAGTCGATCACCCGCATGTGCGTATCAGGCCTTCGGCGATCCCATGGCGGTGTCGAGAAGTTCGGCGATATCGAGCACCTGCAGGTTCTCGTTACCAGTCGACTTGGCCGCGTCGGAGAACCGGGAGACCTCATACGGGCAGCACACCGCCAAGATGTCGGCTCCGGTCTGCGCGGCCTCGCGCACCCGGCGCTCGGACAGCCGCTCGTCGACCTTGTCGGAGTTGAACCCGTCCAGCCACATCCCGCCGCCGCCACCACCGCAGCAGTAACCGTTCTCCCGGCAGCGGCCCATCTCGATGAGCTCAACTCCGGGAATGGCATTCAGCAGAGTGCGCGGTGCGTCGTACTCGCCGTTGTGGCGGCCGAGATAGCACGGATCGTGGAAGGTGACCTTCTTGTTGATCGGGGTGGTGAACGTCATCTTGTCGACCAGTGGCGCCAGCAGTTGGGTGTAGTGCAGGACGTCGTAGTTGTGGCCGCGCTTGGGGTATTCCTTGACCAGCGCATTGAAGCCGTGCGGATCGGGGGTGACGATTCGCTTGAACTCGTACTTGGCCAGCGTCGCGGTGACATCGTCGACCAACGACTCGAACAGACCACGCTCACCGGCCAGCCGCTGGGAATCTCCGATGGTCTTCTCCTCGGCGCCCAGGATCGCGAAGTCGACACCGAGGGCGGTCATGACGCGCGAAAAAGCCTGTGCGGCTTCCATTCCACGCGGGTGATAGCTCCAGTAGTCCTCGACGTAGAACAGCACGTCGACCGGGGAGGAATCCTTGGGCAGCTCCCGGACCGGGACGCCGGCCTCCTTGGTCCATGCCGCGCGACGGCGCGGGTTGGACCCCAGCGCATTGCCCTGCCGGAAGGTGGCCTCGAAAACCTGCTGCAACTCGTTGGGTACCTGACCACGGCCAAGCGCCTCCTCGCGGGCGGCGGGCATGATCTCGATCATGTTGACTTCCTTGGGGCACACCCGCAGGCAGTTCGCACAGGTGGTGCACATCCACAACATGTCGCTGGCCAGCAAGTCACCGCCGGTCTGCACCAGCCGGTGCAGCTTGCGCGGACCGTACTCGCCGCCGGCCGCATCGACCGGGCAGACCGGCACGCACTTGCCGCAGCCGTAGCAGCGCTCCAGCGACTCCGCGCCCGGCAGCGTGTTGAGTTCGTCGAACCGCGGTTCGGCCAACCCCGTCATCACGCGGGGCTCGAACATCCGGTTCCACATGCCCTCGAGCTCGACCGTGCGGCCGCTGATGGTCGAAGCGACTGTCACCGTCTCGAATTCGACCGCGGTCGGCTCGACCTTGCGTCCTGAAATCGGCATGGGTTCAGGCCTTCCTGTCGGGTGGGTAGTAAACGCCGAGGAGCCGCCGGACCAGGTCCGGCAGGTCGGGCAGCATCTTGGTGAACTCCTGGGTCATCCGCATCGCCAGAACCGTCTGCATGTAGATGGCGTAGATCGAGGCGAGGAAGACGTCGGTACCGAACGGTCCGCTGCCCAGCGCGGCGAATCCGGCCGCCTGGCCGGTCTGCGAGACGAACGACAGCGCCCGGCCGACCGCCATGTAGGTCTCCCCCGGGCTTGCTCCCAGACCGAGGTCCGTCTCGTCGGTGGTAACCAACGCCAGGGCACCGGTCTCGGCGGTGGGATCCCACAACCAGCGCGTCCACAACCAGTACCGGGTCGGCTCGAGGAAGTGGAGCAGTTCCCCGGGCAGGTCCTCGGCCACACCCGGAATCGGCGCGAGCAACTCGGCGAACCTCTCGTAGCGTTCCCCGACGCCGCCCGGACCGTTCATGAGATCACCGATGGCCCTGGCCAATTCGTCGGCCTCGATCACGGCGAAAATCCGGTTCACCCGCCGGCGCGAGCAGAACACCCAGCCGAGCAGTTCCCGCACCGCGTCGGCGTCCATACTCGCCGGATCTTCGCCATGATTGAGGCCCGCCAGGGCACGCATCGCCTCGGACTTGCGCTCCAGCGCCTCGCCGATCCGGGACAACTCCCGGGTATCGGTGGCTGCAAGTACCCGCCCGTAGAACTCCGACGCCGCGGAGGTGTCGACGACCTCGCCCTGGATCATGAGGACTGTCAGCTCCCGGCGACAGCCGCGGCGCGTCCGCGCACGAAGGCAACCGCGTGCATCGCGGCATCGGCTCCCGAGGACACGCTGTCCTCGAGGTCGGCCGGACCCAAGGCCGCGCCGCAGGCGTAGATGCCCTCGCGACTGGTCGCCACCGGGTCCATCGCACCGCCTGTCGCCTCGATGAAACCGAAACGATTCGGCCGGATGCCCAGGATGCGCGCGGCGTCCCGGGTCCCCGACGACGGCTCCATGCCGACAGAGAGGACCACCATGTCCATCGGCAGCTCCATCGGCCGGCCCATGGTGGTGTCCTCGCCCCGCACGATCAGCTTCTTGCCGTGCACCGGGTCGTTGTACGGAAGCACCTCGGTGATGATGCCCTTGACGTACTGGACGTGGTGCTTCTCCTGGGCCACCCAGTAGATCTCGTTCTCCCAGTAGCCGTACATGCGCATGTCGATGTAGAAGATGTAGACCTTGCAGTCCGGGTGCAGTTGCTTGACCTCGATGGCCTCCTTCGAGGCCACCCCGCAGCAGACCTTCGAGCAGTACTCGTTGCCGATCTGGCGGTCGCGACTGCCGACGCACTGCACGAAGCAGAGGCTCTTCGGGGCTTCTCCGTTGGAGGGCCGAACGACGTTGTGATCCTTGAGCATCGACTCGAGGTCGGGCAGGGTGATCACGTCGTCGAACTCGTAGTAACCGTAGAGCTGGGTCTCGCGGCCCGGATCGAAGTGCTGGAAACCAGTGGCCACAACGATGGCGCCGCACTCGATGGTGGACGTTCCATCGGGTCCGCTGACCTCCAGGGAGAATGCGCCCGGCTCACCGGAGAGCGCAGTCGCCGTGGTCTGCAGACGGACGTCGACCAATGCGTTGCCGGTGACCGTTTCGGCCATCCGGCGCATGATCGGCTCCGCCTCCTCACCGTGCGGGGTGATGCCGGCGTAGTTCTCCCGAATCGGCGTTCCGCCCAGGAAGTTCTCCTTCTCGAGCAGGACCACTGGGTTTCCGACGCCCGCGATACCCTGCGCGGCGCGCAGGCCGCCGGGACCGCCTCCAATGACGACAACGGTGTCGAATGACATGGGCTTCCTCACGGTGTGCTGGTCCA
>JAPOKC010000035.1 GCA_029977845.1 Mycobacteriaceae bacterium | reverse complement strand
GGGACATCAGCCTGCAGTTACAGGCCCCGGTCTACTTCTGCGATCCTCATTCACCTTGGCAACGCGGCAGCAACGAGAACACCAACCGGCTGCTGCGGTTCTGGTTCGAAAGGGGCACCGACCTCAGCGGCTACACAAAAGCCGACCTCAAACAGATCCAAGACAAGCTCAACAGCCGGCCCCGACCAACCCTGGATTTCGACACCCCAGCCCAACGCTTAGCCGCTCTCCTTGACCAAGCTGCCTAGCCGTGTTGCATCAACCACTTGACTTTGAGTCGATAAATGTCTGCAAGGTTCCTCACTCAACGGTGGACGGGGATCAGTCCCTGGCGAAGGCGAGGGCGAGTTCGCGTTCCCGGTCGATGTAGGACGTGCCGGAGACGTCGATCATCACCTTTGTGATCGACCCACCGGTGAACGGAAACGGCGCAGAGTAGGCGCCGCACACCGGCTGTCCGCCGTTTCTTCCCACCTGCACCGAGGCGCCGGCGAGTCCGAAGGTGACCGGATGGGTGCGCACATCGGCGAGGGTGGCGACGATCGCCTCGTCGACGTACAGCGCCACCGACCCCACCGGGGTGTGGGTGCCGTCGGCGACACCGGTGCGGTCATAGCGCACCCCGAAGATGTGCCGGCCCAACGGGATCGGGTTCGGAGCGCTCACGACCTGCTCGTCCTCACCCATGAAGTTGTAGACGTAGTGAAGATGGCTGTCCTTGACGTAAAGGACGTGTCCCCCGTGGCCGGCACCCTGTTTGAACAACACCCCCCGAGCGTCCCCGGAATCAATGGTCACTTCGGCAAGCAGGGAGAAGGAGTTACCCCGAGGCTCGATCATGGCGCCAAGGCCCACCGGTGCGGTTCCCGGGTAATAGGTCGCAGCCGTCTGCCCGGCGATCAGGTTCGGCCGGAAACGCATGAACGTCTCGATCATGTTGAGATCGGCCAGCGGCAGCCCGTTGTACTTGCCGGCTTCGGTGAACCAGAGCGCTTTGAGTTCCTCGAGTTTCTCCGGATGCGCGGCGGCCAGATCGTGACACTGGCTGCGATCGGCGGCGATGTTGAACAGCTCCCAGCGATCGTCGTCGAAATGCGACCAGCCGGCCGGACTCGCCGGGTGGACGGTGCTGGCGAACCAGCCGTCATGCCAGATTCCCCGGGTGCCGAGCATCGTGTAGAACTGCGTCACCTTGCCGGTCTCGGCTTTCGGATCACCAAGGGCGGCTTTGAAACTCACTCCCTCGGTGCCGTCCGGAACGGTGATACCGAGCAGTTCGTAGATAGTCGGGGTGATATCGGCGACGTTGACGTAGTTGTCGCGCACCTCGCCGTGGGCGGCGATACCGGATGGCCAGGAGATGATGGCGGTGTCGGCGATACCACCCTCATAGGACGCGTAGCGCTTGAAAAGCTTGTAGGGCGTGTTGAACGCCATCGCCCAACCGATCGGATAGTGGTTGTAGGTCGACGGACCGCCGAGGGAGTCATAGAACCGCAGGCTGTCCTCGACACTGTCGATGTAGCCGTTGAAGAACTTCACCTCGTTGACCGAACCGTTCGGGCCGCCCTCACCGGAGGCGCCGTTGTCGGAGATCACCACGATGATGGTGTTGTCCAACTGTCCGGACTCCTCGAGATAGTCCAGCACCCGACCGATCTGGGCGTCGGTGTAGGAGAGGAAGCCGGCGAACACCTCGGCCATCCGGGCGAACAGTCGCTTCTCCTCGTCGTCGAGTGAGTCCCAGGGCCGTACCGTGTCCTGCGCGGGCCACGGCTGACCGTCGGGGCCGGTGACGTCCACATAGGGGTTGACCGGGGACAGTTCGGTGTCGGCGGGCACGATGCCCAGCCTCTTCTGGTTCTCCAGCACGATCTCGCGGTAGCGCTCGTAGCCCATGTCGAACCGGCCGGCGTAGCGGTCAGCCCACTCCTTGAACACATGGTGTGGGGCGTGTCCGGCACCGGGGCACAGGTAGGTGAACCACGGCTTGTTCGGGGCGATCACCTTGGCATCGCGGATGAACTCGATGGCCTTGTCGGCGAGGTCCTTCGACAAGTGGTAACCGTCCTCCGGGGTACCCGGCGCCTCGACGGGATGGTTGTCGTAGACCAGGTCCGGATACCACTGGTCGGTCTCGCCGCCGAGGAAGCCGTAGAACCGCTCGAACCCGCTGCCCAGCGGCCAATGCCGTTTGGAGGAAGCCAGGTTCGACTCCTCCAGTGGGGTCAGATGCCATTTGCCGACGCAGTAGGTGTTCCATCCGTGGTCGAGCAGCACCTCCGAGAGCAGCGCTGCGTCATCGGGGATTCGTCCGCTGCAGTTGGGGAAGCCGTCGGTGAACTCCTCGACGGTGGCCATTCCCACGCTGGTCGGGTTGCGCCCGGTCAGCAGCGCCGCACGGGTCGGCGAACACAGCGCGGTGGTGTGGAACTGCGTCAGCTTGACCCCGCGGTCGGCGACCCGGCGCATGGCCGGCATATCGACCAGCCCGCCGAAGCTGTCCCAGGTGGCGATGCCGACGTCATCCCAGACGACATAGAGGACGTTGGGGGCGTTCGCCGGAGCGGCCGGGGCCGCGAACGGAGCCCAGTCCGCCTCGGAATCACGGATGTCGAGGGCGATCTTGCCCTGGAACTCAGCTGCCATGCCGTGCGACGTTACCCGTCTCGGCCGCTAATCTGATCGTGGAGATTGACGGGCGAACTCTGGTCAGGAGAATCACGTGGCGGCGAACCCCCGGGTGATCGTCGTCGACGACGACCGGCTCGCCCGTGAATGCCTCGTAGCCCAGTTCGCCGCAAACGGTGTCGATGCCGGCCTTGCCTGGGATCTGCCGTCACTGCTCAGCTCAGTCGATGCCGATCCGCCAGCCGCGGTCCTGATCCACGTCGAAACTCCCGACAGCAGCACGCTGATTCAGGTGAGCATGGATGTCCACGTGGGAACGAAGGTCATTGTTTACGGCCTCTCCGCGGACCGGGAATCCGAAATCGTGTCATCGGCCGAAGCCGGTGTCGCGGGTCTTCATCTGCGATCGGAGTCCTTCGAGCATCTTCTGACCCTGGTTCGCAATGCCGACAGGGGCCAGTCGCAATGTTCAGCCGAGGTTTCGGCAATCCTGCTGAGGCGGGTCTATGCCATTGCCGGACAACAGCATCCGGAATTGTCACGCGCGGATTCCCTGACCGCCCGGGAGAGCGAGATCCTTGAGCTACTCGACCAGGGTCTGACCAACCAGCAGATCGCCTCCCGGCTGTCGGTAACCTTGCACACCGTCAAGAATCACGTACACAGTCTTCTCGGCAAGTTGAGCGTCGGCTCACGAGCCGAGGCCGTCGCGGTGTTCCGAGCCGCGAAGTTCCGCAATCCCGATTAGGTGAACCGCTTGCTGATCAGCGTCCACCGGTTCACCATGTCGCGGCCATAGTTCAGCCGTCCGAGCGTGGCCTGAGCCAACGCCAGACCACGACCGCCTTCGGCCATTTCGTGCGGCATGCTGACCGCGCCTAGATCGACCGCGACCGGTGGGCCGTCGTCGGTGAAGGTGACCTCTACCTCGTCGCGCCGCACGTCGACAGCCATGCGCAACCGGACGGAACGGCCGCGACTGGCATGTTTGACGATGTTGGAGCCGATCTCATGCACGGCGATACCGATCTGGAGCCGGACCGCGTGGGGTACGTGGGAGTGCGCCGACCAGATCCGGTCAAGCACGCCGGAGATGTCGTTGAGGGTGCCCGAACCGGTCACGGTGTCGAGAGTCTCACCCATACCTTGAATAGTGAAGAAGTGTGACGGTCCGCGCCATGGACCACCGGATCCAGTGTGGATCTAGATCCGCCTCACCCGAAACGTTTGCTGACCAATCGCCAGTGGTTTGCCGAATCCCGGCGGTAGGACAATTCAGCCAGGGCGGCCTTGGACAGCGGCAAGCCGCGTCCGCGTTCGGCCAGTTCATCGGGAAAGGACACCGAACCCAGGTCTATCGCGGCAGATACCCCGCCGTCGGTGAACGTCACCTCGACCTCATGGACCAGGACATTGACCTCCATCCGGATCGGCACCGGACGGCCCCGGGCGGCGTGCTCGACGATATTTGCGCCGATCTCACCGGCCGCGATGTTCACCTGCATCCGGATCGCCTCCGGCACCTCGGGGTGAGCCAGCCACGTCTCGTCGAGAACCCGGGCGATCTCGGTCAGGACGCCCGGGCCCGCGTTCGCCTCCAAAATCCGGCTGTCAGGTCGGCTCATCGAATGCGCTGTCAGCCGATGTGTAGGACTTGAGGACCCGGTTGAGATTCGTGAGTTCCAGAACTGCGGTTGCCTGTTCGCCCGGTGCCGCGATCCGGAGGTCGCCACCGCTCTGCCGGGCCGCCTTCAGTCCGGAAATCAGTGCGCCGAGGCCGGACGAGTCGATCGAATCCACACCGGAGAGGTCCACGACCAGCCGGGTGTGACCCGCCCTGACCAGCCCATGCAGCTGCTCGCGCAGTTCGGGGGCCACCACCATATTGAGCCGACCCTCCGGCCGGAGCACCACTGCCCCGGAAACCGCCGTCCGTGTCGGCCATTCCGCCATGGTGATCCCTTCCCTAGTAGCACGAGCAGCATAGCCGCGAACAGCACTCCTGCGGAGGGTGAGAGGCCAATCTTTGCTGGTTCGGGGGGAATGAACCCAGAACCGGCGCGGAGACGAAAGACGCCCACCGCGCTGATCGCGGTGGGCGTTCTCGCAAGCTCGGTGCTACTTGGCGCGCTCGAGGACCTCGACCAGACGCCAGCGCTTGGTGGCCGACAGCGGGCGAGTCTCCATCAGCGAAACCCGATCGCCGATACCGGCGCTGCCGGCCTCGTCGTGAGCCTTGACCTTCTTGGTGGTCCGGATGATCTTGCCGTACTTGGGGTGCTGCACACGCGACTCGAGTTCGACGACGATGGTCTTGTCCATCTTGTCGCTGACCACGTAACCGATCACGGTCTTGCGGCGACCGCGCGGCTTCTCGGTGGCCGGGGTGTGCTTGAGGCCTTTAGTCTCTGCCATGTCTTAGTCCTGTCCACCGGGTCCGGCGGCCAGACCCAATTCACGTTCGCGCAGCACGGTGTAGATACGCGCGATCTCCTGCCGAACGACGCGAAGGCGACGGTTGTTCGCCAACTGACCGGTGGCCGACTGGAAGCGCAGATTGAACAGCTCTTCCTTGTACTCCCGCAACTTGGCGGTCAACTCGTCGGCGGTCAGCTCGCGCAGCTCGCCGGCACTGGTTCCCACTGCCATCAGAACTGCTCCTCTCGGGTCACGATGCGTGCCTTGATCGGCAGCTTGTGGATCGCGCGGGTCAGAGCGGCGCGCGCGGTCTCCTCATTGGGGTAACTCAGCTCGAACAGGATCCGGCCGGGCTTGACGTTGGCGACCCACCACTCCGGCGATCCTTTGCCGGAACCCATGCGGGTCTCGGCCGGCTTCTTGGTCAGCGGACGGTCCGGGAAGATGTTGATCCACACCTTGCCACCACGCTTGATGTGGCGGTTGATGGCGATACGTGCGGACTCGATCTGCCGGTTGGTGATGTAGGCGTGCTCCAGTGCCTGGATGCCGTAGTCACCGAAGGTCACGCTGGTGCCACCGCTGGCGATACCACGCTGCTTGGGGTGGTGCTGCTTGCGGTGCTTGACCTTGCGGGGAATCAACATGATCAGTTCTCCGTGCTCTCCGCAGTGGTCTCCACTGCGGGGGTCTCGGTCACCTCGACGATCGGGCCGGCCTCCTCGGCGGCACGGCCGGCCTCGGTGCTGGTGGCGGTGGTGCCCGACGCACCGCTGCGGCGCGGACGGGTACCGGTCGGACGGTCGCGGCGCGGCCGGTCGGCGGCGGGTGCCGCGGCGGACAGCTCGCGCTTACCGCCGACGACGTCACCCTTGTAGATCCAGACCTTGACGCCGATGCGACCGAAAGTGGTCTTCGCCTCGTAGAGGCCGTAGTCGATATCGGCGCGCAGCGTGTGCAGCGGCACCCGGCCCTCGCGATAGAACTCCGAGCGGCTCATCTCGGCGCCGCCGAGACGACCGGAGCACTGCACCCGGATACCCTTGACGTTGGGCTGACGCATGGCGGATTGGATAGCCTTGCGCATCGCACGCCGGAACGCCACACGGTTGCTCAGCTGCTCGGCCACACCCTGGGCGACCAGCTGTGCCTGCGACTCGGGGTTCTTGACCTCGAGGATGTTCAGCTGGACCTGCTTACCGGTGAGCTTCTCCAGGTCGGCCCGGATGCGATCGGCCTCGGTGCCGCGGCGTCCGATCACGATGCCCGGTCGAGCGGTGTGGATGTCAACACGGACTCTGTCGCGAGTCCTCTCGATCTCCACATCGGCGATTCCGGCGCGCTCGAGTCCGGAGGCCAGCAGCCGCCGGATCGCCACATCTTCCTTGATGTACTCGGCGTACTGCTTGTCGGCGTACCAGCGGGACTTCCAGTCGGTGGTGATGCCGAGGCGGAAGCCGTGGGGATTGATCTTCTGGCCCACTACTCCGAGCCTCCCTTCGATTCGTCGGAAGCTTTGGCGGGTGCCTTTTTAGCCGGTGCCTTCTTCTCGGCTGTGGCCTTCTTGGCGGGAGCCTTGGTCGCGGCCTTTTTAGCCGGAGCCTTCTTCGCCGGAGCGGTACCGCCGGCCGCGGCCTTGCTGCCCTGCGCCCGGCGCGAACGCGCGGACTCGGTGCGAGCGTCGCGAGGCGGATGGCTCTCGACAATCACGGTGATATGGCTGGTGCGCTTGCGGATCCGGTAGGCGCGGCCCTGCGCACGCGGCCGGATGCGCTTGGCGGTCGGGCCCTCGTCGGCGTAGACGGTGGCGACCACCAGGGTGCGCGGATCCAGACCGTTGTTGTTCTGGGCGTTGGCCGCGGCACTGGCGATCACCTTGGCGACCGGCTCGCTGGCAGCCTGGGGCGCCCAGCGCAGGATGTCGAGGGCTTCCTCGACGGACTTGCCGCGGACCAGGTTTATCACCCGGCGGGCCTTGCTCGCCGAGACGCGCACGAAGCGCGCCTTGGCGGTGGCCGAGGGGAATTCAGTCGTCGTAGGCATCTCTACCGCCGCTTCGCTTTCCGGTCGTCCTTGATGTGACCCTTGAACGTCCGGGTCGGGGCGAACTCGCCCAGCTTGTGCCCGACCATCGCCTCGGTGACGAACACCGGCACATGCTTGCGGCCGTCGTGGACGGCGAAGGTGTGACCGATGAAGTCGGGGATGATGGTGGACCGACGCGACCAGGTCTTGATGACCTGCTTTGTGTTCTTCTCGTTCTGAACGTCGACCTTCTTGAGCAGATGGTCGTCGACGAACGGACCCTTCTTGAGGCTGCGTGGCATCTCTTACTCTCCTGCCTAGCGCTTGTTCTTGCCGGTGCGACGGCGACGGACGATGAGCTTGTCGCTCGGCTTGTTGGGCTTGCGGGTACGGCCTTCGGGCTTGCCCCACGGGCTCACCGGGTGGCGACCACCGGAGGTCTTACCCTCGCCACCGCCATGCGGGTGGTCGACCGGGTTCATCACGACGCCGCGGACGGTGGGGCGCTTGCCCTTCCACCGCATGCGTCCGGCCTTGCCCCAGTTGATGTTGGCCTGCTCGGCGTTGCCGACCTCGCCGACGGTGGCGCGGCAGCGCACGTCGACGCGACGGATCTCACCCGAGGGCATGCGCAGCGAGGCGTAGGCGCCCTCCTTGCCCAGCAGCTGGATGCTGGAACCCGCAGAACGGGCCAGCTTGGCGCCGCCGCCCGGACGCAGCTCCACGGCGTGGATCAGTGTGCCGGCCGGGATGTTGCGCATCGGCAGATTGTTGCCGGGCTTGATGTCGGCGTTCGGACCCGACTCGATGATGTCGCCCTGCTTGAGTCCCTGCGGCGCGATGATGTAGCGCTTCTCGCCGTCCAGGAAGTGCAGCAGCGCGATGTTCGCGGTGCGGTTGGGGTCGTACTCGATGTGAGCGACCTTCGCGTTGACGCCGTCCTTGTCATTGCGACGGAAGTCGATCACGCGGTAGGCGCGCTTGTGGCCGCCACCCTTGTGACGAGTGGTGATGCGGCCGTGCGCATTACGGCCACCGGTGCTGTGCAACGGGCGCAGCAGCGACTTCTCCGGAGTCGAGCGGGTGATCTCGGCGAAGTCGGAGACGCTGGCACCGCGGCGACCGGGGGTCGTCGGCTTGTACTTGCGAATTCCCATGTCTGGTCCTTGAAATCCCTCTCCCGGCTAGGCCGGGGCTCCGAAGATGTCGATCGGCTTGCTGCCTGCGGCCAGGGTCACGATGGCGCGCTTGGTGCTCTTGCGCTTGCCGTAACCCGTGCGGGTGCGCTTGCGCTTGCCCTGCCGGTTGGCGGTGTTCACCGAGTCCACCTTGACCGAGAAGATCTGCTCGATGGCGATCTTGATCTGGGTCTTGTTCGAGTCCGGGTGGACGACGAACGTGTAGACGTTGTCCTCGATCAGTCCGTAGGACTTCTCGGAGATGACCGGCGCCAGGATGATGTCGCGGGGGTCAGTCACGGTAGCCATCAGGCCGACACCTCCTGCTTCTTGGTGTTGCTCTCGATGTAGGCGTTGAGCGCCTCGACGCTGAACACCAGATCATCGGCCTTGAGCACGTCGTAGGTGTTCAACTGGTCCGGGTAGATCACGTGGATTCCCGGCAGATTGCGCACGCTCAGCGCGCCCACATCGTCGCTGCGGCCGACGACGACCAGGATCTTGCGAAGATCGGTCGTCCCCGGAATCAGGGTGCCCAGGAACGCCTTGGCGCTCTTGGTCGACGGGGTCTGACCGCTGATGATCTCGGTCACCGCGTGAATCCGGTCGTTGCGCGCCCGGTCGCTGAGCGCACTGCGCAGCGCGGCTGCGATCATCTTCTTCGGGGTGCGCTGGCTGTAGTCACGCGGCTGCGGCCCGTGCACGATGCCGCCACCGGTGAAGTGCGGAGCGCGGGTCGAACCCTGACGCGCCCGGCCTGTTCCCTTCTGACGGAACGGCTTCTTGCCGCCGCCGGAGACCATGGCGCGGGTCTTGGTCGCGTGGGTGCCCTGCCGCTTGGCGGCCAGTTGCGCCGTCACGACCTGGTGCATCAATGCGATGTTGGGGTCCACGTCGAACAGCTCGGCGGGCAGTTCGACACTGCCATTCTTCTTGCCGTCGGGAGCGTGGACGTCGATCTTCTTCGCCATTACTTCTCACCTCGCTTGACCGCGGTTCGCACCATCACCAGGCCGCCGGTGCGACCGGGGACGGCGCCCTTGATCAACAGGACACCGTTCTCGGCGTCCACCTTGTGGACCAGCAGGCTCTGAGTGGTGACCCGCTCGTTGCCCATCCGGCCGGCCATCCGGGTGCCCTTGAAAACACGGCCCGGGGTGGAGCAGCCTCCGATCGAGCCCGGACGGCGGTGCACCGCCTGGGCGCCGTGCGCGGCGCCCTGGCCGCGGAAGCCGTGCCGCTTCATGGTGCCGGCGTAACCCTTGCCCTTGGAGGTGCCGGTCACGTCGACGTAGCTGCCGGCCGCGAAGATGTCCGCGGTCAGCTCCTGGCCGACCTCGTACTCCGCAGCGGCGGCCTCATCGTCCAGGCGCAGCTCGGCCAGGTGCCGACGCGGGTTGACCCCGGCTGCGGCGTACTGACCGGTGACCGGCTTGTTGACCTTGCGCGGGCTGATCTCGCCATAGGCGAGCTGAACGGCGCTGTAGCCGTCCTTCTCGGGGGTGCGAACGCGGGTGACGACGTTCGGGCCGGCCTTGACGACCGTCACCGGAACCACCCTGTTGTTCTCGTCGAAAACCTGGGTCATGCCCAGCTTCGTGCCGAGGATTCCTTTACGAGCCATGATGAAAGCCGACTCCCCTACTGGATGTTCACGTCGACACTGGCCGGCAGGTCGATACGCATCAGCGCGTCCACCGTCTTCGGCGTCGGGTCGAGAATGTCGATGAGGCGCTTGTGGGTGCGCATCTCGAAGTGCTCCCGCGAGTCCTTGTACTTATGCGGAGACCGGATGACGCAGTACACGTTCTTCTCGGTCGGCAGCGGCACAGGTCCGACCACGCTGGCGCCGGTACGGGTGACCGTCTCCACGATCTTGCGCGCCGAGGCATCGATGGCCTCGTGGTCGTAGGCCTTGAGCCTGATGCGGATCTTCTGTCCCGCCACGCTTCTCCTACTTTCTCCTGCTTGCACGCCCGCAGAATTCCCCGGACGCTGGCTTCCGCCGCCGCTGTTCATCTGTCCTGGTCCACCGGCCCCCGCGCTCGGGTGTGTCACCCGCACACAAGCCTCGACGACGCGGAGAACCCGCTGACGAGGTGGGGACCGGACGCGCCGGTGTCGGCGCTGGTCGCATGCCCTGAGCCCGAGGCCGAAACCCGGCTCAAGACAACCCGACCAGTATGCCCCACATCCATGCCTGCTCCAAATCCGGGACAGCGGGGGGCTGTAGCCTCGCTACGTGGGGTCGGGGAGCCGGTTGGCGTCGATGCGGAGCTCGACGCTCCTCATTTCGGCCGTCATCGCGACCATCTACGCCGCGTTCGGACTCCTGACGCTGCGCTTGGCCCAGATGACCGGTCTGGCCTCGCCGGTCTGGCCATCGGCCGGCATCGCCTTCGCTGCCGCATTGCGGTGGGGGTGGCGCGCATTGCCCGGGGTCTTCATCGGATCGGTCGCGGCCAACGTGTTTTCGCTGGCCCTGGTGGGTGTGCCCGTCGGGCAATCCTGGCAAACGGCCGCGGCGGTCGGCGTGGGTGCAGTGCTCGGGGCCGCCGTGGGAGCAGCCCTGGTTCGTCGCTTCGTCGGCCCGGTTGCGCGACTCGATACGCCGCGGGCGGTGCTGCTCACCCTCACCCTCGGCGGTCTGGCGGCGACCACCATCGCACCCACCATCGGATTGGCGGCCCAGCTCGCGAACGGCCTGCTCGACGTCAGCCAGGCGGCCTTCGGCTGGCTGACCTGGTGGGTGGGCGACTCCATCGGGGTCATCGTCTTCGCGCCTCTGACCCTGATGTTCATGCCCTCGCAGGCCGAATACTGGTTAGGCCGCCGCTGGCAGATCGCGATCCCGTCAATCGTGATCTTCGGGATCCTGATCGGCGGAATCGCCCAGAACATCGGCCACGAGCGAACCCGAATCGACAGTGCGGTGAAGCTGTTGGGCGATCACGCCGCCGCTGATCTCACCGGGAACGTCGCCGTCCACGAGGAGGTGCTGGAGGGTCTGCGCGGCCTGCTTGACGCGTCCGACCAGGTCTCCGGCCAGCAGTTCAACGCCTACGTCAGGGACATCCTCCAACGCTTTCCCAATCTGCAGGCCCTGTCGTGGAATCCGCTGGTCAAACGAGAGAATCTGGCCTCTTTCGAGGCGCGCCAGCGCGAGCAGCCGGGCTTTGAGGGCTTCACCGTCACCGAACGCGACGCCAACGGCGACCTGCGGCCGGTCTCACCTCGCCCGGAATACGTGGTCGTGGACTACATCGAGCCGATCACGAAGAATCGCAGCGCCCGGGGCTTCGACATCTACTCCGATCCGACGCGGGCCGCCGCCATCGAGAAGGCACGCGACACCGGCCAGCCCACCGCAACCAGCCCGATCGATCTCGTCCAGGAACGCGGCACCCAGAAGGGCATGCTGGCCCTGCTGCCGATCTATAACGGCGGATTCGATCCAGGGACCGTCTCAGCGCGGCGTAACGCGTTGCGCGGCTTCGCCGTCGGCGTCTATCGCCTCAGCGATCTACTCGCCACAACGTTCCGCGACCCCAACTGGGACAGCGTGGACCTGATGCTCACCGATGTCAGCGACCCCGCGAACCCGGTGATCATCGCTGATCTCCCCGCGCGAAAATCCACCACCAGTGATCGGGTCAGCGCGGCGCCGACCGCGACGACATCACCGCTGGACGTCTATGGACGCAGCTGGGAGCTAACGGTCCGGCCCACCAGTGCCGCGTTCATCGACAGCCGCAACGGCATCATGGCGGTGCTTCTGGTGGCTGCCCTCGGGGTGACGCTGCTGCTGGAGGCGTTCCTGCTCGTGCTGTCCGGGATGGAATCGCTGGCCCGGCGCCTGATGGCCGAACTCAGCGGCGCGGCAAGTTATGTGAGATCGATCCTTCCCCGCGACCTCGAGGTTCCGGTGCCGATCACATCGCGCTACATACCCTCGGAGGAACTCGGCGGCGACAGCTTCGACCACCGCTGGATCGACGATGACCACCTGATCGTCTACCTCGTCGATGTCTCGGGCCACGGCATCACCCCCGCGATGTTCTCCGTCTCAGTGCACAACCTGCTGCGGTCGGGAACCCTCGACGACGACACCCTGCGAGATCCCGGCAGAGTGCTCACCGAACTCAACCGGCTGTTCCAGATGGAAAACCAGGCCGGCAACTACTTCAGCATCTGGTACGGCGTCTACGAGCCCTCCACGGGCACCCTGCGTTACGCCGGCGCCGGACATCCGCCGGCGATCGTGGTATCCGCGGACGGCTCCGAACCGGTGCGGCTGCTCTCGGAGTCCATCCCGGTCGGCGTCCTCGAGGACACCCGGTTCGAAACCCGCACACATCACCTGCCATCGCAGGCCGATCTGCTGATCTACAGCGACGGCGCCTTCGAACTGCTTCTGCAGGGGGGCCGGCGAGGATCTCTCGAGGAGTTCATCGACCTCTGCGCCGACACCGCGCGTTCGCCGGAGTGGACCCTCGACGATCTCGTCCACCAACTCGAGGAACGGTCCAAGGCCGGACAGTTCGACGACGACTGCACGTTGGTGCGCGTGGCCGTCCCCTCCCGCTAGCCGTCCACTCTGCGTCCGGATCGCGATTTCGCGGCAATCCGCGATCTGAACGCAGACTCGATGCGTATGGTCCGGTCATGTACCGGGTCATCCAGTGGGCCACCGGCGGGGTCGGCAAGGCCGCCATCCAAGGCGTTCTGCGCCATCCTGAACTCGAACTCGTCGGGTGCTGGGTGCACAGCGCCGATAAGGAAGGCCTAGACGCCGGTGAGTTGGCGGGCGAGGCGCCGGCCGGTGTTCGGGCCACCACCGATATCGACGCACTTCTGGCGCTGGAGGCCGATTGCGTCATGTATTCCCCGCTACTGCCCGACGACTCCGTGGTCCAGCGCATCCTGCGCTCCGGCAAGAACATCGTCACACCGGTCGGCTGGGTCTATCCGGATCGGCAGAACCCGGCCGTACAGGCGATCGAGACCGCCGCACTGGAGGGCGGTGTCACCCTGCACGGCTCGGGCATTCACCCCGGCGGAATCACCGAACGCTTCCCGTTGATGGTGTCCTCGCTGTCCTCGGCCATCACGCACGTGCGCGCCGAGGAGTTCTCCGATCTCCGGACCTACAACGCACCCCTGGTGGTGCGTGAAGTGATGGGCTTCGGACTGACGCCGGAACGGGCGATGGGCGGGCCGATGGCCGCACTGCTGGAGGCCGGCTTCAAGGCGTCGGTCCGCATGGTCACCGACGAGCTCGGGTTCGACGCCGAACCGCGCCTACGCTCCACCCAGGAGGTCGCCGTGGCCGTGCAGGGCACCGACGAACTCGTGGTGCCGATGGAGGCCGGAACCGTGGCCGCGCGCCGGTTCCGGTGGGAGGCGATCGTCAACGGCGAACCGGTGGTGACGGCGGCGGTCAACTGGCTGATGTGCGAGGTCGAACTGGATCCGCCATGGACGCTGGGCGAGCAGGGTGAGCGCTTCGAGGTGGAGATCACCGGCGATCCGACTGTGCTGCTGACATTCAAAGGGCTGCAACCGGAATCGGTCGCAGAAGGCCTGATCCGCAATCCCGGCGTGGTGTCAACGGCCAACCACTGCATCAGCGCCATCCCCTACGTCTGCGCCGCCGCGCCGGGTATCAAGACCTACCTTGACCTGCCGCTGATCGCAGGACGGGCGGCGCCAAATCTCGGACGACCGGTCTAGCCGAGCGAGTTCCAGAACCCACACTGATGACGCGCGGCGAAATCGGCGCTGAGCGACGGTTGGCCGGGTTGCAGCGACATCCGAACGGGGCGTTCGGGATCCAGCGCCGGCCAGGCCGGCTGATCCGGGACATCGGGTGCACCGCTTGTCACGAATCGGCTCCAGTAGGACAGCATCTGATCGGACAGCTGTTGCTGCGGCGGCGTCAGCGGTGGCGCTCCACCCATCTGAAACAGGTAGCGCAGCTCCAGCCCGTGTCCGGCACCGGCCGCAAAGGGAGTGTGGCGCAACGGTTCCGGTACCGGGGCGCTCCGATCGTTGAACTCGTAGGCGTAGACCGGCGCGCGGTGCGCCAGTCCGGTGGCCATGGTGTCGATCGGGCAGCCGAATACGCCATCGGTGACAGCGGCGGCATAGGCCAGCCCGGCGCTGCCGTCATAGCGGCTCAACGGATAGTGGGCCGCCACCGCGGAGGCCTGGACGCCGAATGCCTTGCGCAGCAACACCGGATAGGGCTCGATCTCATGCTGATGCAGATAGGTGAGCGCGACGAACAAGGTGAACTCGTCCGTGGTACTGCCGATCAGGACCGGCACCCGCGCCGTGGGCGGACCCGCTGCCACACTCAAGGGATTGACGGGTAGCCGTCCGGTGTCGGTGAGGGGTCCGCTGAGCAGATTGGTGCTGCCGATCCGGAAATAGGCCGGCCCGCCACGCAAGCGATCAACCGGTAGCGCGAACAGGCATCGGCGGGTTTCGGCCGGCTGCTGCTCCCCGCACCCGATTCCGGCGGCGTAATCGCGGCTGATCCGCTCGCCGGCAGCCACGTCGATCTGCGCCTGGCACGGACCGCTCTGCATGATGGCGGCCCGGAACAGCCCGGCGGACTCGGGCGCGACCAGGTGGTCGCACACCGACATCGCGCCGGCCGATTCTCCGGCGATGGTCACCCGATCGGGATCCCCGCCGAACGCGGCGATGTTTGCGCGCACCCAGCGCAGGGCGGCCTGCTGGTCGGCCAGACCGTAGTTGCCCGGATCCTCCCCCGGCGCGGCCAGAGCGGGGTGCGCGAGGAACCCCAGTGCGCCGAGGCGATAGTTGATCGTGACGACGACGATGTCGCCGCGGGTGGTCAACGAACGGGCGTTGTAGATATCGGAACTACCGTTGAGAAAGCCGCCGCCGTGGACCCAGACCATCACCGGCCGCGGGTTCTCCCGAGTCGCGCCGTCGGGGGTCCAGACGCTGAGGTTCAGGCAGTCCTCACTGGTGGCCAGTCCGTAGTCGGGATCGACGCGGACGTCCTGGATGCAACGCGGCCCGGGCCTGGTGGCGTCGCGCACGGCGGTCCACGGGGGCGGCGAGACCGGGGACTGCCAGCGCGGTGCACTCGCGTACGGGACCCCCTGGAACAACCGGAATCCGTCCTCACCGGTGCCGCGGACCGGACCGAAGGAGGTCATCGCCACCAACGGATCGGCCGGGGCCGCGACGGGTGCGGGGTTTGTGCAACCGGCCAGCAGCAGCGCGGCCAGCAGGGCCGTCAGGCGCCGGATCACGGCTCCCGAGCCTACGCGGCGGGACGAATGGACTTAATCCCCTTACCTGGTTGCAGATCATCGCCGAGACTGGAAACCTGACACCCGTCAAATGTGAACAGCCCAGGAGCACCCATGAGCGCATCGACCGACCACCGGATCAGCGACCCAGCCGGCAACGTGCTGGCGGACCCGCAGGCTTTCACCGATGAGAAGGCCCTGCACGCGGCGCTGGCGCACCTCCGGAAGAACGCACCGGTGTCCTGGGTCGACTTCGGCGACTACCGGCCGTTCTGGGCGATCACCAAGCACGTCGACATCATGGACATCGAGCGGCAGAACGACCTGTTCACCAACTTCCCCCGGCCGCTGCTGGCCATTGCCGAGGCCGATGACGCACTGCTGCGCGACATCGAGGCCGGTATCGGCCTGCGCACCCTGATCCACATGGACGACCCGCACCACCGCGATGTCCGCAAGATCGGCGCGGACTGGTTCAAGCCGTCGGCGCTGAAGATGCTCAAGGCCCGGTGTGATGAACTGGCCAAGATCTGGGTCGACAAGATGGCCGAGAAGGGCCCGGAACTCGACTTCATGACCGAGATCGCGGTCAACTATCCGCTCTACGTGATCCTCACACTGCTGGGACTGCCGGAGTCGGACTTCCCGCGGATGCTCAAGCTGACCCAGGAGATGTTCGGCGGAAACGACGAGGAGATGCAGCGCGGCGGCGATGTGGAGGACATGCTCGCGGTGCTGGCGGATTTCTTCAACTACTTCTCCGCCCTGACCGCCTCACGGCGGGCGAACCCCACCGAAGACCTGGCGTCGGCGATCGCCAACGCCAAGATCAACGGCGAACCGATGACCGACATGGACACGCTGTCCTATTACGTGATCGTTGCCAGCGCCGGACATGACACCACCAGCGCCGGTATCGCCGGCGGCCTGCGCGCCCTGCTCGAACATCCCGACCAGTTGGCCCGGTTGCAGGCCGATCCGTCGCTGATGGGCACCGCGGTCGAGGAGATGATCCGCTGGGTGGTGCCGGTCAAGGAGTTCATGCGCACCGCTCAGGCCGACACCGAGGTGCACGGCGTGCCGATCAAGAGGGGCGAGGCGGTGTACCTGTCCTATGTGTCGGGTAACCGCGATGAGGATGTTTTCACCGACCCCGACCGATTCGACGTCGGGCGCGACCCGAACAAACATCTGTCCTTCGGTTACGGCGTGCACTTCTGCCTGGGCGCCTCACTGGCGCGGATGGAGATGAACAGCTTCTTCTCGGAGTTGATTCCCAGGATCAAGTCGATCGAACTCGCCGGCAAGCCGGAACTGATGGCGACCACGTTCGTCGGCGGCCTCAAGCATCTGCCGATCCGCGTCGAACTCAAGGACTAGAAGAAATCTGCCGCGCGATGTCCGATCATCGCGATCGTCGCGTGCGGGCCGCGGCTCAACGGCGCGGGTAGCACCGAACCGTCGACCACCCACAGCCCGTCCACGCCCCTGACCCGGCACTGTTCGTCGAGGACTGAGCCGATCGGCGCGGTTCCGGCCAGGTGCTGCGACGTCGACCAGACCGGCTCATCGGTAGTCATCGCATCCCCGAGGATTTCGGCGACCATGCCGCAGCCGCGCCGCAGGGCCGCGATGTCGGACGGTTCGCTGTCGTAACGGTGTTCGATGCGCGGCGGGACCGTTATATCGGTCGATCTCAGCGATATCTGGCCACGGGACCGCGGTCGCATCAGCGCCACTCCGATCCCCGATGTCTGTGCCCCGAATCCTGTTGTGTACGGACGGATCTCGAGATCGTCGTGATGAAGCACCGCTTCCAGCGCCGGCCGACCGTCGACCGCCGGCCAGTGCGTCGAGACCAGCCACTCCGGGTGATCCCAGCAGTGCTGCCCCACCGGAAGATTCGCCCGAACAGCGATACCCAGATCCGTCAGGTCAGCGACGGGACCGATACCGGAGAGCATCAGCAGTTGGGCGGTGCCGATCGCGCCGGCGGCCACGACCACCCGATCCGCATCGAGTTCACCTGCGCCGTCCGGACCGACGACGTCCACCCCGACGGCCCGGCCGGCGCTGATCCGCACCCGCTCGACCCGGGTACCGGTGAGCACGGTCAGATTCGCCCGGCTCATCGCCGGTTCGAGAAACGCCGCACCGGGACCGAAGCGACGGCCACCGGCGATATTGAGAGGAACCGCTGCGATGTCCTGCCGGTGACCCGCCTTGTCGGCTGCGGTCACGAACCGTTGCGTGCCACTGCTCAATTCGCTGACCGGTTGGACCGGGATCCTGCTCTCGACGGCACGGTAATGCGCCTCGACCTCCGACCACGACCAGCCGGGAAGGTTTCCGAAATCCTGCGGCAGCGCGCGCCAGAAGTAACAGCCGTTGACCGCACCCGATCCGCCCAGGCACACCCCACGCACGATCTCGGTCTCCCGAGACGGGTGGGCCGTCAGCAGTGTGCGGTAGCGCCGGGCCACCGGGCTGTGCGGGCCGATCGGCAACGATGTCGCGTCGTCGATCAACTCCCGCACTCCGGGGACATCGAGTCCGGGACCCGATTCGACCACGGTGACCCGTCGGGTTGGATCCACCGAAAGCCGCTCGGCCAGAACAGATCCGGCACTACCCGAACCGACGATCAGAACGTGTGATGTCACTTGATCTCCGGCCGCAACGCCCGCAGGTCCCGTTGGCGCGCCACCCCCGCCCACAGTCCGGCACCGTAGGCGAGGTCGTCGAGCCGTTTGAGGCCGATGAAGCTCAGCGGGTTCATGGGGGCCGACGCACGGCGCCGGCGTGACATCCAGTTCCTGACTCCGTCAGCGACCGCTGCTGTCGCAACCGCCCGCCGGGCGCGACGGGAGACCAATGCCGCGATCACCGCCCCCGGCCAATAGTGCCGGCAGGCCGCCGACGCGAGTTGGGTGGCGCCCGCACCGAGACCCCGGACGGCCAGCATGGCTGTCTGGACCGGGGTGGCCCCACTGTCGGCAAGGGCGATGGCGGTGCGCCGGGTGTGCATGCCCGCGCAGACCAGTGCTCCCAGAGCACCCGCGGGGGTTCCGGTGAACGGAAGTACCGCCGCCAGCAGGGTCCACCGGGAGATCAGCAGAGGAGCGGTCTTGTCCGGGTGCCGGACCGACAGTGCCGCCGCCGAACTGCCGTAGAACGCTCGACGGGACAGCCAGTCACGCAGGGCCCTCCGGTGGTCGTGGCCCGCCATCGCGACCGGTTCGTACCGCAACCGGAAGCCCGCGTCCACCAATCGCCAGCACAGGTCGACGTCTTCACCGGAGTGCAGGGTTTCATCGAATCCGCCGACCTGTGTCAGCGCCGCACGGCGACAGAGAATCGCCGCGCTGGGCACATAGGACACCGACCCGTAGGGCACCACCGGCGCCTCACTGCTGCCGAGGTCCAAAGCTGAGTTCAGCGCCTCGTAGCGACCCACCGCGGCATCGGAGTCGCCGAGTGCGACGATGCGCGGCGCCGCCAGAGCAACAGCGGGATCACTGAAGTGGCCGAGCAGAATCTCCAGCCAGCCACGCTCCGGAACGACGTCGGAGTCCAGAAACGCCACCAACTCGCTGTCACATGCGGCCAAACCGGAGTTGCGCGCCGCGGCCGGGCCGCGGCTGTATTCGTGCCGGATCACATCCACCCGGCACACCGAGTCGGGGAAGCCTGAGGTGTCCACGGGCCGTTCGGACCCGTCGTCGACGACGATCACCCGCAACGCCGGCAAGGACATGACGAGGCGGCACAGTCCGGAGTGGTTGTCGCGCACCGGAATGACCACGGTGACGTCCTGACGGGAGGGACCGCCGCCGGGACGCGGGTGCGCGACGGTGGCGTCGAGCAGCGTCCGGGCCAACTGCGCACTGGTGTCGTCGCAGACCTCAACCCGGCCGTTCGCCAGCAGCCTCTGCGCGGTGGGCGAGAGTCGCAACAGCCGAACCGGGGTGCCGCCGAGCAGAGCACCACCGGAGTCCAGTGTGGAGACTTTGCGGTCCAGCTGAACCGCGAACCCATCAGGCAGACGGGGCGTGGTCACACCAGCATCCCCTCGTCCTGCGGTCGCCACCGCTGGATCCGGTTGGCGCAGTCGTCGACCATCTCGGCGAACAGGCGAGCACCGTCGACGGCGCTGGAGGCGGTGGGATCACCGAGGACCCCGGACTCGCTTACTGCCCCGACCCCGCCTGCGCGCAGCCGGGGCATCAGATCGGCCAGTGGTTCGGTGTTACCGGGCGCGCACTCCGTCATGCGTACGACTTCCGGCGACAGATGCAGCAGCACAGACGTTTCCGTCAGTCCGGCATGGGCATCGGCGACCCGCCAGGCCGCCGGCGTACACCACACAACGTCGCGCCCTTCGCTGCGCAGCAGGACGACCGCCGACCGCAACGCCTCGACATTGCCCCCGTGGCCGTTGACGAAGGCCAACCGCCCAGCCCAGTCGCACGCTGATCTGCCGTACTCGAGCAGCACCGAGGTCAGCGCCGCGGTACCCAGCGAAACGGTTCCGGGAAAGCCCTGATGCTCACCGGAGGAGCCGTAGGCGATCGCCGGCGCCAGCAGGTGGCCGAGGCGATCGGCCACCTCGACGGCGACTGCGGTCGCGATGCGGGTGTCGGTGTCCAGTGGCAGGTGCGGGCCGTGCTGTTCGCATGACCCCACCGGGATCAGCAGGGTGGGCGACTGATCCCGCAACTGGGTCCAGGTCCGGTCCCCCAGTGTGTCAGCCGGCGCCACCCGGCGCCCCGAGGCTACGGCTGAATCCCGGTGGCATCAGGACGTCTGCGGGTTCCAGATCGTGCACCGAAGACTTGGCCAGGCCGCGCAGTGCGGAAACGATTCCGCCGTGCAGGATGTCGAGCACATTCTCGACTCCGGCCTGCCCGGCGGCGGCCAGTCCCCACAGGTAGGCCCGCCCGATCATCACCGCGCGCGCACCCAGTGCGACGGCCTTGACGACATCGCCGCCGCGGCGGATTCCGCCGTCGAGGAGAACCTCGACCTGATCACCGACGGCTTCGGCGATGGCCGGCAGTGCCCGGATCGTGGCAGGGGTGCCGTCGAGATTGTTGCCACCGTGATTGGACACCGAGATCGCCGAGACACCGGCGTCCACGGCGCGCAGGGCGTCGTCCACCCGCATCACACCTTTGAGCATGAACGGACCGCCCCACAGTTCGCGCAACCACGCGATGTCCTCCCAGGTGGGCGGCGGGGTGCCCATCCACTCACCATAGGCGTTGAAGAACGGTGGGCCCGGTTCACCGCGGCGGCCCTGGTTCGGCACTGAAAGTCCCGGCGGACGAAGGGTTTTGGCCCATTCCAGGAACCACGCGGGCCTGATGATCCCCTGTGGCGACATCTTGATCGCCGTCAGCATGTCCATCTTCTCCGGGATCTTCGGACTGCCCCAGTCCCGGCCGTGCGAGAAACTCCAGTCCGTGGTCACGATCATCCCGGCGGCGCCTGCCGCCCGCGCGCGTTCGGCGCGTTCAGCGATGGCATCCCGGCCACCGAGCCAGTAGATCTGGAAGAAGGTCTTGGGGTTCTCGGCGATGACCTCTTCGATCGGCTTACTCGCGAATGACGACAACCCGATCGCGGTGCCGCGGGCCGCCGCGGCCCGTGCAACAGCCACCTCGCCGTCAGGGTGTACGGCCTGCACCCCGGTCGGGGAGATCATCACCGGCATCGAGATCTGCTGACCCATGACGGTGGTCGTGAGGTCATGCTTCTCGGTGGCGCCGATCACATGCGGTGCGAACCCGAGCTCGGTGAACGCCTCGACGTTGTCGTTGTAAGTCAGGCCCTTCTCGCTGCCTGCGAGCAGTGCGGAGTACACCGCTTTCGGAAGGCGCTTGCGCGCGCGCTCCTGCGCGATGGCGACGGTTTCGAACCAGGTGTTACGGGCCATGTCTACACGGGGCTTTCATCACAGGGCCGGGAAGGCGGGCGGGAGAGTGTCAACATGACGGTCCGGGAATGGTCGGCACGCGGCCTGGGCACTTCGCGTCGGCCGGCCAGCGCGGGTGCGCCGTAACCCTCGACACATTCCGGGTCGGGTCCGTCCAGTGGCAGGCCGGTGAAGAACTTCGCTGCCATACATCCGCCCCGGCAGGCGTCGTAGTGTCCGCAACCGCCGCACGCCCCTGCGGACTGCGGCGAGCGGAGTTCGGCGAACAAGGCCGAGTCCTTCCATACGCTCTCGAATCCACCGGCGGCCAGGATGTTTCCGGCCAGGAACCGGTCGTGGATGGCGAACGGGCACGCGTACACGTCACCGACGGGGTCGATCAGGCAGACCACCTTGCCGGCGCCGCACATGTTCAATCCGGCGAGCGCGCCCGGTTCGCCGAGACCGGACAGGTGGAAGAACGAGTCACCGGTGAGCACGCGCTCGCCGTGCGCGACCAGCCAGTTGTACAGGGCAACCTGCTGCTCGGCGGTCGGATGCAGTTCATCCCAGACGTCGGCGCCGCGACCCGACGGGCGCAGCCGGGTGATCCGCAACGTGGCGCCGTAACGGTCGGCCAGTGCCTTGAAGTCGTCGAGCTGGCCGACGTTATGACGCGTGACGACGACCGAGATCTTGGCGTCGGCGAATCCGGCCGCCGCGAGGTTCTGCAGCGCCCGGATCGCCATATCGAAGGATCCCTGCCCGCGGACAGCGTCGTTGGTCACCGCATCGGCGCCGTCCAAGGAGATCTGAACGTCGACATAGTCACTGGCGGCCAGCCGCTCGGCGACGGCCGGTGTGATCCGCACGCCATTGGTGGAAAACTTCACTCCGACATGGTGATCGGTGGCGTAGTCCACCAGTTCCCAGAAGTCCGGCCTCACCGTCGGCTCCCCACCGCCGATGTTGACGTAGAACACCTGCATCCGCTCAAGCGAGTCGATGACGGATTTGCACTGTTCGGTGCTGAGCTCGCGCGGATCACGCTTGCCCGATGAGGACAGGCAGTGCACGCAAGCGAGGTTGCACGCGTAAGTGAGCTCCCAGGTGAGGCAGATCGGCGCATCCAGACCGCGTTCGAACTGCTCGATCAGCGACGGCACCCGTGCGGTGGTCATCCGGAGTCTCCCGACGTCGGTGTGGGGATCAGCATGTTCGACTGGGCCAACACGTTCAGAGCGTGGAGGTACGGCGCCTCGTGCTCCCCGCGAACGCCTGCGGCGTCGAGCGCCGAACTCACGCTGGGGTGCTCACCGAGGGATTGGACAACGGTGAGGATGGTGCGGTTCTTGAGGAAGGACAGCTTGCGGGTCCCGAAGTGGTAGAGCAGCGCCCCGAACGGCTCGGGGCGCACCGCCACCTGCGGGTGCAACCGCCAGCTCTGCGCCGGGTCGATCAGTAGACCCCGCACATCCCGTCGATGGACACCTCTTCGACCAGGGTCTCGGTGACCAGTTCCGTGGTGGCTTCGGTCTCGTTGCGGGTTGGCTCCATAGCTTTTCCTCTCGGTTTCGCCGATTGTCGGGACAACCGGTCGTCGCGACCGCCATAATATGGCATCAGGTGCCGTAAATGAAGGGGTTTGCGATGACAACTCCGAACGCCGCCCGGGTGGGGCGCCGCCGGACCACCACCTGTGACAACATCGCCGAGGTCGCCCTCGACCTGTTCGCGACCTACGGTTTCAGCTCGGTCAGCGTCGATGACGTGGCGCTGGCCTCCGGTATCGCCCGGCGCACGCTGTTCCGGTACTACTCATCGAAGAACGCGATCCCCTGGGGTGATTTCGACGCCCATCTGGAGCATTTCGCCGCATTGCTGGACGACACCGATGACGGCGCCCCGATCCGAACGGCTCTGCGGGCCGCATTGCTGGACTTCAACACCTTCGACGATTCCGAGACCGCGCGCCACCGCCAGCGCATGCGGGTGATCCTGCAGACCGAGGAGCTGCAGGCCTACTCCATGACGATGTACGCGGGATGGCGATCGGTGGTGGCACAGTTCGTCGCCCGGCGCACCGGAACACAACCGGAGGATCTGGTGCCCCAGACGGTGGCGTGGCTGATGCTGGGGGTGGCGCTGTCGGCCTACGAGTACTGGCTGGCACACGACGGGGTATCGCTGCGCCGGGCGCTGGGCGACGCGTTCGACGCCGTCGCCGACGGTCTGCCCTAAGTCAGCACGTCGGCGATCGGGGCGGCGCCGGCGATCTTGGCGCGGGCCTTCATGACCTTGCCGGGCATGCCCCCGCCGACCACTCCGACCAGAACGCCGTCGCGCTCGTAGTAGGCCAGGAACTTGCGGCCGTCGTCCTCGACCACGTGGACCACATCGGTGGCCTGCGGCTCTCCCAGACATTGGATCTTGACGTCGTACTGATCGCTCCAGAAATACGGCACCACAACGACATTCGGCAGCTCCCCGCCGATCATCGTCGGCACCAGGACCCGAGCTTGCTCGGCGACGTTGCTCCAGTGCTCCACCCTGCCGTGGTGGCCGGTGGCGTCTGTCCAGGAGGCCACATCACCCAGCGCCCAGACGTGTGGCGCGCTGCTGTGTCCGGTCGCATCACAGAGCACCCCGCCGTCCGGTGCGAGTTCCAACCCGCTGCCGGCCAGCCATTCGGTGGCCGGCCGCGATCCGATGCCGACGATCACCAGATCTGCATCGATTTCCTGCCCATCGCTGAGAACCACCGCGCTGACGTGCTCACCGGAACCCTTGACCTCCGACACCCCGACGCCGGTGCGCACGTCGACCCCCTCGGTCCGGTGCAGACGGGCGACCAGTTCGCCGATCCGCTCACCCAGCACACCGGCCAGCGGCGCGGGCTGCGGTTCGACGAGGGCCACCTGAACACCGAGTTTGCGCAGGCTGGCGGTGACCTCGCAGCCGATGAACCCAGCTCCGATCACCACCGCCCGGGTGGCCGTGGCGGCATGCCGGCGCAGACCCAGTGCCTCACCGATGGTGCGCAGCACCCTAATACCGGCCAGATCGGGCAGTGACGGAATCCGCTTGGGCACCAACCCTGTCGCGATCACCAGTTCGTCGTAACCCAGTTCGGTCCCGTCGGCCAGCGTCAGTGTGCGCGTTGCGGTGTCCAGCGACCGTGCGCCGCTGCCCAGCCGCAGCGTGATGTCATTATCCGTGTAGAACTCCACCGGCTTGAGTGCGATGTCGGCGAGCCCCTTGGATTCGTCGGAGAGCATCTCCTTGGACAGCGGCGGCCGGTCATAAGGAGGGTGCTCCTCGTCGCTGACGATCGTGACAGCGCCCTGGTAACCGGCACCGCGAAGTTGCTCGGCGACCCGCGCGCCGGCCAGACCACCGCCGACGATCACCACACTGTGCACGCTCATGGTCAGTACTTCATCACACCGCGGTCGATCACGACCTGCGAGCCCGACAACACACCGGAGTTGTCCCCGGCCAGCCAGACGACAACCTCGGCCGCCTCCTCGGCGGACATGAAGTCATTGCGCTTGGCCTTCTTGGAATCCTTGACCAGAGGCTGGTACGGCATCGGCGCGTAGCTGTGCAGGAAGGCGGGATGCGCACCCAGGATGCCCAGCATGGCGTCATTCTCGATCATCGGGGTGGCGATCGAATAGGGATGAATAGAGTTGACCCGAATGCTGTACTCGCCCAATTCGATTGCCAGGGCATTGGTCAGCGCCGTCAGGCCGTGCTTGGAGGCCGAGTAGTGCGCGTTGCCGGGTGTGGCCTTGATGCCACCAGCCGAACTGACGATGATGATCGACCCTCCGTTGCCCGCCTCGATCATGGCCGGAATCACCGCCCGCAGGGTGCGCCAGGTTCCGGTGAGATTGGTGTCGATGACGGCGTTCCACTGCTCGTCGGTGAGTTCCCACAGCCGGCCCCAGCTGAGCACGCCGGCGTTGGCCACCAAGATATCGAGCCGGCCGAATTGCTGCACAGCATCGGCCACCAGAGCACGCACTGCCGTGTCGTCGCGGATGTCCACCTGGCGGGCCAGCACCTTGCGGCCCTCGGCCTCCACCAGACGCATCGTCTCCTGCAGGTCCTCGGGAGCCGAGGCGGCGTAGGGCACCGAGTCGGACACCGGCGCACAGATATCGCTGATGACCAGGTCAGCGCCCTCACGGGCCAACCGCACCGCGTAGGCGCGACCCTGGCCGCGCGCGGCCCCCGTCACGAATGCGACTCGTCCCTGAAGCGTCGAAGTAACCATGGCTGCCCAGGCTAGCAAGAGGCTCTCAGAGGTCGGCGATGATCTCTGCGCGCTTGTCGTTGTACTCGGTATCGGTGATGGCGCCGGTGGCGTGCAGGGTCTCCAATTCCTGGAGTCGCTGGGACACCGTCGGTGTCGAACCGGGCACCGGCACGGGTTCTTCCCTCTTCATCGCCGCCCGGCGCACGATATCGATGACCTGCTGGCGCACAACGGGATCCGCGCGGGTGTCCACGTTGCCGCTCAGCGGAATTCCGTTGTTGTGCAGGACGGTGAGGATCTGCATCAGCGGAACAGTCCGGCCGGTCAGGTCATAGGTGGTGTGGTCCTCCTCGACGGTGAACTCGGCCGGCACCACCCCGGCGAGCAGACCGCTGGCGTTCCAGTCGATCTCGTAGTTCGTGGTACCCGGTTCCACCAGAGCCACAAGCCGGTGACCGCCAAGCACCTGCATCCGAGTAGGGCTGCCTGCCACCGTCTCAGTGGTGCTGAAACCAACGGTGCCGGGAACCTCGATGTGCAGATCGACCTCGATCATCTGCTGGTCGTTGATCGACACCGGGGTATCGCGTATCCCGGTCACCCGTGCGGTGGTGAGAACTCCGCTGCGGGTCAGCACCTCGTGTCGAGCCGCCTTTTTGAAACCGTAGTTCGCCAAGGCGAGGGCGGCGAGCACGTCGGCGGCGGTGACTACCAATCCCGCCCAGAACATCCAATTCAGTACCGGCCGCGCCATCGGCCCCAGGGCGAAGTACACCGCCAGGAAGATCGGACCGACCACTCCACCACAGAGCAGGACCAAGCCCTGAGCCTTCAGGTAGTGCTTCAGCATCTACTGCTCCCGCGGCCGACGGGTTCGGATCAGAAGGGCAGGCCCAGCAGCCTGGTGATGCTCGGCAGGCCGATGGTCGGCAAGCCGATCGGAGGCAGGCTCGGCAGACCGATCGGCGGGAGGCTCGGCAGACCGATCGGCGGCAGCAGTGCCGGAATGGCCGCAATGGCAGCAGCTCCGGCAGACGCGCCGAGCAGGGCCTGCTCCGGTGTCGGCAGACCTGGCAGCTGCGGCGGCGGAGGCAGCGCCGGCAGTGCGCCAAGAGCGGGCAGAGCGGGGAGCGCCGACAGCGCCGCGGTCACCTGCTCAGGTGTGGGCAACGGCGGCAACTGTGGAAGCTGCGGCGGCGCGGGCAGCCCCACCGGAGGCAGCGCCGACGCCGCGGCGAAGGCACTGTTGAGACCACTGAAGTCCGCCGCCGGAACCGTACCCGCCGCGGCAAGCGCGGGCGCCGCCACCGCAGCGGCGGGGATAGCGGTCTGCAACTGGTTCAGCAGCGGCGCACCGCCGTTGGTGTACGCCGCATACAGAATGATGTCGCCCAGCAGGATTGCACTGGAGTTGAAACCTGAGGAGACGGCGTTGACGACCGGGGCGGTGATGGCACCGGTGAGCCCGGCGGCGATGGCGTCCTGCTGGCTCTGCACGGTGGGCGCGAGAAGCTCACCCCAGTCGATGGGCTGCGCCTGCGGCCCGGGCGGCAACTGCAGCGGAGACGACGGCACCGCACCGCCGATCGGGGCCGAAGCGCCCTGGGGGGTCAGGCCGACGGCCGAACTGCTGCCGGTGTCGGCGTAATTGGCGCCCATCGCGCCAAGGAGGTCGCCCGACGACGGCGCCTCCGTGGTCGGCGGCGCCGACGCCACCGTGGTGGTCGTCGTGCGGGGCTTCAGTTGAGTCGGCTTGGGCGGTGTCTGTCCGGAGAACAGCAGGAAGATGATGCCGCCGACCAAGGACAGAATGGACGTCGCCGCAGCACCCAACACGACGCCGCGGCGACGCTTCTCCTCCTCGGGAGTCGCAGGCTGCAGCAGGCCGGTCACGGCGGTGGCCATCAGATCCTCACTTCGTTCTCAACCAACAACGCCGACGGGCGCGTGGTACTACCCATTTTACCACCGGACCAGCAGACCCCCAGCAAACGGAAAGCGGCGCCCACCCGCAGGTGAGCGCCGCTTTCCGCTAAGGGCGTCAGATCATTTGACGATCTTGGTGACCCGGCCGGCGCCGACGGTCCGGCCGCCTTCGCGGATCGCGAAGCGCAGGCCCTCGTCCATGGCGACGGGCTGGATCAGCTTCACCGAGATGTCGGTGTTGTCGCCGGGCATGACCATCTCCGTACCCTCCGGCAGCGTGACCACGCCGGTCACATCGGTGGTGCGGAAGTAGAACTGCGGACGGTAGTTGTTGAAGAACGGCGTGTGCCGACCGCCCTCGTCCTTGGACAGGATGTAGACGCTGCCCTCGAACTCGGTGTGCGGGGTGGTGGTGCCGGGCTTCACGACAACCTGGCCGCGCTCGACGTCCTCGCGCTTGATGCCGCGCACCAGCAGAC
>JAPOKC010000034.1 GCA_029977845.1 Mycobacteriaceae bacterium | reverse complement strand
GACGTCCCGCCCTACCCCGGACCACTCGGCGAACGCGCCGACTGGTGGTGGTACACCCCCTACGACCCCCAGAAACACTCGACGAACTAGGACGCTTGCTGTGAGTCAGGCAAGCTTCGGTCCCGACACCGTCGACGAGACGTCTGCGCACACGGCGAGCTCGTCGGCCAGCAGCGTCAGGATCGGGGAGCAGCCTGCGTCGATTTTGACGCTGGCCAGATCGTCGCCCCGGGTGGGCCCGCGGTTGATGATCGCGATCGGTACGGTTCGCGCCGCTGCATGACGTACGAACCGGTAGCCGGAGAACACCGTCAGCGAGGATCCCGCCACCAACAGGACGTCAGACTGATCGACGAGTGAATACGCTTGTTCGACAACTTCTTTGGCGACCGACTCGCCGAAGTAGACGATGTCGGGTTTGAGCATCCCGCCGCATGCCGGGCAGTCGACGAAGGTGAACGATGCGGTGTCGTCGACCACGGCGTCGGCATCCGGCGCCACCGCAAGTCCGCCGACCGTCTCGGCGCGCTCGGAGAACCCCGGATTGGCGGCCTCGAGCATCTCGGCAAGGTCGGCCCTCGACATTGTGTGGTGGCAGCGCAGACACACCACTTGCGCGTAGGTGCCGTGCAGATTGATCACCGTGCGGCTGCCGGCCTTGGTGTGCAGCAGATCGACGTTCTGGGTGATCACTCCCGTGACGACGCCGGCCCGCTCCAGTTCCGCCAGGGCCCGGTGTCCGGCGTTGGGTTCGGTGGCCGCCATGTGTTTCCAGCCCAGGTGATTGCGCGCCCAGTAGCGCTGCCTGAATTCGCGGCTACCGGTGAACTGACGGATGGTCATCGGGTTGGCCGGCGGGGAGTCCGGTCCGCGGTAGTCCGGAATACCGGAGTCGGTCGAGATCCCGGCGCCGGTCAGCACCGCGATACGCCGGCCGCTGAGCAGCGCGACGAGTTCGGGGGCGTCCACGCGATCAGGCGACCTGATCGACCAGTTTCAGTTTCGCCGGCTTGGCAGCGGATTTCCTGGCGGCGCGGACCGCGATGAAGCCGCCGGAGCGGACCACTCCGAGCGGGCCACGGGCGGCGAATCGCAGCGCGCCGGTGCTTTCCATGACGAAGTTGAACTTGGCCTGCCGGCGTCCCAGCCCGATCCCGGTGCTTAACGCGAACAGCAGGCCCGCGATCCCCGGCAGGGCGGCCAGTGCGAGGTCCTCGAGTGTGACCTCGCGCAGTGCGGACTTGAGGCTGTCGATGAACTTGTCACCGACCTGCACCAGCCAGGTGCTCGCGGGATTCATCGCGGCATCGGATTGCCCGACCGACCCCACACCCGGGACCGATTGCGAGGTCAGGGCTGCGACCGCCGATCCGTCGGGCTGCTCCGCCGCGGAGGTGCCGGGCGTGTGGCGCGGCTGCTGCGACGGTTGCGGCCGCACGCTCGGCGCCGACGACGACGTCGTGGTGGGGGAGTCGTTGTGCGGGGCGGTGGACACAGTGGCCGCGGCGCCGCGATGGCCGGTGGGATCGGCTGCCGCGGGCTGTTCGCTCGGCGTGGCGGACGGGGTGTCGGTCGACGACGAGCCCGAATCACTCGATCCGTTGCCGTTGCCGCCCTCGGACTTGCCGCGGTCGTCGGTGTCGGCTTCGGTCTTGTCGACGTTCGTCTTATCGGTTTCGGGCTTGGGGGTCGACGAAGAGGTGCCCGGCAGCGTCTTGGCGGCCGAGTGGTCGTGCGCGTTGGCCGAACCGGAGGAACCGGATGAGCTGTTACCCGACTCGGGCCGGCTGTTGCCCGATGTGGGCTTGTCGGGCTTGGCCGGGCCGGCTGCGCCGTTCCCGTGCGGCTTGGCGTTACTGCCCGAGCCTTCATTCGAGGCCCCGGCTGAGGAGGGCTTGCCGCTGGAAGGTCCGGAGTTGCTGCTGTGACCCTTGCCGCCCTTGGAGCCGTCGTCGGCGAAGGACAGCCCGGCGCCCGCGGACAGCAGGACCCCGGCGGCCACAGCCGTCATTGCGGCAAGCCGCGCATACGGTCGCATCACTTCCGGCCCCTCCCCGGCGCGTGGGCTCAAAACTGAGAGCTACCTTAGAACCCCAAGCCGCCGGGGTCAATAAATGCCGCTGGGGAGCGTTCCGGGCGCTCCTGGGGGCGGGCAGTCCACAATGAGTCGTGGACTTCTTCTCGGTGTACCGGCACGGCTTCGCCCGGGTGGCGGCCTGCACGCACCGCACGGTGCTGGCCGATCCGGCCGCCAACGCGCAATCCGTGCTGCGTATCGCCAGGTCCTGCCACGACGACGGGGTCGCTGTGGCGGTCTTCCCGGAGCTTACGCTGTCCGGCTATTCGATCGAGGACATCCTGCTCCAGGACAGCCTGCTCGACGCCGTGGAAGCCGCTCTGGCCGCCCTGGTGGCCGCCTCGGCCGATCTGCTGCCGGTTCTGGTCGTCGGCGCCCCGTTGCGCCGCCTGCATCGGGTCTACAACACCGCCGTGGTCATCCACCGCGGCGCGATCCTCGGCGTCGCGGTCAAGTCCTATCTGCCGACCTATCGCGAGTTCTACGAACGCCGCCAGATGGCGCCCGGCGACGATATGGGCGGCACCATCCGTCTGCTCGGGGCCGATGTCCCGTTCGGACCTGATCTGCTGTTCGACGCCGAGGACGTCCCCGGCCTGGTGCTGCACGTCGAGATCTGTGAGGACATGTTCGTCCCGGTTCCGCCGAGTGCGCAGGCCGCGTTGGCCGGCGCCACCGTGCTGGCGAACCTGTCGGGTAGCCCGATCACCATCGGCCGCGCCGATGACCGCAAGCTGCTGGCGCGTTCGGCCTCGGCGCGCTGCCTGGCCGCGTATGTGTACTCCGCTGCCGGGGAAGGCGAGTCGAGCACCGATCTGGCTTGGGACGGCCAGACGATGATCTACGAGAACGGAAGGCTGCTGGCCGAATCGCAGCGTTTCCCCGACGGCGAGCGCCGGTCGTTGGCCGATGTGGATCTGGACCTGCTGCGCGCCGAGCGGCTGCGGATGGGCACCTTCGACGACAATCGCCGCCATCACCAGGCGACATTGGAATCGTTCCGCCGCATCGGTTTTCGGCTGGATCCGCCCGCCGGCGACATCGGTCTGCATCGCGACGTGGAGCGGTTCCCGTTCGTGCCCAGTGATCGGGTCAGGCTCGAGCAGGACTCCTATGAGGGCTACAACATTCAGGTCTCCGGTCTCGAACAGCGGCTGCGCGCATTGGATTACCCGAAAGTGGTCATCGGCGTCTCGGGTGGGCTGGACTCCACCCACGCGCTGATCGTCGCGGCCAAGGCGATGGATCGGCTGGGTCGGCCGCGCGGCGACATCCTGGCGTTCACCCTGCCCGGCTTCGCCACCGGTGAGCGAACCAAGAACAACGCGATCAAGCTCTCCCGGGCGCTCGGTGTCACCTTCACCGAACTCGACATCCGCGACACCGCCAAGCTGATGCTCACCGAGATCGGCCATCCGTTCGGCCGGGGCGAGGCGGTCTACGACGTCACCTTCGAGAACGTCCAGGCCGGCCTGCGCACCGATTACCTGTTCCGGATCGCCAACCAGCGCGGCGGCATCGTGCTGGGCACCGGCGACCTGTCGGAACTGGCGCTGGGCTGGTCCACCTACGGCGTCGGTGACCAGATGAGTCACTACAACGTCAACTCCGGCGTGCCCAAGACGCTCATCCAGCACCTGATCCGGTGGGTGATCAGCTCCCGGCAGTTCGACGACGAGGTCGGCGTGATCCTGCAGTCGGTGCTCGACACCGAGATCACCCCCGAACTCGTGCCGGTGGGCGAGGACGAGGAGATCCAGAGCAGTGAGGCCAAGGTCGGGCCGTACGCGCTGCAGGACTTCACCCTGTACTGGGTGCTGCGCCACGGCTTCCGGCCCTCGAAGATCGCGTTCCTGGCCTGGCATGCGTGGAGTGATCCGAATTCGGGAAGTTGGCCCCCGGGCTTTCCGGTCGGCAAGCGACCGGCTTACTCGCTTGGCGAGATCCGGCATTGGCTCTCGGTTTTCGCGCAGCGTTTCTACTCGTTCAGTCAGTTCAAACGTTCAGCACTGCCCAACGGTCCGAAGGTTTCGCACGGCGGTTCGCTGTCACCGCGCGGTGATTGGCGCGCGCCGTCGGACATGGCCGCCACCGTGTGGCTCCAAGAGATCGAGCGCGAGATTCCCTCGGTCTAACCCGCGGGCGGTGTCGCGCCCAGCACCCGCTGGATGTCGCCCTTCATCGCCTGCAGCTGCGAACCCCAGTACCCCCAGCTGTGGGTGCCGGCGGGCGGGAAGTTGAAGACCGCGTTCCTGCCCCCGGCTGCCTGGTACTTCCGCTGGAACTCCTTGGTGGTGTCCAGCGTGACGTTCTCGAGGTACCCCGCGGTGAAGTTTCCGATGATGGAGGGATCGGGGTCCAGATCCGACGGCGCCCCGGTGCCGCAGTAGATCCAGATCGCCGTGCCGTTGGCCACCAGTCGCGGGATGTTGACCATGGGGTCGTTGCGCCGCCAGGCGATATCGCTCTTGGGTCCCCACATGTCGGTCGCGCTGTAGCCACCGGCGTCGCGCATCGCGATGTTGATAAGGATCGGCCACAGGCCGATGGACGGGTTGAGGAATCCCGACAGCGACGCGGCGAACAGGAACTGGGTGGGATGCCAGATCGCCAGGTTCAGTGCGACACCGCCCGACATCGACAGGCCCACAACCGCATTGCCGGTCGGAGTGATCCCCTTGTTGGCCATCAGCCAGGCGGGCAGCTCGCTCGTCAGGAACGTCTCCCACTTGTAGGTCGAGCAGCCGGCCTTGCCACAGGCCGGGCGGTACCAGTCGGAGTAGAAACTCGACTGGCCGCCCACCGGCATCACCATCGAGAGCCCGGAGTCGTGGTACCACTCGAAGGCCGCGGTGTTGATGTCCCAGCCGTTGGTCTCGTCCTCGGCGCGGAGGCCGTCGAGAAGATAGACGGCATGTGTTCCGCCGCCCTGGAACTCGACGCGGATGTTGCGGTTCATCGCGGGGGAGGGGACGTAGAAGATCTCGATCGGCAGTCCCGGCCGCGAGAACGCCGCGGCGGGCGGTGTCGCGGCCACAGCCGGCATCAGCAACGCGGAGGCGACGGCTGCGGCGATTCTGCGCATCACTCAACGCAAGTTAGTGATGTCGGGCGGCCCGGACCTCAGGCCACGCTGGTCGTGACCGCTTCGTTAGGTGTTAGCAACATGTGTCGCCGCGCCAGGCCTCCCGGCCTTCACGCGCGGCGACCGCGGCGATCACCAGGGCGGCGACCGGGTCGGCCCACGACCAGCCCAGCCATGCATTGAGGACCAGGCCGACCAGCAGGACACCGGAGAGGTACGTGCACAGCAGGGTCTGCTTGGAGTCGGCGACCGCCGACCGTGATCCCAGTTCCCGCCCGGCGGTGCGCTGCGCCCAGGACAGCAGTGGCATCACCACCAGGCTGACCGCAGCCAGGGCGATCCCGACCGGAGACGGCCGGGCCTCGCTCCGTCCGCTCAGCGCAAGGGCCGACTCCACCGTGATGTAGAGGGCCAGGGCGAAGAAGGACAGCGCGACGAACCGCAGGGCGGCCCTCTCCCGGGTTTCGGGGTCCGGAGCGGCGAACTGCCACGCGATGGCGGCCGCCGAGGACACCTCGATCAGTGAGTCCAGGCCGAATCCGATCAGCGCGGTCGAGGACGCCCGGGTGCCGGCGGCCAGGGCCACCGCCGCCTCGATGACGTTGTAGGAGATGGTGGCCGTCACCAGCAGCCGGATCCGGCGCTGCAGCGTCGCGCGGCGTCCGGGAGCGAGGTTCACCACGGGACTCACGTTAGCCCCTTCTCTGAGCCCCTACCCGCCGGTTGGTGGAGAACCGATACCCTGGGGCGATGAGTGTTCACGCCGCGCCGGACACCGATGTGCGCGAGACCGTGCACGCCGCCGCGCGCCGGGCACGCAAAGCCGCGCGCGCTCTCGGTTCGCTGACGACCGCGATCAAGGATCGCGCCCTGCACGCCGCCGCCGACGCGGTGCTGGCGCACGCCCACCAGATCCTGGCCGCCAACGCCGAGGACATCGCCGCCGCGAAGGCGGCCGGCACACCGGAGGCGATGCTGGACCGCCTCGCGCTCAATCCGCAGCGGGTCGACGGGATCGCCGCCGGACTGCGTCAGGTCGCCGGTCTGCCCGATCCGATCGGGGAGGTGCTGCGCGGCCGGACGATGCCCAACGGCTTGCGGTTGCGTCAGCAGCGGGTGCCCCTCGGCGTGGTCGGGATCGTCTACGAGGGCCGCCCGAACGTCACCGTCGACGCCTTCGGGCTGACGCTGAAGTCCGGCAACGCCGTCCTGCTGCGCGGCAGTTCGTCGGCCGCGCACTCCAACGCCGAACTCGTGAGCGTGCTGCGCGGGGCGATGTGCGGGGAGGATCTGCCCGAGGACGCCGTGCAGCTGCTGCCGAGCGCCGATCGCTCCAGCGTCATCCACCTGATCCAGGCCCGGGGTCTGGTCGACGTGGTGATCCCGCGCGGCGGCGCGGGTCTCATCGACGCGGTCGTGCGCGACGCGACGGTGCCGACCATCGAGACGGGTGTGGGCAACTGCCACGTCTACGTCCACTCCGACGCCGATCTCGACGTCGCCGAACGAATCATCCTGAACGCCAAGACTCGTCGGCCGAGTGTGTGCAACGCCGCCGAGACCCTCCTCATCGACCTTGGCATCGCGGGTACCGCACTTCCGAGGCTGGTCGGCGCGCTGGAGCGGGCCGGTGTCACCATCCATGAGAACCCGACCGAGGACGAGTTGCGTGCCGAGTTCCTGTCGATGGACATCGCGGTCGCCGTCGTCGACGGTCTCGACGCCGCCATCGAGCACATCAACACCTACGGCACCGGGCACACCGAGGCCATCGTCACGGGGGATCTGGCTGCGGCTCAGCGTTTCACCGAGCAGGTCGACGCGGCGGCGGTCATGGTTAACGCCTCCACCGCCTTCACCGACGGAGAGCAGTTCGGCTTCGGCGCCGAGATCGGCATATCCACCCAGAAGTTGCACGCCCGCGGTCCGATGGGCCTTCCCGAGCTGACCTCGACCAAGTGGATCGTCTACGGCGACGGCCACATCCGACCCGCCTGAGTTACTGGAGAGCCCGTTGACCGATTCCGCAGCCAGCGCTCTGGCCCCGCTGTTCACCGATATCGACGATGTCACGGCCAAGCTGACCGCGACCGGGTACCTGCCCGACACCGCAACGGCGACAGCGGTTTTCCTTGCCGACCGGCTCGGTAAGCCGCTGCTGGTGGAGGGTCCGGCCGGTGTCGGAAAGACCGAGCTGGCCCGCGCGGTCGCCCAGTGCACGGGTTCCGGTCTGGTGCGCCTGCAGTGCTACGAGGGTGTCGATGAGGCGCGCGCGCTGTACGAGTGGAACCACGCCAAGCAGATCCTGCGCATCCAGTCCGCCACCGGTTCCGACCACGACTGGGAGCACACCAAGGACGATGTGTTCAGCGAGGAGTTCCTGCTGTCCCGGCCGCTGCTGACAGCGATCCGGCGCACCGATCCGACGGTGCTGCTCATCGACGAGACCGACAAGGCCGACATCGAGATCGAGGGCCTGCTGCTGGAGGTGCTCAGCGACTTCGCGGTCACGATTCCGGAACTGGGCACCATCACCGCGACCCGCAAGCCGTTCGTGGTGCTGACCTCGAATGCCACCCGTGAACTCTCCGAGGCGCTCAAGCGTCGTTGTCTGTTCCTGCACATCGACTTCCCCGACGCCGATCTTGAGCGCCGGATCCTGCTGTCCCGGGTGCCTGAACTACCCGAGAAGGTCGCCGAGGAACTTGTCCGCATCATCGGGGTGCTGCGCGCGATGCAGCTCAAGAAAGCCCCCTCGGTGGCCGAGACCATCGACTGGGGCCGCACCATCCTGGCCCTGGGTGCGGACACCATCGACGACCACACCATCGCCGCGACGCTCGGAGTGGTGCTCAAGCACCAGTCCGATCAGCAGCGCGCAGCCGGCGAGTTGCGGCTGAACTGATGGCCGTCCGACGGACCCGACCCCCGCAGCCGCTGGCTCCGCACGGCCTGCCGGGTCATCTCGTCGGGTTCGTCGAAGCCCTTCGCGCCCAGGGGATCTCGGTCGGACCGTCCGAGACCGTCGACGCCGGGCAGGTCATGTCTGTGCTGGGTTTCGGCGACCGTCAGGCGCTGCGCGAAGGCCTGGCGTGTGCGGTGCTGCGCCGCGCCGATCACCGGCAGACCTATGACGCGCTGTTCGATCTGTGGTGGCCGGCCGCCCTCGGCGGGCGGACCGTCATCGAGGAGGACGACGCAGACGGGCAACCGCGCCCCGAGATGGACCCCGAGGATGTCGAGGCCATGCGAGGCATGCTGCTCGACCTGCTGGCCGACAATCCCGACATCGGCGATATGGACGATCGGTTGGTCGCGCTGATCGCCCAGATCGTCGAGGCCTACGGCCGTTACACCTCAAGTCGCGGCCCGTCCTACTCGGCGTATCAGGCGCTCAAGGCGATGGGCCTGGATCAGCTGGAGGGCCGGCTGCTGGCCGGTCTGCTCGCACCGCACGGCGACGATCCCTCGCCGACTCAGGAGCAGATCGCCAAAGCCCTTGCCGCACAAAAGATCGCGCAGCTGCGCCGGATGGTGGAGGGCGAGACCAAACGCCGCACCGCTGAACAGTTGGGCCGTGAGCATGTGCAGACCTACGGCATTCCGCAACTGGCCGAGAACGTCGAGTTCCTCCGCGCCTCGGGTGATCAGCTGCGTCAGATGCGCAAGGTGGTGGCGCCACTGGCCCGGGTGCTGGCCGCCCGGCTGGCCGCGCGCCGTCGCCGGTCCCGGGCCGGATCCATCGACCTTCGCAAGACGCTGCGCAAGTCGATGTCGACCGGCGGTGTGCCGATCGACGTGGTGCTGAAGAAGCCGCGTCCGGCGCGCCCTGAACTCGTGGTGCTCTGCGACATGTCGGGTTCGGTGGCGGGCTTCAGTCACTTCACCCTGTTGCTGGTGAACGCTCTGCGTCAGCAGTTCTCCCGGGTGCGGGTCTTCGCGTTCATCGACACCACCGACGAGGTCACGCACATGTTCGGCGCCGACGCCGATCTGGCCGTGGTGATCCAGCGCATCACCCGCGAGGCCGGGGTGTTCACCCGCGACGGCCACTCCGATTACGGCAATGCGTTCATCTCGTTCATGGAGTCCTTCCCCGGTGTGCTCTCGCCGCGCAGTTCGCTGCTGATCCTCGGCGACGGCCGCACCAACTACCGCAACCCGGCCACCGAGACGCTGTCGCACATGGTCAGTGCCAGCCGGCACGCGCACTGGCTCAACCCGGAGCCCCGGCATCTGTGGGGTAGCGGGGATTCGGCGGTGCCGCGCTACACCGACATCATCACCATGCACGAATGCCGCTCGGCCAAGCAGCTGGCCGCAGTCATCGACCAGCTGCTTCCCGTCTAACCTTTCCGCCCAAACCAACAATTGGGCGCGGAAGTGCGAGTAAACGGCGCCAAAACGTCGAGTTCGACGCAGATCGACGTCCAGTAGGCTGGCCATTCATGACCTCTCGGCGCAGGCTCGGCGTGATGGGCGGGACATTCGATCCCATCCACAACGGCCACCTCGTCGCGGCCAGTGAGGTCGCCGACCTGTTCGATCTCGACGAGGTGGTGTTCGTGCCGACCGGCCAGCCGTGGCAGAAGGACCGGCACGTCACCGCCGCCGAGGATCGCTACCTGATGACTGTCATCGCCACCGCGTCCAATCCACGGTTCTCGGTGAGCCGGGTCGACATCGACCGCGCCGGCCCGACCTACACCAACGACACCCTGCGCGATCTTGCCGCGCTGAACCCGGACAGCGATCTCTACTTCATCACCGGCGCCGACGCACTGGCGTCGATCCTCACCTGGCAGGGCTGGGAGGAGTTGTTCAGCCTGGCGAAGTTCATCGGCGTCAGCCGGCCGGGCTACGAGCTCACCGACTCCCATATCACCGAGGCTGCCGACCGGTTGCCCGAGGACGCGCTCCGCCTGGTCGAGGTGCCCGCGCTGGCGATCTCCTCCACCGACTGCCGCGTCCGCGCGGCCGGGGGACGGCCGATCTGGTATCTGGTGCCCGACGGTGTCGTGCAGTACGTGACCAAGCGGGCGCTGTACCGCAAGCCCGACGACAGTGAGGTGACCGGATGAGCGCCTCTGCCGAAGCCGTCGCGATGGCCACCGTCGCAGCCCGTGCCGCCGCCGCCAAGCTCGCGCAGGACATCGTCGTCATCGACGTGTCCGGACAGCTGGTCATCACGGATCTGTTCGTGATCGCCTCGGCCGGCAATGAGAGGCAGGTCGGTGCGATCGTCGACGAGGTCGAGGAGAAGATGCGCCTTGCCGGTTACAAGCCGGCAAGGCGCGAAGGCACCCGCGAGGGCCGCTGGGTGCTGCTCGACTACGTCGACATCGTCGTTCACATCCAGCATTCCGACGAACGCGACTTCTACGCTCTGGACCGGCTGTGGCGGGACTGCCCGGTGGTGGAGATCGATCTCGATGGCGTCGAGTCGTGAGTGTGCGGCACCTGGTCCTGGTTCGCCATGGGCAGACCCAATCCAACGCCGACAGCCGGATGCAGGGACAGCTCGACATCCCGCTGACCGATCTGGGGCTCGCGCAGGCGGTGGCCGCCGCAGAGATTCTGGCCAAGCGTCAGCCGCTGGTGATCTATTCCTCGGACCTCTCTCGGGCCTACGACACCGCCGTGGAGCTTGCGGAACGCAGCGGCCTGACGGTGCAGACGCACCAGGACCTGCGCGAGACCCGACTCGGGGAGTGGCAGGGCATGACCCATCACGAGGTGGACGTCGCCTACCCGGGACAGCGCCCGGCCTGGCGCGACAGACCGGATTGGGCGCCGCCCGGTGGTGAGAGCCGGTTGGACGTCGCCGATCGCAGTGTGCCGTTAGTGCGGCACATCTTCGACAACGAGCCGCAGTGGGGAGCCGACGACTGCGAGCGGCCGGTGGTGTTGGTGACTCACGGCGGACTGATCGCCGCGCTCACCGCCGCGCTGCTGGATCTGCCGGTGGACAGCTGGCCGGTCCTGGGCGGTATGGGCAACGCGAGTTGGACACAGCTGTCCGGCCACGGTGACGGCGGGTTCGACGACCTGCGCTGGCGTCTCGACGTCTGGAACGCTTCGGCTCAGGTTTCCAACGATGTCCTCTGAGATCGCCGTCCCGCGCCGGACCCTTCTCGTCTTCTGCGATTCGCTGTCCTACTACGGTCCACAGGGCGGACTGCCCGCCGACGATCCGCGGATCTGGCCGAATATCGTTGCCAAGCAACTGGATTGGGACTGCGAGCTGATCGGACGGATCGGCTGGACGTGCCGCGACGTGTGGTGGGCGGCCACCCAGGATCCGCGGGCCTGGGCGGCGCTACCGCGGGCCGGCGCCGTCATCTTCGCCACCAGCGGGATGGACTCGCTGCCCTCACCGTTGCCCACCGCACTGCGCGAACTGATCCGCTACGTGCGGCCGTCGCCGCTGCGCCGGTGGGTGCGCGACGGATACGGCTGGCTGCAACCGCGACTGTCCCCGGTGTCGCGCTCGGCGTTGCCGCCGAAGCTGACCGTGGAGTACCTGGAGATGACCCGCTTCGCCGTCGACTTCAACCGTCCGGGGATCCCGATCGTCGCCTCGCTGCCGTCGGTTCATATCGCACCCACCTACGGCCACGCGCACCACGGCCGCTCGGGCACCGTCTCGGCGATCACGAATTGGGCGGCCGAGCATCATGTTCCACTCGTCGACCTCAAAGAGGCCGTCGCCGAACATGTGCTGGGCGGCACCGGCAACCCGGACGGGATCCACTGGAATTTCGAGGCTCACCAGGCCGTCGCCGATCTCATGATCAAGGCACTGGCCGAAGCCGGTGTGCCGCACGCCGAGGGCGGGCACTGAGCCATGCCGGTCACGGTGGTGACGGACTCCTCGGCCCGCATCCCGGACGGACTGGTCGCCGAATCCGGCATCCGGGTGGTGCCGTTGCACGTCCTGGTCGACGGTCGCGACCTTCGCGACGGAGTCGACGCATTCCCGGCCGACTTGTATCAGCGGGCCGGGGTCACCACCGCCGGAGCCAGTCCCGACCAGCTTGCCGGTGTGTTTGGGGAGGCGCTCGAAGACAGTGGAGGCGACGGGGTTGTCGCCGTGCACATCTCCGGAGCACTGTCGAGCACTGTCGGTGCGGCTGAACACGCTGCCGCACGGTTCGGTGCCGCTGTCCGGGTGGTCGATTCCAAGTCGGCGGCGATGGGAACCGGCTTCGTCGCACTGGCGGCGGCGCGCGCTGCGAACGACGGAGCAGACCTCGATGCCGTTGTGATCGAAGCGGAGTCGACGATCTCGCGGATTCGCGCGTATCTGGTGGTGCAACGTCTGGAGAATCTGCGCCGCAGTGGCCGGATCGGGACGGCGGCGTCATGGTTGGGCACCGCACTGGCCCTCAAACCGCTGCTACGACTCGACGGCGGCAGGCTGGTGCTGGCCCAACGGGTGCGCACCACGTCCAAGGCGACGGCGGCGATGATCGAACACGTTCTGGAAGCCGTCGGGGAGGGCCGCGCCGCACTGGCGGTGCATCACGTCGACAACCCGGACGGTGCTGCGCAGGTCGCGGCCACCCTGGCCAGCGCGCTGCCGGCCTGCGGTCCGGCGATCGTCACCGACCTGGGGCCGGTGCTGGGCGTGCACCTCGGTCCGGGCGCCGTCGCGGTGGTCGTGGCGTTGGAGGGCGCTGTACCTAGCCCTTCAGCTTGTTAAGCCACGCCCGGGCGTCGCCGACACAACTCGCCGGCAGTGAGAAATGGTCATCGCGGGGATACTCGCGGGTCTCGACGGTGCCGCCGAGTTCCTTGACCGCATCCACGTAGCCGGTCTGCCAGCCCACCGGGATCACCGTGCCGCCGCCGAAGGTGTCTATGCAGACCAGCACCGGTGCGACCGGCTTGCGCTGCGCTGCCGAACTGGCGATGATCGCCTCTTTCCACACCGGGAAGTTCGGCGGATCGGGGTTGAGCACCGCGCCCTTGAGCCGAAACATGCGGGCGATGGTGTCGTTGAGATGGTGCACCGGCTGGGTGTTCCATGCGGTGGTGATGATGTCGACGCCCAGCGGCGAGAATGCCTCGGACAGTTGCAGTTTCGCGGGATTCGCAGTTTGCACCCCGGCCAGCAGCATCACCAGATGTGAGTCCGGTGGGACTTTGGCTCCGGTGAGTGCGGTGGTCATCGGTGACGGGATCTCCAGGCCTACCTTGGTGACACCCGGGGACATGCACACCGTTCCGATCAGCTTCAGGTCGCCGTAGTCGGCGGCGTCGAGTTCGGCGATTGCCGCCGACGCCCCGCCGCCCTGCGACCAGCCCGCGCAACCCACCGTCGTTCCGGCGTCGACGTCGAGTTTGCGTGCGGCATGAGCGGCGTAGATACCGTCGCGGGCATTGGTGATGTTGACCGTGTACTGGTGCATCCCGGGCGTCCCGAGACCCTGGTAGTCGGTAGCGGCCACCACCCAACCGTCATCGATCCAGCCCTGTAGTCCGGGCACCCCGTAGTCGATCTGCCCGGTGGCCTCCGGCTGGAAGTAGGTGATGAGTTCGCGGGCCGGGTCGGGCTGGGCCGAAGGACAGGCCGCATCGCCGAGGCCGGTGGTGCCGTGGCACCAGGTCAGGATCGGCCGGTTGGTGCCGCGGCCGGCCGGGGCGATCACCAGACCGCTGGATTCGGTGGTGACGTTGTTGACGTCCTTGGAGAGGTAGCGGATCCGCCAGGCCCGTGCGCCCTTGATCCCGGTGTCGAGCGGTTCCCGGCGCAGCAGGGTGCCGGGCTCCCCGGTGACCGCCGGCGGGATGGGGGACTTGGGCTCGGCGCTCGCCGGGGCCGGCTCGGCCGCCTTCTTGTCCGGCTTCGAGCAGGAAGTCATCAGGGGAGCGGCGACAGCCAGCCCGCCGAGGCCGGCGATGAGGGTTCTGCGCGCTATGTCCCGTGAAAAGTCCATAGCGCCGAAAGCTACGCGAAGCGGCCGGTGATCGGCGGTAGATCCTTGAGTGTCGTGATTCCCGGTGGCGCGGCCACCACCGCCGGCACCGCATTGGTCACCGGCATCGCGGTGTAGATCATGCCCAGTCCCATGAAGCCCGGTTCGGTCCAGTCCTTGGGCGGCAGGCAGTGCAGGACGGTGCGCATGTTGGGCATCCCGAACACCTGGATGACGTGTCCGTGCTCCAGCGGCTTGGGCGGGGTGACGTGATTGCCCATGGTCCAGTTGAACCCGACGCTGACCACGTTGCGCTCACCCACCCAGCCGCGGTGATAGCCCATCACACCGCCGACGGTGCCCTCCGGGATCGTCATGAACCCCAGGTCGGTGTCACCGGTGGCCGCGGTGAACGTCACGTCGAACGTCATCCGGTCGAGTTGCGCGCCGATCGCATCGGCCATCATCGCCGCTGACTCGGCGAACACCTCGCTCTCTTGTCGCACACTTTCGGCCAGTCCGGGGGTGTCGGGGTCGCAGGAGAATCCCATCGCCGTCTGGGTGCCGGCCGACTCGTAGGTGGAGCAGTCCACCGATTCGGTGATCCGGATCTCGTCGACCCTCTCGCAGGAGCCGGAGAGCACCATGCCGACCATATTGGTCGTCCCGGGGTGGGCGCCGCTGCCGAAGATCGTGGAATTGCCTCTCTCACAAGCTTTTCGGATGCGGTCAAGATCCGCCGGTGACTGCTTGCCGCCGGTGATCCAGGCCGCTGACGAACACACGTTGACTCCGGACTCCAGCAGCCGCTCGAGTTCGTCGATGCTGGGCCACAGCGGGTTGTAGCAACACGCGTCGGGCTTGGTTGCCAGCAGCGCGTCGATGTCGTCGGTGGCGGTGATCCCGGTGCGTTCCGGCCAGCCCGCCAACTCGGCCGCATCGACGCCGATCTTGTCCGCGCCGTGCGCGTACACGCCGACCAGCTCCATATCGGGTCGGCCGATGATGGCGTGTAGCGAGCGGCGGCCGATATTGCCGGTGGTCCACTGAATGACCCGGAGGGGACGTTCGGTTGCGGTCATGGCTTCACCCTAGGGCCCGGCCCCGTACACACACCCGGATTGGTCCACAGGCCGTGCCCCACGGAGGTTCCGGACGGCGAACCCAGTCGGTCGGTGTGTCTAACGTCGCGCTCATGGCAACCGAACAGCCACTGGCCGCCCTGCACCGCCGGCTGGGAGTCGAGCCGCTCGTCGATCCCGACGACGAGGATCCGGACTCCGACGACGACGGACGGGTTCCCGGCTGGGTGCCCGACGGCGCCATCCCGCGCGGGCAGGCCTGGCTGGAGGGCATTCGGGCCGATCCCGGTCGGGCCGGCGGGATCGCGCTGGCCGCGATCGCGGTGCTTGCCGTGTTGATCACAGTGTTCACCCTGATGCGGTCGCACCCCGCGCCGGTGGTGTCGGCGAAACTGCCTCCGGTTGAGCCGGTTCCGTCCACCTCGGCAACCGCGTCCCCGGCCGCTCAGTCGGTGGTCGTCAGCGTCGTCGGACTGGTGCACCAGCCCGGTCTGGTGACCCTGCCCCCGCAGTCACGGATCGCCGACGCGGTGGCCGCGGCCGGGGGCGTGCTGGCCGGGGCTGACACCCTGGGCCTCAACCTCGCCCGGCACGTCGACGACGGCGAGCAGATCGTCGTCGGTATCGCCGCGCCGGCCGGGCACCCAGCCGCGCTGGGAAGTTCAACCGGCCGGACTGCGCCGCCGGCCGCCACGGCGTCGCCCAAGCCCGCCGGACCGATCGACCTCAACACCGGGACGGTCGAGCAGTTCGACGCACTGCCCGGCGTCGGGCCCGTGACGGCCGCGGCGATCGTCGCCTGGCGGCAGGCCAACGGGAGGTTCAGCAGCGTCGATCAACTGGGCGAGGTCGACGGTATCGGGCCGGCCAGGCTGGAGAGGCTGCGGCCCCTGGTTCGGGTGTGAGGCGATATGGACCTGAGGCTCGTTCCGGCCGCGCTCAGCGCGTGGGCGGCGACCTCGGCCGGGATCGCCTGGGGGATCGGTCCGGCGATCGCGGTCGTCTTCGCCGCGACGGCAGCCGGATGGGCGCTGATCGCCCGCGTGCTCGGTGATCGCCATCCGGTGTTGCGAACCGCCCGTGCCGGTGTGGTGGGCATGGCATTGATCGGTTGTGCGTTCGGACTGGCCGCCGGGTTGCGCAGCGACGCCGTGCGCCATCATCCGGTCACCCATCGATTCGGCGGCACCGCCTGGGTCACCGTGGCGCCGGCCGAGAGCCCGCACATGGTCGGGTCCGGGCGATTGATGTTCCGCGGCGACCTGGTCCGGGTCGGTGATGACGACATGGCTGGTGGCGTCACCGTTTTCGCGGCCGGACCGGAGTTCGGCCGGCTGATCCCCGGCCAGCCGGCCAGGTTCCGGGCGCGTATCGCCAAACCATCCCGGCGGGATCTCAGCGTGGCCGTGCTGACGGCCGCGGGCCGCCCGGAATTGGGCACCGCGCCGGCCGTACAACGAATGGCGCAGTCGGTTCGGGATCGCTTTGCCGCACTCTGCCGCGCGGTGCTGCCGTCCGGTCAGGCCGCAATGCTGCCCGGCCTCGTGCTCGGCGACACCTCGGCCGTCGCTCCGGTCACCGCGACGGAGTTCCGCACAGCCGGTCTGACTCATCTGACCGCGGTGTCCGGCGCCAACGTCTCGATCGTCTGCGCGGCGGTACTGCTCTCGGCTCGGTTCATCGGTCCCCGGCCCGCAGTCGGACTGGCCGCGGTGGCACTGCTCGCGTTCGTCACCGTCGTGCAACCGGGGGCCAGCGTGTTGCGGGCGTCGCTGATGGCGGCGATCGGTCTGCTGGCCGTGCTGACCTCGCGTCGGCGCCAGGCCGTCCCGGCGCTGTCGGCGGCAGTGATCGCCGTGCTCATGTTCGCCCCGCAACTGGCCGTCGACGTTGGCTTCGCGCTGTCGGTCTCGGCCACCGCGGCGCTCGTCCTCATCGCCCCGGTCTGGTCACGGCGGCTCGTCGCCCGCGGCTGGCCCAAGCCGCTGGCCGACGCGGTCTGTGTCGCTCTGGTTGCGCAGTGGGTCACCGCCCCGCTCATCGCGGCCATCTCAGGTCGCTTCAGTCTGGTGTCGGTGTTCGCCAATCTGGTTGTGGCCGTGGTCATCCCGCCCATCACCGTGCTGGGGACCGCGGCCGCGGTGCTGGCGCCGATCTGGCCGTCGGCGGCGGGATTGCTGGTGCGATTCACCGGGCCGGAACTGTGGTGGCTGCTTCAGGTGGCACATCAGGCGGCATCGGCGCCGGGTGCGTCGGTGGCCGTGCCCGACGGATGGGCCGGCCTCGGGGCGGTCGGCGGGGCGGGACTGGCCGGACTCGCGGGCATGCTGCTGTGGCGCCGTCGGAGTGCCGTGACACCATCGGGGGGTGACTGCCAATCCGGGTCTGCATCTGGTGCTCGGCGATGAGGAACTTCTCGTCGAACGCGCGATCGGTGAGATCCTGCGCGCTGCGCGCGACTCGGCCGGCACCCCCGACATCCCGGTCAACCGGCTACGGGCCGGTGAGGTCTCCACCAATGAACTGGCCGAACTGCTGAGCCCGTCGCTGTTCGCCGACGAACGGGTGGTGATCCTGGAGTCCGCCGACGAGGCCGGCAAGGAGGCGGCCGCCCTGGTCGCGGAGGCCGCCGCCGATCTGCCGCCCGGCACCGTGCTCGTCGTTGTGCACTCCGGTGGTGGCCGGGCCAAGGCGCTGGCCGGTCAGCTCAAGGACCTGGGTGCCCAGACCCACCCGGCGGAGAAGCTCAGTGGCCCCCGCGCGCTGGGCGGCTTCGTGCGCTCGGAATTCCGGGCGCTGAAGGTCAAGGTCGACGACGACACCGTCGACGCACTGCTCGACGGGGTCGGATCCAACCTGCGCGAACTCGCCTCGGTCTGCTCGCAACTGGTCGCCGACACCGGCGGCGCCGTCACGGTCGCCGCGGTGCGCCGCTACCACGCCGGCACCGCGGAGGTCTCCGGGTTCGAGATCGCCGACAAGGCGGTCACCGGTGACGTCGCCGGGGCGGCCGAGGCGCTGCGCTGGGCGATGGCCAGCGGGGTGCCGCACGTCGTGCTGGCCGACGCCCTGGCCGAGGCGGTCCACGCAATCGCCCGGATCGGGCCGCTGTCGGGCAACCCGAGGCAGCTCGCCGGTGAGGTGGGGATGCACCCGTTCCGGGTTGAGAAGGCGCAGAAGCAGGCCCGCCGGTGGTCGCGGGCGAACGTGGCGACCGCGATCCGGTTGGTGGCGGCCCTCAACGCCGACGTCAAGGGCGCGGCGGCCAATGCCGACTACGCGCTGGAGACCGCGGTCCGCAAGGTTGCGCAGCTGGCCGGCGGGCGTTAGATCGCAGTCCTGCGGCTCGTGCGTGAAATTATCTTCACGCACGGCGCCCACGGTGAAGATAACTTCACGCGCGGGGGCGTTGAGGGATCAGAGCTTGTTGAACGCCTGGGTCAGCGCCGACTTCTTGTTGGCGGCCTGGTTCTTGTGGATGACGCCCTTGGTGGCGGCCTTGTCCAGCTTGCGGCTGGTCGTGGCCAGCAGTTCGCCGGCCTTGTCCTTGTCGCCTTCGGCGATGGCCGAGCGCAGACCGCGGATAGCGGTGTGCAGCGAGGACTTCACCGACTTGTTGCGCACCCGACGACGCTCGTTGGTCAGGATGCGCTTCTTCTGCGACTTGATGTTGGCCACGCGTGAGTTCCTCTAATTCTCAAAAGCTGGTCTGATATGCCGGGGCGAAGAGCCCTCGCAGCGTTGGGCTGAGAATACCAGTATCGGCACTCCGGACCCAAAGTGAGGCCGCACGGCCTGCGAAAACGGCCGTTCTCATGCAGCATGTGAGCCGTGACTTCACGAAGTGCCGGCCCGCCGTCCGGCGTTCTCGACGATGCCGAGATCTTCGGCGGGTACGCCGACCTGGGCCCCTATTCAGCCGCTTTCGACGAGATGTTCGACCGCCAGGGCAAGGTCAGGGCGCCCTACAAGGGCATCTACTCCGAACTCGCGCCCACCAACGGCGACGAGCTCGGCGCCCGGGCCGAGGCACTGGGCAGGGCCTTCGTCGACCAGGGCATCACCTTCGCGCTGTCCGGGCAGGAGGAACGGCCCTTCCCCCTGGACCTGGTGCCCCGGGTCATCTCGGCGGCTGAGTGGGCCAGGCTCGAAGCCGGTATCGCCCAGCGGGTGATCGCCCTGGAGCGTTTCCTCGACGACATCTACGGCGATCAGGAGATCCTGCGCGACGGGGTGCTGCCGCGCCGGCTGATCACCTCCAGCGAGCACTTCCACCGGGAGGCCGTAGGCATCGACCCGCCCAACGGGGTCCGCATCCACGTCGCCGGTATCGACATCGTCCGCGACGCCCAGGGTGTCTTCCGGGTGCTGGAGGACAACCTGCGCTCGCCGTCCGGGGTGTCCTATGTGATGGAGAACCGCCGGGTGATGACCCGGGTTTTCCCGAACCTGTTCGGCACGCACCGGGTCCGCTCGGTCGACGACTACCCGTCGCACCTGCTGCGGGCGTTGCGCAACGCGGCCGCCACCAACGAATCCGATCCGACCGTCGTGGTGCTGACACCCGGTCCGTTCAACTCCGCGTATTTCGAGCACTCGCTGCTGGCCCGGCAGATGGGTGTCGAACTCGTCGAGGGCCCGGACCTGTTCTGTCGCGACAACATCGTCTACATGCGCACCACCGAGGGGGAGCGTCAGGTCGACGTCATCTACCGCCGCATCGACGACGAATACCTGGACCCGATGCAGTTCAGGCCCGACTCGGTGCTCGGCGTGGCCGGTGTGATCAACGCCGCGCGGGCCGGCAACGTGGTGATCTCCAGCGCGGTCGGCAACGGTATCGGCGACGACAAGCTGGTTTACACCTACGTGCCGACCATGATCGAGTATTACCTCGGCGAGAAACCGTCGCTGGCCAACGTCGACACCTTCCGCTGCTGGCTCGACGACGAGCGCGCCGAGGTGCTCGACAGGCTCGATGAACTCGTCGTCAAACCCGTCGAGGGCTCCGGCGGCTACGGGATCGTCTTCGGCCCGAGTGCCACCGAGAAGGAACTCGCCGCGGTGCGCAAGAAGGTCATCGCCGATCCGCGCGGATGGATCGCGCAGCCGGTGGTGCAACTGTCCACGGTTCCCACCAAGGTCGGCGACACGCTGACACCCCGGCACGTGGATCTGCGCCCGTTCGCGGTCAACGACGGGGAGAAGGTCTGGGTGCTGCCCGGCGGGCTGACCCGGGTCGCCCTCACCAAGGGATCGTTGGTGGTCAACTCCAGCCAGGGCGGCGGCTCCAAGGACACCTGGGTGCTGGCGTCGCGGACCTCCTCCGCGGTCCGGGAACTGTCCGCCGCACAGGTCGTCCGAAGTCTGCGGCGCCCGGTGACGGCCGACATGCACCCCGTGCAGCAGCAGGCACTCGCCGGCCAACAGCAGCAGCAGCAACAACAACAGCAGACGGGGGTGTGCTGATGCTCGCCCGCAACGCTGAAGCGCTGTACTGGATCGGCCGTTACGTCGAACGGGCCGACGACACCGCGCGGATCCTCGACGTCACGGTCCACCAGCTGCTCGAGGATTCCAGTGTCGATCCCGACCACGCCTCGCGAATCCTGTTGGACGTCATGGGAATCGAGCCACCGGGCAACCGGCTGGACATGTGGTCGCTGACCGATCTGGTGGCGTTCAGTCGCGGGCTTTCGGAAGGCTGTTCGATCGTCGACGCCGTCAGCGCCGCCCGGGAGAACGCCCGATCGGCCCGCGAGGTCATCTCCAGCGATATGTGGGAGTGCATCAACACCACCTACAACGCGATGGCCGAACGCGAGCGCGCCGCACGTCGGCTCGGCCCGCATGAGTTCTTCACCTTCATCGAAGGCCGGGCCGCGATGTTCGCCGGACTGTCGGACTCGACGCTGTCCCGCGACGACGGCTACCGCTTCCTGGTGCTCGGGCGTGCCCTGGAAAGGGTCGACATGACCATGCGGCTGCTGCTCTCCCGCGTCGGGGACAGCGCATCCTCGCCGGCCTGGGTGAGCGTGCTGCGCGCGGCCGGCGCCCATGACACCTACCTGCGCACCCATCGCGGTGTTCTGGACGCCAACCGGGTGGTGGAGTTCATGCTGCTGGACCGGATGTTCCCGCGCTCGGCCTTCTTCTCGCTGCGCCTTGCCGAACACAGCCTCGACGAACTGATGAAGGGCAAGGACGACCGGGTCGGTCCGGGCGCGGAAGCCCGACGGCTGCTGGGCCGGGCCCGCAGCGAGTTGGAGTTCGTCCGTCCCGGCGCGCTGCTGGACTCCCTCGAGGACCGGCTTGCCGGCCTGCAGGCCACCTGCCGCGACGTCGGGGAAGCCCTTGCGCTGCAATACTTCCGGCCGACGTTGTGGGTGGCCTGGTCCGACGCCGGGCACGACGGCGATCTTGCGGTCGAGGCGGGTGAGATCTGATGTGGCGGATGCGGGTGGTGCACGAGACCGGATACGCCTACAAGGGGCCGGTGACCGCCTCCTACAACGAGGCCCGGATGACCCCGCGGTCGGACTCCCGGCAGAACGTGATCATCAACCGGGTCGAGACCGCGCCGGCCACCCGGTCCTACCGATACGTGGACTACTGGGGAACTTTGGTGACCGCCTTCGATCTGCACGCTCCACATCTCGAACTTGAGGTCACCTCGTCCTCGGTGGTCGAGACCGACAAACCCGAGGGGCCGGTGCCGGAACTCGGCTGGGACGGTATCCGCTCCGACGCGGTCGCGGATCGTTACCACGAGTACCTGATCGCGACGCCGTACACACCAGCCAGCAAGAAGGTCGACCGGATCGCCGCGCAATTGGCCAAGGCTCACGACCCCCACCACGCCGTTCTCGCTGCGGTCGAGTGGGTGCGCGGCCAGTTGAACTACGTCCCGGGTTCCACCGGAGTGCACACCTCCGGGTTGGACGCACTCAAGGAGGGTCAGGGCGTCTGCCAGGATTTCGCGCATCTGACGCTGATCCTGTTGCGCGCGTTGGGGATTCCGGCGCGCTACATGTCGGGTTATCTGCACCCGATGCCCGACGCCGAGATCGGTCAGGCCGTCCAGGGAGAGAGCCACGCCTGGATCCAGGCGTGGACCGGCGGCTGGTGGAACTACGATCCGACCAACGACACCGCGATCAGCGAGCAGTACATCAGCGTCGGATCCGGCCGCAGTTACTCCGACGTCGCACCGCTGAAAGGCATCTATCTCGGAGTCGGCTCCAGCGATCTGGACGTGGTGGTGGAGATGACCAGGCTGGCTTAAACCGACACCTTCAGCAGGTCGTCACCGAGTTCGATCCGGCCACCGAACTCAGCCGCCGCCAGCGCCCGCCACTGGTCCTCCTGGCCCGGCGCCAGCGGCGGGACGTAGTGGGTGAGCACCAGGGTGTCCACCCCGGCGCGAGATGCGGTGGCCGCGGCCTGTTCGACCGACGAGTGGTAGTCGAGGATGTCCCGGATCCGCTGGACCGGCATCTGCTCGACGAGATCCTTGCGAATCACCGTGTGCACCAGTATGTCCGCGCCGCTGGCCAACTCGTCCAGCGTGGCGCACGGGACGGTGTCACCGGCCAGCACCACCGACGAGCCGGGTGCGTGAATCCGGAAGGCGATGGTGGGCTCGACCGGGCGGTGGTCGGTGGGGGCCACCGTGATCCGCACACCGTCGTGGTTCCAGACCAGCCCCTCCACGTGCTCCTCGACCTCCAGTGCCGGGGGTTCGGTGATGTCGGCGTGGTGGGCGATTCGATAGGAGATGTCCGGGGCGAGTGCGGCCATGATCGCTGCGACCACCGCTTTGGTGCCGGGCGGCCCGATGATCGGCAGCGGGGCCGGCCCGAGGCTGGTGATCCACCGGGTGGTGATCACGTCGGCGAGGTCGGTGATGTGGTCGCTGTGCAGATGGGTCAAGAGCAGTGCGGTCAGCCCGGTGGCCTGCACGCCGGCCGCCGCCATTCGCATCAGCACCCCGCGTCCGCAGTCCACCAGGAAGGTTGCGCCATCGGCTTGTACGAGGGTCGAGGGTCCGGCCCTGTTGGGGTCGATCATGGGACTGCCGGTGCCGAGCAAGGTGATGTCCATCTGCACGTTCTTACTCCCGCGCCACTTCCGCGCGGCGACCGGGAGTCGTAGCCTTGTGTGACATCCATCACAGCCGAGTTCGCACAGGGGAGGGTTCATGCGGATCGCGGACATCTTGCGCACCAAGGGGTCGGAGGTCGCGACCGTCACCGAGACCACGACGGTGACGTCGTTTCTGAACGAACTGACCGTGCACAACATCGGTGCCATGGTCGTCATGAACCCCGACGGGGTGTGCGGGATCGTCTCGGAACGCGATGTCGTCCGCAAACTGCACCATCACGGACCCGACCTGCTGGCTCGGCCGGTCGGCGAGATCATGACCACCGACATGGTGACGTGTTCACCCGAAGACCGAATCGACGATCTCGCCGCGCTGATGACCAACAACAGGGTCCGGCACATCCCGGTTCTTGAGAACGGTCGGCTGGTGGGCATCGTCAGCCTGGGTGATGTGGTCAAGCACCGGATGGAGGAACTGCAGGCCGAACGCCAGCAGCTGCATGACTACATCACCCAGGGCGGCTGAAAGCCGTTCAGCTCCAGCGGTATTCGGTCCGCAACCGGGTCGCGATGATCTCGAAGGTGGGGCGGTCCAGAATCGCGCCCTCGCGCCGGATGCCCTCTTCGGGAACGTCGAGCACCCGGTCCAGCCGCACCCAGCTGGGCCGGGCCTCGCCGTCCTCGTAGCCTGAGTCCCAGGCGCCTGCCCCGATACTGACCCAGGTCGCGTCGTCGGCGTGGTGGGTCTGGCTGGACAACATCAATCCCAGCAGTGTCCGGCTCTCCCGGCCGATCACCAGCACCGGGCGGTCCTTGCCGCGGGTCGGGTCGTCTTCGAAGACCACCCAGGTCCAGACGATCTCGCCCGGGTCGGCCTGGCCGTCCAGATCCGGTGAGTACTCGATCCGCCGCGCACGGCGGTCGGTGGGGGTACTGCGCTCGGTGACCGGGCGCCCGGTGGTGATCTGCTTCGGCGGGTCGAAGATGGGACCGCCCACCAGGGTCTCGAGGCCTATCCGCAGGCCCTGCGCGATGGTGCGCTGGACCGCTTCGGGGTCCTGGAGGGTGCGCAGCAACTTGGGGGCCTCGTTGAACACCAGGTGCTCGGTGCCCCTCAGGATCTGCTGAAACGTCCTCCACGCCGACGCCATTCTGATGAGCATAGTGGGGCGTCAGAGGGCATTGGATACCCTGGTTGCACCCCGACGACGGTTCACCAGGAGATTCCCATCAGCAGTTTCGCCGACAAGACCTTCACCGCGCCGGCGCAGATTCGGAACTTCTGCATCATCGCCCACATCGACCACGGCAAGTCCACGCTGGCCGACCGGATGCTTCAGCTGACCGGTGTCGTCTCGGACCGGGACATGCGCGCCCAGTACCTGGATCGGATGGACATCGAGCGTGAGCGCGGTATCACCATCAAGGCGCAGAACGTCCGGCTTCCCTGGAAAGTTGGTGACCAGGAATTCGTTCTGCACTTGATTGACACGCCCGGCCACGTCGACTTCACCTACGAGGTGTCCCGCGCGCTGGAGGCCTGCGAGGGCGCGGTGCTGCTGGTCGATGCCGCCCAGGGCATCGAGGCTCAGACACTGGCGAATCTTTACCTGGCCCTGGACCGCGATCTGCACATCATCCCGGTGCTCAACAAGATCGACCTGCCCGCCGCTGATCCGGAACGCTACGCGGGAGAACTCGCGCACATCATCGGGTGTGAGCCGTCTGAAGTCCTGCGGGTGTCCGGCAAGACCGGTGAGGGCGTGGCCGAACTGCTCGATGAGGTGGTCCGCCAGGTGCCCGCACCCACCGGCGACTCCGATGCCCCGGCGCGGGCGATGATCTTCGACTCGGTCTACGACATCTACCGCGGCGTGGTCACCTACGTCCGCGTCGTCGACGGCAGGATCACCCCGCGCGAGCGGATCAAGATGATGTCCACCGGCGCCACCCACGAACTGCTCGAGGTCGGCATCGTCTCGCCGGAGCCCAAGCCCACCGAGGGTCTCGGTGTGGGTGAGGTGGGCTACCTCATCACCGGCGTGAAGGATGTCCGCCAGTCCAAGGTCGGCGACACCGTGACATCAGCGCGCAACGGCGCCACCGAGGCGCTGACCGGGTACCGCGAGCCGAAGCCGATGGTCTATTCGGGGTTGTATCCCGTTGACGGGTCCGATTATCCGAATCTGCGTGAGGCACTGGACAAGTTGCAACTCAACGATGCCGCGCTGACCTACGAGCCGGAGACGTCGGTGGCGCTCGGCTTCGGTTTCCGGTGCGGCTTCCTGGGTCTGCTGCACATGGAGATCACCCGGGAGCGGCTTGAGCGCGAGTTCGATCTCGACCTGATCTCGACGGCGCCCAACGTGGTCTACCGGGTGATCCAGGAGGACGGCACCGAGAAGATCGTCACCAACCCGTCGGACTGGCCGCCGGGAAAGATGCGCGAGATCTACGAGCCGATCGTCAAGTGCACGGTGATCGCGCCCAGTGAGTTCATCGGCACCATCATGGAACTGTGCCAATCCCGTCGCGGTGAACTGGGCGGGATGGACTACCTGTCACCCGAGCGCGTCGAACTGCGCTACATCATGCCGTTGGGCGAGATCATCTTCGACTTCTTCGACTCGTTGAAATCGCGCACCCGCGGCTACGCCAGCCTGGACTACGAGGAGGCCGGCGAGCAGGAGGCCGCGCTGGTCAAGGTCGACATCCTGCTTCAGGGCGAGGCAGTCGACGCGTTCAGCGCGATCGTGCACAAGGATTCCGCGCAGGCCTACGGCAATAAGATGACCGTCAAACTCAAGGAACTCATCCCGCGTCAGCAGTTCGAGGTTCCGGTACAGGCCGCCATCGGCTCGAAGATCATCGCTCGCGAGAACATCCGGGCGATCCGCAAGGACGTGCTCGCCAAGTGCTACGGCGGTGACATCACCCGTAAACGCAAACTGCTGGAGAAGCAGAAGGAGGGCAAGAAGCGGATGAAGACCATCGGACGGGTCGACGTCCCGCAGGAGGCCTTCGTCGCCGCGCTGTCCACCGAGGCGGGCAGCGACAAAGCCGGCGACAAGAAGAAGTAGGCCCGGTCAGGTCGGCGCGTTGGCCGGCTGGAACATCCCGGTCCCGTCGGCCTGTTCCTCGGCGCGGATGACGTGCACCACCGCGTTGATCAACGCCAGGTGGGTGAACGCCTGCGGGAAGTTGCCCAGATGCCGCCCGGTGCTCGGCTCGATCTCCTCGGCGTAGAGGTGCAGCGGGCTGGCGAAGGACAGCAGCCGCTCGCACAGATGCCGTGCCCGGCTGATCTCGCCGATCTCCACCAGCGCCGACACCAGCCAGAACGAGCAGATGGTGAACGAACCCTCCTCGCCGGACAGGCCGTCGTCGGTCTCGTGCGTGCGATAGCGCAGCACCAGGCCGTCCTCGGTCAGCTCGTCGGCGATCGCCAGCACGGTGGCCCGCACCCGCGGATCGTCGGACGGCAGGAAGCGCAGCAGCGGAACCAGCAGCAGTGAGGCGTCCAGCGCGGGGTCGCCGTAGCGCTGGGTGAAGACTCCGCGGTGGTCGACACCGTGGGCCAGGATGTCGGCCTTGATCTCCTCGGCGATCTCGCGCCACTGCTGGGCGTAGCTCTTGGAGCCTTGGAGCTCGGCGAGTTTCACGCCGCGGTCCAGCGCCACCCAGCACATCACCTTCGATGAGGTGAAGTGCTGCGGTTCGCCGCGTACCTCCCAGATGCCGCGGTCCGGCTCGCGCCAGTGCTTGATGGCCTCCTCGACCTGTTCCTTGAGCACCGGCCACAACTGGTCGGAGATGTTCTCCCGCGACTTGCAGTGCAGGTAGACCGAATCGAGCATCGTGCCCCAGATGTCATGCTGGCGCTGGTTGTAGGCGCCGTTGCCGATGCGAACCGGACGCGCGCCGTCATAGCCGGACAGATGATCGAGTTCGGCCTCCACCAGTTCGCGCTCCCCGCCCACGCCGTACATGATCTGCAACGGCTGGCGCTCACCGTTGTTAGCTCCGGACACGTCGGCGATGAACGAGAAGAAGTCATCGGCTTCGCGGTCCAGTCCCAGTGTGTAGAGGCCCCACAGGGCGAACGTCGAGTCGCGCACCCAGGCGTAGCGGTAATCCCAGTTACGTTCACCCCGTGGGGTTTCCGGAAGCGAAGTGGTGCTGGCCGCGAGCAGCGCGCCGGTGGGCGAATAGGTCAGGCCCTTCAACGTCAGGGCGCTGCGTTGCAGGTATGCCCGCCACGGGTGGTCGGGGAAGTGTCCGATGTTGATCCACTGCCGCCAGGCCTCGGAGGTCTGCCACATCTTGTGTGCGGCTTCCTCATAGGTCTGCGGCGTCGGGTGCTTGGACCAGGACAGTGCGACGAAGGCGTTGTCGCCCTCCTTGAGTCGGGTGCGGGCCCGCGCCTCGCGGCCCTCGAGTCCGATCCGCAGATTCGTCGTGAGCCGCAGTGTCGGGTTGCCGTCTGGATCGGAGCCTGCGGTCGCGACCGCCTCGCCGTAGGCGTCGGCGGAGTACTCCCAGGTCGGATTGATCCGCCCGTAGTCGAAGGACGGTTCGCAGTTCATCACCAGTTCCACGGTGCCGCTCACACAGCGCACCGTGCGCAGCAGGATGTGTTCGGCATCCCAGTCCATCGGGGTGCGCCGATGGGTGTGCGAGCGCGTATCGAGGTCGTGCCACGGCCCCATCACCAGCGCGTCGCGGATGATCAGCCAGCCGGTCGGTGTCTGCCAGGTGGTCTCCATGATCAGGCTGCCCGGCAGGTACCGGCGGGCAGCCGGAACGGTGACCCCGTAGGGGCCGAGCCGGAAATGCCCGGCCCCACGGTCCAGGACGGCGCCGAACACGCTGGGGGAGTCCGGCCGCGGCACGCACATCCACTCCACCGACCCGGCGGCCGATATCAGGCAGGTGTTCTCGCAGTCCGACAGGAACGCGTAGTCCGCGATGGGCGGAAACGGGCTCCTGCTTGCCGGGGTGGGAACCGGTGACGCACTTTGCGTCACCGTGATCGGAAACGGCTGGCCGTCAGACATGCCCACATGATGGTCGTGGGGAGGCTGTCGCGTCCACCGATCTGCCCAGATCGCAACCGAGCTGAGAGCGGGGCTTAGTCTGATGCGGTGAACGGGTTGCTGAGCTGGTGGGACAGCGCGGAACTGTGGCTGTCCGGGCTCGGTTTCGTGTGGCAGACGGTGATCGTCATGCCGGTTGCCCTGCTGCTGGCCTACGGGATCGCCGTCGGTGCGGATGCCCTGCTCGGAAGGGTCATCCGGGTGTCGCGAAGGCTGCGCGGGGATACGGAGCCGCAGCCGTGAGCGGTATGCCGCGTTCCCGGGTCACGCTGGCTCTGGTGGCCCTTCTGCTGCTCGTCGTCGTGGTGTGGTTGCTCAACCGCTGAGGTAGGCTCCCGACCGTGAATTCGACGTCCGGAATCAACAGCGCCGTGGTGGCGTCTGCCTTCGTCGTTCGCTGTTGTCGCTGACGCGCCTCCTGCCCGTCCACGTATCGCATGTCGCCGTTTTGTGACGGGTGTGTTCACTCCGATCCCGATCACGAAAGGCTGTCCATGATCACCCCGACCCCCCGCCACTGGCGCATCGCCGCGGCCGTCGCCCTCACCGCGACCGTGTTGACTGCGTGCGGTGGCGGAGCCAGCGATGTGGTCGGCGGCGGAACCGCCGAAGACAGTGAATCCACGCTCAATCTGGTCGCCTACGCGGTTCCGGAACCAGGCTGGAGCAAGATCCTCCCGGCCTTCGCT
>JAPOKC010000033.1 GCA_029977845.1 Mycobacteriaceae bacterium | reverse complement strand
TGGCCGATCAGCGTCAGGTTGATGTTCATAGCCGTTACCTAATTGGATTCGTGTTTAGCCGCCGACGACAGCAAACATGATGTAGAGCGCGATGGCGACCCCGATAATCGGGATGGCGTCCACCAGACCCATGACGATAAAGAACTGGGTCCGAAGCATCGGCAGCAGTTCCGGCTGGCGGGCGATGCCCGAGATCAGGGCGTTGCCGGCGATACCGTCGCCGATACCGGCGCCGATGGCGCCGCCGCCCAGGATCAGTCCGCCGCCGATCAGCGCACCCGACACGATTGCGGGATCAACTGCTGCCATTACTTTCCTCCTTGGTGACTGGTAGGGGTCCTACCAGAGCTTGTGGTTATGCGGGTTGTCTAGTGGTGTTCTTCGTCGAGTTCCATCGACTGGCTGAAGTACAGGATGGTCAGCAGCGAGAAGATGAAGGCCTGGATCAAGCCGACGAAAAGGTCGAAGGTCTTCCAGATCGCGTTGGGCGCCCACATGATGTACGGCGGGAACAGCGCGATCAGCGCGACCATGATGCCGCCGGCGAAGATGTTGCCGAAGAGTCGCAGCGACAGCGAGATCGGCTTGGCGATCTCCTCGACGAGGTTGATCGGCGCCAGGAACGCGACGTGGCCCTTGAGCAGCTTGACCGGGTGGCCGATCAGACCACGGCGCCAGATGCCGGCGGCGTGGTAGCAGAGGAACACGAACAGCGCGAGCGCCAGCACGAAATTGATGTCGGAGGCCGGTGGCTTGAGCAGCTCACCGGTGCCGCCCTCGGCGGTGCCGTACTGCACCGGCAGCACCGAGATCCAGTTCGCGATCAGGATGAAGACGAACAGCGTGACCGCCAGCGGCAGCACGAACGGGGCGATCTTCATGCCGATGGCCTGCTCGATCTGACCGCGCATCTGGGTGGTGATGGCCTCCCAGAACAGCTGCACACCGCCGGGCACACCGGTCGAGGTGACCTTCGCGCGCAGGAAGAAGGCCAGCGCCAAGGTGATGACCGCGGCCAGCGCGGTCGCGTAGATCGTGTCGGTGTTCACCGTCATGCCAAGCCAGGTGGCTGTGGTGTGGTGGCCGACCTCGATCGCACCTTCGGCGAGGATCTGTTCGGTCATGGTGCCCAATCCTTGGGTATCTCGGCGGGAATTGAGGCGGTTTCTGCATATGCGTCCGCTTCACCGGTCCGGATCTTCTTCCAGACCGGCAACGCGGTGGAAAGAACCAGGACCACCTGGAACAGCGCCAGTCCGAAGACAACACCCAGCCCCAGGGGTCGGAACGCGAACGCGATGGCCAGGCCAATCGCGGTGATCACCAGCAGTCGGGTGGCCGAGTTCAGCGCCATCTTCTTCTTGAGCGGGTGATCACTGGCGGTGATGGAGGCCACCGAGCGCTGCACCAGCAGGGCGTTGATCAGACCGAGGCCCAGGCCCACGGTGAAGAACGCCCCGAACATCACATAGCCGGCCCAGGCCGACAGGCCGACGGCCAGTGCGGCCAACACCCCGGAGATGAGCAGCAGACGGGTGGGCTGAAAGGTGACGGACGGCAACACCAACGGCGCTTCGTGCGCTGGCGTCGTCACAAGAACTACCCACAATCTTCGTCACCGGAAGGAGCCGCCGAATGGCGTTCGCCAGCACGGTACCACATGGTAAACGGGCCTAATTCGGCTACTACCTGCCGTCGTACAGGCTGTCCCGCAACCGGGTCAGATCGCTGTCCTCGTCGTCGGTTTCGTCGCCTCGGGGTGACCCGGAATCCCCCCGAACCAAGGGGATCACAGTGACGATTCCGGCGACCAGGAAGGCTGCCAGCATCACCGCGCCGGTATAGCGGGGGTCGACGAAAATGGTGCTCGCCGCCCCGAGTGCGACCACGCCCACCCACAGATAGATCAGCAGCACCGCCCGGCGGTGGGAGTGGCCGATCTGCAGCAGCCGATGGTGCAGGTGCATCTTGTCCGGACTGAACGGGCTGCGGCCCGCCCGGGTGCGCCGCACGATCGCCAGCAACATGTCCAGGGCCGGGACGAAGACCACGGCCACCACGAGCAGGAACGGCGAGAGCAGGGCGAAGACGTCCCGGGCGCCGTAGGCGCTCTGCGAGATCGGGCCCGCAGCCGTCGTCGAGGCGGCGGCGAGCATGAGGCCCACCAGCATCGACCCGGAATCCCCCATGAAGATCCGGGCCGGATGCCAGTTGTGCGGCAGAAAGCCCAGGCACGCGCCGGCCAGCACCACCGAGATCACCGCGGGCGGATAGAACAACACGTCGCCGCCGTGATCGCGGAGCAGACCGACGGAGAAGATGCAGATCGCCATCGCGGTGATCAGACCCAGACCGGCCGCCAGTCCGTCGAGCCCGTCGACGAAGTTCATCGCGTTGACGATGGCGACCGTCATCGCCAAGGTCAGCAGGATCGAGGAGGCCTGGTCCAGCACGATGGTGCCCACCGAACCGAACGGGATGTAGAGCACACTCCAGGCCACACCCATCGTCACCAGGACGCTGGCCGCAGTGATCTGCCCGGCGAACTTGGTCAGCGCGTCCAGACCCCAGCGGTCGTCGATCAGTCCGATGCCCATGATCAGCCCGCCGGCGATCACCACCGCCGGCAATGCCGAGGAGTAGATGAAGCCGCGATTCAGCGCCGGCAGTTGGGAGGCCAGGAATACCGCCGATCCGACTCCGAGGTACATCGCCAGCCCGCCCATCCGCGGGGTGGGCCTGGAGTGCACATCGCGTTCGCGAGGGTAGGCCACCGCCCCGAGCCGGCGGGCCAGCACCCGCACGCCCCCGGTGGCGAAGTAGGTGACGATCGCCGCGGTCAGCCCGACCAGGGCCAACTCCCGCAGGGGCACACCGGCTCCCCTGTCGGACAACGCAAGGAGGGTCACCATCGGAGAAAACGGTACTCCGGCTCAGCCGGTGAGCGAGGCGGCATCGACGCCCAGGACCCGTGCCACCGCCTCGGCGCTGACCGGCCCCTCCCGCAGCAGCCGCGGGGTCGCCGCAGTGAGGTCGACGATCGTGGAGGCGGCCGACTGCTCCGCGGGGCCGCCGTCGAGGTAGACGTCGACGAGGTCCCCGAGTTGTCGCTGGGCGTCGGCGGCGGTGGTGGCCGGCGGCTGGCCGGAGATGTTGGCACTCGAGACCGCCATCGGACCGGTCTCGCGCAGCAACTCGATCGCCACCGGGTGCAACGGCATCCGAAGCATGACGGTGCCGCGGGCGTCGCCGAGATCCCACTGCAGCGAGGGGGCCTGCTTGACCACCAGGCTGAGCGCGCCGGGCCAGAAGGCCCGGATCAGTTCGCGGGCCTCCGCGGGCACCGAGTACACCAACCCCTCGATGGTGTGCCAGGAACCCACCAGCACACCGACCGGCATGTCCCGGCCGCGGCCCTTGGCCGACAGCAGGGCGGCCACCGCCCGGCTGTCGAACGCGTCGGCGCCAAGTCCGTACACCGTGTCGGTCGGCATCACCACCAGCCGGCCGCTCTTGACGGTGCGCACCGCCTCGTTGATGGCGTGGGAACGGTTCGCCGGGTTTCGGCAGTCCAGCATCTGGGTCACGCGCGCTGCCCTACCAGCCTGCGCGCCGTCACGAAACGTGGCCGGCCGGCGAGATCGGAGTGCGGGGTGACCTCGTCGAAACAGCCCGTGGCGCAGATGGTCTCGACCGTCGGCGCCGAGGTGGTGTCATCATGCTCGACGGCCAGCAACCCGCCGGGCTTGAGCCAGCGTGCGGCGTGCGCGACGAGAGGGACGATGACGGCCATCCCGTCGGCGCCGCCGAACACCGCGTGCGCCGGATCATGCTCGGCGACTTCGGGTTCCACCTCGGCGCCGGCCGGGACATACGGTGGATTGGACACCACGAGGTCCACGGTACCGGCCAGATCCGCGAGCAGATCGGCGTCGGCGACATCCCCGGCCACCATGCTCGCCGTCGTCGAGGCGGCGTTGCGCCGCGCGTAGTCCAGTGCGCCCGCGTCGGCGTCCACACCGGTCACCGAGGCCTGCGGCCGCAGGGTGGCCAGCGCGACCGCCAGCGCCCCGGATCCGGTGCAGACGTCGAGAATCACCGCTCGGGCCGGAAGTTGCTGCGCCAGAGCCCATTCCAGTAGCGCCTCAGTCTCCGGACGCGGGATGAACACACCCGGGCCCACTTCCAGTGACAGCGGACCGAACGGGGCGGTGCCGGTGATGTGCTGCAGTGGGACGCGGCGTGCCCGCTGCTTGACTGCGGCCTCGAAGCGGCCGTAGAACCCGCCCGGCGCCTCGGCGAAAGGCAGCCGGCCGCGCTCGACACCGAGGACGTGCGCGGCCAACAGTTCGGCGTCGGCGCGCGGCGAGGCGACCCCTGCCGCGCCGAGTGTGGCGGTTGCGGTCGCGATCGCCTGCCGCAGGTTCATCGGATCACGCCTGCTGCAGACGGGCTTGTTTGTCGGCCGCGACAAGCGCGTCGAGCAGATCGTCCATATCGCCGTCGAGCACCTGATCGAGGTTGTGCGCCTTGAAGTTGATCCGGTGGTCGGCGATCCGGTTCTCCGGGAAGTTGTAGGTGCGGATGCGCTCGCTGCGGTCCACTGTGCGGATCTGGCTGGCCCGGTCCGCCGAGGCGGCGTCCTGTGCCTGTTCCTCGGCCAGAGCCTGCAGGCGGGCGGCCAGCACCTGCATGGCACGGGCCTTGTTCTGCAACTGGGAGCGCTCGTTCTGACATGTCACGACGATGCCGGTCGGCAGGTGGGTGATCCGCACCGCCGAGTCGGTGGTGTTGACCCCCTGGCCGCCCTTTCCGGAGGACCGGTAGACGTCGATGCGGAGATCGGATTCGTCGATCTGCACCTGTTCGACCTCATCGGGTTCCGGATAGACCAGCACGCCGGCCGCCGAGGTGTGAACGCGCCCCTGGGATTCGGTGACGGGCACCCGTTGCACGCGATGCACGCCGCCCTCCCATTTCATCCGCGACCACACACCGTCGGCCGAGTCGCCCTTGCCGGCGATCGCGATGGTGGCTTCCTTGTAGCCGCCGAGGTCGGAGAAAGTCTCATCGAGGATCGTGACGGTCCAGCCGTGCCGTTCGGCGTAGCGGATGTACATCCGGGCCAGATCCGCGGCGAACAACGCCGACTCCTCGCCGCCTTCACCGGATTTGACCTCGAGCACGATGTCATCGGCGTCATGCGGATCCCGCGGGGCGAGCATGTCGGTGAGCTGATCGTCGAGTTCGGCGATCCTGGCCTCGAGTTCGGTGACCTCGTCGGCGAACGACGAGTCGTCGGCGGCCAGTTCGCGGGCCGCCTCCAGATCACCGCGCGCGGCCTCCAGCTTGCGGTAGGTGGCGGCGATCGGCGCCAGTTGGGCGAAGCGCTTACCCACCCGCCGGGCGTTGGCGGCGTCGCTGTGCAACTCCGGGTCCGACAGCTGGCGCTCCAGGTCGGCATGCTCGGCCAGCACGGCGTCGACCGCGTCAGCGGGTGCGCCCTGCGTCATCGCCTCATCCTTCCCCGGACACAAACCGACGCCCGGGCTCACCCAGCGGGGAGCGTCGGACGTCGGCGGTGAAGCTAGCTGTCGGCGGACTCGCCGGACTTCGGCGTGCGCTTGCCGTAGCGCTTCTCGAAGCGCGCCACCCGGCCGCCGCTGTCGAGGATCTTCTGCTTGCCCGTGTAGAACGGGTGGCACTGCGAGCACACCTCGACCACGATGTGGCCGCTCTCCTTGGTGCTGCGGGTGGTGAAGTTGTTGCCACAGCCGCAGACCACGGTGGTCTCGACGTAGGCGGGGTGAATACCGTTCTTCATAATCCTCTTCTTGTCTGGTCGCCGGGTCGCCGCTGGTGATCAGGGGCGTGAACCGGTACCCGAGGTGGTCGTACCCAGTATGCCAGTTCCGCCCTCACCTGCCCAAATGCGCCCGGTGTCAGATCCGCAGGATGTGGGTACCCAGGGCATGCAGCCGCCGCCGGCGCACTGTTTCGCCGCCGGTTGACTTCCCTCGACGGGAACGGTGAGCACCCCGCCGGGATCGGCACCAGGGGTCCCGGCCAGAGGTGACGTCCGACAGCCAACTGGCCTGATCAGCGTGCGCCGGCGCGGTCGCGATAGCTGCGTGCCCGCGGGTCGCGCTCCCAGAGGACCCCGTCCGGTATTCCGGTGCCCTGGGCGCTCAGTTGGCGCTTGAGGATCTTGTTCGTCGCGGTGGACGGCAGGTCGGCGGCGATCCAGACGTAGCGCGGCCACGCCTTCGGTGACAGGTCGGGTTGGGCGGCCAGGAACTCGCTGAACTCCTCCGGGCTCAGGGCCGTCTCGTCCCGGAGCACGAGCGCGGCCATCACCGCATCGCCGACCTGGGGGTCGGGAACCGGGTACACGGCGACCCGGCTGACCGGATCCAGCCGGTGCAGGATCCGCTCGATCGGTGCGCAGGCCAGGTTCTCACCGTCGACCCGCAACCACTCGCCGGTCCGCCCGGCCAGATAGATCCAGCCGTCGGCGTCCCGGTAACCCAGATCTCCGGACCAGTACATGCCGTGCCGCAGACGCTCGTCGGTGGCCGCGGCGTCGTTGTAGTAGCCGGAGAACATTCCCGAACCGGTGGTGTTGACGATCTCGCCGATCGCCTCTCCCGGGTTGGCCAGCGCACCCGTCGCGTCGAACACCGCCGGGGCGCACTCGGTCAGGGTCTCGGGGTCGTAGATCGCGACACCGGGGAATCCGCGTCCCACCGATCCGGGTGGACAGTCGTCCTCGCGAGTGATGATCACCGCCCCCTCGGTGGACCCGAAGCCGTCCCAGACCGCGCATCCGAACCGCCGGGAGAACTCGGCGATATCGCGCTCGGCGGCCTCGTTGCCGAACGCGACGCGCAACGGATTGTCGTGGTCGTCGGAGTGTTCAGGCGTGGCCAGCACATAGGCCAGCGGCTTGCCGACATAGTTCATGTAGGTCGCGCCATAGCGGCGCAGATCGTCGAGCAGGCCCGAGGCCGAGAACACCGCCGGCGCCATGGCCGCACCGGAGTTCACCGCGACCGACCAGCCGGCCATCAGCGCGTTGGAGTGGAACAACGGCATGGACAGATAGCAGACGTCATCAGCGGTGATCGAGAACCGTTGCACCAGAGCCATTCCCGCGAACGGAACCATCATGTGGGCGACCTGCACGGCCTTCGGCTCCCCACTGGTTCCGGAGGTGAAGATCAACATGAAGGTGTCCGTGGGTGACACCTCGCGGTGCGGGCTGAATTGCGGCGCTTGGGCTTTCAGCTCCGCCCACTGCGGTCCGCCGACATCGAGAACCCGCACGCCGGGCAGGTCGAGTCCGTCCAGAAGCCGCCGGTGTTCGGAGTCGATGAGCAGAATCTGACAGTCGGCCCGGGCGATGTCGCGGGCCAGGCCCGCACCGCGCCGCGTGCTGTTGATACCGCACAGCACGTATCCGCCCAGACCGGCAGCGGCCATCGCGGTGAGCATCTGCGGGCCATTGGTCAGCAGTGTTCCGACGTGCAGGGGGCGTTGCGGGTCGGCCAGCGAAATGAGCAGAGCCGCCTCGCGTTGGGCATCCCCGAGGTGCTCGCGCCACGTCCACACCTGATCGCCGTGCTTCACCCCCGGATGAGGATCGTCGAGCCGTTCCCGGAGCAGCTTCTGAACGGTGTCGGTCATCTCAGGGTTCGGCCCGCCCGGCGAGCATCATCACGATGTCGCGGATCGGGGCCCTGACCTCGGGGCCGGCGCCTTCGGCGAAATCCGCGTCGGTCGCCACCAACCGCAGACCTCCTACCCGCGGGGATGGCCGCAACGGGAACCGGCTGTGCCACAGGTGATCGGCCACTGCGGTCGCCGCGGCAATCGGCATCGGCCAGTCGATGCCCAACGGCACAGCGATGTCCTGACCGTGCACCAGGAGATCGGTGAGCGGGTCAACCGGCCTGGTGCCGGGCGGCTTCCTGCGAGAACCGGCCATGCCCGCGAGTGCCGCGGTGATTTCGGCCTGGGACCTGTCGTCCTCGATAGCCATCTGTTTGATCATCGGATCGAACCGGAAACCGGCTTTCAGCATCCCCGCGAGGGCACGGCCCAGCGACATGTGGGCGTGCGTCAGATGCGCCGCGACATCGCGCACCCGCCATCCGTCGCAGAGCGACGGCGCCGTCCACTGCGTGGGAGTCAGGCCGCTGAGAAACTCGGAGAGTTCCGTGCGCTGGTCATCGATATTGCGCCAGATCTCGTCGGCGTCCACCGGTCAGTCGACGTCGGCCATGCCCGGCGCGGTCTTGGAGACCTGGACCAGGAATTCGTAGTTGTTCTTGGTCTTGCGCAGCTGGCTCATCAACAGATCGATGGCCTGATGCGAATCCAGGCCGGAGAGCACCCGGCGGAGCTTGTGCACGATCGCGAACTCGTCGGCCGAGAGCAGCAGCTCGTCCTTACGGGTGCCGGACGGGTTGACGTCGACCGCCGGGAAGACCCGGCGCTCGGCGATCTTGCGGTCCAGCTTGAGCTCGGCGTTGCCGGTGCCCTTGAACTCCTCGAAGATCACCGTGTCACCGGTCGAACCGGTCTCCACCATCGCCGTGGCGATGATCGTCAGCGACCCGCCGTCCTCGATGTTGCGGGCCGCGCCGAGGAACCGCTTGGGCGGGTACAGCGCAGTGGAGTCGACACCACCGGAGAGGATCCGGCCCGAGGCCGGCGAGGCGTTGTTGTAGGCGCGACCCAGGCGGGTGATCGAGTCGAGCAGCACGACGACGTCCTTGCCCTGCTCGACCAGACGCTTGGCCCGCTCGATGGCCAACTCGGCGGCCTGGGTGTGATCTGACGGCGGCCGGTCGAAGGTGGAGGCGATCACCTCACCCTTGACCGAGCGCTGCATATCGGTGACCTCTTCGGGACGTTCGTCGACGAGCACGACCATCAGATGGCACTCGGGGTTGTTGCGGGTGATCGCGTTGGCGATGTCCTGCATGATCGTGGTCTTGCCGGCCTTCGGAGGCGAGACGATCAGTGCGCGCTGACCCTTACCGATCGGCATGATCAGGTCGATGACACGGGTGGTCAGCTTCTCGGTGGTGGTCTCCAGGCGCAGCCGCTGGTTCGGGTACAGCGGGGTGAGCTTGCCGAACTCGGGACGGTTGCGGGCGGCCTCGACGGGGCCGCCATTGACACTGTCGAGACGAACCAGCGGGTTGAACTTCTGTCGCGAGTTCTGGCCGCTGGTGTCGCCCTCGCGGGGAACCCGCACCGCGCCGGTGACGGCGTCACCGCGTCGCAATCCGTTCTTGCGCACCAGGTTCATCGACACGTAGACGTCGTTGGGGCCGGCCAGATAACCGGAGGTGCGCACAAACGCGTAGTTGTCGAGCACGTCGAGGATGCCGGCCACCGGTTGGATGACGTCGTCCTCGCGCAATTCGACCTCGCCGCCACCCTCGCCGCCGCCGCGCTCGCCACGGCGGCGCCGGTCCCGGAAGCGCCGGCCGCGACGACCGCCGCGGCCCTCGCCGTCGTCGTCGCCGCGGTTGGACTGGTCCCCGCCGCGATTCTCGTTGCTCTGGTTGTGGTCGTTGCCGTTCTGGCGTTCACCCTCGGGGCGCTCGCGGCGGCGCTGGGTCGAGCTGTCACCCTGCTCGGGCTGGCCGCCGTTCTCACCCCGCGGGCCCTCGGCGGCCGACTCGGGCCGGCCCTCCGCGTGGCTCTTCTCGGCGGGCTTGTCGCCGCCTTTGCCGCCGCGGGAGCCCTGGATCGCGGCGATCAGTTCGCCCTTGCGCATCCCGGAGGTGCCCTTGACGCCCGCCTGCGAAGCCAGAGCTCGAAGTTCGGGCAGCACCATGGTGGCCAACGATCCGTCGCCGGCCAGGTCCGTATCGGTCACGGATTTCCTTTCTTCCCCCACGGCCGTGAATTTCGCGGGGTTACTGGCATTCAGCCGTTTCGCCGAATGCGAAGTCTTACCGTCATCGGTGCCAAAGTCAGGCGATACGGGCAGCCGAAGAGCCAACCTTCATTCCGCTGCTTTGAGTACACGCGATTGTGGTGGTTTGTCCTCTATGTCGGTGCAGGTGCACACGAAGCGATAACCGGACATCCCGAGGATAGACCCCCTTGCAGACCGAAAGCAAGAAAGCTCACCGGTGGAGCGCCCGTGTCACGGCCGTGACACCCGCATTCCATCGTACCGGTTCCCCGACGGAGATCTCGGTTGTGGCAAACCCGTGGGCCGCGCCGGCCTCCAGCGCCTCGGCCGGCAGCTCACCGCCCGCCGTCAGCGCCAGCACCGACGGACCGGCCCCGGAGAGCACGGCCGCAACCCCCTGCGAGCGCAGGAACTGCATAAACACTGCCGATTCGGGCATCGCGGCCGCGCGGTGGGGCTGGTGGAGGACGTCCTCGGTGGCCGGCATCAACAGGTCCGGGCGCTCGGTGAGGGCCACCACCAGCAAAGCCGCTCTGCTGAGGTTGAAGCGGGCGTCGGTATGGCTCACCTGCTCCGGCAGCAGCACGCGCGCCTCGGCGGTGGATGAGCGCACCTCCGGGACCGCCGAGAAGATCCGGATGTCGGGATGCAGCCGCAACCGGGCGGCGCCGTAGCGCGGGCCATCGGCGGTGTTCTCGGTCCAGGAGACCACCGCACCGCCGAGCACCGAGGCCGACGCGTTGTCGGGGTGGCCCTCGAACTCCGAGGACAACTGGATGAGCTGATCGGTGTCGAGTGGACTCCGATCCGACTGTGCGACAAGGGAATTCGCCAGCGCCAGCCCGCCGACCACTGCCGAGGCCGACGAGCCCAGACCGCGGGAGTGCGGAATCATGTTGCGGCAGCGCACGATCAGACCGTCGGCGCGACACCCGGCCACGTCCAGCCCGCGCCGCAACGCGACGACCACCAGGTGGTCATCGCCGCCCGAAACCTGGCCGGAGCCCTCCCCCTCGACCTCGACGGCCAGACCTGCGCCGGTGGTCTCCACCGTCAGGTCGTCGTAGCGGCCCAACGCGATTCCGAGGCTGTCGAACCCGGGACCGAGGTTGGCGCTGGAGGCGGCCACCGAGGCACTGCCGGACAGCCCGGCGGGAAGCGTGATCATCCGAGTCACCCCATCAACCCAGTCCGAGGGCGGCCACCACCGCCCCGGCGTCCACCGGAAGCGGCGTGACGGTGGGAATGTCGCGCAACGCGGTGTCGGGGTCCTTGAGCCCGTTGCCGGTGACGGTGCACACCACGGTCGAACCGCGCTGGACCCAGCCGGCTTCGACCGCCTTGAGCAGTCCGGCGACGCTGGCCGCCGAGGCGGGCTCGACGAACACGCCCTCGTCGCGGGCGAGCAGGTGATAGGCGGCGAGAAGTTCGTCGTCGGTGGCGGCCAGGAACTGCCCGCCGGACTCCTCCTTGGCGGCCATCGCGCCGTCCCAGGATGCCGGTGCACCGATGCGGATCGCGGTGGCCAGTGTCTCCGGGTTGCTCACCGGGTGACCGAGCACCAGTGGCGCGGCCCCGGCGGCCTGAGTGCCGAGCATCCGCGGCAGGGTATCGATGACGCCGTCGCGGTGGTACTCGGTGTAGCCCTTCCAGTACGCGGTGATGTTTCCGGCATTGCCGACCGGCAGCGCGTGCACATCGGGCGCGTAGCCCAGCGCGTCGACGATCTCGAACGCCGCAGTCTTCTGACCCTCGATACGCACCGGATTGACACTGTTCACCAGCGAGATGGTCGGGTAGTCGGCGGTGAGCTTGCGGGCCAGTTCCAGGCAGTCGTCGAAGTTGCCGTCGACCTGAATGATCTTGGCGCCGTGCATGACTGCCTGGGCCAGCTTGCCCATCGCGATCTTGCCCTGCGGGATCAGCACCGCACAGGTGATACCGGCCCGCGCGGCGTAGGCCGCAGCCGAGGCGGAGGTGTTGCCGGTGGACGCGCACAGCACTGCCCGCTGTCCGCGGGACACCGCCTCGGTGACCGCCATCGTCATACCGCGGTCCTTGAACGACCCGGTGGGATTGGCGCCCTCGACCTTGATGTGGACCGTGCAACCGGTCCGCTGCGACAGGCGCGGCGCGGGCACCAGTGGGGTGCCGCCCTCGAGCAGGGTCACCGCGGTCCAGTCGGCGGCCATCGGCAGCCGGTTGCGGTAGGCCTCGATCAAGCCCGGCCACGGAGTGTGCACCCGGGTAGCGGTCATTGATCGGTTCCTTCCAGGCGCAGAACGCTGTCGACGTTCGACACGGCGTCGAGTTCGGCCAGGGCGGCGACGGTCTGCGACAGCGCCGCGTCGGTGGCGCGGTGGGTCACCACCACGATCCGGGCGCCGCCGTCGGCGATCACCTCCTGGCGCACCTCGGCGATGCTGACCTCGCGCTTGCCGAATTCCGCTGCCACCGAGGCCAGTACACCGGGGACGTCCTTGACGGTCATGCTCACGTAGTAGCGGGTCGGCACCACGCCGATCGGGGCGATCGGCAGTTGGGCGTACTTGGACTCGCGCGGTCCGCGACCGCCCTGGACCCGGTTGCGGGCCGCCATCACCACGTCACCCATCACCGCCGAGGCGGTGGGATTACCGCCTGCGCCGCGGCCGTAGAACATCAGCCGGCCGGCCGCCTCGGCCTCGACCACGACGGCGTTGAATGCGCCGTTGACGGTGGCCAGCGGATGGGTGAACGGAACCAGCGCCGGGTACACCCGCGCCGAAACCTGTTGTGCGCCATCAGCTGTGGTGATGCGCTCGCAGATCGCGAGCAGCTTGATCGTGCAGCCGAGCCCCTTGGCCGCCTCGAAGTCCGCGGCGCCGACCTTGGTCATACCCTCGCGATAGACGTCGTCGGCGGTCACCGGGGTGTGGAAGGCGATCGAGGCCAGGATGGCGGCCTTGGCCGCAGCGTCGTAGCCCTCAACATCGGCGGTCGGGTCAGCCTCGGCATAACCAAGGGCACTGGCGTCGGCCAACGCGCTGGCGTAATCGGCTCCGGTGGAGGCCATCTCGGAGAGGATGTAGTTCGTGGTGCCGTTGACGATGCCGGCCACCCGCAACACCGTGTCACCGGCCAGCGACTGGGTCAGCGGGCGGATCACCGGTATGGCGCCGGCCACCGCGGCCTCGAAGTAGAGATCGACGTGCGCGCGTTCGGCGGCCTGGGCCAGTTCCCCGGTGGACTGCGCCAGCAGTGCCTTGTTCGCGGTCACCACCGACTTGCCGTGCTGCAGGGCGGTGAGAATCGCCTTGCGGGCCGGTTCGACCGGTCCCATCAGTTCGACGACGATGTCGACGTCGTCGCGGGAGACCAGTTCCTCGACGTTCTCGGTGAGCATGCCGACCGGCACCCCGCGGTCAGCAGAGACCTTCCGCACGGCCACACCCCGCAGTTCCAGCGGAGCCCCGATGCGCGCGGCCAGGTCCGGTGCGCTGTCGGCGATGATGCGCACCACCTCGCGGCCGACGTTGCCCAGACCGAGCACGGCGACACCGATCGGCTTCTCATGATCGGACATGTTCACCTCACCTCCAGACTGAGCAGATCTTCGACGGTCTCCCGGCGCAGGATCACCCGCGCCCGTCCGTCCCGCACGGCCACCACGGCAGGCCGTCCGATGAGGTTGTACCGACTCGACATCGAGTAGCAGTAGGCCCCGGTGGCGGCCACCGCGAGCAGATCCCCGGCGACGACGTCGTCGGGCACCCATGCGTCGCGCACCACGATATCGCCACTCTCACAGTGCTTGCCCACGACGCGGGCCAGGACTGGGGCGCCCGCGCTGGCCCGGGAGGCCAGCCGGACGTCGTATTCGGCCCCGTACAGCGAGGTCCGGATGTTGTCGCTCATACCGCCGTCGACGCTGATGTAGCGCCGCTGCCGGCCGCCGCCGATGGCGACGTCCTTGACGGTGCCGACTTCGTAGAGGGTGACCGTGCCCGGCCCGGCGATGGCCCGGCCGGGTTCGACGACCAGCCGCGGGGCGGGCAGGCCGACCGCGGCGGACTCGTTGTGCACGATCGCGGTGAGCTTGGCGGCCAGATCGGCCACCGGTGGCGGATCGTCGTGGGCGAGATAGGAGATGCCCAGACCGCCGCCGAGATCGACGGTGGACAACTGCGCGGTCTTGGTGACGCCGAATTCGGCGACCACGTCACGCAGCAGTCCGATGATCCGATGGGCGGCCAACTCGAAACCGTCCACGTCGAAGATCTGCGAGCCGATGTGGCTGTGCAGGCCGACCAGCCGAAGGTGGTCGGTGGCGAAGACCGCGCGTACCGCGTCCATCGCCACACCGTTGGCCAGCGAGAGACCGAATTTCTGATCCTCATGGGCGGTGGCGATGAATTCGTGGGTGTGCGCCTCGACTCCGACGGTCACCCGGATCAGCACGTCCTGGACCACGCCGGCACGGGCGGCGATGGCATCGAGACGCTCGATCTCGGTCATCGAGTCCAGCACCACATGCCCCACACCGGCACTCACCGCGGCGGTCAGTTCGGCATGCGATTTGTTGTTGCCGTGCATCGCGATCCGCTCGGCCGGGAAGCCGGCGTGCAGGGCCACCGCCAACTCTCCCCCGCTGGCGACATCGAGGGAAAGACCTTCATCGTCAACCCACCGGGCGACCTCGCTGCACAGGAAGGCCTTGGCCGCGTAGCGCACGTTCTCACCGCCGCCGAAGGCCTGCGCGATCTCGCGGCAGCGGCTGCGGAAGTCATCCTCGTCAATGACGAACAGGGGGGTGCCGAACTCGCCGGCCAGGTCGGTGACGGCAACACCGGCGATCCGCACGGTGCCGTCATCGCCGCGAATCAGGTTGCGCGGCCAGACATTCGGGGCCAGCGCAAGCAGTTCCGCAGAGTTTTTCGGTTGCGCGGGAACGCCGCCGTGGGAGATCTCTTCGGCGTGCCGCGGACCGGCGGGATGGACGTTCACATCCGCTCCGGTGCGCTCACGCCGAGAATGCTCAGCCCGTTGGCGATCACCTGTCGGGTGGCCTCGCACAGGGCCAGCCTTGCGCGGTGCAGATCACTGGGAGCCTCATCGCCCATCGGCAGCACCCGGCAGGAGTCATAGAACCGGTGGTAGTCACCGGCCAGGTCCTCCAGGTACCGGCACACCCGGTGTGGCTCCCGCAGCGTGGCCGCGGATTGCAGCACGCGCGGGAACTCGCCGAGGTTGCGGATCAGCGCGCCCTCTTTGTCATGGTCGAGCAGTTCCAGGTGTGCGGTGTCGGGGGCCAGGCCTAGATCGACGGCGTTGCGGGCCAGTGCGCACAACCGGGCGTGCGCGTATTGCACGTAATAGACCGGGTTCTCGTTCGATGCCGAGGACCACAGTTCCAGGTCGATGTCGATCGGCGAGTCCACCGACGAACGGATCAGCACGTAGCGCGCGGCGTCCACCCCGATCGCCTCGACGAGATCGTCGAGGGTGATGACGGTGCCGGCCCGCTTGCTCATCCGCACCGGTTGACCGTTGCGGACCAGATTGACCATCTGACCGATCAGCACCTCGACGGTGTCCGGGTCGTCGCCCAGTGCGGCGGCGGCGGCCTTGAGCCGGGCGATGTAACCGTGGTGGTCAGCGCCGAGCATGTAGATGCACAGGTCGAATCCGCGCTGCCGCTTGTCGAGGTAGTAGGCGAGGTCACCGGCGATATAGGCCGGGTTGCCGTCGCTCTTGATGACGACGCGGTCCTTGTCGTCGCCGAATTCGGTGGTGCGCAACCACGTTGCGCCGTCCTTCTCATAGATGGCGCCGTTGGCCCGCAACTTGGCGATCGCCTGATCCACCCGGCCGCTGGTGTGCATCGAGTCTTCGTGGGTGTAGACGTCGAAGTCGGTGCCGAACTCGTGCAGCGAGGACTTGATGTGGTCGAACATCATGTCCACGCCGATCGACCGGAACGTCTCGGCCTGCTCGGCGGCGGGCAGGCTCAGCGCATCCGGTGCCTTGGCCAGGACGTCGGCGGCGATATCGGTGATGTACGCCCCGGCGTAACCGTCCTCCGGGGCGGGCTCGCCCTTGGCGGCTGCGATCAGCGAGTTGGTGAACCGGTCGATCTGGGCGCCGTGGTCGTTGAAGTAGTACTCGCGCACCACGTCCGCACCCTGGGTGCTCAGCAACCGGCCCAGTGCGTCACCGACCGCCGCCCACCGGGTGCCGCCGATGTGGATCGGGCCGGTCGGATTGGCCGAGACGAACTCGAGATTGATGTGACGCCCGGCATACAAGCTCGAGTCGCCGTACCCGGACCCGGCGGCCAGCACATTGGCGACGATCTGACCCTGGGCGGAGGCCTCGATGCGCAGATTCACGAAACCCGGACCTGCCACCTCCGCGCCGGCGATCCCGTCGGCCTCGGCGAGTGCGGCGGCCAGCCAGCCGGCCAGCTCGCGCGGATTCACCCCGGCCTTCTTGGCCACCTGCAGCGCCAGGTTGGTGGCGTAGTCGCCGTGCTCGGGATTGCGCGGCCGTTCGACGGTGATCGTCTCCGGAAGGGTGGCCGGATCCAGCCCGTGCCGGATCAGCACCGCGGTGGCGGCGCTGTGCAGCAGTTCGGCGAGATCGGCGGGGGTCACGGGGCATCATCTTATGGTCTGACGTGGTCAGACCCCGAATCCTGCGATGCGTTAGGCTGAGGACGCCCATCGGCGCACCACGCGCCCCCGTAGCTCAGGGGATAGAGCGTCTGCCTCCGGAGCAGAAGGCCGCAGGTTCGAATCCTGCCGGGGGCACTTTTTCCCGATCAGGGCAGAGCCAGGGGTGACCCTGCCGCCAGTGCCATCTTCCACGCTCCGACTATCGCGCGGCAGTCCGTGTGGCAGCGGCGTGACGAGGAACCGGCTTCGAGATCGAATCCGGGGCGGTCCGCCCGGGCTTGGCCTTCGCCGCCGTCCTCGTCGTGGCCTTCACCGCCGCTTCAGTGGAGGCCGCCGCGGCCGAGCCGGGGGCGGTTTCCGCCAGCGCTGAGGACAGTTCCTGACCCACGGTCTGAAGCTCGGACCGAATACTGGGGATGAAGGTTTCGGGGTCATCCGGATGGGTTTGGAGGCCGGCGCCGATGCTCAGGTTCAGCAGCGTGCCCGGGACACCATTTGGGCTGAGGAACCCCGACACCGTGGCATTCCACGCTCCTTCCCAGTCGCCGGCTGCGAGCGCACTGGTGACTCCGGTGAAGGCGTTGGTGACCGAGAATCTCAGGACGTCGAGTTGATAGCTCATGACCGCGGTGATCTCCGGAACAAGCCGGCCGATGGCGGTCACCACGGCTGACGTCTTTACAGCCAGGTCTGCTGCGATGGTCGCCAGACCACCCGGCTGGAACATCAACCGGGCGTACCCCATCCAGTTCTCGACCATCTGGCCGAGGATCGGGAAGGGAACCTGAATGAAGTTCGGGATCAGACCCACCGCGGTGATATGCGGCAGGAATCCCCGCACCGGGTCATGGATCAGGGGCAGCAGCTCGTTCCACTCCAAGCCGATACCGGGAGTCGTCCCCCAGTTCGTCACCGGATCCGAGCTGTAGGTCGGCGTCAACAGGTAGTTGAGCGCAAGTTGGCCTGTCTCGAGTACGGCGGTGAGCGGGCTGTCCCAAGCAGCAAGCGCCACAACCGCTTTCGGCATCGACAGCGGCGGCAGTTCCATGACCGGGGCCGCTGGGGCCGCGGTGAGCGCAGCAGCGCATCCGACGGCAGCGGCGCCGGCGACAACCGGTGAACTAAGTGACATGTGCATTTCAGGCTCCCTCCCTGGAAATCGACCTTCGCCCGCAGGCACGCTTGAGGTGATCCAATCGCGAAGGCGGTTACCGGCAAATGGACACTTCGATTCAGTGAAATGAATCGTGCGGTCTAGTACCGGTCCCGCGAGTTCCCAAAATCCCGCACGGAGGGTGGAACGGGAATGGCCGGATCGCAGTCCGGAGCGCGCCGCGGGCTGCCGTAGCCGGCGATGATCGGCACCACCCCGGCCCACACCCCGGAGGCGACGTCCTCCTCGGGATCCTCGGCCCAGCCGTCGGCGATCTTGAGCGACCAGTTGTCCGAGCCGATCGGAAGCTTCAGCACCAGGGTGGCGGCGAGTTCCCTGGCGGTGCTGGGGCGAATCTCAGCCACCCGGCCGGGAATGAAGCGCTCGGTGAGCGCCTCGAGGTAGTCGTTCTTCTCCTCGGCGGCTATCGCACTGAATACCCCGAAGATGACCGCGCTGCGGTAGTGGAACGAGGACTCGAACCCGCTCCTGGCGACCAGCACACCGTCCAGGGCGGTCACCGAGACCGCCACTGCGGCGCCCTCCGCGAGGTGACGCAGCCACGGCGATCCGGTGGAGCCGTGGATGACTACGTCGTCACCGATACGGGCGAAGCCGATCGGCAAGGCGACCGGATGACCGTCGCGGATGAACGCGATGGTGGCCAGTGGGGTGGAGTCCAACAGAGTGTCGAGTTTGGCGCGGTCGGCGCTCTGCCGTTCGCTGAGCCGGGAGACTTCGACAGATGGTCGGGACACGTCAACCGACTCTGCGCAGCGCATCCGGGGTGAGATCACTCAGGGTGGGATAACCGTCGACGGCCATGATCAGATCGGCCTCGGCCAGGATCGAGCGCAGCACATGCACCATGCCGTCGGTGCCGGCCAGTGCGGCGCCGTACGCGTACGGCCTTCCGATCCCGACCGCCTTGGCTCCCAACGCCAGCGCCTTGATCACGTCGGCGCCGGAACGAACGCCCGAATCGAACAGCACCGGAACGTCACCGCAGGCCGCGACCACGTCGGGCAGACAGTCCAGCGCGGGCAGACCTCCGTTGGCCTGACGGCCGCCGTGGTTGGAGCAGTAGATGCCGTCGACTCCGGCGTCGATGGCGCGCCGTGCGTCGTCGGGATGGCAGATGCCCTTGAGGATCAGCGGCAGCTTGGTGATCGAACGCAGCCACGGCAGGTCCTCCCAGCGCAGCGAGTTGCCGAAGATACTGACCCAGTGCATGACCGCGTTGCGCGGATCGGACAGGTCGGCGTCGACCTTGGCCCGGAAGTGCGGGTCGCTGAGGTAGTTGGCCAGGCACATCCCGCGCAGCTGCGGGAAGTTGGCCGTCGACAGATCGCGCGGGCGCCAACCCGGGATCCAGGTGTCGAGGGTGACGACGATTCCGGTGTAGCCGGCCGCCTCGGCGCGGTGCACCAGGCTTTCGGCCAGTTCGCGATCGGTCGGGGTGTAGAGCTGGAAAAGCCCTGGGGTGGAACCGAATTCGGCAGCGATGTCCTCAAGTGGATCCATCGTGAGGGTCGACACGCACATCGGCACTCCGGTGACCGCGGCGGCGCGCGCTGCAGCCAGGTCCCCGTGGTGATCTGTCGTGCACACCCCGATCACACCGACCGGGGCCATGAAGATCGGCACCTTCCACCGCTGCCCCCACAGCTCGACGGACAGATCGCGTTCGGTGGCCCCGACCAGCATCCGCGGCATCAGGCCCCAGCGGTTGAAGGCGGCGATGTTGCCGTTCTGGGTCAACTCGTCGCCGGCCCCGCCGGCCACATACGACCAGATGCCCGGCGGCATGGCCTTCTCGGCGCGGGCCGCCAGGTCGGCGAATGACATCGGCAGCGTGGGCAGCACCCCGCCGAGGCCGGCAAGATAGATCTCGAGCTGATAGTCGCCGTGGCTCATGACGTAAGCCTCACATGGGTCGAACTCGACGTTTCGGCGCGATTCACTCGATCTTTCCCGCCGAATTGTCGGGTTGGGCGAAAGGGGAGTCGGCCACCACGTCGGCGGCGGCACGCAACTGGCCCAGGTCGGAACTGGTGGGGATGAGGTGAATCTCGCTGGTGCCCACGGCGGCGAAACCACGCAGCACCTCGGCGAGTTGGTCCTGGGATCCGGCCCACCCGGTGTGCGGGGCCATCGCGTCGACGTACTCGACCGGGATCCAGTTCATGTAGTGGCGCAGGTGCCGGTGGATCTGAGCCCGGGCATCAGCGGGGTCGCCGAGTGCGAACCAGAACGACGTGGCCAGATGCGGGGCGGGCTTGCCGGCCTGGGCCCAGGCGTCCCGGCCGACCTCGAACAGTTCGTTCTGCTTGTCGACGTCGAGATCCAGCGTGATCCCGGCCAGACCGTCGGCCCATGCCGCAGCGCTGCGCAACGTCTTGGGACCGATGGTGCCCACCAGCAGCGGTGGCCCGCCGGGCTGGACCGGACGCGGACCGACCGGCAGCACCGAGTCGGTGATCTTCTCCCCCGCCCAGACCCGCTTCATCACTGCCACCCGATCGGCCATCTCGCGCATCGTCTGGGTGGCCGGATCGGAACCGACGGCCTGGTAGTCCTCATGCCGGCCACCCACGCCGACGCCCACCGTCAGCCTTCCGTCGCAGAGCATGTCGCCGGTGGCCAGCGACTTGGCCAGCAGCACCGGATCGTGCAGCTGCGGGACGACGACGGTGGTGATCAGCGGGACCCGCCGCGTCCAGGCCGCCAGTGCTCCGAGCAGTGTCAGCGCCTCGGGATTGCCGAACGCGATGCGTTCGCCCCAGCACAGCGAGGAGAACGGACCGTCGTCAACGGTCTGCGCCCACTGCCGCAGCAACCCGGCGTCGAGATCGGGTTCCATCACCGGCATGGTCATTCCAACCTGCATCATGGCACCGGTTCCTTTCTTGGCCGGACCGGCTTGGCCGGCTGCGCCGGTCCAAGCAGGTTGCCGAACAGACTGCCCTTCGCGGTGCGTACCGCAACCAACATCCAGGTGCACAACAGTCCGGCGTAGGCGATCGCCGCGGCCGCCTTGAACGCCGTCAGTCCGGTGTGCAGGGCCAGTTGGGTCGTGCCGGTGACGAAGGTGCCGACCGGGAAGGTCAGGCTCCACCACGTCAGCGCGAACGGCATGCCGCGGCGCAGCGTGTGGATCGTCAGACCGGTGGCCAGCGCGATCCACAGCGTGGCGAATCCCCACACCGGCACACCGAAGACAACCGCGAAACCGCTCATCGTCGCGGCGATGTCGGGGTCGACGGCGATGGCGGCACTGGTGCCGAGAAGGCCTGCGGCCGTGATGGATTGGCCGAGCGGGCCCAGGACGATCCACAGTGTGGGAACACGCGCAGTGCCGGAGGTCCCGTAGAGCACCAGCCGGCTCCAGATCATCGTGATGATGATGAACGCCGCCAGCAACGACAACCCGAACATCGCGTAGCAGCCGTAGAGCATGCTCTGCCGGCTTTCGCCCGGCTGAAGGTGCCCGATGAGCAGGGCGCCGGTGGCAGCCGAGACCATCGGCGGCACGACCGGCATGAGCCATCCGCCGAAGGCGGCATCGGGTTCTACGTCGTGCTGGGTGAACATCAGGAACGGAATCGTGACAGCGGTGAACAGGCCACCGGCGGTGCCGACGATCCACAGCAACCAGTCAAGCCGGACCGCCGCCACTTCGCCGATGATGTCCTTGCCGACGAGCAGCGATCCGGCGCCGACGGTGAGCATGGCCATCGGCGCCGCACCGTAGAAGTGGGCCATCTGCGGGTTGCGCGCATGACTGCGCGCCACGGTGGGGTGGCGCAGCCAATGCACCCCGACCACGATCACCAGGCCGATGAGCAGCGTCAGCGCAACCAGCCACACCGCCTGGGTGAAGGTTCGCAGACCCGGAATGTGAACCGGCAGAGTCGCTCCCGCGGTCGCGACGATGCCGGTGCCCATCACCGAGGCGAACCAGTTCGGACCGATACTGCCGAGCTTCTCGACCACGGCCCCGCTCAGTGGGCGATCATCCTTCGGATCGGCCACGGCTGCCCTCCTGGCTCATATAGTCCCGGGCAAGTTTGTCGACGTGGCCGGGAAGCCGGCCGTTGGCGACATCGGCGAGGCTGGTCTCCTCGAGCACCGCGCGCATACCGGCCCGCAATGCCCGCCACACGTCGGTCAGCGCCGCACTGGGTCCGGTGTAGTCGAGGTCGGCGAGGCTGATGTCACGGACACTGGCAAGCGGTCCGTCGATACAACGCAGCACGTCGGCGATGCTGATCTGATCCGCGGGGCGGGCGAGCTCATATCCACCGTCGCGACCACGGTGGCTGCGCACCAGCCGGTCGGCACGCAGATCGGAGAGGATGTCGACCAGGAACTGCGCCGGAATGCCCTGAGCGTTGGCCAGCTCTTCGGTCTTGATCAGGCTGCCGGGAGTGGCTCCGGCCAGTTCGGACATGGCGCGAACGGCGTACTCCGCCTTCGCCGACATCCGCATACCGCGGATTCTCTCATTAGTGAGAGCGACGACCGGCAGAACTAGCGCGCTGCGGCCGCACCGCGCGAACGAGCGGTCACACCTGCCGGGGCGGCGGGGTTGTGGATGGCCGCACCGACCTGCTCCCCGACCGAGACGACCGCATCGCGCACCGCGCCGACAACCTGCCGGGCGGCGGGAAGTGCGGCTGAGCCGCGAGGACCCAGCGCGGCGGCGGGCCGGGTCACTGCAGCGGCAGCGGAATTCGAGCGTGTCCGCGACATCAGGACCGGCGATCCGCTGGGTCGACGTCCGATCGGCGGGGTCACCGAGGGGGTGTCGCCGCCACCGTCGACCGCCGGGGTCTGCGGATCCGAAGAGCCGGGGTTGAACGCGTCGTTGATCTCCTGAAGGTGGTTCTCGATGACGTCCTTGATCGCGTTGATGATCAGCATCGAGGACGTGATCGGAATCTCAACGACCTTCACGACCGCGTTGATGGCGTTGCGGAAGGCGGCCTGGAAGTCGCCGTTGACAAGCGCCTTGATCGTGTCGCCGATCAGACCGGGTTCGGCAGCGACCGCGACGCCGACCACGAATGCGGCCGTCAGCACGTTCTTGGTGAGGTAGGTGGCGTCGCTGTAGATCGCGGACACCACGTTTTCGACGGCGGGCACGACCGAACCGTTGATGAAGGCCGAGGTCTGGTTGGTCAAAGTGGACGGCACGCTCGCCATGGTGGCGGCCAGCGTCGAGGGATCGACGTAGGGCTCCTGATCCGGGACCAGGGTGGAGTAATCCGGGGCCGGCGAGACGACGGACGGGTTGACCGGGGCCGGGGCCACCGGCTGGGGCGACACGACCGGGGTGGTCGCCGGGACCGGTCCGGAGACGGCCGCAACACCGGCGACGAACGCGTCGACGATCGCATTCTTGCCGATGTAGGTGGCATCGGCGGCCAGGGCCGACACGAGTTGCTTGAGCACCGAGAGCGGGCTGTTGGACTCGGGGGCAGCCGGCGCAATGGCGTCGAGGAAGGATTTGTCCAGCATGTCGTCGCCGGCAGACAGCGCGACTGCGGGGATACGGATGTCCGATCGCGGGGCGAGGATCGGATTGGCCACGACGACACCGGCAGCCACCATGGCCACCCCTGTCGTGACAATCGGACCAATCGCGCGGCGCACGATCCTCACCCGCCTTTCTAATCGCTTGAGTTTACCATACCTGAGAAGAAACTGAGAAGAGCTGGTCGAGCCCGCCTAGCAGAGTGCCCCCTCCCCGGAAGGGAGGGGGCACCCGTACCAGTGCGTTGTTGCGACCTACTTGGCAGCAGCAGCCTTGGCAGCCGCGGCGTGACGGCCCACGCCGGCACCGGCCTTCTTGGCCGCGGCCGGAGAAGCCGCTGCAGCCTTGGCGGCCAACGGACGAGCCGCGGCCGTGGCCGGGGCGGTGCCCAGAGCGCCCTTGACCGACTGCTGCAGGGTCTGGACGGTGGCCCGGACCGACGGCACGTAGGTCGTCGGGTCAGCCGGATTCAGCTGCACGCCGGCGCCCAGGGTCAGGTTCAGCACCGTGCCAGGGATACCGGTCGGGCCGAGCAGGCTGCTCACCACCTGGTTCCAGATGGTCTCGACGTTACCGGTGGCGATCGCCGCGGTGATGGCGCCGACATTGGTGGTCACCGAGGTCGACAGCGCGGCCACCTGGCCCTGGATCACGCCGACCACCTGGGGCAGCGCCTCGGACAGGTTGTTGACGAGAGCCTGCGCCTTGGTCACGATGCTGCCCAGGATGTACTGCGCGCCCGCAACCGTCGCCTGGATGGCATCGGTGACGCCGCCGATCGCAGCGGCGATACCGGCCTGGATGATCGCCGGGATGGTCGAGATCTGACCGGTCAGGATGGCCTGGGCGATCGCGACGGTGAGTCCGACCGGGGCCCAGATCAGGCTGGACAGGTCACCCAGGACCTGAGCGCCGGTGTCGACGACAACGCCGGCGTAGCCCAGCAGGTTGTTCACGACCTGCAGACCGATCGGAAGCGGCGCCGACAGGAAGTTCGGGACGATGCCGACGTTCTTGATGTTCGGCAGGTAGCCGAACGGCTCCAGGTACGAGTTGTAGATGGCGGCGTTGACCACGTCACCGATACCGGAGTTGGTGCCCATGCCCGAACCCCAGTTGGCCTCGCCGCCGCCGGCGCCGAGAGCGTACTGGCCGTTGATCAGGTAGTCGATGGCCACGCCACCGGTCGCGATCAGCGCGGTGATCGGGTTGCTGAAGGCAGCCATCTCGACGGCGGCCTTCGTGGTGTTCAGCGACGGCAGTGAAACGGCCGGCGCCATGGGGGTCATCGCGATGGCGGTAGCGCCAACGAGAGCGGTGGTGCCCGCGATCATGTGCGAGCGAAGTGAGATCTGCATTTTCCTAGGTCCTCCAGTGAGAGTCGACACTGACACGTATGAGACTACCTGAGAAAAAGCTGAGCGCAAGCTTTTTGTGACATTTGGGAACTTTTTTTCTGAGATTGCTCGGACTGGAACCGGTTTTGCCGAAAAAGTCCTTGTCAGACCTGATTCGACTGCCGCTGCGGTTGACCGGAAGCGGACAGATTCGGTTTGCTGTCATCGCCGGTTCCTGTGTGAGGACACGGTGGGGTCTCAGTTTCGGGCGGAAATTTTCAGCAACACACGCCTCCTGGACCACTTTCACACCACTGGTACCGCTGTTCACTCAGAGCGCACAAAGCGCGCACACCCGGGGCGCGAAAACGATGAAGCGGTGCCCCCGTGCGGGGCACCGCTTCATCGTCACGCGGTGTGATTATTTGGCAGCAGCGCGGCCGGCGGCCGCAGCAGCCTTGACCGCGGCACCGGCTCGGCCGACATGCTTGCCGACCGCCTTGGGTGCGTCAGTCGCCGCGGAAACGACAGCCGTGCCGGCGGCGGCGGCCGCAGCTGCGGCGACGGGGCGCTTGACCGGCGCGGCCGCAGCCGCGGTCGGCAGCGGGGAGAACGGCTCGTTCAGGATGCCGCCGTACCCCAGGGCCCGGTAGTCCCCCAGCCGCTGGAAGGTACTGGTGGCCGTGGCGCGCAGGCTCGGCACCACGACGGTGGGAACCACCACGGTGCCGCCTTGTCCGTCGTCATAAGTGACGTCCTGGACGATGCCGGTGGCGCCCACGGTCAGCGCGGCGATCTGGCCGAGCGTTCCGTCGGCGCCGAGGAAGCCGTTGATGGCGTCATTCCACGCGGCCTCGAACTGCAGGCCGGTCAGGTCGGTGAAGACCTGAGTCACCGTCGCGATCGCCGAGTTGACGATGTAGGTGGCGCCACCGATGACCGTTGAGGACATGCTGGCCACCAGCCGGGGCAGGGTGTCGGTGGTCAGGGTCTGGATGTTGGCGATGACGTTGTCGACGATGTAGCCGACGCCGGCGGCCGCCTCCTGGATGCTGGTGGTCAGCGGAGCGATGATCTGGGTCTGCAGAACCGCCAGCGCCGACGCCGTGTCGCCGGCGGCCAGGTAGCCGACCGCCGAGATCACGGCCTGCGGGGTGTTCCAGACCGCGGTGGTCACGCCCTCGGCCAGGGCCAGGCCGGCAAGACCGCCCTCGGCGTACCCGGACCAGTTGTTGACCAGAGCGCTCAGCGTGCCGAACGAGAACTGGTTGACCGCGTCCGGGAGCACGCCGACGTAGCCCGGCGCATAGAGGATGTCGAAGTTGGTGTCGCTGTAGAAGGAGTCCGGCCAGTAGAGGCTGTTCTGGTCGGGCAGCGCGGCACCGTTGAACACGTCGGCGACGGTGGCCTCGAGCACACCGGCGACGGCGGCCACCGGGTTGACGAAGGCCGACAGCTCGACGGCGCTGGAGACGTGCGCCAGCGACGGGACGAGGCTCGACTGGGCGAGGGCCGACTGGGCGATGGGGCTGATCGCGACCGCGGTCGCGCCGAGGGCTGCGACGCCGGCGATCATCTGCGAGCGGAGGGAGAGTTGCATTTCTGTTCTTCTTCCAGTCAAGGACGTGCACTGACAGGTCCAAGCTACCTGAGAAAAAGCTGAGCGCAAACCTGCGCCGTCGCACTTCGGCAGCCCGATCAGCAAATCCGCTGGATATTGCGATCCTGCTGCATGGTTCAGCTATTCGCTGAATCGCGGAGCGCATCCAGCGAATATCCGCATGAGGCGCCGGTGCTCCCGAAACCGAGAAACAGCAAAGCGCCCCCTCCAAGGAGGGGGCGCTTTGACTGGTCGTGCGCCTTACTTGGCGGCAGCGGCCTTGGCGGCCGCAGCATGCCGGCCGACCTTCGCGGCAGCCGGCTTGGCCCCGGCATCCGAACCGGTCGTTGCAGCGGCAGCCTTGGCAGCCGCGGCCGGACGGACGGCCCCCGCCGGCGCGGAGACCGCCGGCTGGGTGGTCAGCGCCAGCGACATGCCCTGACCCAGGGTCTGCAGGTCATTGCGAACGCTGGGCACCACGTTGGCGTAATACGAGGTCGAGTCGACGACCTCACCGGTCTGGACGCCGGCGCCCAGGGTGACGTTGAGGACCGCGCCCGGAACACCGGTCGGGCTGAGCAGGCCGGCCACCGCCGCGTTCCACGCGCCCGCGACGTCACCGGCGGACGCCGCGGTGACGATGTTGGTGACGGCGGTCTGCGCGCTGGCGACCACCACTCCGATCTGCCGCGGCAGGTCGGTCAGCGCGTCCGGGATGGCCGCAGCCAAGAGCTGGACCGCGGCCGTCGCCCTCGCGACAACGCTCTGCACGATGTAGTTGGCGCCGGCGACCGTGATCTGGATGGCGTCCTGAACAGAAGCGACGGCATCGGTGATCGCGGCCTGGATGATCGTGGGGATGGTCGAGATCTGGCCGCTGATCACGGCCTGCGCGACCGCGATGGTCACGCCCACCGGCGCCCACAGCAGACCGGTGAGGTCACCGACCACCTGGGTGCCCACCTGGAGGGCGGTGTTGGCGTAGCCGATCCAGTTGTTGACCAGCTGGGTTCCGACCGGGAACGGCACGCTGAGGAAGTTCGGGATCAGGCCGACGTTGGTGATGGCCGGCAAGTATCCCGACAGATCGTTCCAGTAGGAGAACGGCAGCACGGAGTTGGTGTAGTCGGAGATGCCCGAGGCCGCACCCCAGTTATCGGCGCCGACATCGCTGTACTGATCGTTGATCAGGTAGTTCAGGGCCATGCCGGCGGTGTCCGCGAGGGCTGCGAACGGGTTGTCGACGGCGGCCAGCGCAACGGCGGCCTTCGAAGCCGACAGGGCGGGCAGCTGCACGGCGGGGGCCATCGGCGTCATCGCGACTGCGGCCGCGCCCACGATCGCGGTAGTACCCGCGATCATCTGAGAACGAAGAGAGATCTGCATGGTAGTTACCTCCGGTGTGGTTAAAGCCTTACACCGCGGAGCCTACCTGAGAAAAACCTTAACGGAAAGTCAGCTCATCCTGAGCGAAGCGCCGTGAGCACGGCATCTGCGAACTCGGGCCGACAAACCAGCAGGTCGGGCAGCAGCGGATCGGACCGGTTGTAGACCAGTGCGGACCCGTCGATCCGGGAGGTGTGCAGACCCGCGGACCGGGCCACGGCCACCGGCGCCGCCGAATCCCATTCGTACTGACCGCCGGAATGCACGTAGACCTCGGCACGGCCCTGCACCACCGCGGCGACCTTCGCACCGGCCGATCCCATCTCCACCAGGGTCCCGTTCAACCGGTCACGCACCTGAAGGGCCTCGGCCGGCGGGCGGGTGCGCGAGACCAGGATCCTCGGGACACCGGGCGGTGGCGGCGGTGTCACCACACCCGCAGTGGTCAGGGTGACACCCTGGGCGGGCAGTGCCACCGCACCGGCCACCAGCTCGCCGTCACTGCCCCCCACCCGATGCCAGAGCGCGACGTGCACGGCCCAGTCCTCGCGGTCGGCTTCGGAGAACTCGCGGGTCCCGTCCAGCGGGTCGACGATCCAGACCCGCTCGGCGCCCAGCCGCACCGGGTCGTCGGCGCCCTCCTCCGACAGCACGGCGTCGTCCGGCCGGGCGGCCGCCAGCGCTTCCATCAGATAGTCGTGAGAGCCCTTGTCCCCTGCGGCCTTGCGGGCCTCGGCCGGCGCATCGGCCAGTTCGGCGCGGATGTCGAGCAGCAACTCTCCGGCCGCGGTGGCCAGGTCGGCTGCCAGCTGGTGATCGTTCACCGGGACAACTCGAGCAGGTCGACGACCTGCTGAGCGAGTTCGTCGGCGGAGCGCTCCGGAGTCAGCCGCAGGTCGGGATTCTTGGGCCGCTGATACGGACTGTCGATACCGGTGAAGTGGGTGATCTCACCGCGGCGGGCCTTGGCGTAGAGCCCCTTGGGGTCACGTTGTTCGCAGTCCTCGATCGGGGTGTCGACGAACACCTCGAAGAACTCGATGGCCGCATCGGTGTGCACCTTGCGGGCGAGTTCGCGGTGCTCCTCCAGTGGACTGATGGCGGGCACCAGGACGGTCAGACCGGCATCGGCCATCAGGGTGGCCACGTGCGCGAGCCGGCGCAGATTCTCGGCGCGGTCGGCCATCGAGAAGCCCAGATCGGCGTTGATGCCGTGGCGCAGATTGTCGCCGTCGAGGATGTAGGCCGGGGTGCCGTGCTCGAGCAGCAACTGCTCGACGACCACGGCCACCGAGGACTTCCCCGATCCGGACAGGCCGGTGAACCATACGGTGCGACCCTTGGTCAGGCGATCACTGACCAGCGACTCGTGGCGCACGGTGTTGGGCGAGGCGCCGCGGGAGGCGACCGGCACTGTGTCGCGCACCATGCCGGCCGCCACCGTGACGTTGGTGTCGGGATCTATCAGGATGAACGATCCGGTGGCCCGGTTGCGGCTGTACTCGTCGAGCAGCAGCGGCACCTGGGTCCGTAACGTGATGCGGCCGAGTTCGTTGAGTTTGAGCGCCGTCGCGCTCTTGTCGCGATGCAGGGTGTTGACGTCGAGGCGGTAGTCCAGGGCGACCACCCGTGCCCGGGTGGTCCGGGTGGTGTGCTTGATGACGTAATCACGCCCCGGTTCCAGCGTCGCCTCGTCGGCCATCCAGCAGACCATTGCGTCGAACTCACTGGTGGACTCCGGCTGGTTCTGCGGACGGGCCAGCATGTCGCCGCGGGAGACGTCGATATCGTCGGCCAGGCTGATCGACACCGACATCGGCGGGAATGCCTCGGCCACCGGGCCCTCGGGTCCGTCGATCGCAGTGATCCGGCTGGTCTTCCCACTGGGCAGCACCACCACCTCGTCGCCGGGACGCATGATGCCACTGGCGATCGTGCCGGCGTAGCTGCGGTGGTCGGCATGCTCGCGGGTCTGCGGACGAATGACGTACTGCACCGGGAACCGGGCGTCGACGAGATTGCGGTCGCCGGCGATGTAGACGTCCTCCAGGTGACTCAGCAGCGGCGGACCCTCATACCACGGGGCCTTGTCCGACTTGGTCACCACGTTGTCGCCGTGCAATGCCGACATCGGGATCGCGACCACGTCATGGATGTCCAGGCGCGCGGCGAAGGCGTGGAACTCATCGCGGATCCAGTTGAACCGCTCCTCGTCCCAGTCGATGAGGTCCATCTTGTTGACCGCCAGCACGACGTGGCGGACACCGAGCAGCGAGGCCAGGAAAGCGTGCCGGCGGGACTGCTCGAGCAGGCCGTTACGGGCGTCGACGAGGACGATCACCAGTTGCGCGGTGGAGGCGCCGGTCACCATGTTGCGGGTGTACTGAATGTGCCCGGGGGTGTCGGCGATGATGAATTTCCTTGTGGGCGTGGCGAAATAGCTGT
>JAPOKC010000032.1 GCA_029977845.1 Mycobacteriaceae bacterium | reverse complement strand
CTCTCCAAGGGCATGTTCGAGCCGAAGGCCACCCCCGAGCAGACACTCGCCCTGGAGCGCCTCGAGACGCTGCTGGCACTGGTCGAGGGCTGGGTGGCCACCGTGGTGTCTTCTGCTCTCGGGGATCGCATTCCCGGCACTGTCGCGCTGTCGGAGATGGTGCGACGCCGGCGCGCCACCGGCGGGCCGGCCGAGCAGACCTTCGCCACCCTGCTGGGCCTGGAGTTGCGGCCGCGCAAGATGCGGGAGGCCGCCGTGCTGTGGGAGCGGCTCACCGAGGCCGCCGGCATCGACGCTCGCGACGCCGTGTGGAACCACCCCGACCTGATGCCGTCCTCGGCCGATCTCGACGAGCCGGCCGGCTTCATCGACCGGATCATCGGCGGGGACGTCTCCTCACTCGACGTCGACTCCCTGATCGCCGAGATCCAGCGCGACCAGAAGGACCCCGAGGGGCCTGTGGAGGACTGAAACCCTCCGCGTCAGCGCTGTGCCACAGTCGCTTTCGTGTACGCGCTCAACCCCGAGATGCCGGTGCTCCTGCGCCCGGACGGGGCGGTGCAGATCGGCTGGGACCCGCATCGCGCGGTGCTGGTGCACCCGCCGGAGGGGTTGACGGCGGCCGGGCTGGCCTCGTTGTTGCGATCACTGCCGATGAGCCGTGCCGAGCTTCGGCGCCGGGCCGGTTCTGTTCTCGTCGACGAGCTGGTGGCCTCCGGGGTGCTGCGCGCCGGGGTCTCCTCGCAGGCGCGCGGGCTGACCATCCGCGTGCACGGCGACGGGCCGCTGTCGGTGCTGCTGCTCGACGGGCTGCGCTGTTCGGGGGCGCGGGTCTCGCACAGCCATCACGGCAACGCCTTCGTCGCCGGGGCGGACCTCGTCGTGCTGACCGACGCACTGGCCACCGACCCGCGGCTGCTGCGCGATCTGCACACCGCCCGGGTGCCGCACCTGCCGGTCCGGGTGCGCGACGGCGCCGGGTTCGTAGGCCCGCTGGTGATTCCGGGGGTGACGAGCTGCCTGTCCTGTGTGGACCGTCACCGCACCGACCGTGACGCCGCCTGGCCGGCGTTGAGCGCCCAGCTGCGCGAGGTGATCGGCTGTGCCGACCGGCCCACCATGCTGGCCACCGCGGCCCTGGCGCTCGGGCAGGTGCAGCGGGTGATCGCCGGGGTGCGCTCCCGTGCGGACCCGCCCGCCCCGCCGTCCGCGCTGAACACCAGCTGGCATATCGACGTCGGCGCCGACTCGATCGCAGCCCGCCGCTGGTCGCGGCATCCGCTGTGTGGTTGCTGGAATCGTCAGGGATGATGGAGCCGTGGCCGACGACGACATCAAGCGCGGCAGTGCCCGCCGCAACGCCAAGCTGGCCAGCATCCCGGTCGGTATGGCCGGCCGTGCCGCGCTGGGCCTCGGCAAACGGCTGACCGGCAAGTCCAAGGACGAGGTCAACGCCGAGCTGATGGAGAAGGCGGCCAATCAGCTGTTCAGCGTGCTCGGCGAGCTCAAGGGCGGGGCCATGAAGGTGGGCCAGGCGCTGTCGGTGCTCGAGGCCGCCATCCCCGAGGAGTTCGGCGAGCCCTACCGCGAGGCGCTGACCAAGCTGCAGAAGGACGCCCCGCCGCTGCCGGCGGCCAAGGTGCACCGGGTGCTCGACGGGCAGCTGGGCACCAAGTGGCGCGACCGGTTCGCCTCCTTCGACGACGATCCGGTGGCCTCGGCCTCGATCGGTCAGGTGCACAAGGGGGTGTGGAAGGACGGGCGCGAGGTGGCCGTCAAGATCCAGTACCCCGGGGCCGACGAGGCACTGCGCGCGGACCTCAAGACCATGCGGCGGCTCACCTCAGTGCTCAAGACACTCGCGCCCGGGGCCGATGTGCAGGGTGTGGTCGACGAGCTCGTCGAGCGCACCGAGATGGAGCTGGACTACCGGCTGGAGGCCAACAACCAGCGGGCCTTCGCCAAGGCCTACGAGGGCCATCCGCACTTCCTGATCCCGCACGTGGTGGGCAGTTCGCCGAAGGTCGTCGTCTCCGAGTGGGTCGAGGGCAAGCCGATGGCCGAGATCATCCGCTCCGGCACCCCCGATGAGCGCGACATCTGCGGCACCCGGCTCTTCGAGCTGACCTTCGACGCGCCCGCGCGGGTCGGGATGATGCACGGCGATGCCCATCCGGGGAACTTCATGCTGGCCGGCGACGGCCGGATGGTGGTGATCGACTTCGGCGCGGTGGCCCCGCTACCCGACGGTCTGCCCGTGGAGATGGGCCGGATGATCCGGCTGGCCCGCGACAGGAACTACGAGGAACTCCTGCCGGAGATGGAGAACGTGGGCTTCATCCGCAAGGGTGAGCAGCTGCCGACCGAGGCGGTCGACGAGATGCTGGCGCAGTACGTCGAGCCGGTGCAGGTGCCGGTGTTCCACTACACCCGCAAGTGGCTGCAGCGCCATGCCCAGTCGAACATGGAGAACGCGCCGCAGCAGATCAAGCTGGCCCGGCAGATGGATCTGCCTGCGCAGCTTGCCATTCCGTTGCGGGTGATCGCCTCCACGGTGGCGATCTCGTGCCAGTTGAACTGTCATGTGCCGGTCGCTTCGATGGCCGAGCAGCTGATCCCCGGCTTCGCCGAGACGAAAGGTAAGAAATGATGCGCTCTGTGTTTCTCGCTCTGGCGGCGGCCTCGGTCGCGCTGGCCCCGGTGGCGGCCGCCGACTGCCCGCCCGGCTGGTACTGGGACGTCGACGTCAATCAGTGCGTCAACGCGCCGAACCCGATCCTCGGGCCCGTCGGCCCGGCCGGTGTCGGCGGTGCCGGCCCGGTGGCCGGCCCGGCCGGACCCGTCGGTGTCGGCGGCGTCCTGGGCCCGGCCGGCCCGATCGGCCGCGGCTAGTCGGGACCACTCGGACTTGTGCCCGGCTAGTAGCGACAAGTCGGGCCGGCTCCGCCCCCACACCCCCGGTTGTCGCTAATAGCCGGGCACAAATCCAGGTGCTTCTCTCCTCTTCGCCTGCCTCTCCCGCCCAAACTTGTCCCCCACCTCCGCTAAGATGGTGATATCGACGATATCGGGAGGTCGCAGGGATGGCTGACGTACTCATTCGAGGTTTGTCGGAGGCGGCGTTGGCCCGTATCGACGCTGACGCGGCAGCGCGCGGATTGTCACGCCAGGAATACCTGAGGCGACGATTCGAGGTTGAGGGACAAGTGACGGGACCGAACCGGTCGCGGCTCACTGTCGAAGATTTGCGACGCGCCGCCGCAGCAGCCGCCGACCTCGATGACGAAAAGGTCATGGGCGACGCATGGCGTTGACGGGCTGGCTCATCGACAAGTCGGCATACACCCGACTGGCGATATCGCCCGATGCCGAGTTGTGGACTGAACGTATTGAGCGCGGCCTCGTTCGCATCAGCACAGTGACGCGACTCGAGATCGGATATTCATTTCGTACCGGCGAGCAGTCCCGTGAGGAGTGGACGTCCGCGCCGCTGGTGATGATGCCGGTGGAATACCTGACGCCGGCCGTTGAGGACCGGGCCGTCGAAGTACAGATACTGCTCACCGATCGCGGTGAACATCGCGCTCCGGCGATTCCCGACCTGCTCGTCGCCGCGACGGCTGAGATCGCAGGCCTGACGGTTCTCGCTCTGGACAAGGATTTCGAGCTGATCGCACGCATCACCGGCCAGGCCGTCGAGCGACTTAACATCTGACCCCGCCGTACTAGGCCGCCACCGGCTCCTTGCGTGGCCGGCCGCGCGGACGCTTGCGGGCCAGCACCGCACCGCCGACCAGGATCTCCCCGCCCCACACACCCCACGGCTCGGCGCGGTCGAGGGCGGCGGTCAGGCATTGCAGCCGGATCGGGCAGCCGGCGCACATCGACTTGGCCCGCTCGAGATCGTCGGGCTCCTCGGCGAACCACAGATCGGGTTCGCCCGAACACGGGAACATGGGATTTCTCTCCTCTGCATACGAAAAAGGCCACGAACTCTAAAGTCCGTGGCCTGAGTGTCTTTGCGGTTCGCTAGTAGACGCTCCAGTCCCCGGACGGGAGAGCGGCGGCGTGATGTGCGGCGAACGCGTACATGGGTCTGAGGGTAACGGGCCTGCGCGACGGGGCGCAAATGATTTATTCGGCCGGCTTCTGCAGGTGGTCGATGATCGCGTCGAACGCGGTGAGGATGAACTGATCGGCGACCGGGTCCGAGGACACCGGCTGGGAGGACTGTTTGATGATCGCCACGCCCCGGCGGCGGTCGATGTAGATCCACTGCCCGTGCACGCCGATCGCGCTGATGGCCTCCCGGCCCGGGGTGTGCCGGATCCACCATTGCGCGCGGTAGCTCCAGTCGGAGGCGAAGGCGCCCGTCGACTCCGGACCGCGGGCGAACGCCTCCAGGCTGCCGCCCTGCTCGAGGGTCTCGATGATGGTGTGCGAGACGATCTTCTCCCCGCCGCACACCCCGCTGTTGAGCATCATCATCGCGAAGCGGGCCAGATCGCGCGGCCCGGCGTTCAATCCCCCGCCGGCCACCAGCGTGCCGCACCGATCGAGCAGGACGTACGTCTCGCCCTCGGTGCCCAATCGGGTCCACAACGCGTCGGACATGTTGTCCTGGAACGACTTTCCGGTCGCGCGGTTGGTCAACCAGTTGACGACGTCGGTCTTCGGCGTCTGATAGTGGAAGATCTCGCCGTGCTCGTGAGCGGGGTCCTTGGGCAGGGTCACCAGGAAGTCGTACAGGCTGGCGGCCCCGGTCTCCTCGGTCCAGCCCAGCGCCGCCGCGTAGCGCCAGATGCTCGACGTCGGGTCGGCGTAGTCCTCGTTGAAGTCCATCGAGTTGGTCATATCGAGCACCTGGCCGATGGTGGCGTCGGCGAACCCCGAGGCCGCCGCGAGTTCGGGAACCAGATCGGTGACCCGTGCGCTCTCATCGAGCAGGAGATCGTCGGCGGCCATCAGCGCGAACAGTCCGGCGAAGCTCTTGGTGACCGACATCATCTGGTGCGGATGGTTGGCGTCCATCCCGTTGTCGTAATGCTCGTAGACCAGATGGTCCTTGGTGAGCACCAGCAGCGAGTCGGTGTAGGTCTCGCGCAGGAACTCGGTGAACGTGGCCGTCGACCCGTCCGGCCGCGGCACCTCCAGGTCGTCGATACCCGGGCTCAGCTCGACGTAGAGCGCGCGCAGGCTCTCGGCGTTGCGCACCGGGGCGGACGGGAAGACCGTGCGCATGTGCAGATAGGACCACCGGTTGAACGGCGGGGACATCAGCGCGTTCGAGCGGTCCACCCGCTTGTCCGGCGGGGGCGGGAACCCCTGCATCAGACCGAGTTCGGCGGCGGTGGCGTAGGGATCGTCTGCCATGGTTCCTCTAATCGTCCTGATGCAGAAGTTCGCGTACCGAGGGCCGGGTTCCGTACGGCCGCAGCATCTGGCTGGCCGGACGCGGGCGCACCTTCAGCGGCCACCAGAACCAGCGGCCCATCAGTGCGGCGATCGAGGGCGTCATGAACGACCGCACGATCAAGGTGTCGAACAACAGTCCCAGACCGATCGTCGTGCCGATCTGAGCCAGCGTGCGCAGATCGCTGGCGGCGAACGCGCACATGGTCAGCGCGAACACCAGACCGGCGGCCGTGACGACCGAACCGGTGCCGGCCATGGTTCGGATCAGACCGGTCTTGAGGCCCGCACCGATCTCCTCCTTGTACCGGGATATCAGCAGCAGGTTGTAGTCGGAGCCGACGGCCAGCAGCAGGATGATCGCCAGTGCGAGCACCACCCAGTACAACTGGATACCGAGCAGGTGCTGCCACACCAGGACCGAGATGCCGAACGACGCCCCGAGCGAGAGCACGACGGTGCCGACGATGACGATCGCGGCCACCAGGCTGCGGGTGATGAACATCATGATGAGCAGGATCAGGCTCACCGCCGACAGTGCGGCGATCAGCACGTCGAACTTGGCGCCGGTCTGGACGTCCTTGTAGGCCGACGCGGTGCCACCGATGTAGATGCTCGAACCCGCCAGCGGTGTGCCCTTGACGGCCTCCACGGCGGCGTGCCGGATGCCGTCGATATGCGAAATGCCTTCGGGCGTGGCGGGATCGCCCTCGTGGGTGATGATCATCCGGGCGGCGTGGCCGTCGGGCGAGAGGAACAGTTTCATCCCGCGCTTGAACTCGCTGTTGTCGAACACCTCGGGCGGGAGATAGAACGTCGAGTCGTCCTTGGCCTCGTCGAAGGCCTGGCCCATCGCGTCGGTGTTCTTCAGCGCCTCCGCGGACTGGGCCACCAGACCGGACTGGGTGGCGTAGTTGTTCTCCACCAGCGACTTGTTGCGCTCCTGGCTGGCCAGCTGCTCGGGGAACAGCGCCAGGATCTTCGGCTGCACCGCCGTCAGCTTGTCCAGCGCGGTGGTGATGTCGTTGAACTGGTTGCTGAGCTTGTCCACACCGTCGACCGCGTCGAACAGCGAACGGCTCATCGCACAGATCGGGATGTCGTAGCAGTGCGGCTCCCAGTAGACGTAATTGCGGAACGGCCGCAGGAAGTCGTCGACGTTGGCGATCTTGTCGCGCAGATCGTTCATGGTGTCGACGGTCTCGTGGAACACCCTGGTCTGCTCATCGGTGGCGTTACTGAGCTCCTGCTGCGCGGCGTACTGACGCTTGAGCAGATCGATGGAGGTGTTGATCTCGCCGAGCTGCTCGCGCAGATCGTCGGCGCGAGCCTGCTGGAACGGCAGATTGTTGATCTGCGCCGAGGACTGCGCGCTCATCTGGAAGCCCAGCGAGGTGTGATCAAGCGGCGTGCCCAGCGGCCGGGTGATGGACTGCACCATCGCCACACCGGGCGTGTGGAACACCGCCTTGGCCACCCGCTCGAGCACGATCATGTTCGCCGGTGTGCGCAGGTCCTTGTCGGACTCGATCATCAGCAGTTCGGGATTCAGGCGCGCCGCCGAGAAGTGCCGCTCCGCGGCGGCGTAGCCGATGTTCGCCGGCGCCCAGGCCGGCATGTAGGGCCGGGCGTCGTAGCTGGTCTTGTACCCGGGCAGGGCGAGCAGTCCGATCAGCGCGATCGCGATCGTCACCACCAGGATCGGCCCGGGCCACCGCACGATCGCAGTGCCGATACGACGCCAGCCGCGGGTGCGCATAGCCCGTTTGGGGTCGAACTGGCCGACGGCACTGCCCATCGTGATGACCGCCGGCGCCAGCGTCAGCGAGGCGGCCAGAGTGACCAGAACGCCGATCGCCGAGGGCACGCCGAAACTGGCGAAGTACGGCAACCGGGCGAATACCAGACAGGCCACCGCACCGGCCACCGTCAGCGCCGAGCCGAGGATCACGTGCGCGGTGCCGTGATACATCGTGTAGTAGGCGGCCTCGCGGTCGTCACCGTGCTGGCGGGCCTCCTGATAACGGCCGAGCAGGAAGATCACGTAATCGGTGCCCGCGGCGATCACGAGCAGCGTGGTGATGTTCGTCGCGTAGATCGACAGATTGAACAGGTTGTGGTGGCCGAGAAAGGCGACGACACCGCGCGCCGCCGACACCTCGATGGCGACGGTCACCAGCGTCAGGAACATCGTCATGAACGAGCGGTAGACGATCAGCAGCATGACGGCGATCACGCCGAAGGTCAGCGCGGTGATCTTGCCGGAATCCTTGGCGCCGACGGCGAAGTTGTCGGCGATCAGCGGGGCCGGACCGGACAGGTAGGCCTTGACGCCGGGCGGGCCCGGGGTGTTGTCGATGATCTTGCGGACCGCCTCGACCGAGGTGTTGGCCCGGCTCTCCCCCGCGTCGCCCTCGAGGTAGAGCTGGATCAGCGCGGCCTTGCCGTCGTTGCTCTGCGAACCGGCCGCCGTCAGCGGGTCACCCCAGAAGTACTGCACGTGCTGGACGTGCGGGTCGGCCTCCATCTTGGCCACGAGCACGTCGCCGAACTGGTGCGCCTCGGCGCCGAGCGGCTTCTCACCCTCCAGCACGATGGTGGCCAGGCTGTCGGAGTCGTACTCCTGGAACACCTCGCCGGTGCGCTGGGTGGCGATCAGCGACGGCGCCTCGCGCGGACTCTGCGCGACGTTGTGGTCGCGGCCGACGTCTTCCAGCGACGGCACCAGGGCGTTGGTCAAGGCGGCCAGCGCGAGCCAGAAGATGGCGATCGGGATGCCCAGCCGGCGGACGATCTTCGCGAAGTTCATCCGGACTTGTCCAGACAGTACGTGTAGGCGCTCGGGTTGTCCGACGTGCGCTGCGCCTTGACGACGCCGTCGATGGTGATGCGGCAGCTCAGGGTGTTGCCGTCACCCTGGGCCTGCACGTTGACCAGGACCGCCGGCGTGGTGGTGGTGTCCTCGTACGTCCACGGCAGCGGCGCGTTGTCGACCCGCTGCGGGTGGGCGTTGATGTCCATGTAGGTGATGGTGGCCGTGGCGCCGGGCTCGCCCCACACCTCGAGCACCACGTGCTTGGGGTTGAACGGGACGATCTGATCGGCCCCGCCGCCGGCGGTCTTGGGGTTGAAGTTCGAGCCGAAGACGCCGTGCATGCGGTAGACGGCGAAGGCGGTCAGGGCGATGATGACGGCGGCGACCACGAGCATCCAGTACCGCCGCAACAACCGCACGCGAGCAGATTACGACACCGTGATGGATCGCTCTCGTGCGGGAGTTCGCCGAATGGCTTCCGGCGCACCGATGCCGCCCACCTGCTGCGGCGTTGACGCCGGCGCCTGTTGTTGCGTCAGCGAGGCGGTGCACTTGCCACCGAGCCCGCTGTTCGAGCCGTTCGGGCAGACCGTCCAGATCCAGCGGGCCGTGGACAGGTCCGTGTCGCGCAGATCGGCTCCGAGCAGAATCGCGTGCCCGAAGTAGGTGTTCGAAATGGTCGCACCGCGCAGGTTCGCGTACTGCAACTTGGCCAGGTCGAAATTCACATTGGTCAGGTTGGCGCCGCTGAGATCCTTGTTGGTGAAGATCGCGCTGACGAACTTCTGACCGGTGAGGTTGGCCCCGCGCAGGTACACGTCGGTCAGGTTGAGGCCAGACAGGTTCGCTGTCTCCAGATTCGCCCGCTCGAAGTTCACCGGGATCCCGAGGGTGTCCAGCCGGCCCACGTCGGCACCGGTCAGGTCGGCGCGCACGAGCGTCGCACCGGTGAAGTCGGCACTCTTGAGCGACGCACCTTGCAGTTGGGCGCCGGCGAGGTTCGCCGAATTGAAGTTCGCGGCGTTGAGAATCGCGCCGCTGAGGTTGGCGCCGGCCACCGTCGCGCCACTGAAGTCCGCACCGAGACGCGCAGTGTTCGAGTAGAGGGTCGCCCCGGACAGGTTGGTGAGCGTCAGGTCCTTGCCCTTGAAGTCGATGTAGTTACCCGGGGTGCCCCAGCTCGCGTTGACCAGGTTGAGTTTCCGGAGGTCGGTGCCGGTGAGCGTCGCGGTACCCAGGCGGGCCAGCAGAATGGTGGCGCCCTCGAGGGTTGCGTTCGACAGATTGGCCCGGGTGAAATCCGCACCGGTCAGGTTGGCATAGCGCAGATCGGCATACGACAGGTTCGTCCCGGTGAAGTCCTTGCCGGACAGATCCAGATTCCGGAAGATCTGGAAGCTCAGGTTCGCGCCGACCATGGTCGCGGTGGCGATGTTGACCGAGCCGTACAGATTGGCGCTCTCGAGGTTGGCGTTGGTGAGGTTGACGTTGGTCAAGACCGTGTTGCGCAGATCGGCCTTCGTGAGGTTGGCGTTGGTCAGGTTCGCGTTGGTGAAGTTCACCTTGCCGAAGATGCCGGAGACCATGTTCGCCGCGGTCAGGTCGGCGCCGGTGAAATTCGCACCGGTCGCATTCGCATTGGCCATGGTGGTGACGCCGTTGAGTTTCGCGCCGTTCAGAATGGCGCTGTTCAGAAGCGTGCCGGCCATACTCGCCGATGTCAGATCGGCGTTGGTCAGGTTTGCCCCGTTGAGTGCGACTCCGTTGAGGTTGGTGTTGACGAGTTTGGCGTCGACCAGAACGGTTCCGGTCAGATCCTTGTAATTCAGGTTGAGTCCGGACAGGTCCTGGCCGGTCAGATTCGCCTTGGTCAACGTCGCCGTCGCCAGATTGCTCGCACCGGTCAGATTCGCACCGGTCAGATTCGCACCGGTGAAGTTCACGGTCCCCAGATTGGCGCCGGACAGATCCGCGTTCGTCAGGTTCGCGTTGGTCAGGTTCGCACCCGTCAGATTCTTGCGCGCCAGATCCTGCCCGCTGAGATCCTGTCCGGTCAGATTCGCACCGGTCAGCGTCACCGAATCAAGGTTGTCCACGCCGGTCAGATTCGCACCGGTCAGATTCGCCCGGGTGAAGTTCACGTCTCTGAGATCGGCCCCGGACAGATCCGCGTTGGTCAGGTTCGCCCGGGTCAGGTTCGCTTCCGTCAGATCCTTACCCGACAGGTTCAACCCGGTCAGATTCTGGCCGGTCAGATTTGCACCGGTCAGCGTCGCCGTCGTCAGATTCCGGATCCCGGTCAACACCGCACCGGTGAGATCGGCACCGGTGAGATCGGCGTCCGTGACGTCGGCGTTGGTCAGGTTGGCGTTGACGAGGTTCACCCGTGTCAGGTTCGCCCCGGCCAGGATCGTCCCGGTGAGGTTCTTGCCGGAGAGGTTCACACCGGTGATGTCCTGACCGGTCAGGTTCGCACCCGTCAGCGTCGCCGAGGTGAGACCGACCAGCCCGGTCAGCACCGCACCCGTCAGATTCGCACCGGACAGATCGGCATCGGTCACCACCGCATCGGTCAGGACGGTGTTGCTCAGATCCGTGCCGATGAGTTTGGCTTGAGACAGCACGGTGCCGGCCAGGTTCTTGCCGGACAGGTTCAGCCCGGAGAGCACCTGGCCGGAAAGATTCGTTCCGGTCAGCGTCGCCGAGGCGAGACCGATCACCCCGGTGAGCCGCGCCGAGCTGAAGTTCGCGCGAGTCAGGTCGGCGTTGGTCAGGTTCGCGTTGTCGAGCAACGCGTTGGTGACGATGGCGTCGGTCATCGTGGCGTTCGTCAGGTTCGCACTGGTCATGGTCGCGCGGACCAACGCTGCGCGGGTCAGGTTCGCACCGGTCAGATCAGCGCCGGCCAGCGAGGCGTCGGTGAAGACCGTTGCGGTCAGGTCCTTGCCAGCCAGGTTCAGGCCGGACAGGGACTGACCCGAGAGGTTCGCGCCGGTCAGCGTCGCCGAGGCAAGACCGACCACATCGGTGATCGTCGCGTAGGTCAGATTGGCCCGGGTGAGATCGGCGCCGGTCAGATTCGCTCGGCTCAGGCCGGTACCGATCAGCTTCGCGTCGGTCAGGTTGGCCCGGACCAGGACGGTGCCGCGCAGGTTCTTTCCGCTCAGATCCAGACCCGACAGGTCCTGTCCGGTCAGGTTGGTTGAGGTCAGCGTGCACGTCTGCAGATTGGTGGCGCCGGTCAGCGTCGCCCCGGTCAGATCCGCACCGGACAGATCGGCGTTGTTGAACCGGGCGTTGGTCAGGTTCGCACCGGTCAGATTCGCGTTGTTGAAATTCGCGCCGCTCAAGATCGAGTTGGCCAGGGTCGCCCGAAGATCTGCATCGGCCAGGTTCGCACCGGCGACGTTGATGCCGGTCAGATTCCGGCCACTGAGGTTCTGGCCGCGCAGGTTGGCAAGGCGCAGGTTTGCGCTGGCGAGGTCGGCGTCACTGACACCGGTCAGCGTGGCGCCGACGAGGTTCGCACTGCTGAGGTTGATCCCGTTCATCCTCGCGCCGGTGAAGTTCGCGTTGACCGAGGTCGTGTACGACAGGTCGGCGTTGTCGAGTGTGGCCCCGGCGAAGGAGGTACCGGCCAGACTGGCGTTCGTCAGGACCGTCGACGTCATGTCCTTACCGGACAGATCCGCACCGGCCAGATCGACGCCCGTCAGATTCGCTCCGGTGAGGGTGGCCGTCGCCAGACCCGTCACTCCGGTCAAGCGGGCTCCGACGAGATTGGCGCGGGTCAGGTTGGCGTTCGTCAGATTGGCCCGACTCAGCACCGCATCGGTCAGCAGGACTCCGGTGAGGTCCCTGTCTCGCAGATTCTGACCGGTCAAGGTGGCCCTGGTCAGGTTGGCCCCGACCAGGATGGTCCCGGTCAGGTCCCGGCCGGCGAGATTCTGACCCGTCAGGTTCGCGTTCGTCAGGTTCGTGCCGGTCAGAATCGCTCCGGACAGATCGAGGCCGGACAGATTCGTGTTGGTGAGATTGGCGGCGGTCAGATCGGCGTTGACCAGTCGGGTGCCGGTCAGCGTCGCGTCCATCAGGTTCGCCCGGGACACATCGGCATTGGCCAGGTTGGCCCTCGTCAGGTTCGCGCGGCTGAAGTCGACGTCGGAGAGATTGGCGCCGGCCAGATCCGCGCCGGTCAGATCCTGGCCGGAGCAGTCCTTGGTGGCGACGCACGCAACCGATCCCCAGTCTCCGACGTCGCTGCCGATCGGGAACAGGGTTTCCCGGACCAGCCACAGCGCCCCGGACAGGAAGTCGGTGATCGGATTGGCCGGGAATCCCGACAACCACTCACCGACGGAGTCGAGCAGTCGTTCGACGGTGGAGCCGATCGGGCCGAGCGGTCGGCTGGTCGCTGCGGCCTGCGCCACGGCGACCGGGGCGCTGACGACGGCGGCGGCGCTCGGTGCGGTGGCTCCGGAGTCGGCGACGTCGGCGAGTTGCGGCCCGGTGTCGACGCTCGCCGCCGGGGCGGCGATCCGCAGCGTCGCATCGCGGCGCGTCGGCGGCAGCGGCCGGGGTGGCGTCACCCGCGCAGCGGTGCTGCCGAGGGATCGCTGCGGCCGGACCTCGCGCACCGGGGCACGTCCCGACCGCGGGCGCAACACCCGGCTCGGCTGATCCGCCGGGGCGCGCTGCGAACGGGATTCGACCGTTGCCGGTGAGCTGTCCCCACCCGCGTCGGCGAGGGCTGCACCCGCCGCCTGCGGCCCGACCCAGGACAGGCCCGCGACGAAAACGGCACTCACCACTCGAACTCCGCGAGGCAACCGATTCACGTCCCCACCCTTCCGACTCGGCCGAACTGTGGGGATAGTAGCGACTACCGGCTGGGGCCAGCTAATTAACTGCGGGCCCGCACCAGCTCCAACACGTCGGCGCCGAACTGCTCGAGCTTGCGGGCCCCGATCCCGGGGATGGCCGTCAGCGCGGCGTCATCGGTGGGCAGCGACTCGGCGATGGCGATCAGGGTGTTGTCGGTGAACACCACGTAGGCCGGCACGCCCATCTCCTTGGCCAGATTCAGCCGCCACTCCTTGAGCCGGGCCAGCAGTTCCTCGTCGATGTCGACCGAGCAGGTCTCACAGCGGCGCAACATGATCGACGGCGCGGTGGTGAGTACCGCGTTGCAGACCCGGCAGTGCGGGGTGGCGCCGCGCTGGCGCTTCGGCTTCGACGGTCCGGACTCGGCGCGGGTCTGCGGGGCGATGCCGCCCAGGAAGCGCGACGGCCGGCGGCCCTGCCGTCCACCCGGTGCGCGGGCCAACGCCCAGCTGAGCTCGAGATGTGTTCTTGCCCTGGTGATTCCGACGTAGAGCAGCCGGCGTTCCTCCTCGACGGCCTCGCTGTCGGCGCCGTGCGCCAGGGCGTGGGAGATCGGCAGCGTTCCGTCGGCCAGACCGACCAGGAACACAGCGTCCCATTCCAGACCCTTGGCGGCGTGCAGCGAGGCCAGCGTGACGCCCTGCACGGTCGGGGCGTGCCGCGCGTCGGCGCGCACCTTCAGCTCGGCGACCAATGAGGCCAGGTCGAGGTCGGGCCGCAACGCGACCTCCTCGTCGACCAGTTCGGCCAGCGCGACCAGCGCCTCCCAACGTTCCCGGGCGCGCACACCCGTCGGCGCCTGTTCGGTCAGCCCGAGCGGTTCGAGCAGACCGCGCACCACCTCCGGCAGTGGCCCGTCGGCCCCTCTGTCGGCGGCGCGCTGCAGGGCGACCAGTGACTGGCGGATCTCCTGGCGGGAGAAGAACCCCTCCCCGCCGCGCAGCTGGAACGGGATGCCGGCCTCGGTGAGCGCCTCCTCGTACACCTCGGACTGGGCGTTGATCCGGTAGAGCACCGCGATCTCGGCGGCCGGGGTGCCCGCCTCGATGAGCGCCTTGACCGCCTTGGCCACCCCGGCGGCCTCGGCGACCTCGTCGGGATGCTCGCGGAAGGTGGGCTCCGGTCCGGGCGGGCGCTGGCCGATCAGGTGCAGCTTCGAGCCGGCCATCCGGCCGCGGGCCTGGGCGATGACGCGGTTGGCCAGCGAGACGACCTGCGGGGTGGAGCGGTAGTCGCGCTCGAGGCGCACGACGGTGGCCTCGGGGTACTTGCGGGAGAAGTCCAGCAGATAGCGCGGGGATGCCCCGGTGAAGGAATAGATGGTCTGGTTGGCGTCGCCGACGACGGTGAGGTCGTCGCGCTCGCCGAGCCAGGCGTCGAGCACCCGCTGCTGCAGCGGGGTGACGTCCTGGTACTCGTCGACGACGAAACAGCGGTAGCGGTCGCGGAACTCCCCCGCCACCGCCTGGTCGTTCTCGATGGCGGCGGCGGTGTGCAGCAGCAGATCGTCGAAGTCCAGCAGGGTGACGCCGTCGCGATTGGCCTTCAGGGTCTCGTAGCCGGCGTAGACGGCGGCGACCTTCTCGGCGTCCAGCGGGATGTCGCGGGAGATCTCGGCGACGGCCTTGCCGTACCCCTCGGGTGAGATCAGCGAGGACTTGGCCCACTCGATCTCACCGGCGAGATCGCGGACGTCGTCGGTGGACACCTGCAGCCGGGCCCGGTTGGCGGCCTGGGCGACGACGGCGAACTTGGAGTCCAGCAGCTCCCAGCCGGTGTTGCCGACCACCCGCGGCCAGAAGTAGTGCAACTGGCGCCGGGCGGCGGCGTGGAAGGTCAGTGCCTGGACGCCGCCGACCTCCATGGCCCGCAGCCGGGTGCGCATCTCCCCGGCGGCGCGGGAGGTGAACGTCACCGCCAGCACCTGGCCGGCCGCCACGTGGCCCTGCGACACCAGGTGGGCGATGCGGTGGGTGATGGTGCGGGTCTTGCCGGTGCCGGCCCCGGCCAGCACGCACAGCGGGCCGCGGGCGGCCAGCACGGCCTCGCGCTGCTCGTCGTCCAGGCCTGCCGGGTGAGTCACGGCGTCCATCTTGGCAGTGAGCTCCGACAATGGGTTAAGTTGACGCGCATGAGCGACGTCACCATGTACACCACGGTCTGGTGCGGCTACTGCGTACGCCTGAAGATGGCGATGAAGTCTGCCGGGATCGCGTTCGACGAGGTGGACATCGAGCACGACCCGGCCGCCGCCGAGTTCGTGATGGGCGTCAACGGGGGCAACCAGACGGTGCCGACGCTGCGCTTCGCCGACGGCTCGGCGCTGACCAACCCCAGCATCAAGGACGTCAAGGCCAAGCTGGGGCTCTAGATGACCCGGCGCCCACTCGACTACCTGCTGATCCCGGCCTTCATCCTGGGCATCGTCAACGCGGTCGTGCTGAGCCTGCCCGAGTCACTCGGTGTGCCGGTCGCCCCCGACAGCCCGTGGCCGCCACTGCGCGCCCTGCACGGCTGGGCGGTCAATCAGGAGCCGCAGCATCTGGTGATGCCGCCGACCCTGCACGCCTCACTGCTCTACGACGCCTTCGTCCAGCTGCCCATGCTGGTGGTGCTCGTCATCGGGCTCTGGAAACTCAAGCCGTGGCCGTGGCTGGGCCGGCTGGCGCTGGTGTACTCGGTCAGCGCGGTGATGAACATGTACTTCTATTTCATGCAGACCTTCCTGGGGCCGGACAGCCCGCCGCACCTCGGCGTCTACCTGCCGGCCAACCTGCCGTGGGCGATCGTGCCGCTATTGGTGGCATACCGCTTCTGGCCGCGCTGATCCGAAAATCGCTAATCCGGAAATAGTGGCCTCTGTTCACCTCGTAGCGACAACACCTCCTCGTGGAGTTTGGCGACGCGGTTGATAATCCGGTATTCGGTGGGCCGTGGCGCCGAGTCGTAGCGGTATCGGCCGCGTCCGATCCGCCAGACTCGTTCCCGCCCCATCTCCCAGCGCAACGCATCTGAGATGGTTTTCGACGGCCGGCCATCGACGGTGAACCCCCATTTCGTCAGGCCGGCGATCAGTTCCGGAATGGTGCACGGGCCAGACAGCTGCAGCAGCCGGGTCAGGGCATAGCGGAGGTTGGTTCCTCTCAAGGTTGTCGTGTACGCACTGTTTTTCATACCGGCACTGTGGCACCGGCCTCCGACACATCGAGATTGTCGCTACGAGGCGGACAACACCGTTTGTTTCTCCCAGCCGCTCAACTCTGCGGCCGCGCCCCGAGAACGTCGCGGAACAACGCCTGACGCAACGCCAGTTCGCGCGGATCGCTGAGCAGGTGAAACCCGATCCGATTCATCACATACGAGAAACCGATGCCGGTGTCGGGGTCCGCGAAGCAGAAGGAGCCACCGAATCCCGGTGTGCCGAAAGCGCGTCCGGAGGAACCGAACACGAAATTCCCCACGGGCTTTGACGTCCCGAGCGAGAACGCGGTGTCGATGTTGAGAACCTTGTCGCGCACACCGCCGGAAGGTTCGATCGCCGGTGCGCACAGTGCCTCGGCGACCTCGGTTGTCAACCCGATCGCGGCGCCGCCGGTGGCCGCGTGCCCGTACAGTTGCGCCGCGGCGCGTGCGGTCCCGATGCCGTTGGCCGACGGGATCTCCACGGACCGGACGTCGTCGCGGTTGTAGCCGCCGGTGAAGACGTCGACGTCACGCGGGGCCGCGGTGCTGCGTGCGGTCAGGCCGAACGGGCTCAGCGCCAGGACCACGAACCCCAACGGCATCTCCTTGAGGTGGCGCACCGTCTCGGCGCGTTTCCAGTGATGCAGGGTGGCGACCCGGTCCCGGCCGACGGTGCCGGGCAGTCCGATGTGCAGGTCCAACCCGAGCGGGCCGGCGATCTCCTCGGCCAGGAACTGCCCGACCGTGCGCCCGCTGACCCGGCGCAGCAACTCGGACTGGTACCAGCCCAGGGTGATGGCGTGATAACCGTGTCGCGTGCCCGGAGCCCAGACCGGGGCCTGGGCGGCCAGCATCGGTGCGAGACGGTCGGGGTCGGCGACGTCGCGCAGGGTCGGCAGCGGCCACACCACCGGTAGCCCGGCCTGATGGGCCAGCAGCTGGCGCACCGTCACCTCGCCCTTGCCGGACTGGGCGAACTCCGGCCAGTAGTCGGCCACCTTCGCCTCATACGACAGCAGCCCCTTGGACACCGCGGCGGCCATGACCAGAGCCGAGATGCCCTTGGTCGAGGAGAACATGTTGACCATGGTGTCGGCCTGCCACGGGTCCTTGGTCAGCCCGTCGCGGTAGCCGCCCCACAGGTCGACGACCTTGACACCGTCGCGGTAGACCGAGACCGCTGCGCCAATCTCCTTGCCGGAAGCCATATTCGCGCGAAATGCATCGGCGATCTTGCCGTAGCCCTCGTCGACTCCCCCGCCGATCAGATCCGGTGGCACCGTCACCTGCAGAACCATCAGAGCAGACCTCGATCCCGCAGGAAGCCCACCTGGTCGGCGATGCGGACGTCGTCGCGGTTCATTCCCGATAAGCCCAGGACTCGATGATCTCGCGGGCGATCGAAATCGACCCGGGCAGAAGAAGTCTCGCCTCGGTGCGGGTACTCCAATCGCCGGCCTCCAGCGCCTCGCGCACCTCGGCGCGGGTGAACCAGGCGGCCTCGGCGATCTCGCCGTCCTTGAAGACGAACTCCTGCTCCGGATCGCCGAGGGCGTGGAAGCCGATCATCAGCGAACGTGGGAACGGCCAGGGCTGACTGCCCAGGTACGTCACATCAGTGACGTCCAGACCGATCTCCTCGGCGATCTCGCGCACCACACAGGACTCGAACGACTCCCCCGCCTCGACGAACCCGGCCAGGATGGAGAACAGCCGTTCCGGCCACACCGCCTGGCGGGCCAGCACCGCGCGGTCGTGCCCGTCGTGAACCAGGCAGATCACCGCCGGGTCGATGCGCGGGAACTCCTCCTCACCGGTCAGCGGATTGCGCCGGGCCCAGCCCGCCCGCACCGGCCGGGTGGGTGAACCGTCGGCCGGTGAGAAGCGCGCGTTGTCATGCCAGTTCAGTAGCGCCAGCGCGCAGCCGACGAGTTGGGCGCTGACATCCTCGAACGCCACCCCGCCGCGGCGCGGTTCGATCACCCGCGATTCGCCCTCGGCGGGCGGCACCAACTCGGCGCGGACCGCCCAGACGTGCCGGCCGTCCTGCAGACGGCCGAGGAACACCGCGTCGGACGGCGGGGCGTCGGCGAAGTGGGCGGCCGGGGTGAGCACCACCTGGTTGTCGACGGCCAGCACCTGGCTGCGGGTGTCGACCCGCAGCAGCAGCGCCTCGGGCCAGCCGGCGATCGCGGCGTCGACATCGGTGCGCAGGTGGTCGGCGCGGTCGGCGCCGACCCGGGACAGCAGCGGGACGTTGCGCAGCCGGAAGCTCACCGGATTCAATCCCCTTCGGCGGTGCGGACGTAGAGCAGGCGGTCCATATCCTCCAGCGCGTCGGCGTTGGGATCGTCGACGCGAAGGAGCTTCCCGCCGCGCACCACACCGAGCACGATGTCGGTCAGGTGTTTGGGCGATCCGCCGATCTCCTTGGGCTCGACCTCACGTTCGGCGATGGCGAACCCCTCGTGCGGGGTGAGCAGGTCCTCGATCATCTCCACCACGGCGGGCTTGCTGGTGGCCAGGCCGAGCAGCCGGCCGGCGGTGTCGGAGGACACCACCACCGAGTCCGCGCCGGACTGCAGCAGCAGATGACGGTTCTCCGCCTCGCGCACCGAAGCGATGATCTTGGCCTCCGGCGCCAGTTCGCGGGCGGTCAGGGTGACCAGCACCGAGACCGGATCGGAGTCGGTGGCCACCACGATGGCCTTGGCGTGCTGGGCGCCGGCCAACCGCAGCACATCGGACTTGTTGGCGTCACCGCGCACGGTGACCAGTCCGGCGGTGCTGGCGCGTTCCAGTGAGGCCTGATCGGTGTCGACGACGACGATCTCGGCAGGCGGAACGCCGTCGCCGATCATCGCCGCGACGGCGGTGCGGCCCTTGGTGCCGTAGCCGACGACGACGGTGTGGTTGCGCACTTTCTTCCTCCAACGCTGAATCTTGGCGGCCTGCCGCGACGCCTCGGTGAGCGTCTCGACGGTGGTGCCGACCAAGACGATCAAGAATGCGATGCGCAACGGCGTGATGACCAGGACGTTGATCAGGCGGGCCTGCTCGGTGATCGGGGTGATATCGCCGTAGCCGGTGGTCGACAGCGAGACCGTCGCGTAGTAGAGGCAGTCCAGGAAGGTCATCGGCTCGCCGCGGGCGTCGCGGTAGCCGTCGCGGTCGAGGTAGACGATGACCACCGCGGCGAACAGCGCGGCCAGCGCGTAGAGCAGCCGGCGGGCGATCCGGGTGACCGGCGGGACGAACTTGTTCGGAATGCGCAGGTACTCGACCAGCGCCGAATCGGGTTTACCGGCGAGATCCTCCGAAACGGCGTCGAGGTGGCGCCGCAGGCCGCGATCAGCCACAAGTCACCATCGGGATTGCCCGCACACGAGCATTATGTACCTCATGCCGCAGACTCCTCTCCCCAGCCAACGTCCCGCCTACAAGATGGCCGCCATGCTGATCGGCATCGGCATCGTCCACTTCGCCGCACCCAAACCGTTCGACACCATTGTCCCGGCCGAACTGCCGGGCAGCCCGCGGTTCTACACCTATGCCTCGGGGGTGGCCGAGGTCGGCGTGGGCGCCCTGCTGCTGGCGCCGCGCACCCGCCGCCTCGGTGCGACGGCGGCGATCGCGCTGTACCTCGCGGTGTGGCCCGCCAACTGGAACATGGTGCGGCTGTGGTGGGGCAAACCGTGGCCGATGCGCATCGCCGCGATGGCCCGCCTGCCGTTCCAGATCCCGATGATCACCTCCGCGCTGAAGGTCAGGAAAGCAGCGCCGCCAGCTCGCTCGGCCCTGGCATGACCTCGGGGGCGACCGTTCGCCCCGAGCGCACGTAGTAAAACGCCGCCCGCACCTCTGATTCCGGACGGCCGGACAGCGCCGCCCAGGCCAGCCGGTAGACGGCGAGCTGAATCGCCGCGGACTGGCGGGCCTGCTCGTCGGCCGGCGGTTCGCCGGTCTTCCAGTCCACGACGGTGATGCCGCCGTCCGGGTCGGCGAACACCGCGTCGATGCGGCCGCGCACGACGGTGTCGCCGATCGCCATCTCGAAGGGCACCTCGACGTCGAGCGGCGTGCGGGCCGCCCACGGCGATGCGCTGAACGCGGCCTGCAGTGCCTCGAGATCGGCGGTGTCGACGGCCGCGCTGTCGCCGGCGCCGGGCAGGTCGTCGAGGTCGAATAGCCGGTCGGCGCCGTAGAACCGCTGCACCCATTCGTGGAAGGCGGTGCCGAGGATCGCGTGCGGGTCGGGACGGGCGGGCAGTCGGCGGGTCAGCCGGCGGGCTGCCCCGCGCGGATCCTTGTCGAGTTCGACCAGCGCGCTGACCGACAGCTGGCCGGGCAGCCGGACCGGCTGCGGTGTGCCGATGCGCTCGCGTTCGGCCAGCAGCGCATCGACATCGGGATCCTCGCCGTCGGATGTCAGGGCGCCCGCCATCGCGGCAGCCACCAGCTGCGCGCCGCGCTCGATGTCGGCGCGGTTGCGCAGCGGCTCGGCTGGCCAGACCGCCTCTTTCGCAGTGTCCCGCAATGGGTTCGGCTCACCATCGGGCGGCTCGGGCGCCCACTGGTCGACCTCCCCGCATCCCAGCGCCTCGATGATGCCCTTGATCTCGATGAGGAACTCCGACGGTCCGCGCGGTGTCGATTCGGTGGCGCCCCAGTGGTGACCGGAGAGCAGCAGGGTGTCCTCGGCGCGGGTGATCGCGACGTAGAGCAGCCGGCGCTCCTCGTCGACGCGACGGCGGTTGAGGAGATCACGGTGGGCGTCGATGACGTCCTGCAGGGCCTTGCGGTCGCAGACCTCGGCGGTGTCGAGCACGGGCACACCGTGCAGACCGTCATCGGAGGCGCGGTCGCCGCGCAGCAGCGGCGGCAGATCGGCCGGATCGTTGAGCCAGCTGCGTGGCATCGCGGTGGACGGGAACACCCGCGCGCTCAGATGCGGCACCGCGACGATCTGCCACTCCAGACCCTTGGCGGCGTGCACGGTGAGCACCTGTACCCGTCCCTCGGCGACCCCGACATCGGCGGGCGCCAGACCGTTCTCCTGCACGGCGGCGGCATCGAGGTAGGCCAGCAGTCCGGTGACGTCTGCCCGCGAGCGCTCGGCGTACCGGGCAACCACATCGGCGAAGCGATCCAGGTGCTCGGCGCCCCCACCGACGGCGCGCACCTCGGCGTCGACACCGATGACCCGTCGCACCTCGGCCACCAGATCGTGGACCGGATGCGCGAGATAGCCTCGCAGCCTTGTCAATTCGGCGTCCAGTGCACCGATGCGCCGCAACCCCTCAGCGGAGTAGGCCTGGGCCGGTCCCGGGTCGGCGATCGCATCGGCCAGCGATGCGGTGTCGGGATCTGCGGCCGCGGCGATGATCTCCTCGGCGCTGACCGCGCGCGGCCGGTCACGGTCCAGGCTCACCGCGCGGCGCCACAGTGCGGCGAGGTCGGCCGCACCGAGACGCCAGCGCGGGCCGGTGAGCACCGCCATGGCGGCAGCACCGTCGGCCGGGTCGGCGACCAGCTGCAGCATCGAAAGCAGCTGCGCCACTTCGGGAATGGACAGCAGACCGGCCAGTCCAACCACCTCGACCGGCACGCCGCGGGCAGTGAGCGCCTCGGCCATCGGCCCGGCGTCGTCGTTGCGGCGCACCAGCACCGCGGCGGTGACACCCTCGCGGTAGCGGGCGGCGATCTGGTCGGCCACCCAGTCGCGCTCGGCCTCGACATCGTTGAGCAGGGAGCACAGCACCGTGCCGGATTCGGCGTCGGGCCGCGGCTGCAGCGGGAGCACCCCGACCGAGCGGGCCCGCGCCTCGGCGGAGACGGCGTTGGCCAACTCCAGCGTGCGCGGCGGATTGCGCCAGCTGGTGGACAGCTCCAGCGTGGGCGCCGCACTACCGTCAGCCAGGGGAAAGTCGGTGGTGAACCGCGGCAGGTTGGTGGCCGAGGCGCCGCGCCAGCCGTAGATGGACTGGATCGGATCTCCCACCGCCGTGAGCGCGAGGGTTTCGTCGAGTCCGCCGCCGAACAACGACGACAGCGCGATCCGCTGGGCATGCCCGGTGTCCTGGTACTCGTCGAGCAGCACCACCCGGTAGCGCCGGCGCAACGCCTCGCCGACCTGCGGGCAGGACACCGCCAGCCGGGCGGCCGCCGACATCTGCGAGCCGAAGTCCATCACCTTCTCGGCGCGCATCCGCGCATGCAGGGCGTCGATCAGCGGAACCAGCGCGGCGCGCTGGGTCTGGGTGTCGAGCAGGTCGAGCAGCTTGCGGTTGGGACCGTCGCCGCGCTGACGCGGTCCGGGCGGCAGGGTGAGCACCAGGCGTTCGAGTTCGACGTGGGTGTGCCGCAACTCCGCGGTGTCGACCAGATGCTCGGCCAGTTCACCGGAGAGCTTAAGCACCATCGCGGTGACCGCAGCCGGGTTCTTGTCGAACGGCAGGGGTCCGGGGTGGGCGCACACCACCTCGTAGGCCAGCTGCCACATCTCGGTCTCGCTGAGCAGCCGGGCGTCGGGTTCCACCGGCAGCAGCGGGCCGAACTCGCGCAGCAGCTGACCGGCGAACGCGTGATAGGTGCTCACCGTCGGCGTGCCCACCGGTTGCACTCCGGTGTGACCGGCCAGCCGGGCCAGCCGCGAGCGCACCCGGCGCAACAACTGGCCGGCGGCCTTGCGGGTGAAGGTCAGCCCGAGCACCTGGCCGGGATCGGCGTGGCCGTTGGCGACCAGCCATACCACCCGCGATGCCATCGTCTCGGTTTTGCCCGCCCCGGCGCCGGCCACCACCACCAGCGGTCCGGGCGGGGCGGCGATCACCGCGGCCTGCTCGTCGGTGGGCTGCGGAAGTCCCAGGGCCGCAGCGAGTTCCGCGGGGCTAGGCATTGTCACCCCCCTGCACCGGACAGGTGGCCCGGATCGGGCAGTGCTCGCAGCCCTTGTTGACCCGCGCGGTGAACTGCGGGCCGGCGGTCGCGGCGGCGGCATCGGCCACCGCCTCGCGCCACTGCTCGGCAGCCTCGGGCGCCAGCGCGGTCTGCTCACGCTCGGTGGCCGAACCGGCGGCGGTGGACTTACCGATGTAGACCAGCCGGCCACCACCGGGTTGTTCACCCTCGTCGAGCAGACCGGCTGCGATCGCGAGCTGGTAGAGCGCGAGCTGCGCGTGGTTCTGCGCGTCATCCTTGGTGACCGGGCTCTTGGCGGTCTTGACGTCGACGATGACCAGCCGGCCCTGCGCGTCACGCTCGAGGCGATCGACGCGGCCGCGCACCGCCACACCCGGCGCCACCTCACCATGCAGCGCCACCTCGGTGCCGACCTCGGTGAGCTCGTGGCGGGTGGCCGCACGCCAGGCGACGAACGCCGAGAGCATGGCGCGATGCCGGTCGAGCTCATTGGCGGCATACCAGGGCGAGTCGAACGGCACCGCGGCCCAGAGCACTTCGAGATCGGCGAGCAGACGGTCCTCGGTCGTGCCGGAGTCGGCCAGCAACGCGTGCAGCACCGAACCCAGGGTGGAGCTCAACCCGCGCGGGCCGGTACCGCCGTGCGCCTCGGCCAGCCAGCGCAGCGGGCAGTCGGTCAGGGTCTGCAGGGTCGAGGGACTCAGCGTCACGACGTGATCCTCACCGCTCCACAGCGGCGCCTGTGTGCTCAACTCCGCCATCCCGTGCCACTGCGACGGGTCGGCGCCCGGCACCCCGGCGGCGGCCAGCCTCGCCAATTGCACTGCGGCACAAGCGCGCCGATCGTCGTCGACCTCGCCGTCGGGTGCGCACACCACCGCGCGCAACCGGCCGACCACCGCCGCCGGTGACAGCAGCGGCGGGGCGGCAACCGGACGGATGGGCTCCTCGATCTCGCCGGTGTCGAAGGCGGCCAGTTCGGTGACGAACGCCGAGGGCAGCATCGACTCATCGCCGGTGTCGCTGTCCACCGCGGTGACCAGCAGCCGCCGGCGGGCCCGTCCCATCGCGGCGATCAGCAGCCGGCGCTCCTCGGCCAGCAGCGGCGCACGCGAGGAGACATCATCACCGAGACCGTCGAGAACATCGAGCAGCCGCTGGGTGCCCAGCACCCCGCCGCGCGGAGTGATGTTGGGCCACAACCCCTCCTGCACGCCGGCGATGACGACCATCTCCCAGTCGCGGCCCAGTGCGGCGTGCGGGCTGAGCACCGCGACCGTCTCGGCGGCGGACTCGTCGGCCGACACCGGCGCCAGTTGCAGGGCGGCCACATGATCGAGCAGACCGGCGACCGAGGCGCCCGTGGTACGGGCGACGTAATCCTCGGCGATATCGAACAGTGCGGTGACCGCGGCGAGATCACGGTCGGCCAGCGCGCCGTCGGAACCGCCGCGCTCGGCGGCGGTCAGCCAGCGCCGCTGCAGTCCGCTGCGCTCCCAGGCCTGCCACAGCGTGTAGCGCGGGTCGTGATGCTCGCGGTTGGCCCGGGCGGCGGCGCTCAGCACACCGCGCACCCGCTTGACCGCACCGCCGAGCGCACCGGGAAGCGCCACACCACGCCCGGCCAGCGCCCGGACGAGCCCACTGTCGTTGCGCCGCAACGTCCGTCGCAATTGGCGCAGCGACACCGGATCGACCCGGCCGATCGGCCCGGTGAGCAGTGCGGTGGCCTGCTCGTCGTCCAGGGTGCCGATGGTGGCGGCCAGCACGGTCAGCAGCGCCCGTGCGGCAGGCTGATCGGAGATCGGTCCGCCGAGTGCGGTCGGATCCACCGGAACCCCGGCGGTGGACAGTGCCCGCTCGATGGCCGCCGCGGTGGCCGACGAGCGGACGATGACCGCCAGTTGCGACCACGGCAACCCGTCGACCAGATGCGCCCGGCGCAGTGCGTCGGCGATCAGGGTGGCCTCGGCGTGCGCCGAGGACGTCACCCGCACCGAGACCGAGCCGTCGTCCCCCGACCCGTCCAGCCGCCGCCAGCCCGCACCGGGCAGCCCGGCGGCCACCCCGCTGATCGCGCGGGCGACAGCCGGCGCGCAGCGCTGGGAGCGGGTCAGTTCGATCACCTGCGAGTCGCCGGTGAGCAGTTGCGGGTCGGCGCCGCGGAACCCGTACACCGCCTGGTTGGGATCACCGGCCAGCACGGTCAGATCGGTACCGGCGGCCAGCACCCGCACCAGCCGGGCGGCCTGCGGGTCGAGGTGCTGGGCGTCGTCCACCAGCAGCACCCGCACCCGGGCGCGCTCGGCGGCCAGCAGATCGGGATCGGCGGCCAATGCGTCCAGCGCCGCACCGACGAGTTCGTCGGCCCCCAGGGCGGGCACCGTCGCCTGCGGTGCGGCGGTGCCGACCGAGGCGCGCAACAGCATCACCTGTTCGTACTGCCGGGCGAAGCGGGCGGCGGCCACCCATTCGGCATGCCCGGTCTCGCGTCCGATGCGTTTGAGATCCTCGGCGTCGACCCCGCGTTCGGCGCACCGCGACATCAGGTCGCGCAGCTCGGTGGCGAAGCCGACGGTGGTCAGCGCGGGCCGCAGCTCACGCGGCCAGCCGCGGGCGCCGTCGTCGAGATCACCTTCGAGGAGTTCGCGGATGATGCCGTCCTGCTCGGCGCGGGTGACCAGACGGGGCGGTGGATCCCCGGCGCGCTCGGCGGCCTTGCGCAGCACCCCGAAGGCATAGGAGTGCAGCGAGCGCACCAGCGGCTCGCGCACCACCGCGCGGCAGGGCTCATCTGATCGCGCGGCCAGCAGCTGGGCGGTCAGCGCGCTGCGCGCCGAGGCGGCCAGCCGGCCCGACCCGGTCAGCAGCAGCACCGACTCGGGATCCAGCCCCGCGCTGATGTGCGCGACGGCGGCCGCCACCAGCAGGTGGCTCTTGCCGGTGCCCGGACCTCCCAGCACCCTCACCGTCGTCATGACCCCATGACATCAGAGGGGTCCGACAGATCGGCGCCTCAGGAAATCGGGGCGAACGTCGCCACCACGTTGGGCTGGCGCGCCAGGTCTGGGTAGATGAACTCCACGTCGCTGAGGTTCCAGGTGGTGTTGCCGAGCTTCACGCTGAAGTCGCCGACCGCCGTGCGCACCGGGTTGAGCTGGTACAGATAAGCGGTCTTGCCGTCCGGAACCGTGGTCGTATACGAATTGGTGAAGGTGTTCGTGGTCGACCACCGCTCACCGTAGGTGCCGGTGAGACTGGCGTCGAGCACCTTGTCGATCAGGGTGAGCTTGACGTTGGCCGACAACGACCAGTTCGTCTCGGTGGTCTGCGCGACAGAGGTCGACGAGGTCCAGACCTGGTCCCGGCCGGTGTTGTTGGTGTAGGTCGGTGCCGCCAGCACGGGGTTGGAGAACTTCGTCGACAGCGGCCCGCCGGGATCGGTCTTGGACTTGTTGACGGTGAAGCTGCACTGCGCGGCGCTGCCGCTGAAGCACAGACCGTTGAGCCAGTCAGCCTGCTTCTGCCGGTCGGAGCCGGCGATGTTGAACACGGTGTTCGGCGGATCCAAGAAGAATGCCTTGTTTCCGCCGCCCTTCAGATACGTCGAACCGAAGGGCTGGTCACTGCACTTGTTGCTGCCCGAGGCATAACAGCTCTGCGTGGCGGTGCTGCCCAGGATGTTGTCGGCCACAAACATGTCGACAGCCCAGTTGCCGGACTCGTCACTGGCCTTGAACCCGACGCGGACGATGTTCTGTTTGAACACGTAATAGGTGACTTCGAAGTGGGCCGCTTGCCCCGGTTTGAACTCCGCTCCGTAGCTCGGGCCGCTGTCGGGTGTGCCGCGGTCGTTGATGAAGTACACCAACGTTTTCGAGGTCAGGTTGTAGAGGTCGAAGCCCCGGGTGTAACCCTGCAGATTGTCCACTCCGGAGATGACGATCGGCACGGTGACATCGGTGACCGCCGACTCCAGCAGGTGCAGGTGCGGGCCGGTGTCGGTCAGCTGAACGGTGAATTCGTCGTTTCCGCCGTAGCTGTCGAAGGCCTCCGGGGTATAGGTGTAAGTCCCGGTGGACTGGTCGATCTCGACGGTGCCGTACTTCGGCTGGGTCAGCACGGTGTAGACGATCGGGTCACCCTCAGGATCGGTGGCCCCGACGGTGCCCACGATGTCCGTCGGTGTCTGTGCCCACTGCACCGGGTTCGCGGTCGGCGACTGGTTGAACAGGCCGCGCCTGACCATCAGCAGCGCGCCCTCGATGACACCGGAGATCGGATTGGCGGGCAGGCTCGAGAGCCAGTTGGCCACCGCATCGAAGAAGCTGTTGACCAGCGAGCTCACCGCGCCGGCTTGCTGGGCGGCCACCGGTGCCGCACCGACGGAGGCCACCGCCTGCCCCGACGGCGTCACGGCCACGGGCGCAACGGTCGCCGTTGTGGCCGGCGCCACCACCCGCGACCGGAGTGTCGGGGACGCGATCCCGACGTCCGGTACCGCGACCACCGACCGCGCCGCCGTTGCACCCGGCACAGGCCTGACAGAGTTTCGCCGCGCCGCCCCGGCTTGAGTCGCGTTGGCGCGGGCCGCCACCGGCTGTGCCTGCCGCCTGACCGGGCCCCTGCGCCCGACTCCGATGGTCCGCTCGGCCTGTCCCACCGAAACGGTGTCGGCGGTGTCGCTTCCGGCGTTGATGTCATCAGCCCAGGACACCGCGAGGGCTTGTGGTCCTGCCAGCGCCAGGCCCCCCAGCATCAAGGCCGCCCCGATCCGAATCCCACTCACCACAATCCGGCCTCCCTGCCAGTCCCCCACCCGCGGGGCAGAACGATTCGGGAGTCTAGTTGTGGCGTATTTCACACGTCAAAATGGCGCGCTACCAGGTCGTCACGGCCCCGGGAACCGGGATGAAGCCCGCCGGGCCGCGCTGCAGCGAGCCCAGGCAGCTCCCGATCCGGCCCGGCAGGCACGGGCCGTCGCCCGGCCCGCCGTAGGACTCGCCCTGTCCGGTCTGCGACCAGCACATCCGGGTGACGACGTCCTCGAGCTGTCCCGGCTGGCACGCATTCACCGTCGGGGCACCGGGCAGCGCGATGGCGATCAGCCCGCCGATGGTCGCGGTGAGCAGCAGTGCGGAAAGGGTGATCCGGTGTGTCATCTCGGCCCTACAGATCGAAGATCTGACCGGTCCGCGGCACGGTGGCCTGCCAGCCGAGCTCGCGGCCCAGCCGGCGGCGCAACGCATCGGCGGCGGGCGGCTCGCCGTGCACGACGAAGGTCTGCTCGGGTGCTGCGCTGAACCCGCGCGCCCAGCGGATGAGTTCGTCGGCGTCGGCGTGCGCGGACAGCATCGCCAGGTCGGCCACCTCGGCGTTGATCGGGATCCACTCGCCGTAGATCCGGACGAACTTCTCACCCGCCGCGATCGAGGCGCCGCGGGTGCCCGGCACCTGATAGCCGGTGATCATGATGGTGTTGCGCGGATCGGGTGCAAATGCCTTGAGGTGGTGCAGGATTCGACCGCCGGTGGCCATCCCGCTGGCCGAGATGATGATCTTGGGTTCCTTGCTCGCCGAGATCTTCATCGACTGCTCGGAGTCCGGGCTGTAGTTGGCCATCTCACGCATACCCTCGTATACCTGCGCGGACAGTTTGTGATCGCCCGGATAGCTGCCGAGCAATTCGCTGGCGTTGATCGCCATCGGCGAGTCGAGATAGATCGGAATATCCGGCAGTTTTCCGGCCTGACGCAGCTGCCACAGGTGATACAGCAGGGTCTGGGCGCGACCGACCGCGAACGCCGGAACCACCACCGTCCCACCGCGTTTGGCGGTCCGTTCGACGACGTCGGCCAGCACGGCCGGCGCATCGGTGCGCTCATGCACGCGGTCTCCGTAGGTGGACTCCATCACCAGGTGATCGGCGGAAGCGACCGGGTCCGGGTCGAACATGATCGGGTCGTCGTAGCGACCGAGGTCTCCGGTGAACACGATGCGCCGGCCCGCCCAGTTCACCTCGACGGTGGAGGCGCCGAGGATGTGCCCGGCGCGCCGGAACGTCACAGCGGCCCCGATGTCCTTCAGTTCGAACTCGGCGCCGAACGGATGGACGACGAACTGCTCCATCGCCTGCTGCGCGTCGGTCTGGTCATACAGCGGCAGCGCGGGGTGATGTTTGGACGCCTTGTGCTTGTTGAGGAACGCCGCGTCGCGCTCCTGAAGGTAGGCGCTGTCGCGCAGGATGATTCCGGCGACGGCACCGGTCGCGGCGGTGCAGACGATCGGTCCGCTGAAGCCCTGCTTGACCAGCCGCGGCAGATAGCCGGTGTGGTCCAGGTGGGCGTGGCTGATCACGACAGCGTCGATGGTGTCCGGCTCGACGGCCAGCGGAGCCCAGTTGAGCTCGCGGAGGTTCTTCACCCCCTGGAACAGACCGCAGTCCAGCAGGATTCGCCTGCCGTCCGATTCCAGCAGGTGTTTGGACCCGGTGACGGTCTCGGCCGCGCCCAGGCTGCGAAACGTGACCCCACCCATGCTGGCAGCATAGGCGGCGTGAACAACCCCCTTCACGTCCACCGTTACGGCCCGCCCGGACCGGCGAAGGCCCTGATGCTGCACGGGCTCACCGGCCACGGCAAACGCTGGCGACCCCTTGCCGAAGGACAGCTGTCCGACGTTCCGGTCCTGGCCCCGGATCTGATCGGCCACGGCCGCTCGACCTATGCCGCGCCGTGGACCTTCGACGCGAACGTCACCGCGCTGGCGACGCTGATCGAGAACGAGGCCGACGGCCCGGTCGTGGTGGTGGGCCATTCCTTCGGCGGCGCGACCGCGCTACATCTGGCCGCGCAATGCCCGG
>JAPOKC010000031.1 GCA_029977845.1 Mycobacteriaceae bacterium | reverse complement strand
CCGCGGCGGCCAGCAGGTTGGCCGTCACCACCCAGCTGCTGTCGGCCACCGAAACCCCCAACTGGGTGCGGACCGAGGCCAGGATCGGGACGATGCCGCTCTGCATGACGGTGACGGCGAGGACCACTGCGCCGAGGGTGGCGACCAGAGCCTTGCTGTCCTTGGTACCCATGGGACAACCCTCGCCGACCGCATACTCCGCGCCCGTCCACCGGCAGGACCGGTCGAGTGATGAATCCGTTGTCCCCCAATCGGTGGATCAGTCGGCCGCCGACGCCCTCCGCACCGGGTCCAGCACGTCCACGCCGTCGTCGGCCCAGGCCTGACGCATCGCCTCGGCACCCTTCAGCCGCACCCACGCCGCCTCGGTCGCGGTGACAGGAACCGCGGAGAGAAACCGCAGCGGATCACGTGGCGATGCCAGCGGAAGATCGGGGATGCCGGAGGCGCCCAGCAGCACCGCCGTGAACGGCGCACCCTCCCACAGCGGCGCCGACAAGTCGACCAGCAGGTCCTCGGTGAGCACCACACCGTCCACCGCGGGCGTCGCGGCGATCACCGCCAGGCTGCGGGCCAACCCGGGCGTCGGCGCACCGGCACGCAGATTCATCACCAGTTCGGCGCGCGGTCCGCGGACCGGGTCGATCACCGATGCCGACGCCGCATTCATCGGATGGCGCGAGCACCCCAGCGACACATAGCAGTACCCGGCGGCGGTGACGAAGCGCAGCACATCCATGCGCTCGACTCCGAGGAAGGTGACGCTGGCGACATCGGGATCGGCGTCGGCGAAATGGGCGCACAGATGCGCTCTGGCCGAAGCCAGCGGATCGCTCACGCGGTGAGGTTCACCCCGGATGCCCCGTCGAACACGTGCAGCTTGGCCGGGTCCACCGCCAGCTCCAGCGGCCGGCCGACGGCGGCGGCCGACTCCGCGGAAAGCCTTGCCACATAATCGGTTCCGGGTGATCCGGGCACCGAGAAGTGCGCGTACTTGTCCGAGCCCAGTGATTCGACCAGATTGACGTCCACCGCGAAGGTGACGGTCTTGGCCCGCTCAAAACCGTCCAGCAGCGCGGCGTCGGCGAAGCTCTCCGGGCGCAGGCCCGCGACGAGGTTGGATCCACTCACCGCCGTCTCGAGCGGGATGTCGCCGAACGGCAGCCGGATCCCGGTGGCCGTCGCGGTGGCCGGGAAGAAGTTCATCGCCGGCGAACCGATGAAGCCGGCGACGAAGAGGTTCGCCGGATGGTTGTACAACTCGTCGGGGGTGCCGATCTGCTGGGCCACCCCGTCCTTGAGCACCACGACCCGGTCCCCGAGCGTCATCGCCTCGGTCTGATCATGGGTGACGTAGACGGTCGTGGTGCCCAGCCGCTTCTGCAGCCGGGCGATCTCACCGCGCATCTGCACCCGCAGTTTGGCGTCGAGGTTGCTCAGCGGCTCGTCCATCAGGAAGGCCTTGGGCTTGCGCACGATCGCACGCCCCATCGCGACCCGTTGGCGCTGACCACCGGAGAGTTGGGCCGGCTTGCGGTCCAAAAGTTCGGTGAGGTCCAGGATGCGGGCGGTCTCGGCGACCTTGGCCTCGATCTCGGCCTTGCCCATCTTGGCCAGGGTGAGCGGAAAGGCGATGTTCTGCCGCACGGTCATGTGCGGGTAGAGCGCGTAGGACTGGAACACCATCGCGACATCGCGATCGCGCGGCGCCTTGTCGTTGACCCGGTCGCCGCCGATCCGCAGTTCACCGGAGCTGATCTCATCGAGTCCGGCGATCATGTTCAGCGTGGTCGACTTCCCGCAGCCGGACGGCCCGACCAGGATGAGGAACTCGCCGTCACGGATGGTCAGGCTCAGGTCCTTCACCGGGGTCGCCCCGCTCGGGTACTGCTTGCTCACGTGCTCCAGGACGATCTCGGCCATATCAACCCTTCACCGCACCGGACGTGAGCCCGGCGACAATACGACGTTGGAAGATCAGAACGAAGACGATGATCGGAATCGTGATCACCATCGCCCCGGCGGCGATCGAGCCGGTCGGCTCCTCGAATTGCGAACTGCCGGTGAAGTTCGCGATCGCCACCGGTGCGGTGATCGCGGCCCTCGTCGCGGTCAGCGACAGCGCCAGCAGCAGGTCGTTCCAGGCGAAGATGAACACCAGGATCGCGGCGGTGACGATGCCCGGCGCGGCCAGCGGTGCGATCACCTTGCGGAAGGCCTGCGCCGGGGTGGCGCCGTCCATCTTGGCGGCCTTCTCCAGATCCCACGGGATCTCCCGGAAGAACGCCGAGAGGGTGTAGACCGCCAGCGGCAGCGCGAAGGTGATGTACGGGATGATCAGACCGGGCCAGGTGTCGAAGAGCCCGATCTTGCGTTCGATGTTGAACAGCGGTGTGACAAGGGAGATCTGGGGGAACATCGCGATCAGCAGGGCCACGCCGATGAGCGCCTTCTTGCCGGGGAAGTCCAGCCGGGCCACCGCGTAGGCCGCCATCCCGCCGATCGTCACCGCGATCACCGTGGTGATCAGTCCGATGCCAATCGAGTTGATCAGCGCCGAGGAGAACACGTCTCCGGTGAAGATGCCGCGATAGTTGGCGAAGGTGATCTCCGAGGGAATCAGCTTGCCGTCCTTGACCGTCGACGTCGGCTTGAGCGAGAGGCTCAGGATCCACAGCACCGGCAGCAGTGCGTAGACCACCACCAGAACGTTGATCACCGTCCAGAATCCCGCCCGGCGCGTCATCGCATGACCTCGTCGTCGGCCCCGGGCGCGGACGCGCCGAACATTTTGATGTAGACGAACGCGATCACCGCGACGGCCAGGAACACCAGCACGCTGATCGCCGATCCCAGACCGAGGTTGAACGCCTTGAACAGGTTGTCGTAGCCCAGGATCGACACCGACGCGGTGTCATTGGATCCGCCGGTGAGCACATAGATGTTATCGAAGATGCGGAACGCGTCCAGGGTGCGGAACAGCAGTGCCACCAGGATCGCCGGTTTGATCAGCGGGATGATGATGCGGGTGAGCCGGGTCCACGACGAGGCGCCGTCGACCTCCGCGGCCCGCAGCAGATCCTCGGGCACCAGTGCCAGACCGGCCAGCAGCAGCAGTGCCATGAACGGGGTGGTCTTCCACACCTCGGCTCCGATGATCACCGCCAGCGACGGGATCTGCTGGGTCAGCGGCGCGCTGCCGTCGGGCAGCAGGTTGGCCAGATAGCCGGTGCCCGGCGTCCAGGCGTAGTACCAGGAGTACGACGCCGCGACGGTGACGATGCCGTACGGGATCAGGATCGCGGTGCGCACCAGACCCTTGCCGAAGACGGTGCGGTGCATCACCAGGGCCAGCGCCAGGCCGAGCACGAACTCGATGGCCACCGAGATCACCGTGATGATCAGCGTGACGAAAAACGCTGTCCACCAATACTTGTCGCCGAGGATGGTGGCGTAGTTGGCGAATCCGATGAACTTGGTGTCATTCGGGCTGGCCAGGTTGTAGCGGTGCAGGCTCAGCCAGACCGCGTAGATGATCGGGTAGGCGGTGACAGCCAGCATCAGCACCACGGCCGGGGCGATCAGGAGAAAGGCCAGCTTGCGCTGGGCCAGGCGATCCCCGGTGCGAACGGGCGCGCTCACGGGATCAGCCCCTTGCCGTCGATGGCCTTCTGAACCTGATCGGCGAGCTCGTCGGCGGTGCGCGCCGGATCGATGGAGGTGATCGGAGCCAGCGTCGCCGAGATCCGCGTCGACATCGACTGGTAGTTCGGGGTGGCCGGCCGGACGGCCGCGGTGGTCAGCTGGTCGCGGATGATCGCGTACTGCGGGTACTTCTTCTGGAACGCCGGATCGTCGTAGAGCGAGGCACGTACCGCGGGCAGACCACCCTCGATCGAGGTGTAGCGCTGGTTGCTCTCACTGCGGATGCAGCGCAGCGCCTCGAAGGCCGCGGCGGGATGACGTGTCGTCGAGGCCACCGCGAGGTTCAGGCCGCCGAGTGTCACCCGGGTGGGCAGACCCTCGGTCACACCCGGGTACGGGGCGAACGCGAACACCGGACGGCTGGCATCGAACGCGATGTTGAACTGCTCGTCACTCGGCGAGAAGGTGCCGGCCTCGTTGATCGCACCCTGGAGGGCCGGGTTCTCGTTGAGCGGCAGGAAGGACACCCCGCCCTTGGTCGCGTTCTCCAGCATCGATGCGAACACGAAGGGCCAGTTGACCTCCAGCGCGGCGTTGCCCTGCTCGAGTGCCAGTCGCGCGGTGCCCTCATCGGTCTGGGTGATCGACGGATCCGCACCCGGAGCGGTGGCCACCGACTTGATGATCTGCAGCGCCTTGATCGTCGCGGCGCGATGCTCCGGGGTGTCGGTGAGCGTGACGGTCTTGCCGTCCTCGCTCAGCACACGCCCACCGGCACTCTCCAACAGCGTGTTGAACCACACCACCAGACCCTCGTATTGCTTGGCCTGCACGGCGATCCAACTCGGCTTACCCTCGGCGTGCAGCCGGGTGGCCTCGCTGATCATCTGGTCCCAGGTGGGCGGTGGCGGCGCGATGAGATCCGGTCGGTACCAGAGCATCTGGGTGTTGGTGGTGACCGGAGCCGCGAAAAGCTTGCCCCGCCACTTGGCGGTCTCCAGCGGACCGGGCAGGGTGTCGGTCTCGGCGTCGGCCACGGCCAGCCCGGCCGGGTCGGCCTCGAGCGGCAGCGCCCAGCCGGCCTCGGCGAACTCGGCGGTCCACACCACGTCCATCGCCATGATGTCGAGGGTGTGATCGTTTCCGGTGATCCGGCGGGCCAGCTGCAGTCGCTGATCGTCGGCGCCCTTGGGCAGGCTGAACTGCTGGATGCGGAACTTGCCGCCCAGTTCCTCATTGCACCGCTTGGCCACCGCGGTGAACGTCGCCGTCTCGCTGGCCGGGGTGTAGAGGCTGACGACGCCGCTGTCGGCACTCGAGCCGCACGCGGATGCCGTGAACGCCGTCAGCACGGCCATCGAGGTGGCACCCAACCGCCGTGCGATCGTCACGAGCCGTACCCTATCCGGCTCAGCCTCCGAAGCGGCCTTAGATGGTCAAGCGCGACAGCATGTCCCGCGCCTGCTCCGCGTTCTGCGGATCGCACAGTACGTCGTACCGACCGGCCACCAGTTGCATGGTGGAGGAGAAGTCACGGGTCCCCCGGCTCATCGCGTACGGGATCGCCGAGGTGATGAGGCCGAAGATGATGCCGGCCGGGATGGCGAACAAAAACGGATTGCCGCCGTTGCCGTCACTGAACAACCCGAGCACCAGGCCGATGAACACACCCAGCCAGGCACCGGAGAGCACGCCACCACCGAGCACCTTGGCCCAGGTCAGCCTTCCGGTGACCCGCTCGACCTGCATCAGATCCACACCCACGATGGTGACCTGCTGGACCGGGAACTGGTTGTCCGACAGATAGTCGACCGCCCGCTGCGCGGCCTCGTAGGTCGGGTAGGAGCCGATCGGCCAGCCTTTGGGCGGGGTCGGCAGGCCCACCGGACCCCGTCGTGCCCGGCCGACTCCGGGGGTCTGCGGCGGCTGGAAGGGACTGGTCATGTCGTGATTCTCCTTCTGGCGATGAGCACGCTAGGGAAACATCCCACTGACACCACCTAGGCTAGGTTGACAAGCATGACAGCTGCCAGCGGTGACCCCGGCGAGAAGCCCGATACCGACGGGACCCAGCCGCCTGAGCGGGCTTACGAGGCCCCGCCCATCGAGCAGATACCGGCGTATCCGCCGCCACCCGCATACGGCGGCTATGAAGCCCCACCCGCGTTCGGACAGCCGGGACCCCCACCGGGAATGCAGCCGGGTTATGGCGCCTATCCGGGCGGCTACCCGCCGCCCCCTCCGCCACCGGAATACGGAGTCCCCTATCCAGGCGGTTACGGGCCCGCAGGGCCATTGCCGGCCGCGCCGAACGCCACCAACTCGCTGGCGGTGTTCTCGTTGGTGGCCTCGGTGATCGGATTGCTGTGCGGTGTCGGGTCGATCGTCGGGATCGTGCTCGGCGTGATCGCTCTCAATCAGGTCAAGCGCACCGGTCAGCAGGGCTACGGGTTGGCCGTCGCCGGTATCGCCGTCGGCGCGGCGTCGCTGGTCCTCAGCCTGGTCTGGATGGCGCTGGCTTTCAGCGGCAACTGACGCCCGCCTAGCGCGGAGGCGCGAAAGGCGCTGACCGCCGGGTCATTCCGGCGGCGCGGCCTTTCCCGACGACCACCAGCGCCATCTTGCGGCTGGCCTCGTCGATCATCTCCTCGCCCAGCATTACCGCGCCGCGCGCGCCGCCGGCCTTCGAGGTGTGCCAGTCGTAGGCCTCCAGGATCAACTCGGCGTGGTCGTACTCGGCCTGGGCGGGTGAGAAGATCTCGTTGCCCGCGGCGATCTGGTCGGGGTGCAGCACCCACTTGCCGTCATATCCGAGCGCCGCCGAGCGGCCCGCCACCCGCCGGAATGCGTCGGTGTCGCGCACCTTCAGATACGGGCCGTCGATCGCGGCGACGCCGTGCGCGCGGGCCGCGACGAGGATCGTCATCAGAACGTGGTGGTAGGCGTCACCGACGTCATAGCCCTCCGGCTGTTCGCCGACCACCAACGTGCGGGTGTTCAGACTCGCCATCAGATCGGCGGGACCCAGCACCAGCGCCTGCACCCGCGGCGCCGCCGCGATCGCATTGATGTTGGTCAATCCCCTGGCGTCCTCGATCTGCGCGTCGACACCGATCCTGCCGACCGGCAGACCGTGGGTTCGCTCGAGTTGGGTCAGCAGCAGATCAAGGGCCTGCACATGGGCGGCCTCGGTGACCTTGGGCAACACGATGAGATCCAGGTGCGCACCGGCCGCCGACACCACGTCGATGACGTCGGTGTGGGTCCATGGCGTGGTCCAGTCGTTGACCCGCACGCCGCGCAGTTGGGATCCCCAACCGGGACCGGCCAGGGCCGCGGCCACCTGGGTCCGCGCGACCGCCTTGACATCGGCCGCCACCGCGTCCTCGAGGTCCAGGAAAACCTGGTCGGCGGGAAGGCCTTTGGCCTTCTCGATCATCTTGGGACTGCTACCCGGAACCGACAGACACGTTCGGCGGGGTCGATACGGGCTTTCCACTCGCAGACTCCTACCCTTGCAGTCATGGCGTCGGTGAACAGGGTATATGCGGCGCGGCTGGCGGGGATGGTCGTGCTGGGTCCCGACGGCGAATCCTTCGGCCGGGTTCGTGACGTGGTGATCAGCATCAGCGTCGTGCGCCAGCAACCCCGCGTCCTCGGTCTGGTCGTCGAATTGCTCACCCGCCGAAGGATTTTCGTCCCGATCCTGCGGATCACCGCGATCGAGCCCAACGCCGTCACCCTCAACACCGCCAATGTGTCCCTGCGCCGGTTCGTGCAGCGCCCGGGCGAGGTGCTGGTGCTGGCCCAGGTGCTGGAGACCCGGGTCCGGGTCAACGACCCCGAGCAGGAACAGCTGGCGGGCGTCGACGTGATCGTCGTCGACCTGGCCATCGAGCAGACCCGCACCCGCGACTGGATGGTCACCCGGGTGGCGGTCCGAAGTCAGCGACGGCTGGGCCGGCGCTCGACGGTGGTGGTGGTCGACTGGCAGAACGTCGTGGGCCTCACCCCGTCCGGACTGGCGATGCCCGACCAGGGTGTGGCGCAACTGCTGCACCAGTTCGAGGGTCAGCGACCCATCGAGGTGGCCGACGCCATCCGCGATCTGCCGGCCAAGCGCCGCACCGAGGTCGTCAACGCCCTCGACGACGAGCGGCTGGCCGACATCCTGCAGGAGCTGCCCGAGGACGATCAGAGCGATCTGCTGCTGCAACTGGACACCGAACGCGCCGCCGACGTGCTTGAGGCGATGGATCCCGACGACGCCGCCGACCTGTTGGGCGTGCTGCAACCGGGCGAGGCCGAGACGCTGCTGGGCCGGATGGACCCGGAGGACTCCGAGTCGGTGCGACGGCTGCTGAGCCACTCGCCGGACACCGCCGGCGGCTTGATGACCTCCGACCCGGTGGTGCTGGCGCCGGACACCACCGTCGCCGAGGCGCTGGCCCGGGTGCGCGATCCCGACCTGACCCCCGCGCTGGCATCACTGGTGTTCGTTGTCCGCCCGCCGACGGCCACCCCCACCGGGCGATACCTGGGCTGCGTGCACACCCAGGCGCTGCTGCGCGAACCGCCGGCCAACCTGGTCAGCGGCATCGTCGACACCGATCTGCCGCGGTTGTCCCCGGACACCCCGTTGCCCGCGGTGACCCGTTACCTGGCCGCCTACAACCTGGTCTGCGGACCGGTGGTCGACGAGGAGAACCACCTGCTCGGCGCGGTCACCGTCGACGACGTGCTCGACCACCTGCTGCCCGACGACTGGCGGGAGACCTACGAGGAGCCCACCGGAGGGCAGATCGCAGCCGGGCAGGGCGCGACATGAGCGAATACCAGCGCCTGGACACCCCGCGCACCTCGCGGCGGCCGAATCTCAACCTCGACCCCGAGGCGGTCGGGCGGTTCAGCGAATCCATCGCCCGGTTCCTGGGCACCGGCCGCTATCTGCTGTGGCAGACCATCGCCGTGATCGTCTGGATCACGCTGAATCTGTTCGCGGTGCGGCTGCGCTGGGATCCATACCCGTTCATCCTGCTCAACCTGGCTTTCTCGACCCAGGCCGCCTACGCCGCACCGCTGATCCTGCTGGCCCAGAACCGGCAGGAGAACCGCGACCGGGTGGCCCTGGAGGACGACCGCCGGCGGGCCGAGCAAACCAAGGCCGACACCGAGTTCCTGGCCCGCGAGCTGGCCGCCCTGAGGTTGGCGATCGGCGAGGTCGCCACCCGCGACTACCTGCGCCGCGAACTCGACGACCTGCAGCGCGCGCTGAAGTCCGCCAAACCCGCCAAGTCCAAGAAGCCCAAGGGCGCCCCCAAGGAGGGCAAGACAAGCGACCCCGAATCAGGCGCCGGTAACGAAGAGCCGGAAACCTCCGATCAGGACAACTAACACGGTTGCTTCCCGCGGTGATCGGCGAAATGGGTATGGTGGCGTGGTCGACAGCGTTAAACGAGCTAAATTTCTGAGGACGGGTCAGTGGCGATGAAGCACCGGCTCCGGGCGCCTGCGCTCGGGATCGCCGTGATCACCCCCGTCGTCCTCGCCGGGGCGGTCGCGGCCGCCCCCGGCCACATCGGGGTCAAGACCGCCTCCGACGAGGTCACCCCGCTCGCCGCCGTGCAGGCGGCACCGGCGCCTGCGCCCGCTCCGGCTTCGACTCCGGGAGGAACCACGATCGTGGCCGCGGCCCGGCCGCCGGCCGATTTCAAGTTCGCCGCGACCACGCCCACCTCGCCGATGCCGCCCGCCGCGGTCGTGAACTCACTCGGCGGTATGCGCATCCCGATGTTGGCGCTGCAGGCCTACCGCAACGCCGAACAGGTGATGACCGCCACCCAGCCGAGCTGCGGGGTGAGCTGGAACCTGCTGGCCGGCATCGGCCGGATCGAGTCCTCGCACGCCAACGGCGGCGCCACCGACGCGCGCGGAACCGCGGTGCGGCCGATCTACGGCCCGACGCTGGACGGCAGCCTGCCCGGCAACGAGATCATCGTCCAGACCAACGCCGGTGGCCGTCCGATCTACGCCCGGGCGATGGGCCCGATGCAGTTCCTGCCGGGCACCTGGTCGCGCTACGCCTCCGACGGCGACGGCGACGGGCGGGCCGATCCGCAGAACCTGTTCGACGCCGCGCTGGCCACCGCGCGCTACCTGTGCAGCGGCGGGCTGAACCTGCGCAACCAGAGCCAGGTGATGACCGCGGTCCTGCGCTACAACAACTCGATGCCCTACGCCCAGAACGTGATGGGATGGGCTGCCGCCTACGCCACCGGCGTCGCTCCGGTCGACCTGCCGGCCATCATCGGTCCGGTCCCGGCCCTGGGCGACGCGCACCTGGAGAATCCGGAGGGCATCGGCGTCGGCATGCCGGGTCTGGCCGGTGGTGACCCGCTGTTCCAGCTGTCGCAGATGGGCTTCGGCAACAGCGAACAGGCCGGCCAGCTGGCGATGCCCGGACCGCTGCAGGGCCCCGGCACGACACCCGAGGGCAGCTGCGAGGTGATCTGCATGAACTCACAGCTGGCCACACCTGTGCTTCCGAACAACATCCCGCCGTGGATGATGCCGATGGCGCCGTGGATGAACCCGCAACCCGATCAGTTCGCGCCGATGATCCCGCCGTCGGGGATCCTGCCCGGGCCGGCCCCGGCGGTCGCCCCGGCTCCGGCCCCGGCGGTCGCCCCGGCTCCGGCCCCCGAGGTGGCGCCCGGGCCGGTCGAGTCGGAGGCGCCCGCGCCTGAGCCGGTTGCGGTCCCCGAGGCTCCGCCACTGCTGATGCAGGGCCCCGGCCCGCTGCCCGGCCCCGCCAACTGACGCATCGCCGCCCGCCTAGACTCGGGTGGCCATGTCTGAACACACTGGGTCTGAACACACTGAACTCGAGCAATCGATCCGCGCCGCGCTGTCCAAGGTCATCGATCCGGAACTGCGCAAGCCGATCACCGAACTCAACATGGTCAAGCGGATCTCGGTGGCCGACGGCGGGGCGGTGCATGTCGAGATCTACCTGACCACCGAGGCCTGCCCGAAGAAATCGGAGATCACCGACCTCGTCACCGCCGCGGTCACCGATGTGCCGGGCACCGGGTCGGTGAAGGTCAGCCTGGATGTGATGAACGACGAGCAGCGCACCGCGCTGCGGCAGCAACTGCGGGGTGATCAGGGCATGTCGCCCGAACCCGTCATCCCGTTCGCCCAGCCCGGCTGCCTCACCCGCGTCTACGCCGTGGCCTCCGGCAAGGGCGGCGTCGGAAAGTCAAGTGTCACAGTCAATCTCGCGGCCGCACTGGCCGCGCGCGGATTGTCCGTCGGCCTGCTCGACGCCGACATCTACGGGCATTCGGTTCCCCGCATGATGGGCACCCACGACCGTCCCACCCAGGTCGAGTCGATGATCATCCCGCCGGTGGCCCACGACGTTAAGGTGATCTCCATCGCGCAGTTCACCCAGGGCAACGCGCCGGTGGTGTGGCGCGGCCCGATGCTGCACCGGGCGCTGCAGCAGTTCCTCTCCGACGTCTACTGGGGCGATCTCGACGTGCTGCTGCTCGATCTGCCGCCGGGCACCGGTGACGTGGCGCTCTCGGTGGCCCAGCTGATTCCCAACGCCGAGATCGTCGTGGTCACCACCCCTCAGCTGGCCGCAGCCGAGGTGGCCGAGCGCGCCGGAGCCATCGCCATCCAGACCCGCCAGCGCATCGTCGGTGTGGTGGAGAACATGTCCGGGCTGGTGCTGCCCGACGGCAGCACATTGGAGATCTTCGGTGAGGGCGGCGGAAATCAGGTGGCCGAACGGCTGACCCGGGCTGTCGGCGCCGACGTCCCATTGCTCGGCCAGATCCCGCTGGATCCCGCCCTGGTCGCAGCCGGCGATGCCGGTGTGCCACTGGTGTTGTCCGCGCCCGAGTCGGCCGCCGGGCGGGAGTTGCGCAGCATCGCCGACAAACTGGCCGGACGCAAGCGCGGGCTGGCCGGTATGTCGCTGGGCCTGGATCCGGCGGGACGCTAGCCGCGGTCAGGTCGCGTCGGCGTCGAACGGTGCGGCCTCGCCCGGAGTGAGCGGCTGGGCCGGCTGCGCAACAGGCTCCACCGGCGGCATTTCCGCGCTCTTGGGTTTGACCGACGCGTTGTCGAACTCGCCGGTGATCCAGGAGTCATCCCCGTCGAGCAGGTGCTTGGTCAGCGCCGCGCGCGGACTCATCCCGCGTAGCTTCTGCAGATCACTGAGCGGCTGGCGCAAATCCTCGAACTCCGGGCCGAGTTCTTCGCGCAACTGGCTGGTCGCTCCGCTGAGGTAGTCGCGGGTCTGCCGGATCGCATTCGACGACCACCGGATGGCGCCCGGCAGCCGCTCCGGACCGAGCACCACCAGCCCGACGATGAGCAGCAGCAGCATCTCGCCCCAGCCGACATTGGCGAACATGACGTCTAGCTGTCCGGGGCGGGGTTCACCGTCAGGGTGACCTTGCGTCCCTCACGCATGACCTCGATCGGGGAGTCCTGGCCGATCTTGAGCTGGCGGACGGCCACCACGAACTCGTCGGCATCGGCGACCTTGCGATTGCCGACCTTGACCACGACGTCGTTCTCCTTGATGCCGGCCTTGTCCGCCGGGCCGCCGGCCTTGACGTTGGCGACCTGCGCGCCGGAAGCCAGATCATTGCTCACCGAGCGTGCCGTCAGTCCCAGCGTCGGGTGCGCGATCTTGCCGTCCTTGATCAGAGCCTCGACGGTCTCCTTGACCTCGTTGACCGGAATGGCGAAACCGAGTCCACTTGCACTGTCGGACAACGACTTTCCCGCGGTGTTGATGCCGATGACTTCGGAGTTCATATTGATCAGCGGGCCACCGGAGTTACCGTGGTTGATCGAGGCGTCGGTCTGCACCGCGTCGATCACGGTGTCGGTGTCCGAGCCCTCACCGGAGAGCGGCACCGGCCGGTTGAGCGCGCTGATGATGCCGTGCGTGACTGTGCTGCGCAGACCGAGTGGGGCGCCGACGGCCACCACCTCCTCGCCGACCCGAAGCTTGCCGGAGTCGCCGAACTTGGCCACCGTGAGGTTGTCGACGTTGTCGACCTTCAGCACGGCCAGGTCGGTCTTGGGGTCGCGGCCCACCAGATTGGCCGGCACCTCTTTGCCGTCGTTGAACACCACCGTCAGCTTGAACTTGCTGGGACTGGCGGCGGCCTCGGAGACGACGTGGTTGTTGGTGACGACATAGCCCCGCCCGTCGACCACGACACCGGAGCCCTGCGCACCCGACTCGTCGCTCTTGGCCTCGATGGTCACCACCGAATCGGCGACCGAGGCGGCGACGGCGGCGAAGCGCCCCGGCGGAATGTCGCCGCTGCTGGTCGTGGACAGCGTCACCTTGGAGGTGGTGAAGGCCTCGACGACCTCTGCGGTCTTGCGGCCCACCCAGCCGCCGAGCAGACCGATCAGCAGCGCGGTGATGCCGAGCACGGCCAGAGCCGTGTAGGAGACCCGGCCGCCGAAGAGGATGTCGCGCACACCGAGCTTGCCCATCGGGGCCGGACCGAGGTCGGGCGCCGGGCGTTCCAGCGCGGGGGTGCCCAGCGCGGCGGGCGCGCCCGGATCGCGCCATGGATCCTCGGGCTCATCGGCGGTGACGGCGTCCGGGTCCAGTGCGTGGGCGTCGGCCGGGTGACGTTGCAGGGACTCCCCGCCCGGGAACGGGCGGCCGAAGGCCTCCTCGAGAACCGGGTCGGCCGGTTTGTCCGACGGCGTGAAGACCTCGCCGGTGCGGAACTTGGCCGGCCTGAGATTCTCGGCGACGAAGGACCCGTCCACACCGCTGGGGCGGCCGAATGTCCGGGACGACTGCGGGTCCACCGGGGGCCGCGACACCGGACGGGGCGCCAGCCGGGGTGACCCGCCGGAGCCGTCCTTGTTGGAGCTCACATCAACCTCTATCCACTGCCGAGAAAGCCGGACTTCACCCTACCGGCGCTTGCGGCGGCCACGCTTTGCGCCGCCCGGGCGCCGGCCCGGCGGCTGTTTGTCGACCTGGGCCGGTTCCTCGGGAGCCGATTCCGGGATCTGACTGAGCAGACCCATCAGGTTGTTCGGGATGCTGACCGGGTGGGACTCGCGCAGAGCCTCACGAGCCTGGCCCTGGGCCTCGACCTCGGCCGCGCACTGCCGGCACATCGACAGGTGGCTGCCGGCTCTCATATGGGCCTTCATCGGGAGTTCACCGTCGACATAGGCGGCAACCGCCTCGATCGACAGATGGTCGGTGGAGGCGAACTGTTTGGGCGCCGCCACCGCGGCCTCGTCGACGGAGACGAAGTTCGACGGCATCTTCGACAGCGCCCGCCGGAAGAATTGGCCGGGATCGAACATCGCCACCGGACTCCTCCCGTCGGGGCGCGCGGCGGACAGCCGGACGCCGGTCTTCGAACCCTGATTCGAATGTAGCGCGCCGAAGCCCCGATGACCGGCCACGGCGGCTTCGGCGTGCGGTGGGTGTCAGGCGTACGCGGCGGCGACGCCGTGCACACCACGCGCGGCCAGGTAGTCGCGCAGAGCCTGGCGGCCACGGTGGATGCGGCTGCGCACGGTGCCCAGCTTCACGCCCAGTGTGGCGCCGATCTCCTCGTAGGACAGGCCCTCGATATCGCAGAGGACGACGGCGGCACGGAATTCCGGCGCCAGCGAGTCCAGCGCTGCCTGAAGATCCGGGCCCAGTCGCGAATCGTGGAAGATCTGCTCCGGGTCGGGCTGATCGGACGGCACCCGGTCGTAATCCTCGGGCAGCGCCTCCATGCGGATGCGCGACCGACGGCGGACCATATCGAGGAAGAGGTTCGTGGTGATGCGGTGCAGCCAACCCTCAAAGGTGCCGGGCTGATAGTTGTGCACCGAACGGAACACCCGGATGAAGGTCTCCTGGGTGAGGTCCTCGGCGTCGTGCTGGTTGCCCGACAGGCGGTAGGCCAGCCGGTAGACGCGATCGGCGTGCTGACGGACCAGCTCATCCCAGGACGGCATGGCCGCCCGGTCGCCGGTTGCGTCGAACATCTCAGTGCCCTGCAACTCCTCGGCCGGGATGACCCAGGACTCGTAGTCGGAGGGGTCGCTGGCGGGCGACATGGCGACGGGGACGGTCAGGGTGGCGGACATCGGACCCTCGAGGTTCTCGAGGATCGGCAGCGCGCCCGCGGGGCACCCGAAGTCGAATGCGGAGTTATCGGCCATTTCGACATTCACAACACGAGCCCGCTGCGGGGTATTCCCCGTCGAACGGTTCTGGCGTTCCATGCGCAGGACCTTTCCGCACCTGGATGGGCAGCCCGTGAGAGCAAACTATGTGTCAGCTGTGAGTCCGGGCCATAAATTCTGATACGCAGTGAAGATGCTGGTCTGGCGGCCGCGGTTCAGCAATTTCTTAAGGCTGGCTAGAAATAATCAATCACGCGACCGATTTCGGCCGCTGGCGAGTCTCCCCGAGCGCGGCTGCAGTTCATCTACGCTGCAGGAATGTCCTTGCACGACGAACCGGTCAGCGCCCCGCCCAGCCGGGCCGAAAGGATCCTGAGCCACGCCGAGTCCTCGATCTCCGAGGACGCGATCGTCTCGGCGGCGCGCGAACGCGCGATCGAGGCCGGCGCCGGCGCGGTCAGCCCCGCAGCCGGAGCGCTGCTCAGCGTGCTGGCCCGCCTGTCCGGTGGCAAGGCCGTCGTCGAGGTGGGCACCGGAGCCGGGGTCAGCGGGTTGTGGCTGCTCTCGGGCATGCGCGAGGACGGCGTTCTGACCACCATCGACATCGAGCCCGAACATCAGCGGCTGGCCAAACAGGCCTTCGGCGAGGCCGGTATCGGACCGGGTCGCACCCGGCTGATCGGCGGACGCGCCCAGGAGGTGCTCACCCGGCTGGCCGACGGTTCCTATGACCTCGTCTTCATCGACGCCGCACCAGGCGACCAGCCGCACTTCGTCACCGAAGGTGTGCGGCTGCTGCGGCCGGGCGGGGTCATCGTGGTGCACCACGCCGCTCTCGGCGGCCGCGCCGGTGATCCGGCGGCCGGCGACGCCCAGGTGCTCGCGGTGCGCGAGGCCGCCCGGCTGATCGCCGAGGACGAACGTCTCACCCCGGTTCTGGTTCCACTCGGCGACGGCATCCTGGTCGCCGCCCGCGATACCGAATGATGTTGACCCACATCATCATCGGGAGGTCGGCGTGGAGTTGATGACGGGCTTCGGCCTGGCTTCGGCGGCCGGACTCAACGCCTACATCCCGCTGCTTTCGATGGGCCTGCTGGATCGGTACACCAATCTGGTGAACCTGCCGTCCGGGTGGGCATGGCTGTCCAACGGCTGGGTCATCGGGATCGTCGCGGTACTGCTCATCGTCGAGATCGTCGCCGACAAGATCCCGGCACTGGACTCGGTCAACGACACCATCCAGACCTTCGTGCGGCCGACCTCCGGCGGCATCGTGTTCGGATCGGGCACCGCGGCGCAGACCGCCGCGGTCGCCGATCCGGCCGAGTTCGCCCGCAGCGGCCAGTGGGTGCCGGTGGCGATCGGCGTGGTGACCGCACTGGTGGTCCACCTGACCAAGACCACGGTGCGGCCGGCGGCCAACGTCGCCACCGCGGGAGTGGCCGCTCCGGTGCTGAGCACCATCGAGGACTTCACCAGCGTCGGATTGACCTTCGTCGCGATCCTGATCCCCGCACTCGTGCTGATCATCCTGATCGCGATGATCTGGGGGGCGGTCTATCTGCGGCGGCGGATGCGGCGCAAGCGCCCACAGGACGCGCCTCCGGCGACCGGTTAGATCCAGATCCCCTTGCCGACGGCCACCACGCCGCCGGCGCTGATCGCGAAGCGCTCGCGGTCCTTCTCCAGGTCGACCCCGACCATCTCGCCCGGTCCCACGACGACGTTCTTGTCCAGGATCGCGTGGCGCACCACCGCGCCGCGCCCGACCCGGACGCCCGGCATCAGCACGCTGCCCTCGACGATGGCCCCGTCGTCGACGACGACATTGCTCGACAGGACCGAATTGCGAACAGAGGCGGCCGAAATGATGCTGCCCGCGCCCACCACCGACTCCTGGGCCGAGCCGCCGTTGACGAACTTGGCCGGCGCCAGATTCTCCGACTCACCGCGGATCGGCCAGCGCTTGTTGTACAGGTTGAACACCGGGTGCACCGACACCAGGTCCATGTGGGCGTCGTAGAAGGCGTCCAGGGTTCCCACATCGCGCCAGTACCCGTGATCGCGCTCGGTGGAACCGGGCACGGCGTTGTCGTTGAAGTCGTAGACCGCGGCCATCCCGTCGGCCACCAGCCGCGGAATGATGTCCCCGCCCATATCGTGATCGGAGTCGTCCTCCTCGGCGTCGGCGCGGATCGCGTCGAGGAGCACCTTGGTGGTGAAGATGTAGTTGCCCATCGAGACGTAGGTCTGCTCCGGATCGTCGTGACAACCCGGCGGGTCCGCCGGCTTCTCCACGAAACTCTTGATCCGGCCGGACTCGTCGGCCTCGATGCAGCCGAACGCGCCGGCCTCCGAGCGCGGCACCCGGATACCGGCCACCGTCGCTCCGGCCCCGCTCTCGATGTGGAACTTCACCATCTGCTCGGGGTCCATCCGGTACACGTGGTCGGCGCCGAACACCACGATGTAGTCGGGATCCTCGTCGTAGATGAGGTTGAGCGACTGATAGATGGCATCAGCCGAACCGGTGTACCACCGCGGCCCGAGCCGCTGCTGGGCCGGCACCGGGGTGATGTACTCCCCGGCCAGACCGCTCAGGCGCCAGTTCTGCGAGATGTGCCGGTCCAGTGAGTGCGACTTGTACTGCGTCAGAACGCAGATACGCAGATAGCGCGCGTTGACGAGATTGGACAGCACGAAGTCGATGAGCCGGTATGCCCCGCCGAAGGGCACCGCGGGTTTGGCCCGGTCAGCCGTCAGCGGGTAGAGGCGCTTACCTTCTCCCCCGGCCAGGACGATGCCCAGCACATGTGGCGCCTCCCTCATGGTGCAAACCTAACCGCACCCGCTGCCCTCTGCTAGTGCATTAGGTTCTGCGGTATGCGCGTCGCGATGATGACCCGGGAGTACCCGCCTGAGGTTTACGGCGGCGCCGGCGTGCATGTGACCGAGCTGGTGGCTCAGCTGCGCGGGTTGTGCGATGTCGATGTGCACTGCATGGGCGCGCCACGTCCGGGCGCCTTCGTCCATCAGCCCGACCCGGTGCTCGCCGATGCCAATGCCGCGCTGTCGACGCTGTCGGCCGACCTGCGGATGGCGCACGCGGCAGCCGGCGCCGATGTGGTGCACTCACACACCTGGTACACCGGCATGGCCGGACACATCGCCTCGCTGTTGCACGGGGTTCCGCACGTGTTGACCGCGCACTCGCTGGAGCCACTTCGGCCGTGGAAGGCCGAACAGCTCGGCGGCGGCTACCAGGTCTCGCTGTGGGTGGAGCGAACCGCCGTGACCGCGGCCGACGCGGTGATCGCGGTCAGCTCCGGGATGCGCAGGGACGTACTGTCGGTCTATCCGACCTTGGATCCCGGCCGGGTGCACGTGGTGAAAAACGGTGTGGACACCGGCGTCTGGTACCCGAGCGGGCCGGAGGCGGAGGACTCGGTACTCGCCGAACTCGGTGTCGATCCTTCCCGGCCGATCGTGGCCTTCGTCGGGCGCATCACCCGGCAGAAGGGCGTGCCGCATCTGATCGCCGCGGCGCACCGGTTCGTCCCGGAGGCTCAGCTGGTGCTGTGCGCCGGCGCGCCCGATACCCCGGAGATCGCCGCGGAGGTCGAGGGCGCGGTGGCAGAACTCGCCGCCCGGCGCAGCGGGGTGTTCTGGGTCCGGGACTTCCTACCCGTTAACGAGATACGTGAAATACTTTCCGCAGCAACGGTTTTCGTCTGCCCATCGGTGTATGAACCGCTGGGGATCGTCAATCTCGAGGCGATGGCCTGCGGGACGGCGGTGGTGGCCAGTGACGTCGGCGGGATCCCCGAGGTGGTCGATGACGGCGTGACCGGAACGCTGGTGCACTACGACGCCGATGATCCGGCCGGTTTCGAGGCGGGTCTGGCCGCGGGCGTCAACGCTCTGATCGCCGACCCGGCCAAGGCCGACCGCTACGGGACCGCCGGCCGGCTGCGCTGCATCGACGAGTTCTCCTGGGCGCGGATCGCCGAGCAGACGTTCGAGATATACCGCGCGGTGTCGCGGTAGCCGCACCGGCAGCACGAAACCCCGCACCGGTGTCTCTGATGGCGCGGGGTTTCGGAGGTGGAACGCTAGCTGGTGACGGCCTTGAGTTCGTCGCCCAGTGCCGAGGCCTCATCGGGCGTCAACTCGACGACCAGGCGTCCGCCACCCTCCAGTGGCACGCGCATCACGATGCCGCGCCCTTCCTTGGTCGCTTCCAGCGGACCGTCACCGGTCCGCGGCTTCATCGCCGCCATCGAGTGCTCCTTCCAGATCTGAGCAGGCCCGTTCGTCCTAGCGGGCTCCATTGTTCCCTATCCGCGCCCCGGGGTGTGAAACACCCTGCTAGATGGGGTTGCGGGACACCCAGCAGTTTGCCAAGTGGTCGTCAACCATGCCGGTGGCCTGCATCAACGCGTATGCCGTGGTGGGGCCGACGAACCGGAATCCGCGCCGCTTGAGCTCGGTGGCCATGGCCTTGGACTCCGGGGTCTGAGCCGGGACGTCAGCCATCCCGGCGGGCCTGGGGCGCGCCGGCGGCGCGAACGACCACAACAGATCGGACAGATCGACGTCGAGATCGACAGCGGCCCGGGCGTTGGTGACCGCCGCCTCGATTTTGGCCCGGTTGCGCACGATCCCCGGATCATCGAGCAGGCGGGCCACGTCGGTCTCGGTGAAACCCGCGACCGTCTCGATGTCGAAGCCGGCGAAGGCGCGGCGGAAGTTCTCCCGCTTCCGCAGGATGATCAGCCAGGACAGCCCGCTTTGAAACGCCTCCAGCGTCATCCGCTCGAACAGTGCGGCGCTACCGCGCAACGGCCGGCCCCACTCCCGGTCGTGGTAGTCGCGGTAGAGGTCGGATCCCTGCGCCCACGGGCAGCGGGTCGGTTCAGTCACGGCCGGCGCGCGCCGCGGCCAACTCGGCCCGCAACGCGTCGAGTTCGGCGCCCAGGCGGTCAAGCACCCAGTCCACCTCGCTGGTCTTGTAGCCGCGCAGCACCTGGGTGAACTTGACCGCCTCGACGTCGGCCGCGGTCACCCCGGCGGCCGGCAGCACCGTCGCGGTGGTGGCCCGCGGCAGGGGCGGCAGTTGCTCGCCGCGGCCGAACACCAGGCTGGCGATCCCGAACAGGACCACCCCCACCAGGATCAGCACCACCAGGTACAGCAGGATCAGAGTCACGACACGATCCTGCCCGACTCAGCGCAGGGTTTTCATGGGGGGCCGGTCTTCCAGCGAGACCGTGGACGTCCGCGCGGTGTAACCGTCGCCCTCGGGGAAGAACTGGGTCAGCCCGACACCGGAATCCGCGATACCGCACCGGGTCAGCAGTGTGGCGATGACCTGCCGGCTCATCGGTCCGAGTTCGTTGATCGGACGGTTGCGGTGCGTGCGCACGCCGAGGTTCACCTGGGCGATCGCCTCGAGTCCGAACCTGTCGTAGGTGTCGATCAGGATGCCGATCTCCACGCCGTAGCCGGGGGCGAACGGAATCGAGGTCAGCAGTTCCCTGGTGCCGGCGTACTCCCCGCCCAGCGGTTGCAGAATGCAGCCCAGTTCCGGCCGCAGGGCCGCCAGCAGTGGCCGCGCGACCAGTTCGGTGACCCGCCCGCCGCCGCTGGCGTCCTCGGCGTCGCCGACCTTGAGCGGCCGCCGGTAGTAGCCGCGGACGAGTCGGACACCGTCCTCGGTCAGGATCGGACCGACCAGTCGCGGCACGAACATCGGATCGGGGTCGATGAGATCGGAGTCGATGAACACGACGATGTCGCCGGTGGTGGCCGCCAGCGATCGCCACAGCGCCTCACCCTTGCCGGGCTGCGGCGCCACCTCGGGCAGGGCCTCCTCGCGGCGCACCACCCGCGCCCCGGCCTCCCGCGCCCGGGCATCGGTCGCGTCGGTGGAACCGGAGTCCAGGACGATGAGTTCGTCGACCAGGCCACCCAGCATCGGCGTGATGGTCCGGACGACGGCGCCGACCGTCTTCTCCTCGTCGAGCGCCGGCAACACGACCGAGACCGTCCGGCCGTGCTTGGCGGCCACCAGATCCTCCAGTGTCCAGTCCGGCCGTTGCCAGCCCTGACTGCTCAGCCACACGTCTCCGGGCCGGGCCGTGTCGGACGTCACGCCAGCCCCCGCACGGTCCGGGCCGGCGGCCGCTCGCCCCGGATCGAGGCGACCATCTCCAGGACCCGGCGGGTGGGGCCGACCTCGTGCACGCGGAACATCCGGGCCCCGTCGGCGGCGGCGAGTGCGGTCGCAGCCAGCGTGCCCTCCAGACGTTCGGTCAGTTCCACCCCCAGAGTCTCCCCGACGAAGTCCTTGTTGCTCAGCGCCATCAGCACCGGCCACCCCGTGTCCACCAGATCCTTGACGTGTCGCAACAACGTCAGGCCGTGGAAGGTGTTCTTGCCGAAGTCGTGTGTCGGGTCGATCAGGATGCCGTCGCGGCGGACGCCGAGCCTCACCGCGTGCTCGGCCGCGGCGGTGACCTCGGCGATGACATCGTCGACCACTCCGGTCAGCGTGGTGCCGTAGTTCACCCGAAACGGGCGGGTGCGCGGGACGGCGCCGCCGGTGTGCGAGCAGACCAGTCCGGCACCGAACTCGGCGGCCACCTCCGGCAGCGCCGGATCGTGTCCGGCCCAGGTGTCGTTGATGATGTCGGCCCCGGCGGCGCAGGCTTGTTCGGCCACCGAGGCCCGCCAGGTGTCGACGCTGATGAGCTGATCCGGGTAGGCCGCGCGCAGCCACTCGATGAAGGGCACCACCCTGCGGGTCTCCTCGTCGGAGTCGACGGTGACACCCGGGCCCGCCTTGACTCCGCCGATGTCGACGACGTCGGCACCCTCGGCGATGACCCGGTGGACGGCCTCTTTGGCCGCCTCGTCGGTGAAGGTCGCCCCGCGGTCGTAGAACGAGTCCGGCGTGCGGTTGACGATCGCCATGATCAGCGCACGGTCGGCGGCCACCGGGCGTCCGCAGAACGTCCCACCAGAGGCCACAGTCACCCCCCTATGGTGCCTGGTGCGCCGGCGGACTTGCGGTAGACCAGCCACCGGAGGTCGATCGGGCAGTCCCCGGGTTCGAGTCCGAAGACGTCCTTGCCGGTCACCCAGTTGACATACCAGCCGGTCGGAGGCCAGGCCCCGTCGGGCAGGTGCGCCTTCTCGTAGTCGTGAACGCTCTCCTCGGAGAGGAGGTCCAGCGGCAGTCCGGCGACCGCGTCCGACACTTCGGTCCGGGTGAACAGGCACGCGTAGGACTGCTGGGCGAACTCTCGGGCCGCGTCATCGGGTGTATAGCCCTCACGGGTGAGAAAGGTGTTGAACACCAGCCTGCCGCCGGGAGCCAGCGACCGGGCCGCCAGTTCGAACAGCATGCGCAACTGCGCCGCCGTGCGGAACTCCGAGACGACCCCGGAAACGACGATCAGTGCGTAGTCGGCTCTGGGGAAGACATCGCCGGAGAATGCATCGGACTGGATCACCCTGACGCTCAACGACTCCCGTTGCGCCTCGGTGCGCATGGTCTCGACGAATCCCGCCGACGGTTCGATCGCGTCGACCCGGTGTCCACGACGGGCCAGCGCGAGTGCGTTGCGTCCGGTTCCGGCGCCGACATCGAGCACCTCGGCGGGCTCGGTCAATTCGGCCGCCAACGCCATCACCCGGGCGTCGGGTTCGGATCCGAACAGCGGCGGCTCCCGGTTGGCGATCCATTCGTCATAGGCCTGCTCCAGCGTCACCAGATTGACGCCGACCCGGTAGTCCAGCGGACCCGCACTGGAAGACCGGTAGGCGATGGTGATGCTCGAACGCTGGGAGAACTCCCAGGCTTGCGCCATGGCCTGCTCCAGCACCGATCTCAGGTGGCCGCGTTCCTCGGTGTTGAACCGCCGGCCCATCGCGGCGAAGGCGGCCACGCATTTGTCGGTGTACTCCTCGATCATCCCGGGAACAGCGGGCAGGGTCATCTCGCCGTCGGCCCGGACCAGGTTGTCCACTCGCGCCGCCAGGGCCTGCCGTATCCGCTCGGGGTCGGCCATCGCTAACCCGCCGGGCGCTTGCCTGCGGCGACCTCGGCGGGGTAACCGGCGTAGAACGGCACGTAACCCTCGCGACGGCCGGACAGGACGTAAAGCGGATCGCTCACCTGAGATCCGAAAGCCTGATCGCGCAGATCGACCTTGCGGCTCTTGAACGTCGAGGTGGTTTCAAGACCCGGAACGAGCCGGATGAACAGCGGAACGGCGTAACCCGGGAGGTTTTGGAAGAGCTTGCCTGCCAACGTTTTTCCGTCGAAGGTTGCACCGTCGCGTAACTTGACCGCAGCCATCCCGGCTCGCCCGTCGGCGCCGGGAACCTCCACACCGAACACCGTGCACTCCTCGACACTGCGGTCAGCCGACAGCGCCGCCTCCACCTCCGTGGTGGCGACGTTCTCCCCCTTCCACCGGAAGGTGTCGCCGATCCGGTCGGCGAAACTGGCGTGGCCCATACCCTGCGGGCTCATCAGATCGCCGGTGTTGAACCAGACGTCCCCGTCCCGGAAAGCGTTGCGCACCAGTTTCTTCTCCGACGCCGCCTTGTCGGTGTACCCGTCGAACGGCGACAACCGGCTCACCGGGCTGAGCAGCAGACCCGGTTGACCGGCCGGCACCCGTCGCACCCGCCCCTTGTCGTCACGCACCGGATCACCGCTCACGGGGTCGTACTCGACATAGGCCAGCGGGATCGGGTTCACCCCGGTGGATCCCGGGATGTTGAGGATGTTGATGAACGCGGTGTTGCCCTCGCTGGCGGCGTAGAACTCGACCACCCGCTTGATGCCGAAACGTTTCGTGAACTGCTCCCAGATGTCCGGCCGCAACCCGTTGCCGACGATCACCCGGACCCGGTGGGTGCGGTCGGTGGGCTTGGGCGGCTGGTTGAGCAGATACCGGCACAATTCGCCGATGTAGACGAACGCGGTGGCATCGGCGGCGATCACCTCGTCCCAGAACCGGGATGCCGAGAACGAGGCCCCGAGTGCCAGTGTCGCGCCGGCGTCGAGCACCGAGGACAGCGCGACGGTCAGCGCGTTGTTGTGATACAGCGGCAGGGCGCAGTACATGGTGTCCTCGCCGCGTAACCGGACGCCGAGGCCGCTGAATCCGGCCAGCGCGCGCAGCCAGCGCTGGTGGGTCATCACGCTGGCCTTGGGATGGCCGGTGGTACCCGAGGTGAAGATGTAGAACGCGGTGGCGCGGGCGCGGACTTCGGATGCCGACGGCGGGTCGCCGGCGGACTTGCCGGCGGACTCCTCGGTCAACTGCTCGAGGCTCACGAGCCGGGCCGGCGTGGCCCCGCTGTCCCGGATCGGCTCGAGCAGATCGGCCTCGGCGACCAGAACAGTCGAATCCAGCAGACCGATGCTGTGCGCCAGCACATCCGCCCTCTGGTTGTAGTTCAGCATTCCGGCGATCGCCCCGCACTTGACCGTGGCCAGCATGACGAGCACGGTCTCGGGCCGGTTGCGCAACATGATTCCCACGACGTCGCCGTGACCCACCCCGTAACCGGACAGCACCGCGGCATAACGGTTGACCGTCTCGTTGGCCTGCCGGTAGGTGATGGTCCGGTCACCGAACCGGAGGAACACCCGATCGGGGTGGCGCCGGGCCCGATCCTGGAACACCTTGCCGATCGAGGTCTTCGAGTCCGGCTGTGCCAGCAATCCGGTCAATGCGGCCCGCAGGATCACCGGGGTGTCGGCCAGCAGCGCCGGCAACCCGAGCGCCACGTCGAGCAGGTTGACCTTCCGGGTGGATCCGTCAGTGCTCATGACGAGATTCCTTGGCGCACAGGTCAAGTGCGGCCTCGATATCGGTGACCACCTGCAGCCGCTCCAGTGCCGAAGCGGTGACGTAACCGGCGGGCACGAGGGTGTCCAGCCAGGTGCGAAGTCCGTCATAGTGACCGTCCGGGTCGAGCAGCACGACCGGCTTGTCGTGCATGCCCAGATACCCGGCCGTCCAGGTCTCGAAAAGCTCCTCAAGGGTGCCGATCCCACCCGGCAGCGTGATGAAGGCGTCGCTGCGGTCCTCCATCACCTGTTTGCGTTCGCGCATGGTGTCGGTCACCACCAGTTCGTCGGCCTCGATATCGGCCACCTCGCGATACAGCAGGGCCTTGGGGATCACGCCCACCGTATGCCCCCCGGCATCGCGGGCGCCGGTGGCCAGCGCTCCCATCGCCGACACGTTGCCGCCGCCGGAGACCAGGGTCCAGCCGCGCGCCGCGACGGCCTCACCGAGGGCTCGGGCGAGTTCGAGCAGTTCGGGGTGCCGCGGCCCGGAGGCGCAGTACACGCAGACCGCCCACTGCCCACGGGACTCCGGTTGCTGTCGCACACCCGAAACCTAGTCCAGAGCATCCGCACGCCAAATAGAGTCCCTGCTATGCCGATTCAGTGGTCGCAGTGGCCGATCGTGCCGCGCCGCGCCCTCGAGACCGTGATGGAGATGCTCACCCGCACACCCGAGGCCGGTTCGGCCAACGGAGTGGCGCTGATCGGCAATGAGGGTGTCGGCAAGAGCACACTGGCCGCGGCCGCGGCCGACCGGCTGGGTCTCGGTAATCCGCTGTGGGTGATCGGAACGCTGAGCCAGAACTCGGTTCCGTTCGGTGCCTTCGGTCCGCTGATCGAGGTCCACGATGTCGGCAAGCCGGCCGCGATGATCCGTTCCGCGACGGATTCGGTTCTGGCCCAGGCCGGTTCGGCCCCCATCATCGTCGACAACGCCCGGCTTCTCGACCCGCTCTCGGCCACCGTGGTCTATCACCTGGCCCAGGAGCATGCCAGCCCGCTGATCGTGACGGTGCGCTCAGTGCTTCAGGCCCCGCAGGTGGTGGCGGCGTTGTGGAACGACGGGCTGTTGAACCGCTTCGACCTCGACCCGCTCGACGGGCAGGAGACCGCTGCCCTCGTCGACGCGGCCGGCGGTGCCGAAGCGGCGGCGCTCTACCGGCGCAGCGCCGGCTACCCGCTACATCTGCGGCTGTTGATGACGATGGGATCCAGCGACGAGACCCTGGCCGGTGCGGTCGATCGCTACCTGGGCGAACTCTCCCGCCCGGTCCGCAACGTGCTGGCACATCTGTGCGTGTTCGAGCCACTGTCCCGTGACGACCTCGAAGCGCTCACCGGTTCCGCGGCGGTCGACGAGGCGATCGCCGCGGGTGCCGCACAGGTCCGCGATTCATCGGTCTACAGCGGACATCCGCTGTTCCTGGAACGGCTGGCCCCCGTCCTGGACAAGGCCGAGGTGCAGCGCCTGCGGGCCGCGGTGGGCGCACAGTTGGCGACGCGTCCCAGCAAGACCCCCGCCGACCGGCTCAGCCGCAATCTGATGGCGCTCTACAGCGAGGGTCCCTTCGATGCGGACGCCGTGGTGGCCGGTGCGCAGGAGGCCCTGCAACTCGGCGATCTCGGCCTGGCCGAACGGCTGGCCGGCGGCGCACTGCAACGCGGCGAGCGCTTCGATGCGCGGCTGATCCTGAGCAATGCGCTGGCCTGGCAGGGCCGGGGCCGCGAGGCCGACGCCACCCTGGCGGCCGTCGATCCGGCCGATCTGACCGAGGACCAGCTGATGGCCTGGGCGCTGCCGCGCGCCGCCAATCAGTTCTGGATGCTCTCCGAACCCGAACGTGCGGTGACCTTCCTGCAGAACGTGCGCGGGCGGGTCGGCACCGCGGGATCGCGCAGCACCCTGGACGCGCTGTCGGGAACCTTCGCGATGAACGCCGGCAATGTCCGGCGCGCCATCGAGGTCGCCGACGAAGTGCTCGCTCAGCCGGATGCGCCGGATATGGCGGTGGCGTGGGCGGCCAGCGCGGCCGCGCTCTCCTCGGCACGGATGGGACGGTTCAATGACGTTGGGCCACTGGTGAACCGGGCGCTGGGATCGGAGTATCCGGGCCTGCTGCGCTTCACCGTCGGGCTGGCCAAGACCACCGAACAACTGATGACCGGACAGACCGAGGCGGCGCTGGAGACCGCACGCGGCTTCACCGACTTCGCCGAGTTGGCACAGCCCGGGCGGGCAATCGGCGAGGTGCTGCTGGCCAACGTGCTGCTGACCCTCGGCGACTACGAAGCCGCGGCCGAATTGCTGCAGCCCGCTTCGGCCGCACTGGAACGCACCGGCTACTCCTGGGGCCCGCTGGCGCTGACCCTGCTCACCACCGCGCTGGCGCACCAGGGCGAGATCGCCGAATCCGCCAAGGCGCTGGCCCGCGCGCAGGCTCGGCACGGCACCAAGTCCGCATTGTTCGCCCCCGAACTGGGCGTGGCACGCGCCTGGCGGCTGCTCACCATCGGCGACCGCCCTGCCGCTGTGACCTCGGCACGCGACGCCGCCCGGATGGCCCAGCGCGGCGGCCAGTACGCCATCGCGGTGCGCACGTGGCACGAGGCGGTTCGACTCGGTGACCGCCGGGCCGGTGACGCCATCGCCAAGCTCGCCGGTGAACAGCCCGAACTGGGGGCCTGCATCGGCACTCAGCTGGCGCTGGCCCACGCCAGGGCGCTGACCTCCGCCGACGCCGCCGGACTGCTCGAAGTCGCCGGCCGGCTGGGCGCCGCCGGTTTCGGCGGCGCGGCCCGCGATGCGGACGAACAGGCTCAGGCGCTCAGCGGCGCGGTCAGGTAGTCACGAAGCGTCTGGGCCACCGCGCTGATCTGTGCGACGGCCACCCGCTCATCGCGGCGGTGGGCCAGATTGGGATCCCCCGGTCCGAAGTTGACGGCGGGAACGCCCAGCGCGGCGAACCGCGCGACGTCGGTCCAGCCGTACTTGGCCCGCACCAGCCCGTCGGCGGCGGCCACCAGGGCAGCGGCGGCCGGATGGTGCAGCCCGGGCAGCGCACCCGCGGCCACATCGGTCTGCTCCAGTTCCACCGACAGTCCGGTGAACACCTCGCGCACATGCGCCAGGGCGGCCTGCGGTGACCGGTCGGGGGCGAAACGGAAGTTCACCGTGACCGAGGCCGCATCGGGGATCACGTTGCCTGCCACCCCGCCGTCGATGCGGACCGCGGAAAGGCCCTCGCGGTAGGTGCAGCCATCGATTTCGACCACTCGGCCCTGATAGCCGGACAGCCGGTCGAGAACCTCGCCGAGTTTGTGAATCGCGTTGTCCCCCAGCCACGATCGCGCCGAATGGGCCCGAGTTCCGCTCGCCGAGATGACCGCGCGCAGAGTGCCCTGACAGCCGGCTTCGATATAGCCGCCCGACGGCTCGCCCAGGACGGCGACGTCACCGCGCAACCAGTCCGGAAGTTCGTGTTCGATACGGCCCAGCCCGTTGGCCGACGCCTCGATCTCCTCGCAGTCGTAGAGGATCAGCGTGATGTCGTGCACCGGGTCGGCCACCGTCGCGGCCAGGTGCAGGAACACCGCGTCGCCGGACTTCATGTCCGAGGCGCCGCAGCCATAGATGTGGTCGGCGTCGCGGGACGACGGAACGTTCTCGGCGGTCGGCACGGTGTCGAGATGCCCGGCCAGGATCACCCGGGTGGGGCGGCCGAGATCGGTGCGGGCCAGCACCGCGTCGCCGTTGCGCACCACCTCGAAGGAGGTCTGCGCGCGCAGTGCCGCCTCGACCTCATCGGCGATCGGCCCCTCCTCGCGCGACACACTGGGGATGTCGATGAGGGCTGCGGTCAGGTCGATCGGGTCCGCGCGGAGATCCAACACAACTCACCAGGCTAGTACCGTATGAGCCCGTGACTTCTGCTGCAGGCACCGGATTGGCCACCATCGCCGGCGACGGCACCGTTCTCGACGCCTGGTTCCCGGAGCCGGAACTGGGCGCCTACAGCCCGTCGGGCACCACCCGGATCGCCGCGGACGACGTGCCCGATGACCTGGCGGCGCTGGCCGGGCCCGACCCTGACCGTGGGGTGGAGGTCGTGCCGATCCGCACCGTGACGGTGCTCGCGGACAAGCCCGCCGACGCCTACGACGCCTACCTGCGACTGCATCTGATCTCACACCGGCTGGTCGAACCGCACGGCTGCAGCCTCGACGGGGTGTTCGGCGCACTGACCAATGTGGTGTGGACCAACTTCGGCCCGTGCCCCATCGAGGGTTTCGAGCACGTGCGGCTGCGGCTGCGCCGCCGCGGCCCGGTGACCGTCTACGGGGTGGACAAGTTCCCCCGGATGGTCGACTACGTGGTGCCCACCGGTGTCCGCATCGCCGACGCCGACCGGGTCCGCCTCGGTGCGCACCTGGCGCCCGGCACCACCGTCATGCACGAAGGGTTCGTCAACTTCAACGCCGGCACGCTGGGCGCCTCGATGGTCGAGGGCCGCATCTCGGCGGGCGTGGTGGTCGGGGACGGCTCCGACGTCGGCGGTGGCGCCTCGATCATGGGCACGTTGTCCGGCGGCGGCACCGAGGTGATCTCGGTGGGCAAGCGCTGCCTGCTGGGCGCGAACTCCGGGCTGGGCATCTCGCTCGGCGACGACTGCGTGATCGAGGCCGGGCTGTACGTCACGGCCGGCACCAAGGTCACCATGGCCGACGGCGCCGCGGTGAAGGCCCGCGAACTCTCCGGCGCGAACAGCCTTCTGTTCCGCCGCAATTCGGTGACCGGAGCGGTCGAGGTGGTGACCCGCGGCGGCAAGGGCATCACACTCAACGAGGCCTTGCACGCCAACTGATCACTGCGCAGCCAGCACGCAGAATTCGTTGCCCTCCGGGTCGGCCAGCACCACCCAGGTCTGCTCACCCTGCCCGATGTCGACGTGCCGGGCTCCCATCTCCAGTAGTCGCCGGACCTCCGTCTGCTGATCGTCGGGGGTGAAGTCGAGGTGAATCCTGTTCTTGACGCTCTTGGGCTCCGGCACCGGTAGGAACAGCCAGTCGGGCCCCTGGCCCGCGGGTGCCCGAAGCAGCCATTCGCCGTCGTCCTGCGCCGCCTCCACCGGCCATCCCAGCGCCTGCGACCACCAGTGTGACAGTGCTGAGGTGTCGTTGGCGTCGAGGCAGATCTCAGCGAAACGCAGGCTCACGACATGAGCTCCTTCTTCATCACCTTGCCCATCGCATTACGAGGCAACGATTCGACCACCCTGACCTCGCGGGGCCTCTTGTGCACCGAAAGCTGTTGGGCGACAAAGTCACTGAGCTCATCGGGGGCGGCATCACCGACGACGAATGCGACGATGCGCTGGCCGAGGTCCGCATCCGGCAGGCCGACGACCGCCACCTCGTCGACGCCGGGATGGCCCAGCAGCGCGGTCTCGATCTCACCGGCCCCGATACGGTAACCACCCGACTTGATCAGATCCACCGACTCACGCCCGACGATGCGGTGCATCCCCGCTTCGTCGATGACCGCGACGTCGCCGGTGCGGTACCAGCCGTCGGCGTCGAAGGATGCCGCGGTGGCGTCAGCGCGGTTGAGATACCCGTCGAAGATCGTCGGCGTCCGAACCTGCAGTCCGCCAATGGTTTCTCCGTCGTGAGCGACCACCGAGCCGTCATCGGCCACCAGCCTGGTCGTCATGCCCTGCAGGGGCAGACCGACCCAGCCGGGCCGCCGTTCGCCGTCGGCGCGGGTGCTGACCGTGATCAGGGTCTCGGTGCAGCCGTAACGCTCGACCGGCGCGAGCCCGGTGAGCGCCCGCAGTGCGTCGAACACCGGCACCGGCAGGGCCGCACTGCCGGAGACCAGCAGCCGGGCCGATGCCAGCGCGCCGGCAGAGTCGACATCGGCGGCCACCCTCGACCACACGGTCGGAACTCCGAAGTAGAGCGTCCCGGCCGCCTCGGCATAAGCCTGCGGGGTGGGCCGCCCGGTGTGCACGAACCGATTGCCCACCCGCAGCGAGCCGAGCAGTCCGAGCACCAGTCCGTGCACATGGAACAGCGGCAGTCCGTGCACCAGGGTGTCCTCGGCGGTCCACTGCCAGGCGGCGGCCAACGCATCGATATCGGCGGCCACCGCCGCACGGCTGATCACCGCACCCTTGGGTGGGCCGGTGGTGCCGGAGGTGTAGATCACCATCGCGGTGTCGTCCGGAGGGGGTTCGGGATAGCGGTGCCAGGACCGGGCGTGCAGGCGCACCGGCACATGGGGCAGGCCCGCCGGATCCTCCGGCCGCTCCCCCAGCCAGGCCTGGACGCCGGAATCGGTCAGGATGTGGCTGCGTTCGGCGACACCGGCGTCGGCGGGCACCGGCACGAACGGCACCCCGGCGATCAGAGCGCCGGTGACCGCCAGCACCGTCGCGGGTGTCGGGGTGGCCAGTACGGCCACCCGGTGGGCCCCGCCGACCCGTTCGGCCACCGAGGTTCCGGCGCCGACCAGATCGCTGCGGGACAGCGTCATCCCGTCGATGCGGACCGCGTCGGACAGGTCTGCGCCGGCGGCCACGGCGGCCGGGTTCAGCGAGGCCAGCAGCACCCCGCGAGGCTACCGCGGTGCCACGGCGCGTCGTGTTACAGATGCGCCGGATGAGGTTTGCGGCCGGTACTCTCGTTGTTATGACTGGTCAGGGCGCCGCCGCGGTTGCTGCGGCCATGCTGGCCGGCGGCATGATCGTGCAGCCCGCGGTGGCCCATGCCGCTCCGCAGCCCTGGAACGGGCGCTATCAGATGACCACCTACGCCTCCCAGAAGGCCGGCACCAGCCCGGCGAGCCGCCAGCCGGAGGGCGATTTCGGAGCGGTGTTCACCCTCGCGACGGCCTGCTCCTTCGACCGGTGCGTCGCCACCGTCGTCGAGGGTCCCGCCCCCGGCAATCCGACGATCCCGCAGCCGACCCGCTACACCTGGAACGGCAACGCCTGGGCGACGACGTATGACTGGCTCTGGGACTGTTACCTGGGGCCCGGAACCCAGAAGCAGTGGGCCCGCGCCACCTCGTTCACCACCTACTCCCCGCAGGCCGACGGCTCGCTACGCGGCACCTGGCACACCGATATCGCCGAGGGGGCCTGCCGCGGCAACGTGGTGATGCCGGTGTCGGCGTTCCCGGCCTGACGGGCCCGAATATCGGCTTTCCGGCCCGGTAACGCTGTGATTTGTGTTACCGATGAGCAAGCTGTCATGCGTAACTCTCGGTAAGGGGCCACCCATGAAGATCTTCGGTCGCGTGCTGGTCGCGGTTCTGCTTGCCGTGGCGGGGTTGTTTGTGGGGTCGGGGACCTCGCAGGCGGCGCTG
>JAPOKC010000030.1 GCA_029977845.1 Mycobacteriaceae bacterium | reverse complement strand
CGGCGAGACATCAAGAGGCGTGCTGCCAGCTCCCGGCGCGGACGGACTGCGTGGCGGCAACGGCGGCAACGGCGGCAACGGCGGCAACGCCGGCCGCGGCGGGACGGGTGGTATCGCCGGCGGTGCCACCGGCAGCGTGGGTCTCAACGCCGACGGCGGTAACGGCGGTAACGGCGGCAACGCCGGCGAAGGCGGCAACGCCACAGAGGGCGTGCAAGGTCTACTGGCAGGGCTCATCTCGGATAGAGGCCAGGACGGCGGTAAAGGCGGTGCCGGCGGTAACGGCGGCAACGGCGGTAACGGCGGCAACGGCGGCCGCTACGGCAACGGCGGCAACGGCGGTAACGGCGGCGGCATCGCCGGTCTGTCGTTCTGGGCCGACGGCGGCGCCGGCGGTGCGGGCGGCACCGGCGGTGTCGCGGGCACCGGCGGCAACGGCGGTTCCACGGGAGCCAGTGCCGCCAACGGCGACGGCGGTAACGGCGGTCTGGCCGGCAACGGCGGCAGCGGCGGTGACGGCATCGCCGGCACCAACGGGGTTGATGCCAGCACTCCCGGCACCAGTGGCAGCGACGGTATCGCCGGCGGCGCCGGCGGCAACGCGGGCAATGGCGGCAAGGGTGGCGCCGGCGGCGCGGCCGGCGGCGTCGGCGCATCGGCCGGTACCGATGCCAACGGCGGTAACGGCGGCGCCGGTGGCGCCGCGGTGGCGCCGGCGCGGCCGGCGGTCGCGGCGGCAACGGTGCGGCCGGTACGTCGAGCACCAACGTGGGTGTCATCGGCCAGCCCGGCGGTGACGGCGGCGACGGCGGCGCCGGCGGCGCAGGCGGCAACGGCGGAGCGGCCGGCGCGGCAGGCGGTCTCGGCGCCTCCGCAGGAACCAACGGCAATGGCGGAACCGGCGGCAATGGCGGTGCGGGCGGCAACGGCACCAATGGCGGCAACGGCTACAACGGCGTCTACGGAGCCACTACCACCGAAGCCGGCACCGACGGCGGCAACGCCGGTTACGGCGGCAACGGCGGCAACGGCGGCACCGCTGGTCTGGCCGGTGGTCTCGGTGCAACAGCCGGCACCCGTGGCAACGGCGGAAACGGCGGCAACGCGGGCAGTGGCGGCGTCGGCGGCAACGGCGCTGACGGCAAGAGCGGGGCCTTCGTCGTGGTGGCCGAGCGCACCGGTGGCACCGGAGGTAACGGCGGAAACGCCGGCATCGAGGGCAAGGGCGGCACCGGTCTGGTCAGCGGCACCGATGGCGCCTTCGGCAACGGCGGCAACGGCGGCAACGGCGGGGCCGGCGGCGACCTGTCGACGAGTTCGGCCAACTACGGCGGCGTCGGCGGCGCCGGCGGCAACGGCGGCAGCACCACCGGCGGACAGGCCGGCAACGGCGGCAACGGCGGCAACTCCGGAAACAGCGGCAACGGCGCCCAGGGCACGAACATCTCCCCCGACGGCAACTACGGCCAGTCCGGCAAGGCCGGCGGCGCCGGCGGCAACGGCGGTTCGGCCACCACCGGCATCGCCGGCAACGGCGGCAACGGCGGCAACGGCGGTAACGGCGGCACCGGCGGACTCGGCTACACCTGGCCCACCGCCGCGAATTCCGCCGGCAACGGCGGCATCGGCGGCACCGGCGGCAAGGGCGGCGCCGGTGGTAAGGGCGGCAGTTCCGTCGGCGGAACCAACGGCAGCGGCGGCAACGGCGGTAACGGCGGCGCGGCAGGTGCCGGCGGTAACGGGGGCAACGGCGCCGACGCTGATGCCACCAATGTCAACGGCGCGACCGGCGGCAACGGCGGCAACGGCGGGACCGCAGGGGCCGGCGGTTCCCGCGGCCTCAAGGGCACTGGCGGAAACGGCGGCGTCGACGGCACCACCGGCACCGCCGGGGCGGACACCGCCAGCGGCGGCAACGGCGGCAACGGCGGGTACAGCGCCTTCCGTAACGGCGGCAACGGCGGCAACGGCGGCAACGGCGCCGCTTCCGGCAACGGCGGGGCCGGCGGCGCAGGCGGCAGTGCGGCCACGTCCACCACCACCGCCGCGACGGGCGGCAACGGCGGCAACGGCGGCGCAGGCGGGGCCAAGGCCGGCAACGGCGGCAACGGCGGCGCAGGCAGTGGCGCGATCAGCACCGGCGGCCGCGCTTTCGGCGGTAACGGCGGCAACGGCGGCGCTGCGACCAACGGTTCGGCCGGCAACGGCGGCAAAGGCGGGGCTGCCTCCACGACCGCCGTCGGCAACTTCCGCGCGACCGGCGGCAACGGCGGGACCGGCGGTAACTCCGCCAACGGGGCCGCGGGCAACGGCGGCGACGGCGGAGGGGCGATCAGTTCGAGTTACATCGGCACCGGCGGCAACGGCGGCAACGGCGGCACATCCACCACGACCAGCGGCGGCAACGGCGGTGCGGGCGGCAGCGCCCAGACGGAGTCCGCGTCCAATGACGATGCCTTCGGCGGCGCCGGCGGCGCCGGCGGGGGCGGTGCAGTCAACGGCGGCAACGGCGGCAACGGCGGCGATGCGACCGCCACCTCGGCCACGCGTTCGGCCGATGCGACAGGCGGCGCCGGCGGTAACGGCGGAGCCGGCGGCACGGGCAACGGCGGCCTGGGCGGCAACGGCGGCGGCGCCACCACTCTGGACACCGCGACCGGTGGCACCGGCGGTACCGCTGGGGCGTCGACCAGTGGCAACGGCGGGACCGGTGGTAACGGCGGTGCCGCGACCAGCAACGGCTACATCGCATACGGGGGTGCCGGCGGCGGCGGCGGTGCGTCCACGAGTGCCACCGGCGGCGCCGGCGGCAACGGCGGCGCGGCGACCTCGAACTCGCCGACCAGTTGGCTGGGCGATGACGCGGTCGGCGGCAGCGGCGGAGCCGGCGGTCAGGGTGTCACCGGCGGCGCCGGCGGAAACGGCGGTGCCGGTACAGCGTTGATCGCCGGCAGCGGCACCGACGCCCGTGGCGGCAACGGCGGCACCGGCGGCATCGGAACGACCGGAAACGGCGGCGCGGGTGGCCTCGGCGGCGATGCGGCCGCCGACGATTCCAACGGATCCTCCGAGGGCGCCGTGGGCGGCAACGGCGGCGCAGGCGGAGCGTCGCAGGGCAGTGGCACCGGCGGCAACGGCGGTGCCGGCGGTGCCGCACAGAGCCCCGGCGGCCGGGCCGCCGGTGGTATCGGCGGCGGCGGCGGCGCCTCCACGGCGGGTGCTGCGGGCAGGGGCGGCGCCGGCGGTGGCGCCTCATCGGCCGGAAACGGCACGAGTGTCCTCGGCGGCACAGGCGGCACCGGCGGTAACGGCGTTGCGGGCAAGGGCGGCGCCGGCGGCACCGGCGGCAACGCGAGTTCAACCGGCACCAACACCACCACGACAGCCGGCAACGGCGGCAACGGCGGCCTGGTGTCCGGCGGCACGGGCGGTACCGGCGGCGTCGCCACCGCGACCGGTTCGGGATCCACGGTCACTCAGGGCACAGCCGGCGCGTCCACCTAGGTAGTCACCGAGCGAAGCGGCCCCTCCCGAATTGGGCGGGGCCGCTTCGTTTTTCAGTCCGCGTCAGTTGGGTCCGGGTGCCGTCGTGGCCAACTGGCATCCGGCTCCCAGCGCCTTGGCCGACGTCTCGAGCTTGGCCTGCGCTTCGGTGTCGGCCGGGTTCGCCGCCAGTGCGGTGTAGGCCGCCGCCACGTTCTCGAGGAGATCGGCATCCGGCGTGGTGACCTTGGCCTTGATGTCCTCCAACTGCGCCGCCGTACCCGCCGGATCGGCGTCCGGGCTGCCCATCATGACACCGTCGATCTCGGTGCAGACGCTGGCCAGTGTTCCCTCGCCCGCGGCCGCTGCGATCGCTGAGGTCGCCGACGAGGCCGCCGACGACGCCGCCGACGACGCCGAGGACGCGGAGGACACCGTCGAGGAGGTCGAGCCGCCACACGCGCTCAGACTCAGCGCGAGCGCAGCCGTCGCGCACGATGCCAGCACAACCTTCGAGAGATCCACCACGGTTCATTCCTTTCGTCGGATATTGCACCGGATAGTAGGCCTTGTCGGGGGGCCTCGCCGGACGATGTAATGAAAACCCGCCCCTGACTCCCAAAGTGAGGTTTGCATGCCATCGGTTCTCTTCGCCCTTACCGGATCGGACCACTGGACTCTGGTCGACGGCACCAAGCACGCGTCCGGATACTGGCCGGAGGAAGTGGCCACCCCGCACCGCATCTTCACCGACGCGGGGTTCGACGTGACCATCGCGACGCCGGGCGGGGTGACCCCGGTCGACGACAAAGCCGGCTACACCCCGGAGATGAACGGTGGCAGTGCCGAGACCGGGCAGGCGATCGCGGACTACATCCACTCGATCGCCGACGAGCTCAACGCCGCCAAGGATCTGGACACCCTCGATCCGGCGGATTTCGACATCCTGTTCATTCCCGGCGGCCACGGGCCGATGGAGGATCTGGCGGTGTCGAAGAAGTTCGGCGCGATGACGCGCGCGTTCTTCGAAGCCGGTAAGCCGGTCGCCGCGGTGTGCCACGGTCCGGCCGCACTGCTGGCCGCGCGCGACGACAACGGCGGCTGGCTGTTCTCCGGTTATCACGTGACCGGATTCAGCAATGTCGAGGAGAGCCAGATCGGCTTCGCCGATGTGGCCAAGTGGTTGCTGGAGGACCGGATGGTCAGTGAAGGCGGCATGTTCAGCACCGCCGACGAACCGTGGGCCGAGCACCTCGTGGTGGATCGCAATCTGTACACCGGGCAGAACCCGGCATCGTCTGAGGCGATCGCGTCGCGATTGGTCGCCGACGCCAAGTAGTTGGTGCGGGCGGAGGGACTCGAACCCACACGCTCTAAGAGCACCGGCACCTAAAGCCGGCATGTCTGCCAATTTCATCACGCCCGCGCAAGCTGACTTAGCCTATCCGAGAAGTATCTTTCGCAGACAACGCGACAGTGATCGAGACAACCGATGAGTGACTACACCAAACGGCATCAGCAGATCATCGACGCCCTGACGCCGGAACGTCGAAGAACCTTCGACGAGGCCTATGCGACGGCCGGGCTGACGATGGAACTCGCAGAGACCGTCTTTCGGGCGCGCGAGAGGGCCGGCCTGACACAGGCCGAATTGGCCCGCCGGATGGGGACCACCCAGTCGGCCATCGCGGCTATCGAATCCGCCGCCCGCACTCCCACCGTCAAACTTCTCGAACGGTTGGCCCGCGCCTGCAGGGGGCGACTGACGATCCGCATCGGCGCGGCCTGAGCGGACCTCACCGTTGCATGCAACACCCGTTTCATGCAACACTTAATCATGACGACATCGACCCAACGCGCCGGCGAATACCGTCGGCGCATGCGCGAACGCGGGTATCGCCCCCTTCAGGTCTGGGTGCCCGACGTGCGGTCCGCGCAGTTCGCCGAAGAAGCCCACCGGGAGGCGCTGGCCCTGGCAGAGGCCGACCGGCACAGCGACGACATGGACTTCGTCGAAGCGATCTCCGACTTCGGGGACGAATGATTCGCGGCGAGTTATGGACGGTTTCGGGGGGCGTCTACGCCAAGAAGCCGCGCCCGGCGCTCATCATTCAAGACGATCTATTCTCGGCGACCGACTCGGTCGTCGTCATCCCGCTGACCGCGACCGTTGCCGATGCCCCGATAGCCCGGGTGGCCATGCCGACGACCACTGGAATCGCCCAACCCAGTTTCGCCATGATCGACAAGATCACGACGGTTCGCCGGTCGAACCTCGGCGGTCGAATCGGGCGGGTGCCCGCCGCGCTGATGGTTGACGTCGAGCGATCGCTACTGGTGTTCCTCGGCTTGGCCTCCTGAGCGGCCCTCACGGTAGGTTCAGGTCGTGCCCGTCCCCCGCCGCCGACGCTTCGGCCTGCTGATCCTCGCACTGATCGGCGCGGGCGGCTGCCTGGCGCTGGGCTGGTGGCAGTGGAGCCGCTGGGAGTCCACCGCAGGCGGTTATCAGAACCTCGGCTACGCGCTGCAGTGGCCGCTGTTCGCCGGGTTCTGCGTGTACGCCTACCGCAAGTTCGTGGTCCTGGAGCAGGCCGGGCCGCAGGCTCCGAACGACGACGGCGACGTCACCGAGATCCCGGCCGGCCTGCTGCCCGAACGTCCCGCGCCGGCGGCGCCGTCGGCCGACCCGGTGCTGACCGAGTACAACGCCTACCTCGCCGAACTGGCGGAGAAAGACAAGAGGCCATCCGCATGACCGAGACGCCCGAGACACAGCCGATCGTCCCGATTGAGAAGATCCGTTCGGCGCTGACCGGCTACCGGGTGCTGGCCTGGATGACCGGTATCTGGCTGATCGCGCTGTGCTACGAGATCATCCTCAAGTACGTGGTGAAGGTCGACCATCCGCCGAGCTGGATCGGCGTGGTGCACGGCTGGGTGTACTTCGTCTACCTGCTGTTCACCGCCAACCTCGCGGTGAAGGTGCGCTGGCCGATCGCCAAGACCATCGGGGTGCTACTGGCCGGAACCATCCCGCTGCTGGGCATCATCGTCGAGCAGGTTCAGACCCGCGAGCTCAAAGAGCGGTTCAACCTCTAGCGAGGTCACGCAAGGCCGGCACCAGCAGCGCCAGCGCGCGGCCGCGGTGCGAGGCGGCGTCCTTCTCCGCCGGGCTGAGCTGTGCGGCGGAGCGCGTCTCCCCCACCGGAACGAACACCGGGTCGTAGCCGAAACCACCGTCCCCCAACGGTTTCCGCGCGATCACGCCGAGCCACTCACCGCGCACCACGGTCTCCTCAGACGGCCCCGTCACCAGCGCGCAGACCGAGACGAAGGCCGCCGAGCGCCGCTCGTCGGTAACGTCACCGAGTTGAGCGAGCAGCAGGGTGTAGTTGGCGGCGTCGTCGCCGTGCCCGCCGGCCCACCGCGCCGAGAGCACGCCCGGCATGCCGTTCAAGGCCGCCACTTCCAACCCGGAGTCGTCGGCCAACGTCGGCAGACCGGTCGCGGCGAACCCGTCGCGCGCCTTGGCCAGGGCGTTCTCCTCGAACGTCGCGCCGGTCTCCGGCGCCTCGTCATAGGGCGGGACGTCGTCGAGGGACAGCAGTTCCAGACCGGAGATACCGGCCGCCTCGAGCACCCGGTGCAACTCAGCGAGTTTCTTGCGGTTACGACTCGCAACGAGAAGACGCGTCAGGACCCGAACGCCTTCTTCGGCGCCGGACCCTCCGGCAGCACACCGGGATACGGCAACTCCAGCGCCTCCCGCTGCAATGCGAACAACTTCTCGCATGCCCCGAACGCGGCGTCGAGCATCAGGTCCAGCGTCGTGCGCGGGAACGTCGCGCCCTCACCGGTGCCCTGGATCTCGACCAGGGTGCCGGTGTCGGTGGCCACCACGTTCATATCGACCTCGGCTCGCGAATCCTCCTCATACGGAAGATCCACCCGCACCCGGCCGTCGACCACACCGACACTGATCGCGGCGATCGCGCACGACAGCGGCTTCGGGTCGGTGAGCCGGCCGGCCGCCGCCAGATAAGTCACGGCATCGGAGAGTGCGACGTAGGCGCCGGTGATGGCCGCGGTGCGGGTACCGCCGTCGGCCTGCAGCACATCGCAGTCCAGCGCGATGGTGTTCTCCCCCAGTGCCGCCAGGTCGATACACGCCCGCAACGAACGCCCGACCAGCCGGCTGATCTCCTGGGTGCGACCGCCGACGCGGCCCTTGACCGACTCGCGGTCCGATCGGGTGTGGGTGGCCGCCGGCAGCATCGCGTACTCGGCGGTCAGCCAGCCCAGTCCGGATCCCTTGCGCCAGCGCGGGACTCCCTCGGTGACGCTGGCCGTGCACATCACCCGGGTCTCGCCGAACTCGACGAGCACCGAGCCGGCCGGGTGGGAGGTGAAGCCGCGGGTGATTCGCACCGGCCGCAGTTCGTCGTCGGTCCTGCCGTCCTGTCGTTCTGCCACGGGGGAACCCTAGCCGCGGCTGATGTCGAAGGCTTCCCCGGCCACCACCGCGTGCACCGGGCCGTCGTACTCGGCCTTGGCCTCGCTGATCACGTCCTCGCGCGACGTCCACGGCGGGATGTGGGTGATCAGCAGCCTGCCCACCCCGGCCTTCCTGGCAATCCGGCCCGCCTCGGCGCCGGACAGATGCAGATGCGGCGGCCGGTCCGGGGAGTCGGTCCAGGACGCCTCACACAGGAACGCATCGGCGCCCTGGGCCAGTTGGATGATCGACTCGCACATCCCGGTGTCGCCGCTGTAGACCAGGGTGGCGCCGCCGGCGTCGGTCACCCGCAATCCGAACGACTCGGTGGGGTGGTTGACCAGCCGGGGCAGTACGGTCAGCGTGCCCAGGCGCACCGGTTCGCCGTCGCTCCACACCCGCACGTCGAACAGATCGGAGAAGTCGTCGAGCTCACCGCCGAGCGGGGAGGACGCCGCGGCCAGCCTGGTCCAGGTGTCCGCGGGGCCGTACATGATCCCGCGCTCGGTGGCCGGCGACGGGTGATACCGCCGCCAGACGAACAGGCCGGGCAGATCCAGACAGTGATCGGCGTGCAGGTGCGTGAGCGCGATGTGCACCTCGTTGGGATCGGCGTACCGCTGCAGTGCGCCGAGCACCCCGCCACCGAAATCCATCACCAGCGGGGCGGTGCCCTCAGCCGTCAGCAGATAGCCCGACGCCGGCGAGTCGGGCCCGACGACGCTGCCCGAGCAGCCCAGCACCGTCAACCGCACGACGTCAGCTTGCCATGCTCATGTGGTTGGGACGGTCAACTCGTGGCCGAAGACCCGACACCGGTGATCACCGGACCGAGGAAGCGGGCGGCCAGCGCGGTGAACGCCTCCGGATCGCCGGTGGCCTCGAACACCCTGGTGGCCACACCGCGGTCGTGCGGACGCAGCAGGTCACCTTCGGTGAGCACCCGCACCAGATCCTTGGCGGTCTCCTCGGCGCTGGACACCAGCGTGACCGAGTCACCCATCGCCAGCTGGATCACCCCGGACAGCAACGGGTAGTGGGTACAGCCGAGCACCAGGGTGTCGACCTCGGCGCGTTGCAGCGGCTCCAGATATCCCTCGGCCAGACCGAGCACCTGACGTCCGCTGGTCACGCCGCGCTCGACGAAGTCCACGAACCGCGGGCAGGCCACCCCGGTCACCTCGACGTCGCGGGCAGCGGTGAAGGCGTCCTGGTAGGCCCCCGAAGCGATGGTGGCCTCGGTGCCGATGACTCCGATACGACCGGTCCGGGTGGTCGCCACCGCGCGCCGCACCGCCGGGAGGATGACCTCGATCACCGGGACGTCGTAGCGCTCGCGGGCGTCGCGCAGGCAGGCCGCCGACGCGGTGTTGCAGGCGATGACGAGAGCCTTGACGCCGCGCGCGACGAGGTCGTCGGCGATGGCCAGGGCGTGGGCGCGCACCTGCGGGATGGTCAGCGGTCCGTACGGGCCGTGCGCGGTGTCGCCGACGTAGATGAGGTTCTCGTCGGGCAACTGGTCGATGATCGATCGCGCCACCGTCAGCCCGCCCACACCGGAGTCGAAGATCCCGATCGGGGCCTGCTGATCGCTCATGATTTCCGGGCCTCGCGCTCCGGACCGGACAGCCAGTAGGCGGCCAGCACGCCGGCGATCGCACCGCACAGATGGCCCTGCCAGGAGACCCCGCCGCAGCGGTCCAGCACCGGTATCGCGCCGTAGAGCACACCGCCGTAGACGAACAGCACCACCAGGCTGGTGACGATCTGCCAGACGTGACGGGTGAGCCAGCCGAACACCAGCAGGAAGGTCAGCCAGCCGAAGATCAACCCGGAGGCGCCGATGTGGTTGGTCTCCAGATGGCAGCTGCCGATGTTCCCGATCAGCCAGGTGCCGAACCCGCCGAGGATCCAGATGATCGCCGTCGCCACGAAGAAGCGCCCGATCCCGGCGAGCGTGACGAGGAACCCCAGCACCAGCGCCGGAATCGTGTTCGCCAGCAGGTGATCCCAGCCGCCGTGCAGAAGCGGCGCGAAGATGATGCCCTTGAGGCCGTCGGCTTCCAGCGGCCGAATCCCGTTGTCCTCCAACGACCCCCGGGTCAGCCAGTCGATGAGCTCGATCAGATACAGCAGCGCCACGAAGGTCACGATGGTGGCGGCGCCGGTCTTCCAGGCCGGCCACTTGGTGGGCGGTGGTGTGGTCATGCTCATCGCCTTCCGGGGAACATCTGCCGCAACGTCGGAATACCGGCCACCGGTTCGGCGGCCAGCACCCCGGCCAGAACGGCACGGGCCAGACAGTCCGCGGCCGCGGCACCCACCGCGCTGAGCAGAGCGGTCTCCGGCAGCATCGCCTCCGGGGTGTCCGGCGAGGGATCCACCGACACCGCCCCGGTGGCCAGGACGAAGACGGTGTCACCGTCCAGCGGCGTGTGCGCCGGGCGGATGGAGCGGGCCAGACCGTCCTGGGCGGCGATGCCCACCCGCCGGCATCCGGTGGGACTCAGCACCGCATCGGTGGCGATCACCGCGATGGTGGTGTTCAGCGGGCTCAGTTCGCCGTGCCGCGCACCGTAGGCCGCGATCTGCTCGGCGGGCGGCGGCGTGAGCCCGAACTCGGCGGCGAGATCGGCCATCCACGGCAGGCCGGTCGTGGTGTCCAGCACCTCGCCGGCCGAGTTCACGATCACGATTGCGCCCACGGTGACCCCGGAGTCCAGCACTGTCGAGGCGGTGCCGACCCCGCCCTTGAGCACACCGGCCCGCGCACCGACTCCGGCGCCCACGCACCCGGTCGCGAACTCGACTCCGGCGGCCTGCGCGGCCCGGTAACCGAACTCCGCATCCGGACGACTCGACCAGGCGCCGACCGGCAGGTCGAAGATCACCGCGGCAGGCACGATCGGCACCGTCCCGCCGGTCATCTGCACACCGCGGCCACGTTCCTCCAGCCAGCGCATCACCCCGTCTGCGGCGGCCAGTCCGAATGCGCTGCCGCCGGTCAGCACGACGGCGTCCACGTGCCGCACGCTGTTGGACGGTTCGAGCAGCTCGGTCTCCCGGCTGCCGGGTGCGCCGCCGCGGACGTCGACCGCACCGACGGTGCCCGGCGGGGCGACGATAACGGTTGTGCCGCAGGCCCATCCGGTTCCGGGCGCCTGCTTGTCACCGACGGTGGCATCCGCATCGCAGCGGTGATGGTGACCCACCAGGATGCCGGCGACGTCGGTGATGGAGCCGGTCATCGGATCGGCTTGCCCATCAGACCCAGCACCAGACACTCCTGCAGGAAGGTCAGCCAGTGGTAGACGTCGAGGTGCTGGGCCATGGGATGGCCGTCCGGTAGATGATCAGGGGTATCCGGGCCGATGTCGAGGATGGTCCCGAGGGTCAGGCGCATATCGTTGACCGCTGCGATCCAGGCGTTGGCGTCGTCATCGCTCAACTCGACCCGGCCATCAGCGGGCAGGGTGTCCAGAAGCCGCTGCGCCGCGGAGATTTTCGCGTCGATGATCTGCGGCTCGTGCAGGCTGCGCAGCGCGCTGTTGGATCCGCTGGGATCCGATGCCGCCGAGTCCGCGCTGACGAAGTCGGGAAGTAACCGCCGCAGCGAATCGTCAGCCGGCGGCTCGGAGTTGCCGGTGCGGATCCCGGTGATCTGCTCCAGCGGATCCGACGGCGCGAACGACTGCCGGTCGTCGAGCATCTCCTGCATCGAACCCGCCATGTTCCGCAACAACGTCACCTCGTGGACGTCCATGGTGGTGACGAAGCGGGGACCGTCAGCGGTGTCGACCCGCTTCCATTTACGCACTGGCCGTCAGCGGTCCTGCTGCATGGTGGCCCACAGGCCGGCCGCGTGGAGTTTGGTGACGTCGACTTCCATGGCCTCGCGGGTGCCGGCCGAGACCACCGCCTTGCCCTCGTTGTGAACCTGCATCATCAGCTTGGTGGCATGCGGTTCGCTGTAGCCGAACAGTTTCTGGAAGATGTAGGTGACGTAGTTCATCAGGTTGACCGGGTCGTCCCAGACGACGGTCACCCACGGGGTGTCCGTCGCATCCAGTTCGTCGGCCTCCAGTACGGCACTGGTCCCCGGCCGGTTCGATGGTGACGAGCCCATGGGCACAAGGATACCGAGCGCCGTCAAAATCGTCCCCTACCGGCGCAAACCGCTACGGTTGCCGGTGTGACCGCGGTTGATTCGCCGGCCCTGCTGACCGACAAGTACGAGCTGACCATGCTCGCGGCGGCACTGCGCGACGGCACCGCGCACCGACGGGCCACCTTCGAGGTGTTCACCCGGAGGCTGCCCGACGGCCGCCGCTACGGGGTCCTGGCCGGCACCGGCCGGTTCCTGGCAGCGCTGGGCGAATTCGTCTTCGACGAAGCGGCACTGGCCTCGGTGGCGCCGTTCCTCGATCAGGCGACGCTGGCCTATCTGCGCGACTTCCGGTTCCGCGGTGACGTCGACGGCTACCGCGAGGGCGAGTTGTACTTCCCGAACTCCCCGGTGCTCTCGATCACCGGCACCTTCGCCGAATGCGTTCTGCTGGAGACCCTCGTGCTCTCGATCCTCAACCACGACTCCGCGGTGGCCGCCGCCGCGGCGCGGATGGTGACCGCCGCCGACGGCCGCCCGCTCATCGAGATGGGGTCGCGGCGCACCCACGAACAGGCTGCCGTCGCCGCCGCCCGAGCCTGTTACCTCGCCGGTTTCGCCGGCACCTCCAATCTCGAGGCGGCCCGCCGGTACGGGGTGCCCGCACTCGGCACCTCCGCGCACGCCTTCACGATGCTGCACACCACCGCCGATGGGCCTGACGAGCGCGCGGCGTTCCGCGCACAGGTCGACGCACTCGGGGTGGATACCACACTGCTGGTCGACACTTACGACGTGCACGACGGAGTGGCCAACGCGATCGCGGTGGCGGGTCCGGGACTCGGCGCCGTGCGGATCGACTCCGGCGACCTCGGGGTGCTGGCCCGCCAGGTCCGCAACCAACTCGACGCTCTAGGTGCGGTCAAGACCCGCATCGTGGTCTCCGGTGATCTCGACGAGTATTCGATCGCCGCGCTGCGCGCCGAACCCGTCGACACCTACGGGGTGGGAACCTCGGTGGTCACCGGCTCCGGCGCCCCGACCGCCGGCATGGTCTACAAACTCGTCGAGGTGGACGGTATGCCGGTGCGAAAACGCAGCAGCCGCAAGGAGTCCCAGGGTGGCTGCAAGGCCGCGACCCGGCTGGCCAAACCGTCCGGCACCGTCGTCGAGGAACTCATCGGCCTCGCCGCGAACCCGCCCACCGCCGGCGTCCGGCTGACCGTGCCGCTGGTGCGCGATGGCGAGGTGCTCGCACCCGCGGATCTCGGCGCGGCCCGCACGCTGGTCGCCGACGGCCTGCACAGCCTGCCGTGGGAAGGGCTCGCGCTCTCACACGGCGATCCCGCGATACCTACCCGGTACGTGTCGTGACCGAGATCCCCGACGTCACCGAACTGCTGCAGCGGGCAGTGGACGCATTGGGCGGAACGCAACGGCCCGGTCAGGTGCAGATGGCCGAGGCCGTCGCGCACGCCTTCGCCAGCGGTGAGCATCTGGCCGTGCAGGCCGGCACCGGCACCGGCAAGTCGCTGGCCTATCTGGTTCCCGCGATCGCCCGCGCACTCGCCGATGAGACACCGGTGGTGGTCTCGACGGCCACCATCGCGTTGCAGCGCCAGCTCGTCGACCGCGACCTGCCCCGGCTGGCTGATGCGCTGACCGACGTGCTGCCCCGCAAGCCCAAGTTCGCCCTGCTGAAGGGCCGGCGGAACTATTTGTGCCTGAACAAGATTCACCGCGGGGCCGAGGCCGAGGACCCGGACGTGTCACAGGAGGAGTTGTTCACCGCGTCCAGCCCGCTGGGCCGCGATGTGCAACGGCTCACCGCGTGGGCATCGGAGACCGAGACCGGTGATCGCGACGACGTGCGCCCCGGCGTGCCGGAGCGCGCCTGGGCACAGGTGAGTGTGTCGGCTCGGGAGTGCCTCGGCATGTCGCGCTGCCCTTACGGCACGGACTGTTTCGCCGAGAAGGCTCGCGCCGAAGCCGGGCAGGCCGATGTGGTGGTCACCAATCACGCACTGCTGGCCATCGACGCGATCTCGGAGGCCAGCGTGCTGCCCGAACACGATCTGCTGGTGGTCGACGAGGCCCACGAACTCGTCGACCGGGTCACCTCGGTGGCCACTGCCGAACTCACCCCGGCCTCACTGGGCGTGGCGGTGCGCCGGATCGGCAGGCTGGTCAGCCCGGAGTTGACCCAACGTCTGGACGCCGCGGTGGCCACCTTCTCCTCGGCGATCCACGACGCCGAACCCGGCCGGATCGATTACCTCGACGCCGAATTGGGCACCTATCTCACCGCACTGCGTGATGCCGCCGCCGGCGCCATGTCGGCGATCGACCCGGCGCCGAAGGACCCGAAGGCCGCGGCGGCCCGCGCCGAGGCGATCGCCGCGCTGACCGATATCACCGACACCGCGACCCGGATCCTGGACTCTTTCGGCGCGGCCATCCCCGACCGCACCGATGTGGTGTGGCTCGATCACGAGGAGCAGCGCGGTGGAGTGGCAGCCAAGCCCGTGCTTCGGGTGGCGCCGATGTCGGTGGCGGGTCTGTTACGCGCGCACCTGTTCGGATCGTCCACCACTGTGTTGACCTCGGCGACGCTGACCATCGGCGGGTCGTTCGACGCGATGGCCGGCGCTTGGGGTCTGAACGAGGACACGAAATGGCAAGGACTGGATGTCGGTTCGCCGTTCGACCACGCCAAGGCCGGCATCCTCTACATCGCCGCGCACCTGCCCGCTCCGGGACGCGACGGTGCCGGCGGCGGGGCCGGTCCGGGGGCCCAACTCGACGAGATCGCCGAACTCATCGAGGCCGCGGGCGGGCGCACCCTGGGGCTGTTCTCCTCGACCCGCGCGGCCAAGGCTGCGGCCGAGGCGATGCGCCCGCGGCTGGAGACCCCGGTGCTCTGCCAGGGCGATGACAGCACCGCCGCGTTGATCGAGAAGTTCGCGCAAGACCCGCACACCTCACTGTTCGGCACGTTGTCGCTGTGGCAGGGCGTCGATGTTCCCGGCGCGTCACTGTCGTTGGTCATCATCGACCGCATTCCGTTCCCGCGCCCCGACGATCCGCTGCTGACCGCCCGGCAACGCGCCGTCGCGGCCAAAGGCGGTAACGGGTTCATGGCGGTGGCCGCCAGCCACGCGGCCCTGCTACTGGCACAGGGCGCGGGACGGCTGTTGCGCCGCGTCGATGACCGCGGGGTGGTGGCGGTGCTCGACTCCCGAATGGCCACCGCCCGCTACAGCGGTTACCTGCGGTCCTCGCTGCCGCCGTTCTGGACCACCACCGATCCCGACCAGGTCAGGAAAGCCCTCCGGCGGCTGCGCGAACTACAGTGAACGGCATGCGGCGTCTGTTCCTTGCCCTGGCCGCGGCGGCGTTGCTGCTGCCGGCCTGCTCGACCGCTGTGGTCGGAAAGCCGGTCTCGGAGTTCGAGGACCCGTTCAAGGTCGGCGGGATGGCGGCCACCGACGGACCGACCGGATTGCGCCCGGACGCCAAACCGGAGTCGCGCGAGGTCACCGGCACCGACGGCGGGGAAGTCGACAAACTCGGCGGCCAGTCGGTCAGCGATCTCGAGGAGTTCTGGAGGTTCGCCTACCCGGACTACTTCGACGGTGAACTCACACCGGTCAAGGATCTGTTCTCCTGGGACTCCGACTCCCCTGACGGCGAATTCTGCGAGGAGACCACCGAAGGTCTCGTCAACGCCGGCTTCTGCGAGGTGGATGACACCATCGGTTGGGACCGCACGGTGCTGCTGCCCTCGCTGCGGGCGGCCTACGGAGATATGGCCATCACCATGGTGCTGGCCCACGAGTACGGCCACGCCATCCAGAAGATGGCGACGATGAACCCGCGCGGTGTGCCGGCCATGGTCGCCGAGCAACAGGCCGACTGCCTGGCCGGGGTCTACCTGCGCTGGGTGGCCGAAGGGAAGTCGCCCCGCTTCACGCTCAGCACCGGCGAAGGCCTGAATAACCTTCTGGCGGCGATGATCTCGTTCCGAGACCCACTGCTGACCGGTAACGAGATGTATGAGACCGGGGACGAACACGGTTCGGCCTTCGAGCGCATCTCGGCCTTCCAGTTCGGATTCACGGAGGGCACCGCCGCCTGCGCCGCGATCAACATCCAGGAGATCAAGCAGCGCCGCGGTGACCTTCCGGTGGAACTGCCCGCCAACGAGAGTGGCGAGCTTCCCGTCACCGATGCCTCGGTACGCCAGATCATCGATGCGATGAACATCCTCTTCCCGCTGAAGAACCCGCCGATCCTCAGCTTCGACGCCGCCTCGGCGTCCGGTTGCCCGGACGCGCGGCCCAGCCCGCCGGTGTCGTACTGTCCGGCCGGCAACACCATCACCGTTGATCTGCCCGCGCTGCAGCAGATGGGAGCCAGTACCGACAACGCCGACTTCGTGACACTGCAGGGCGATAACACCGCCTACTCGGTGGTGGTGTCGCGCTACATGCTGGCGGTGCAGCACGAGCAAGGCGGGCTGGCACTCGACACCGCCGAGGCCGGCCTGCGCACCGCCTGCCTGACCGGGGTCGCCACCCGCAGGATGTCGACGCAGATCAGCACGCCGGACGGAAACACCGTCTCACTCACCGCCGGTGACATCGACGAGGCCGTCGCGGGCCTGCTGACCAACGGCCTGGTGGCCGGGGATGTCAACGGCGAAGCGGTGCCGGCGGGGTTCTCCCGGATCGACGCGTTCCGAGTCGGCGTGCTCGCTGACGTCGAGCGCTGCCTGAAGCGCTTCCCCTAAATCTGTTTGGTCACTCCGTACCAGGACAGGATGCCGTCTCCCTCATCGGTCGACTTGGCCAGCGTTGCGTAGGAGCGGATGAAGGATTCGCCGACGCAGCCGTCGATCTTGATCCGATAGTTGTCGATCGCGACCCACGGCGCGGTGCCGACGAACGTCTTCTTCGTGATCGGGACGATGTTCACCAGACCCGGCTTGAGGCTGATGGCGATACCGCCGCCGATATTTGCGCCGATGCTGGGGATGAGAAAGTTCTGGAAGCCGCCCGCGGGCACAAAAATAGCCCCGATTCCCGCCTGCGCCCCCGCTTGACCGCTGAGCAGCACGCCGTTGCCGGTGGTCATCTCGATACCGCAGCCGATCTGGTAGCCCACCTCGAGCACGCCCTTGGCCGGGCCGCCGCCGGGCCCCTTCAGCGACCCGGTGAAAGTGCCGCCGACCTGGTACTCGCGGGTGGAGATGGCGGTGGTCAGTGGTGCGACCGGGCGTTGCTTCTCGTCCTTGCCGCCGACCGTCATCACCCAGCCGTCCGGGGACTTGTCGGTGATCGGCGGGTTGGACGGCACCTTGCCGTCGTCCACCGGTGGCGCGGCCTCGGCGGCCGCCACCGGTTGGACGTCGGGACCGGCCGGGTCGAGGGGGTCCGCCGAGGCCGGTGCGGCCAGGGTGATCAGCGCTGCGACCGCTGTTGCGAAAGCCCTCTTCACGGATTCCCCTAAACCATCTTCGTGACGCCGTACCAGGCGGCGATGGCATCACCCTCGTCGCTGGACTTGCTCAGAACGGCGAACGAACGGATGAAGGACTGGCCCACGCAGCCGTCGATCTTGATCCGCTGGTGGCTGACCCACACCCACGGTTCGGCGCCGCCGTAGGTCTTCTTGGTGACCGGGATGGTGTTGACGATGCCGGGCTTGAGGCTCACGCCCACGCCGCCGCCGGCGGTGATACCGCCGTTCGGGATGAAGGCCTTTGTTGGGTCGAACGGATTGGTGACGTCGATACCCTGCGCCGAGGCGATACCCGCCGCCGCACCGACATTGCCGTTGAGCAGCACACCGGTGCCGGTGGACATATCGATTCCGCAGCCGATCTGGTAACCGACCTCGAGCACGCCCTTGGCCGGGGCCAGGGCTCCGGTCGGGCCCCTCAGCGACGCGGTGAAGACGCCGCCGACCTCGTACTCGCGGCTCGACAGAGCGGTGGTGAGCGGGGCGATCACCAGCTGGGTCTCGTCCTTGCCGCCGACGGTCAGCGTCCAGCCGTCGGGAGACTTGTAGACCTCCGGCGGATTCGACGGGACCTTGCCGTCATCGATCGGTGCCGCGGCGGGTACGACGGCGGCCTCGGCGGCAGCGGCCGCCGGCTGCACGTCGGGGCCGGCCGGATCGACCGGGTCCGCGGAGGCCGTACCGGCCAGCGCGACCACCGCGACGACAGCCCCCGTGACGAGAGCTGCGGCCCGCCTCATCGCCGAAGTCATGCGGGCAACCTACAAGGTGATCGCCGCGAGTGTGGCCAGAGTGACGAAGACCGCCGATCTCACGCCAGTTTCACAAGGCCCAACTCAGCGTCACCAGCCAGAAGGTCCTGGTGCGGCAGCACTCGGACGGTGTAACCCACCGATCCGGACAGCGGCAACGGGGTCGTCGTGGAGAACAGTTCGGTCCCGCCCTCACCCGGTCCGATGTGGGTCATGTCGATGTAGATCGGGTCATGCAGGGTGTCGGTGGAGTTGACCCGGCCGAGCACCGCCTGGACGACGACCTCATCGGGGCGCAGGCCGGCCAGCGCCACCGCCGCGGTCAGGGTCAGTTCCGATCCCAGCAGCGGGGTGTCCGGCAGACCGGTGCTGTCGACATCGGTGACCGCCACATCCGGCCAGGCCTCCCGCACCCGCTGGACATAGGCCGACAGTTCCCGGGCGTGGCCGAACGGCAGTCCGTCTCTCGCGTCGACGATCCGGTGCAGCGAGGCCGCCGCCGGCAGGTAGTACTGCTCGGTGTAGTCGCGCACCATCCGGGAGGCCAGCACCTTGGGCCCCAGCGACTGCAGGGTGTGGCGGACCATCTCCACCCAGCGGGTCGGCACTCCGTCGTCATCGCGGTCGTAGAACTTCGGCGCCACCGACTCGCGCAGTAGTTGGTAGAGCGCGGCGGCCTCCAGATCGTCGCGCCGGTTCTCATCGGCCACCCCGTCGGCGGTAGGGATGGCCCAACCGTTCTCGCCGTCGAACCACTCGTCCCACCAGCCGTCCAGGATGGACAGGTTCAGCCCGCCGTTGAGCGCACTCTTCATCCCCGAGGTGCCGCACGCCTCCAAAGGCCGCAGCGGGTTGTTCAGCCAGACGTCGCAGCCCCAGTACAGCAACCGGGCCATCGAGATGTCGTAATCCGGCAGGAACGCGATGCGGTGCCGGACCTCCGGCCGGTCGGCGAACCGGACGATCTGCTGGATCAGGCCCTTACCCGCGTCGTCGGCCGGATGAGACTTACCGGCCACGATGAGCTGGATCGGCCGCTTCTCGTCGAGCAACAACGCCTCGAGCTGTTCGGGATCGCGCAGCATCAGCGTCAGCCGCTTGTAGGTGGGCACCCGCCGGGCGAACCCGACCGTCAGCACATCAGGGTCGAAAGCCGTTGCGATCCAACCGAGTTCGGCATCAATGGCGCCACGCTCCAGCCAGGCCCGGTGCAGCCGGCGACGGACGTCGTCGACCAGCTTGGTCCGCAACTGCGAGCGGATCCACCAGATGTGCCCGGGGTGGACCTCCTGCAACTGCTCCCACATCGCGGGCTCGCGCAGCGCCTCCACCGAACCGGTGAGCTCCTGCCCCAACTCCAGCCACTCCCGGGCCGCCCAGGTGCGCCCATGCACGCCGTTGGTGATCGACCCGATCGGCACCTCGTTGGCGTCGAAGCCCGGCCACAGCTCGTCGAACATCCCCCGGCTGACCCGGCCGTGCAGTTGCGAGACACCGTTGGCCCGCTGCGCCAGCCGAAGCCCCATGTGCGCCATGTTGAACTTCGCCGCTTCGTCACCGTCGGCGGCTTCGGATCCGAAGGCCAGCACCCGACCCAGTGGCACGCCCGGCAGTAGCCCGGTCGGACCCTCGTCGCCGAAGTAGCGCTCGACCAGCTCCACCGGGAATCGGTCGATACCGGCCGGCACCGGGGTGTGCGTGGTGAACACCGTGCTGGCGCGCACGATGGTCAGCGCGGTGTCGAAGTCGAGGTTGTCGGCGGTCATGAACTCGCGGATGCGCTCCAGGCCGAGGAAGCCGGCGTGACCCTCGTTCATGTGGAACACATCCGGGGCCGGTCGGCCCTCGATGGCGGTGAACGCGCGGATGGCTCGCACCCCTCCGACCCCGGCGAGCAGTTCCTGTCTGATGCGGTGTTCCTGATCGCCGCCGTAGAGCCGGTCGGTGACATGGCGCATGTCGTGATCGTTCTCCGGGATGTCGGAGTCCAAGAGCAGCAACGGAATTCGGCCTACCTGGGCGATCCACACCCTGGCCCGCAATGTCCGCGACTCAGGCATCGGCAGTTCGATCACCACCGGTTTGCCGTCCGCGTCGGCGAGCAGATGCAGCGGCAGACCCTGCGGGTCCAGCGAGGGGTAGTTCTCGTGCTGCCAGCCGTCCGGGGTCAGTGACTGACGGAAATATCCGGACCGGTAGTTCAGTCCGACACCGATCAACGGCAGACCCAGATCCGAAGCCGCCTTGAGATGGTCGCCGGCCAGGATGCCAAGACCGCCGGAGTAGATCGGCAGCACCTCGGCGACGCCGAACTCCATCGAGAAGTAGCCGATGCCAGTGGGCAGCGGCTGATCGCTGGAGGCCTGCAACTGCTGATACCAGAGCGGCTTGGTCAGGTACTCGTCGAGTTCAGCCGCCAGCCGGTCGAGGCGTTCGAGGAACTCCGGGTCCTCGGCCAGTTCGTCGAGACGCTCGGGGGTGATCGCGCCGAGCACACCGACCGGGTCCCGGCCACTGAGCGCCCACTGCTCAGGGTCGATGCTCTCGAACAGGTCCTGGGTGGGGTAGTCCCAGGACCATCGCAGGTTGGTCGACAACCGGGCCAGGGCCGAAAGCCGCTCCGGAAGATGGGCTCGAACGGTGAATCTGCGCAGCGCCTTCACCGGTCAGACCTTACTGAGGTTGGCCCACCTTCGCTGACCTCGCTTCCGACCTCACGGTGTGGGCTTGACCACTACGGTGTAACCGACGGTCACGTGGCGACAGGGAATGAGGTAGCTGAAGGTGCCGGGTCGGATCGAGATCGACGACGTCGCACCCGTGGTGTCCGGGGGCACCTTCCCCGCCAAAGCCGTTGTCGGCGAAGTCGTGCCGGTCTCGGCGACGGTGTGGCGCGAGGGCCACGACGCGGTCGCCGCCACCCTCGTCGTCCGTTATCTGGGCCCGGACTACCCGCAAGTAGGCCGTCCGCCGGCCGGCGCGGGCCGGGTCAAGCCGATCCTGCTGCCGATGTCCGCCGGTCGCACTCCCGATGTCCTGCACGGCCAGTTCATCCCCGACGCGGTCGGGTTGTGGACCTTCCGGGTGGACGGCTGGGGCGACCCGATCACCACCTGGCGGCATACCGTGAGCGCCAAACTCGACGCCGGTCAGGGCGAAGAGGACCTCGACAACGATCTGGTGATGGGCGCCGCCCTGCTGGAACGCGCCGCCACCGGGGTCCCGCGCGCCGAGCGCGCCCCGCTGCTGGCGGCCTCCGAGCAGTTGCGCCGGCCCGGAGACCCGCTGACCCGGGCGGCACTGGCGCTGTCGCATCCGATCACCGAGTTGCTGCACCGCTATCCGCTGCGCGATCTGCTCACCCGCGGACATCAGTACGGGGTCTGGGTGGACCGCACCCTGGCCCGGTGCAGCGCCTGGTACGAGATGTTCCCCCGGTCCAGTGGCGGCCGCGACGCCAAGGGCGCACCCGTACACGGCACCTTCGCCACCGCCGAGGCCGAACTCCCCCGGATCGCCGGGATGGGATTCAACGTGGTCTACCTGCCGCCGATCCACCCGATCGGCACGGTGCACCGCAAGGGCCGCAACAACAGCGTCACCGCCGAACCGGGCGATGTCGGCTCGCCGTGGGCGATCGGCAGCGCGCAGGGCGGACACGACACGGTCAACCCCGACCTGGGAACGCTGAAGGACTTTGACGGATTCGTCGCCGCGGCGGCCGACCTCGGTATGGAGGTGGCACTCGATCTCGCGCTGCAGTGCGCACCGGATCATCCGTGGGCCAAAGCGCACCGGCAGTGGTTCACCGAACTTCCCGACGGCACCATCGCCTACGCGGAGAACCCGCCGAAGAAGTATCAGGACATCTATCCGCTGAACTTCGACAACGACCCGCAAGGTCTCTACGACGAGGTGCTGCGGGTGGTCCGGCACTGGATCGACCACGGCGTCAAGATCTTCCGGGTCGACAACCCGCACACCAAACCCGCGGAGTTCTGGGCCTGGCTGATCGGGCAGGTGAAGGCGGCAGACCCGGATGTGCTGTTCCTCTCGGAGGCCTTCACCCGGCCGGCGCGCCTGTACGGTCTGGCCAAACTTGGTTTCACCCAGTCGTATTCGTACTTCACCTGGCGCACCGCGAAATGGGAACTCGAGGAGTTCGGCCGCCAGATCGCCGAGCACGCCGACTACGCGCGACCCAACCTGTTCGTCAACACCCCCGACATCCTGCACGAGAGCCTGCAACACGGCGGCCCCGGCATGTTCGCTATCCGGGCGGTGCTGGCGGCCACGATGGGCGCCTCGTGGGGTGTGTACGCCGGCTACGAACTGTTCGAGAACACTCCCCTCCGGCCGGGCAGCGAGGAGTACCTCGATTCGGAGAAGTACGAGTTGCGGCCGCGCGACTTCGCCGGCGCACTTGCGCAGGGCCGCTCACTGGAACCATTCCTGACCCGGCTCAACGAGATCCGTCGTCTTCATCCCGCGCTGTGCCAGTTGCGCACCATCCGTTTCCATTCGATAGACAACGACGCACTGCTGGCCTACAGCAAGTTCGATCCCGCTACCGGCGACACCGTGCTGGTGGTGGTGACGCTCAACCCGTTCGGCGCCGAGCAGGGCACGCTGTGGCTCGACATGGGCGCCCTGGGTATGCAGCCCTACGACCGGTTCTGGGTCCGCGACGAGGTCAGCGGCGAGGACTACCAGTGGGGGCAGGCCAACTTCGTGCGCCTCGACCCCGGCAAGGCCGTGGCGCACATCCTCAACATGCCGACTGTCCCGCCCGATCATCGGGCCGAACTGCTGCGCCGCGAATGAGCGCGCCGATGACGCTGGCACCTCACCCGGACGACCTGGCCCGGCTGGTGTCGGGCACCCACTACGACCCGCACTCCATCCTCGGGGCGCACGAGTACGGCAAGCAGACCGTCATCCGTGCGCTGCGACCGCATGCCTCGACTGTGACAGCACTCGTCGGCGGCGAGCGCCATCCGATGGAGCACGTCGGCTCCGGACTGTTCGCCGTCGCGTTGCCGTTCACCGATCTGGTCGACTACCGCCTCGAGATCGGCTATCCGGGTTCCACGTTCGTCACCGCGGACGCGTACCGCTTCCTGCCCACCCTCGGTGAGGTGGATCTGCACCTGTTCGCCGAGGGCCGCCACGAACGGCTGTGGGAGATCCTCGGCGCGCATCCCCGATCGTTCACCACCGCCGACGGCGTCGTCGACGGGGTGTCGTTCGCGGTGTGGGCGCCGAATGCCAAGGGCGTCAGCCTGATCGGCGAGTTCAACGGGTGGGACGGCAATGACGCCCCGATGCGGGTGCTCGGGTCCTCCGGGGTGTGGGAGCTGTTCTGGCCGGGCTTCTCCGCCGACGGGTTCTACAAGTTCCGGGTGCACGGTGTGGACGGGTCGGTCACCGACCGGGCCGACCCGATGGCGTTCGCCACCGAGGTGCCGCCGCACACCGCATCCCGGGTGTTCGCCTCGAGTTACCGCTGGGATGACGACGCCTGGATGGCGCGGCGCGCTGCGGTGAACCCGGTGTTCGAGCCGATGAGCACCTACGAGGTGCACCTGGGATCGTGGCGGCCGGGCCTGAGCTATCGCGAACTGGCCGAGCAGCTGACCGAATACGTTGTGGCGCATGGCTTCACCCATGTGGAGATGCTCCCGGTCGCTGAGCATCCGTTCGGCGGTTCGTGGGGCTATCAGGTCACCTCGTACTACGCGCCGACATCACGGTTCGGCTCCCCCGACGACTTCCGGTATCTGGTCGATACGTTGCACCGCGCCGGCATCGGGGTGATCGTCGACTGGGTTCCCGCGCACTTCCCCAAGGACTCCTGGGCGCTGGGCCGCTTCGACGGCACCGCGCTCTACGAGCACTCCGACCCGCGCCGCGGCGAGCAATTGGACTGGGGCACCTACGTGTTCGACTTCGGCCGTGCCGAGGTGCGCAACTTCCTGGTGGCCAACGCGCTGTACTGGCTGCAGGAGTTCCACGTCGACGGCCTGCGGGTCGATGCGGTGGCGTCCATGCTCTACCTGGACTACTCGCGGCCGGCCGGCGGCTGGAGTCCCAACGCCTACGGCGGTCGGGAGAACCTCGAGGCCGTCCAGTTCCTGCAGGAGATGAACGCCACCGTTCACAAGCTGACGCCCGGAATCGTGACGATCGCCGAGGAGTCCACCTCCTGGCCCGGTGTCACCCGGCCGACAAACCTCGGCGGCCTCGGCTTCTCGATGAAGTGGAACATGGGCTGGATGCACGACACCCTGGACTACATCAGCCGGGATCCGATCTACCGCAGCTACCACCACCACGAGATGACGTTCTCGATGCTGTACGCGTTCAGCGAGAACTTCGTGTTGCCGATCAGCCACGACGAGGTGGTGCACGGTAAGGGCACGCTGTGGGGGCGGATGCCGGGCAACGATCACGTCAAGGCCGCCGGGCTGCGCAGCCTGCTCGCCTACCAGTGGGCGCATCCCGGCAAGAAGCTGTTGTTCATGGGCCAGGAGTTCGGCCAGCGCGCCGAATGGTCGGAGGAACGCGGGGTGGACTGGTTCCAGCTCGACGAGCACGGTTTCTCCCGCGGGATCCTGCGCTTCCTGTCCGACGTCAACACCGTCTATCGCAGCCGGCCCGCGCTGTGGAGCCAGGACACCAGACCCGAGGGCTACTCCTGGATCGACGCCAACGACTCGGCCAGCAATGTGCTCAGCTTCCTGCGCTGGGGCGCCGACGGTTCGGTGCTGGCGTGCGTCTTCAACTTCGCCGGCAGCGAGCACAGCCGCTATCGGCTGGGGTTGCCGTTCGCCGGCTCCTGGCGCGAGGTGCTCAACAGCGACGCGACCGACTACAACGGGTCCGGGATCGGCAACCTCGGTGGCGTGCAGGCCGTCGACGAACCCTGGCACGGCCGGCCCGCATCGGCTCAGCTGGTGCTGCCACCGACCTCGGCGGTTTGGCTGGAGCCCGCCTGACGCCGATCCCCACCCGCCGAGCGTGAAGCTATCTTCACCGTCAGCGTCGAGCGTGAAGTTAGCTTCACGCGGGGTGGGCGGTAGGGGCTAGTACAGCGCGTTGGCCAGGTTGCGACGGCCGGCGATCACATCGGGATCGGCCGGGTCGAACAGCTCGAACAGCTCGATCAGCCGGGTGCGGACCTTCGTCCGGTCATCGCCGGAGGTCCGCTTGACCAGGCCGATCAGCCGGTCGAACGCCCCCGGGATGTCCTGGCTGAGGATCTGCACGTCGGCGGCGCCGAACGCGGCCTCGATGTCATCGGGATCGGCTTCGGCCCGCTCCAGGGTGTCCGGCGGCTGGATACTGGCCCGCTCGAGGAAGGTGATCTGCCGCAGCGCGCCCTTGGCCTCGACATGGTTGGGGTCCTTGTCGAGGATGGCCTGAAATGCCGCAGCGGCACCCGGGAAGTCGCCGGCATCGACGAGATCCTGCGCCGCCTCCAGTGCCGGATCGATGACCTCCGGCTCGGAATCCTTTGCGCCGGATAGCTTTCCGGCGGTCGCCCCCAGCAGACCGTCGATCCAGCGGCGCAACTGCTCGGGCGGCTGCACGCCCTGGAAGCTGGTCACCGGCTGCCCGCCTGCCAGCGCGATGACGGTCGGCACGGCGTCGACCCCGAACAGCGAGGCGACCCGCGGTTCGGCGTCGACGTTGATGGTGGCCAGCGCCCATTTGCCGCCGTCGCCCGCCGCCAGACCGGCCAGGGCGTCGCCCATGGCCACGCAGGCGTCGCTGCGCGGCGACCAGAGCAGCACGACGACCGGAACCTGGGTGGACCGGACCAGCACATCGGACTCGAAGTTCGTCTCGGTGACCACCACGCCGCCGGCCGGGGCGGGGCCGCCGCCCGGTTGTTGCGCGCGCTGTTTCAGGCCGGACAGATCAACTGCTCCGGTCATCGCGGGGCTGACTCTGGGGCGGGGTCGCGTCACGAGGCCAAGTCTGTCACGCCATCGGTTATGACGAACATCACAGGACTCCCCGGTGGGGTGCCACCCGAGCTTCCAGCAAACTCCGGATGACTCAGCGCCGCAGGATCAGCGCGTCGCCCTGGCCGCCCGCGCCGCACAGCGCGGCGGCGGCATAGCCCGAGCCGCGGCGGGCCAGTTCCAGTGCGGCGTGCAGGGTGATCCGGGCGCCGGACATGCCGATCGGGTGGCCCATCGCGATGGCGCCGCCGCTGCGGTTGACCTTCTCCGGATCGACGCCGAGTTCGCGGGTGGAGGCCAGCGCGACGGCCGCGAAGGCCTCGTTGATCTCGATGACGTCGAGCTTGTCGGCGGCGATGCCCTCCCTGCCCAGCGCCTTCTTGATCGCATTGGCCGGCTGGGACTGCAGGGTCGAATCCGGGCCGGCGACGTTGCCGTGGGCGCCGATCTCGCACAGCCAGCTCAGCCCGAGCGCTTCGGCCTTGGCCTTGTTCATCACCACGACAGCGCAGCCGCCGTCGGAGATCTGGGAGGCCGAACCCGCGGTGATGGTGCCGTCTTTGCGGAATGCGGGCTTCAGTCCCGCCAGCGATTCGGCGGTGGTGTTGGCGCGGATACCCTCGTCCTCGGTGAACTCCAGGTCGTCACCCTTGCGCTGCGGAATCTTCACCGGCACAACCTCGTCGGCGAACACGCCGTCCTTCCAGGCCGCGGCGGCCTTCTGATGCGATCCGGCGGCGAATTCGTCCTGCTCGAGCCGGGTGAACTTGTCATCGTCGTTGCGCTGCTCGGTGAGCGCTCCCATCGGCTGGTCGGTGAACACGTCGTGCAGGCCGTCGTACGCCATGTGGTCGCGCACGGTGAAATCGCCGTACCTGTAGCCCGCCCGGCTGTCCATCAGCAGGTGCGGAGCCCGCGACATCGACTCCTGGCCGCCGGCGACGACGACGTCGAACTCCCCGGCCCGGATCAGCTGATCGGCAAGTGCGATGGAGTCGATCCCGGACAGGCACATCTTGTTGATGCTCAGGGCGGGCACATCCCAGCCGATCCCGGCGGCGACGGCGGACTGCCGGGCCGGCATCTGACCGGCCCCGGCGGTGAGCACCTGGCCCATGATCACGTACTCCACCAGCGACGCCGGGACGCCGGCCTTCTCCAGTGCCCCCTTGATGGCGATGGCGCCCAGGTCGGTGCCGGAGAAATCCTTCAGCGAGCCCATCAGCTTGCCGATGGGGGTTCGGGCCCCAGCAACGATCACGGACGTCGTCATTCCTGCCTCCAAAACGGGTGGTGGGCGGCTGATCCGGCCGACCGACTCAACAAGATCTCCGCCGTCAGGTTACCTTTACGTTATGACCACTGAGCACCTCGGCGCCCGTCCGATCCTGGCCAGCACGCTGGTCACCGCGGTCGACCATGTCGGCATCGCGGTGCCGGATCTCGACGCCGCCATCACGTGGTACCACGACCACCTCGGCATGATCCTGGTGCACGAGGAGATCAACACCGATCAGCGCATCCGCGAGGCCATGATGGTCGTGCCCGGCGGCGGCGACTCCTGCGCCCAGTTGCAGCTGATGGCGCCCCTGGACGACGAGTCCACCATCGCGAAGTTCCTCGACAAGCGCGGCCCCGGAATCCAGCAGATCGCCTACCGGGTAAGCGACCTCGATGCGATGTGCGAGCAGCTGACGGACCAGGGTGTCCGCCTGGTCTACGACGGCCCGCGGCGCGGCACGAACCACTCGCGGATCAACTTCATCCACCCCAAGGATGCCGGCGGTGTCCTGATCGAGCTCGTCGAGCACACCAGCGAATAGTCGCTAGGACCGCTTCCGGGTGGGCTTGCGGTTCATCCGGTGGTTCCAACACGTCGTATGCCAATGCCGACGGTCTTCCCCGTCGCCGTCTTCGCTTCGCCACACCACTAGGTGCCCTGTGCCGGAACGGATTTCATGATCACACCCGGGGCAGCGATAGGTTTTGAGCGATCGCGCCCCCGCGATCGGCAGCACTTCGTACTCGTACCCGTCCGCGCCGGTCTCGATGCGGCGCATCAGAACAGCCGAAACTCGTCGCTGTCCATTCCGCGCATCACGTCGTAGTCCAACGACAGGCAGCGGATCCCGCGGTCCTCAGCCAACGTGCGGGCCTGCGGTTTGATCTGCTGGGCGGCGAACACCCCGGTGACCGGCGCCAGCAGCGGGTCGCGGTTCATCAGTTCCAGATACCGGGTCAGCTGCTCGACACCGTCGATCTCGCCCCGGCGTTTGATCTCCACGGCCACCGAGTTGCCGTCGGCGTCGCGGCAGAGGATGTCCACCGGGCCGATCGCCGTCATGTACTCCCGGCGCACCAACGTGTAGCCCTCGCCGAGCAGTTCGATGTGCTCGGCGAGCAGTTTCTGCAGATGCGCCTCCACACCATCCTTGACCAGGCCAGGGTCGGTGCCCAGCTCGTGGCTGGAGTCGTGCTCGATCTCGGAGATGGTGATCCGCAACTGCTCGCCGGCCTTGTTCTCCACCACCCAGACGCCGGGCTCCTCGGTGAGCCAGCAGGGCGGACTCATCCAGTTCAGCGGCTTGTAGGCCCGGTCGTCGGCGTGCACGCTGACCGACCCGTCGGCCTTGATCAGCAGCAGCCGACGGGCCGAGGGCAGGTGGGCGGTGAGCCGGCCGAGGTAGTCCACGGTGCACTGGGCGATCACGAGTCGCACCGGATCAGCTTAGGGGGCGGTGAAGTCGAACTAGGCTGGCGCCACCATGAGTTCCCGACCGAGCGTGGCGCAACGGCTGGGCCGCGTCCTGGAACGGATGACCCGCCAGAGCGGCAGGCTGGCCAAGACCCCGGTCTACGGATCGCTTCTGCTCGGCAAGGCCAACGAGAGTCCCGCCCGGCGGCACATCCGGATCCAGACGATCCTCATCGGGTTCATCCTGATCGTGAACCTGATCGGCATCGGCCTGGCCTATCTGCTCAACGTGGTCGCCTTCCCTGAGCCGAGCGTCATCCATGACGTGCCGGCATGGATTCCCGCAGCGGCGACACCGGCCTACATCGGTATCGCCGCGGTGTTCGGCACCTGGTGGATGCACAGCCGGACGGTCAAAGACCTGCGCTGGGCGATCGAGGGCGGTCGGCCGACTGAGGAGGATCTGCGCAACACCCTGCTGACACCGTGGCGAATCGCGTTGTCGCACATGGTCTTATGGGGCGGCGCCGCGGTCCTGCTGACAGTGCTGTACGGGCTCCACGACACGCTGTTCATCCCGCGGCTGTCCTTGACGCTGGTCTTCTGCGGACTGGTGGTGGCCACCACGTCCTATCTGTCGGCCGAGTTCGCCTTGCGACCGGTGGCGGCCGAGGCGCTCGCCGCCGGGCAACCGCCGCGACGGCTGGCCCCCGGCATCATGGGCAGGACCATGGTGGTCTGGCTGCTGAGCTCCGGAGTGCCGATGCTGGGGATCGGCCTGGCGGCGATGTTCTCGCTGATCCTGGGCAATCTCACCAAGACCCAACTCGAGGTCGCGATCGTGATCAGCGTAAGCCTGAGCCTGCTGGTGGGATTCCTGCTGATGTGGACCCTGGCCTGGCTGACCTCCACCCCGGTGCGGGTGGTGCGCGCCGCACTGCGTCGCGTGGAAGACGGCGACCTCGATGCCAGCGTTGTGGTCTTCGACGGGACCGAACTCGGTGAGCTGCAGCGCGGATTCAACTCGATGGTGGCCGGGTTACGCGAGCGCGAACAGGTCCGCGATCTGTTCGGCAGGCATGTCGGGCGCGATGTCGCTGCGATGGCCGAGATGCAACGCCCGGAACTCGGCGGTGAGGAACGGCACGTGGTCGCCATGTTCATCGACGTGGTGGGATCCACCAAGCTGGTCACCAGCAAGCCGCCTATGGAGGTCGTCGGCCTGCTCAACCGGTTCTTCACGGTGATCGTCGAGGAGGTCGACCGCCACGGCGGGCTGGTCAACAAGTTCGAGGGTGATGCCACCCTGGCGATCTTCGGCGCACCGGTGGCGCTAATGAACCCGGAGAGTGCGGCGCTGTCCGCCGCACGAACGATCGCCCGGCGACTCGAGCGCGAAGTGCCCGAATGCCCCGCGCGGATCGGCCTGGCCGCCGGTCAGGTGGTGGCCGGCAACGTCGGCGCCAAGGAGCGGTTCGAGTACACCGTGATCGGCGAACCCGTGAACGAGGCTGCCCGGCTCAGCGAGTTGGCCCGCTCCGAATCAAGCCGGGTGCTCGCCTCGGCGGCGACGGTCGACGCGGCCACGGAGAACGAACAGCGGTTCTGGCGCTCCCGCCGCCCGGTCCGGTTGAGGGGCTACGACGACAGGGTCGCGGTCGCCACCCTGGTCAGCGATCGTTAGCGCAAGCCGTTGGCTCCCAGCCATTTTCCCGCAGCGGCCACCGCATCGTCCAGGTTGGTGAAGCTCACACCTTCGTAGCCGCGCCCCGGCCGGATCACCGCGGCATCGGGATCGACGATCAGACCGAGTTTGCCGGCAGCCTCCAGCGTAGCGCCCATACTGGCCAGCAGCGCCCGTGCCGCATCGTTGATGGTGTCGACCCGGGTGACGTCGAGGATTCCCACCGAGAACTCGTGGCTCTCGCGGTCGACGTTGCGCAGGACCCGTTCCGCCCCGGCGAACATCAGATCCCCGTGCATCTCGTAGACCCGGATTCCGTCGGCTGCGTCGTAGACGGCGCGAATGGTGGCGCGGGACTCCCGGCCGACGTTGAGGAAGTGCAGTCCGAGCCTCTCGGACAGCGCGCGGCACACCAGCACCCCGCGCACACTGTTTCCCCGACCATCGAGCAGGGGCGAGTACACCCCGATGCCGAGCTGTCCGGGCAACACGGCCAGAATCCCGCCACCGACACCGCTCTTGGCGGGCATGCCGACCGCACTCACCCAGTCCCCGGCGCCGTTGTACATACCGCAGGTGACCATGACACTGAGCGTGCGCTGGATGACTTTCGCGTCCGCCACGCGTCTGCCGGTCTGTGGGTTGACCCCGCCACCGGCCAGGGTCGCCGCCATCCGGGCCAGGTCCACACTGGTGACCCGCAGCGAACACTGCCGGAAGTACACGTCGAGCACATCGTCGGGGTCGTCGTCGAGCACCCCGAAGCTGGTCAGCATGTAGGCGATCGCGCGGTTGCGGTTGCCGGTGGCCTTCTCCGAGCGGTAGACGTCCTCGTCCAGTTCGAGGTTCCGACCCGCGCAGGCCGAATAGAAATCGCGGATGCGCGCGAAGCGCTCATCCGGCCCGGCGCCCGGGACCAGAGACACTGCCGCGATCGCGCCGGCGTTGATCATGGCGTTCTTGGGAACCTTGGTGGTCTCGTCGACGCTGATCTCGTTGAACGCATCACCGGACGGCTCGACGCCGATCTTGGCATCGACCGCCTCCTGCCCGACCGAGTCGAGGGCGAGCGCGTAGGTGAAAGGCTTCGAGATCGACTGGATGGTGAAATCGGTGCGGGCGTCGCCGGATTCATAGACGTAACCGTCGGAGGCCGACACGGTGAGCCCGAACCGGGCCGGATCCACCTGCGTGAGCTCGGGGATGTAGCTGGCCAGCACCCCGTCGTCAACGCCCCGGTACTCGGCGACGATGTCGTCGAGATAGCGCTGCACCAGTTGGGCCATCGTCGGATCGTACTGCTGGCATCTGGTCCTCAGGCGTGACAAAGTCGAAGTATGCAGGTGCACTATCGCGTCATCGACAGCCCCATCGGGCCGCTCACCCTGGCCGGCGACGGCTCAACACTCATGCATCTGCGGATGGCCGATCAGAGCCACGAGCCGGACCGCTCAGCCTGGCATCCGGCCGGGCCGGATGCCTTCGCCGACGTGGCCGAACAACTCGACGCCTACTTCGCGGGTTCCCTGACGGAGTTCGACGTCGACCTGGAACTGGCGGGCACCGAGTTCCAGCGCCGGGTGTGGGCGGCATTGCAGACGATCCCCTACGGCGAGACCCGTTCCTACGGAGAGATCGCCGGGCAGATCGGCTCGCCCGCGGCATCGAGGGCGGTGGGATTGGCCAACGGGCGCAATCCGATCTCGATCATCGTGCCATGCCATCGGGTCGTCGGCGCCGCCGGTTCGATGACCGGTTATGCCGGCGGAATCGACCGTAAGCGCATGCTGCTGTCGCTGGAGTCCAAGGTCGGCAGCCTTCAGAGGTCGTAGATCGCGATCAGCGCACCGACGCCGACCACCACGCCGGTGATCGTGGCGATCGACGAGATCCACGGAGCGACCCCGCCTCGGCTTGAACGAAACTGCACGGCAGCCATGGCCGCCAAGGCAACCAGCAGGCTCACCGCCAGTCCGATCATCTTCTGAAGCCGGCGCGGATCGTGGTGATTCATCAGGTCGCTGACGGGGGTGAAGTCACCACGGGCAACGGCTTGCTCGAACACCGGTGTCTCGGTGCGCTGATAGAACCATTCGCCGCTGGTGAAGGGAGTCAGTGCCACATTGATGACGGCGAACAGCAGCCCGATCCACACGAACCGTCGCGCAGCGGGTAGAACAGCGCACGCGATGGTCGCCAGCGCAGTGATCAACGGCAATACGTATGACATCACCATTCGTCATACTCCACATTTGCCGCATTCAATGAGGAATTGACCGGGTTCGCAGAAAGTCGCGTTTAAAAGCGGAAGGCCCCCCGATTTCTCGGGGGGCCTTCCTTAAATGGTGTTCGGCGGTGTCCTACTTTTCCACCCTGTTGGGTAGTATCATCGGCGCTGGTAGGCTTAGCTTCCGGGTTCGGGATGGGTCCGGGCGTTTCCCTGCCGCTATGGCCGCCGTAACTCTATGTAAATTTGTGTGTGCCCCTGCCGGTTTTTGTTACCGGTGTATTTGGTGGTGGGGTGTGGTGTTTTCACGGTTCGTGGTTGGTGTGGTTGCGGGTTTGTTGTGTTGTTGTAAGT
>JAPOKC010000002.1 GCA_029977845.1 Mycobacteriaceae bacterium | reverse complement strand
GACCGGCGCCCACCACGAGCACATCGGCGTGCCCGTTTCGGTCGGAGGTGCTCAAGGCAGCACTGCTTGTCATCGGTCTTGAGATTATTTGACGCTTGCCGGGATCACTACCAGGGTCTTTGCCCGGCGAAAGCCCGGCCGCGGCCCGAGGCCGTTGGACAAGCCAGAGGACACTTCCGTAACCTAATCGTGATCTAAGGCACGGGGACCAAAGGATGCGCAGTCTTGAAGTTTGACCAGCCCAAGGCGGTGGCCGGCGTCATCGCCGGATTGACCGCCGTCAGCCTGGTGTGGGGTGGCGCCGCGTATGCCGATCCGGCCCAGGACGAGGTGGCCAAGTTCAGCGAACTGGCTCAGCAGTACGCCGGGTTGGCCGATTCGATCAAGACGGCCCGCCAAGACCTCGACGACAAACTGCGACTGCTCGCCGAGATCGACAAGCAGCACGTCGCGGATCTGGCCGCACTGGAGGCGGCCGAAGCGCAGATGGCCCCGCACCAGGACAGCGTCAACAAACTGGCCGCCGCCATCTACATGGGCGGGCGCAGTGACAGCGTCAACGCGATCCTGACCGCCGAGTCACCGCAGAGCCTGATCGACACGATGGACGTTCAGCGGACGATGGCCACCGGGATGACGGCGGACCTTGATACCTTCCGCCGCGTCCGGGATGAGGCTAAGGCACTGGAGGCCGCCTCAGCCCGGTCCGCAGCCGAGACGCAGGCCGCCGTCGACGCGGCCGTCGCACTGCGTGCGGACCTGCAGAGCAAACAAGCCGAACTGCAGTCTCAGATCGCCTCGGCCCGAGTGCGTTACGCGCTGATGCCCTCCGACGAGCGGGCGGCCCTTCCGGCATCGGTGATGGCCGCGTTGGGCCCGATCGGCAACATTCCCACCGTCGGTATGGGCGGACTGGTCCCGAACGCCCGCAACCTGGCGGCCTACATCATGGCTGCCTACCCGGGCGTGCAGTCCATCGGTGGCGTGCGATCCGACGCTCTTCCCGATCACCCCAGCGGCCGTGCCATCGACATCATGATCGGCTCCGACATGGGCCTGGGTGACGCCATCAACGCCGATGTTCAGGCGCACGCGGCAGACTTCGGCGTCTCGTACACGATGTGGCGGGTGGCTGCGCACTTCAACCACGTGCACGTCACGGTTCACTGAGCCGGAAGCTCAGTGAACCGGTGTCGCCGGTGATCTATCTGGCCACCTTGAACGAATCCAGGACCGCAGTCGCGGTGTCGAGATCGTTGTTGCCTTCGGGGAATACCGCTGCCCAGATCTCTGCGATGGCGTTGGGACCGAGCATCACCATGGCGGAGAGGAACTTCACGGCATTGCCGTCCTTGTCCTTGCCGGTGCCCGCGACTTGCAGTCCGGGTACTCCGTCGACGGTGATCTCCTTCGGATCACCCAACACGACGTCTTGGTAGTTGTCCTTGAGGAAGCCCTGGGTGGAATCGACGATATCGTCGACTTCCTTCTTGGTCGCTTCCTCGGTCTCGAACTTCTGCGCACGGAACTGCAGAACCGATCCGCTCTCGCTTTCGACCGTACCGAAGTCGCCGACCTGATCGATCTTGCCGACCTTCCAGTTCGCCGGGGCCTCGATGGAGAACATCGCACCCTCTTGGGCCGGGTAATACAACGTCGTCTTGCCGGCGGCGCTCTCTGCCGGACTGCCTGCGGCACTCGCGGCCGAACTCGTGGCGCTCGAGGCCACATCCTTGGTGGCTTGTTTGGTCGCCGAGCAGCCGGTGACGAAGGTTGCGACGATGGCGATGCCGGCGGCCGCGGCGGCGGCCCGAGTTGCGGGAGTGCTCATCGAACCGACTATCTGACAAAGGGGTGGGGGATCCGAAGTAAACACGCAGTTGACCTGGAGAAGGGGAAAACCCCAAGCAGTCGCATTCAGCGCGACGGGTAACCCCGCCTCAGTGCCCTTCGCCCATGTTGATCGCGAGCGGACGCCGGAAAAACCGGGTGATCGACAGCAGCACGATGACTCCGACGGCGAACCAGATGATGCCGTAGCGGGTTGACTCGGCGGACAGGTGGATCCACAACAGACCCGTCAGCATGATCCCGATGCCCGGAAGCACGATGTTCTGAAGGATCTGCCGCGGCGAGTGAACCTCGCGGCGCCGGTAGGCGAAGTAGACGATCACGGTCAGGTTCACGAAAGTGAAGGCGATCAGAGCCCCGAAGTTGATCAGCGAGGCCACGAAGTCGAGATTGAACGCGATCGCCAGCATCGACACCATGCCCACGAAAATGATTGCCCGGGAGGGTGTCTGGAACCCCGGATGCAGGTATCCGAAGAACCGCCCCGCCGGACCCTGGCCGTTGCGCCCCATCACGTACAACAGACGGGAGACTGAGGCGTGCGAGGCCAGGCCTGAGGCCATCGTCGCAGCGAACGCAGCCGATGTCAGCAGGATCTTGAACACGTGGCCGCCGACCTTGAAGGCGATCTCGGGAAGCGCACTGTTCTCCAGGGCCTCTTCGCTGAACCCCGCGAGATCCGGGAACAGCGACTGGGTGAACCAGGCCGAGGTGAAGAAGATCGCGCCGCCGATGAGCAACGACAACAGGATCGCCCTGGGCACCGTCGCGGTGTCTTTAGCCTCCTCGGTGTACATGGTGATCGCGTCGAAGCCGATGAACGAGAACGCCACGATCGTGGCACCGGTCAGCACCAGGCTCGGATCGACACCCGCATGCCACAGCGGCTGTGTCGAGAAGATGGTGCCGTTGCCCGTCCCGGCCATCAGAGACTTGGCGGCAAGCACAAGGAAGACACCGATGAGCGTGACTCCGAACAGCACCAGGATCATGTTGACCCGCGAGGTGTTGGTCATGCTGAACAGGACCATGCTGGTAACGGCCGCGACGTAGACGGTGACCCAGATCCACTGCGGCACTTCCGGAAAGAACGAGAACATGTAGCTGCGGATGATGAGGGCATTGACCAGTGGCAGCAGCAGGTAGTCCAGCAGTGCCGCCCAGCCGATGAGGAATCCCAAGTTGGGGCTGATGGTCGCCGAGGTGTAGGTGTAGGCGGATCCCGCGGAGGGAAAGATCACCGTCATCCGGCCGTAGCTGATCGCGGTGAACATCATCACGACCAACGCCAGGAGGTAGGCGGCCGGAACCACGTTGCCGGTCTCGCCCGAGACGATGCCGAAAGTGTCGAAGACCACCGTGGGGGTCATGTAGCCCAGACCGAGACCGACGATCGACCACAGACCGAGCGTGCGGGCCAGTTGTGTGGTCCCGATTATCTCGGCGCCGATCCGTGGTTCGGCCATCGTCAAACCTCCCAATCCCGTGTCCAGTGTCGTACCACAAAAGCCGTGTTAGCGTGACCGACTATGCGGTACGTCGTCGGATACGGGCCACGTCAACGCGGCGTCGACGGGGTCAATCTCGCGGCGACGCTTGCCCGCTCGTCCGGCGCATCGCTCGATCTGGTGTCCGTGTTGCCCAGTGACGCCCCGACGTTCCACATGTATTCACCGGACCACGCGTTCAATGCCGAGGTCGAGGAGCAGGCCCGCGAATGGCTCGCCGACGGGTTGAAGCACGTGCCGGAAGGGGTGTCCGCAGAGGGGCACCTGAGTCGGGCGGCGTCGATCACCCAGGGCCTGCTGGATGTGGCGACCGACCCCGAGCGCGGCGAAGCCGGCCTGATCGTCGTCGGCACTCACCATCGGGTTCGCGCCGGAAGGTTCGGACTGGGCAGTCTCGCCGACGCACTGCTGCACTCCTCGGCGGTGCCGGTCGCACTCGCGCCCGCCGAATACCAGTTATATCCCGGGGTCAGCCGGATCACCTGTGCCATCGGCATGCAACCGGGCACCGAGACTCTGCTCGACAATGCGATCCGGCTGGCCGCCGAGTGGAAGGTGCCGTTGCGGCTGATGTCTCTGGTGGCCGTCGGCGAGGGCGGCAACGAGCAGCAGCGCCGCGAGTGGACCGAACTCGCCGGGCGCCATGCGGTGACGATGGTGGAGCGGGCGAAGGCCGCGCTACCCGCTGAGGCCTCCGTGACAAGTGTTGTCGGCAATGGTGAGTCGCTGGGCGATGCCGTACGCGCGCTCGACTTCGAGGACAGCGAGGTGGTGATGATCGGTTCCAGCCGGCTGGCCCAGCCCAAGCGGCTTTTCCTCGGCTATTCGGCGAGCAAGATCATGCGCGCGCTGCCGGTTCCCATGATCGTCTGGCCGCGCGGATAGCAACTCGAACGATGGAACTGGAAGTCATCGGATTCGACCTGGCTTCCTGTGTCACCGCTGCGCAGCAGGGTGCGGACAGAATCGAGTTGTGCGCCAACCCCTTCGAAGGCGGCACCACCCCGTCATACGGCACGATCGCGCTGGCCCGCAAGAGCACATCGGTTCAGCTCTTCCCGATCATCCGCCCGCGCGGGGGGGATTTCCTGTACACCGAACCGGAGTTCCAGGCGATGGTCGAGGACATTCGCCGCTGCGAACAACTGGGGTGCGACGGCGTGGTGATCGGGATGCTCCGCGAGGACGGCACTGTGGACGTCGACCGATGCGCCGAATTGATTCGCAATGCCGCCGCGATGCAGGTCACGTTCCACCGCGCATTCGACCGGGTCAACGATCCCTTCACTGCACTCGAGCAGATCATCGATCTCGGCTGCGCGCGCATCCTCACCAGTGGTCTGCAGCCCAATGTCGATCTAGGTAGGCAGATGTTGCGGGAGTTGGTCGATGCTGCGGGGGAACGCGTCACGATCATGCCCGGATCCGGAGTCAGGTCCACCAACATCGTCGAGTTGGCCGGGTTCACCGGCGCCAGGGCATTTCACAGTTCGGCCCGCACCCGGCACCCCTCGGCGATGACCTACATCAATGCCGACATGGACGAAGACCTCGATTCCGTCAGTATCGACGGCGGGGAGGTTCGGGACCTCCGACGGCTGCTCGATCAGCTGCCGTAGAGGTGCAGCGCCCGCGCCGCTTCGGTGGCGATGTTGCCGGCCAGCGTCACGATGGGCGGCCCGCCACGCTGATGGATCACATTGGCGAGCACGATCACGTAGCTGTCCGAGCCGGGGTCGATCCACAGTGACACGCCGGTGAAGCCGACGTGACCGAAGCTGCCGACCGGAAAGATCTCACCGCGGGGCCTGGAATGCGACGTGTCGATATCCCAGCCGAACCCACGCAGTTCCGTTCCGGCGGAGACCGGCTGCTGGGGAGTCGTCATCAGTTCCACCGTCGACTGCCGTAGTGGAAACCGACTCGGACGCCCGGCGCGACGATCCAGCAGAGCCTGTGCGTACTTGCCGATATCAGCAGCGGTCGAGAACACCCCGGCACTGCCGGAGACGCCTCCGATGCGGCGCGCGGTCGGGTCGTGAACGGTGCCGCGCAGCGGACGGTCGAAGTCCGGGTTGATGCCCGGGGTGTCCTCATCGCGCGCCGTCGGGGCGACCCGGTCCAACAACTCGGTGCTCCACGCGCCGTCCGGGCACGGTGTGCTCACAGTCGCGCGTGTCTCGAAACTGATTGCGGTGCCGATGATCCGGTGTGGACCGCACGCTTTGGCGGCGGGCAGGTAGTGGGTGTCCAGCATGCCCAGGGGTGCGAACACATGGTTTTGGACGTACACATCCAGTGGTTCGCCGGTGAGTTTCTCGACGAGCGCCCCCAGGATGATGAAGCCGGTGTCGGAGTAATGGAAACCCTCACCCGGTCCGAACTCCAGGCTTGCGGCCATCGCGCGGCGCAGGCCGTCGGCCTTGTCGGCGGCCGTCAGGCCCCACGGCCCTTCGCGGCTGAGATCGCCGCCGATACCGGACGTGTGGGTGAGCAGCATCCGGATCGTCACCTGCGCCCTGCGGGGATCACCCGCCGGATTGAATTCCGGGAAGTACGTCTGCACGGGTTCGTCGAGCGCGATCCGGCCTTGTTCATAGAGCTGGAGAACCGCAGGGGTTGTCGCGATCGGCTTCGACAGGGAGGCCAGATCGAAGATGGTGTCCACGGTCATGGGTTCGGCCGGCGACGGTGAGCCGTCGAGACCCGGTTCGCCGTCGAGTTTCCGATCCCCGAAGGGCTCGCGGAACACGACGTTGCCGCCGTGGCCGATCTGCACCACCGCCCCGGGCAGGCGGTGCTCGGTGATGTCGGCGTTCACCAGTTGGCCGACAGCGCTGAAATCTCCGACGGGCACCACCGGGGGGATCACGTCGGCGACGGTCGGCGATGCACTTCGGGTGGTGGTTGGCGCGATGACGGCGCCCTGCGACGGGTGCTGCGCACGACCACACGCTGCAATCGAAGCGATGATGAGCACGACGGCCACGACCCGTGCGCGTCGCCACCCGGACCGTCTCACCACAGCGACGGTAGTCGGGAATCCGGCCTAGGCTGAGTGCATGCCGGCAGTGACCGCAGATCCACTGACCTTGCCGCGGATCGCCGCGCCCGCACCCACCGACACCGAACGCCCGGTTCGGTCTGTCAGCTCAGGCCCGCGCGGGTTCGAGGGCGAAGGGTTTCCGGTGGTCCGGGCGTTCGCAGGGGTGGGCCCCGCAGACCTCGACCCGTTCGTGCACATGGACCAGATGGGCGAGGTCGAATACGCCCCCGGAGAACCACGCGGCACCGACTGGCACCCGCACCGCGGGTTCGAGACGGTCACCTACATGATCGACGGCCGCTTCGCGCATCAGGACTCGCACGGCGGCGGCGGCCTCATCACCGATGGGGCGACCCAGTGGATGACCGCGGGTGCCGGAATCCTGCATATCGAGACCCCGCCCGCCGAACTCGTTGAAAGCGGCGGGTTGTTCCATGGTGTCCAGTTATGGGTGAACCTGCCCGCGAGTGAGAAGTTCGCACCACCGGCCTACCAGGCCATCGAGGGTCCGGCTGTGACACTGCTGGCTTCGGCGGACGGCGGTGCGCTCCTGCGCGTCATCGCCGGTGACGTCGACGGCGGCAAGGGTCCGGGGTCGACCCGGACTCCGATCACGTTCGCCCACGCGACAATTCAGCCCGGTGCGCACCTCCGTAACCCAGGACGTCTTGGAGGACGCTCTCCTCGCTTCCGCTGAGCCGATCGACCACCGCGGCAAGGGCCTCGCCACCGGTCCAGATCGTCAGGGCCACATAACCCAGACACAGCAGCAGACCGATCACCGAGGCGACAAGCCGGCCGCGGACACCGAAGTACGCCCCAGAGGCGACTGAGTTGTTCGTGGCGGCGCGATAACCCAGTAGCGCCAAAGGGGTCACCACGAGTGAGCCGACTGCGGTGCCGACGACGATCGCCGCCACGCTGGCCCACCAGCTCAGGCCGTAGAGGATGGCCAGCCACCCGAACACTCCGACGGACAGCGCCATGTTGCCGCCCCACAGGATCGCCACCACATCGCGCGGTGATGAGGTCCGGGCCGATTCGGGGATGGTGTCGACGCCGTACTGCTCGAGGCCGGTGTCCGTGGCAGCCGCTGGATTGGGCATTTCGTCAGATTAGGTGCCGAGGACCTAGGTTGGCAGCAGACGACGGGAGAAGGTATGCCTTCGGTATTGGTCACGGGTGCGGGCCGGGGAATCGGGTTGGCGATCACCCGCCACATGAGTTCACGCGGTTGGGAGGTCTACGCCACCGCGCGGTCCGACGACGCGCTCCGGGACCTGGGGGCGCTGCCCCGTGTGCATCCGACGCGCCTTGACATCACCGACCGGGAGTCACTGGGCGGACTGGCCGCTCAGTTGCCCGAACAGCTCGACGGAGTCGTCAACAACGCGGGCATCGTGGTGAACGGACCCGTGGAGGGCCTCACCCTCGATGACCTGTCGCGGCAGTTCGACGTCAACGTCACCGCGCAGATCGGAGTCACCCAGGCGGTGCTTCCGAAGATCCGGGAGGCCAAGGGCCGGATCGTGTTCATCTCCTCGGTCAGCGGTTTGATCACCACACCGGGTACCGGCGCCTATTGCGCCTCGAAGTACGCGATCGAGTCGCTGGCCGATGCGCTGCGGATGGAGCTGCGGCCCTGGGGAATTCGGGTGTCTCTGGTCGAACCGGGTCCCATCCGCACCGATATCTGGGGTGAGATTCTCGTCGAGCACGACCGGATGGTGGCAGATCTTGCTCCGCAGCATCGCGCTCTGTACGCGCCGCATCTGAACGGGACCCGAAAACTGTTGGCGCGCATGCAGAAGACGGCATCGGATCCGCAGAAGGTGGTCGATGCCGTCGACCATGCACTGACCGCCACGCATCCGAAGAGCAGGTACCTGCCCGATGCGGGCGGGCGTATTCAGCGCATCATCAAGGCGATCGCGCCGACTGCGCTCACCGATGCCGTCCTGGTGTCCGCCACGACGGCGAAGTAGCTACTTCACCCAGTCGGTGACCGGCAGCCAGGTCTGTTCGTTGCCGGGGTCGGGGGCCCAGGTCAGCGTCGCGAGAATGTCCTTGAGATTGGCTTGGGGCGCCGGAAGTGGCTGTCCGGGTTGTCCGCTGGGCCCTCCCAGTTGGAACACCACCAACATGCCCGGCCGGACCTGCACGGCCGCGCTTCGTCCGGTCGAGTCGTAGATGCCGTCAAGTCCGCCGACCTTCGCGGGCACTGAGTCGCGCTCGTCGATGTGGCCCCGGTATCCGTCGGCGGGCCAGATCTGAACCCGCATCTTGTCGACCCGGCCGTAGCAGTCGCCGGTGCGTCCGAAGGCGTCCGGCGGGCAGGAGATGAAGTTCAGAGTCGTGCCGTAACCCCGGTTGTCGACGTAGATCTCCGACAGCGGCATCGCCGCCGGAACATCCGGAATGCTCAGCGGCAGGAGGATCTTCGCATCCTTGGTACCGAGGGCGTGGGCGAGTTCGAGCATGCGCCCGCGGTCTTTGGTCAGAGTCGTCATGGAGCGCACCCTCGCCCACGAGTTCTCGGCGTAAGGCCACGTCAGAATCGCCTCCCCGGAGTCCGCGGCGAGGCGGTAGAACCCGTCGTTGTCGGTGATCACGCTCACCGGTTCGCCGTTCCGTTCCACCGCGGGGTCGAACTTGCCGGGGGCGTAGGCGGTCAGGATCGCGGTCGCCGGGTCGACACCGCATCCGTTGCAGCGCGGGGGCAGCTCGTTCTCCCCGTTAGGGCGAAGGCCGAATTGCTGGAAATCCGCGGTGATCCGGCGCTCGGGCTCGGTCCACGACGAGGGTGCGGCGAAGGTCAGCCATTGCGGGATGAACTGGCTCACGGTGCTCGGGGCCGGAGCCGGTGCCGGCTCGGCCGATGGGGCGGGTGCGTGGCAACCGGTGATCAGGGCGAGCACGCCGAGGGTCGAAGGGAGAATCGAACGGAGTCCCATCCCCGCAGGGTACGCGGCTCAGTTGTCGCCTGCCGCCACCAGCGAACTCAGCCGCACGGTCGGGTTGTCCTCCTGGAACCCCTGCAGCCGCCACTTCGTCGGGAACAGCGCCAGCATCACGCCGTCGCTGCGGGAGAGCACCTCCACCGAGACCTGTCGGTTCACGAACTCCGCATCCTCGGAGTCGACGGCGCGGGCGACGGTGTACGGCAGAGATTCCAGTGTGATCGGCGAGTTGAACTCGGTCGCCATCCGGTGGCTCGCGACCTCGAACTGCATCGGACCGACCGCGGCGAACACCGGCGCCTGTTCGCCCCGCTTGTCCGAGCGCAGCACCTGTACGACGCCTTCCTGATCGAGTTGTTCAATCCCTTTCCGGAACTGCTTGTGCTTGCTGGGATCGGTGCCCCGGGCGACGGCGAAGTGTTCGGGGGAGAAGCTCGGTATCGGCGGAAAGGCAACGGGCACATCGCGAAACAGCGTGTCGCCGGGTCGCAGCGCCGCCGCGTTCGCCAGGCCGATCACGTCTCCGGGCCAAGCGCTGTCCAGTGTCGAGCGCTGCTGACCGAACACCGATTGCGCGTACTTGGTTACGAACGGCTTGCCGGTGGACGCGTGGGTCAGTACGTCGCCGCGTTCGAACGTGCCCGAGCAGACCCGCGCGTAGGCGATGCGATCCCGGTGCGCGGAGTCCATCCCGGCCTGCACTTTGAACACGAACGCGCTGAACGGGGAGTCGACCGCGCGCAGGTTTCCGTCCGCGTCGATCTGCCCACGCGGCGGCGGCGCCAGCCGCACCAGGTTGTCCAGCAACTGATTCACCCCGAAGTTCAGCGCGGCGGAGGTGAACAGCACCGGCGTCGTCTCGCCGCGCAGGAAGGCCTCCTGGTCGTGATCGCCGCCGTCGGCCGAGAGCAGTTCGCACTCCTCGACGGCAGTGGTCCAGTCCACACCGGCGGCATCCTCGGCGCGCTCGGGCGGGATGTGTTCCTCCGGTGCGGCGGTGGCGCCACCCGCGGTGCGGGTGAACCTGATGAAGTTGCCGGTGCGGCGGTCCAGCACGCCCTTGAAATCGCCGGCGATACCCACCGGCCAGGTCAGTGGCGTGGGCTTGAGACCGATGCGCTCGGAGATCTCGTCGAGGAGCTCCAGGGGATGGCGCCCGGGGCGGTCCCACTTGTTGATCACGGTCAGGATCGGGATACCGCGGTGCCGGCACACCTGAAAGAGCTTGAGGGTCTGCGGCTCCAGACCTTTGGCAGCGTCGATCAGCATCACCGCGCAGTCGACGGCGCTGAGCACGCGGTAGGTGTCCTCGGAGAAGTCGGCGTGTCCGGGGGTGTCGAGCAGGTTGATGACGCAGTCCTGCCCGTCCGGTGAGGTGTAGGGGAATTGCAGTGCCGTCGAGGTGATGGAGATGCCGCGGGCCTGCTCCATCTCCATCCAGTCCGACACCGTCGTCTTCCGCCCGGCTTTCCCGTGGATCGCCCCCGCCTCATTGATCACCCGGGCATGCAGGACCAGGGCCTCGGTCAGCGTCGACTTCCCGGCGTCGGGGTGGCTGATGACGGCGAACGTCCGCCGCTTGCCGGTTTCGCTGGCCAGGCGGTTGGCCGCCGCGGCGGTCGGGCGCGTTTCGGCATCGTGGTCCATCGGGCGTTGATGTTAGATGAGGCGGCGGCAGACGGCCTGATCAGGACAAGTGTTCGCCGTCGGGTGCTAATGTCCTGCTTTCGTGTCGTCCCGAACTGTCGGCAGCCACGTCCTGGCTGACATCAGCGGCTCCACCTCGCCGTTGCTCGACGACGGTGTCGGCCTCGAGGCGCTTCTCGTCAGCGCCGCCGAGGCGGTGGGCGCAACGGTGCTCTCCCGCCACCACCACTCCTTCATGCCGCAGGGTGCCACCGCCGTCGTCGTACTGGCCGAGTCGCATGTGTCGATCCACACCTGGCCGGAGTGGGGCGGTGCGACGCTGGACGCCTACACCTGCGGGGCGGCGGATCCCGAGCGGCTGGTCGATCTGATCATCGAGGGCCTGGCGCCGACCAATGTGCGGCGTGCGACGGTGCCCAGGGTCGTCCCCGGCGGGCCGGATGAGCCGGCCTTCCGATTCGCGGAGTTCATCACCCCGGCCGACCGATACGAGCACGACCTCGCCGAGGTCTACACCAGTGGGACCAGTGCGTTCCAGGACTACCTCATCGGCCGTTCCGAAGCCTGGGGCCGGATGCTCGTCCTCGACGGTGTTGTGCAGAGCACCGAGGCCGACGAGTTCATCTATCACGAAGGCATCGTTCATCCGGCGTGCTACGCCGCTGCCGCCGGCGCGCCGGTTCGCGACGCGCTGGTCCTCGGCGGCGGGGAGGGCGCGTGCCTGCGCGAGGTCTTGCGCTGGCGCACAGTCGAACACGTGACGATGGTGGACATCGACGCCGAGGTCGTCGCGGCCTGCCGGCAGCACCTGCCGCAGCATCACCGGGGGGCCTTTGACGATCCGCGGGTCACGCTCGTACTCGGCGACGCCGTGGATTTTCTGCGCTCGGTGCCCGATGCCAGCCTGGACGTCGTCATTTCCGATATGACAGACCCGGTCGAGGACGGACCGTCGACGTTCTGCTTCACCGTGGAGTTCTTCGCCGAGATCGCCCGCATCCTCCGTCCGCACGGAGTGCTGGCCGTTCAGGCCGGCCCCGCCTCGCCGATCGAAGTGACGTTGCACGCCAAAGTCATTCGGACCCTGCAAGCGGTGTTCCCGTCCGTCATCCCTTACGCCGTCGACGCGCCCTGCTACGGCAGGGATCTCGGCTTCGTCATCGCCTCCAAGCACGACCTCATCAGCCGGCTCGACGTCGCGACCATCGAAGCCCAGGCCGGGCATCTGTCCGGGGATCATCGCTGGCTCACCTCTGAACTGCTGCGCGGCAAGCTCAGCGTGCCGCCCTACCTCGCGCAGGCGATCGCGGACAGAACCGATGTCTACCGCGATGACGCCCCACCGGCGACGGCGGGCGCCGCCGGCTGGGAAGTCTGACGGGATACTCTCGCCTCGTCGGGTCTGATCGGCGGAAGGGCGGTGCGCGACGTGACCACACGGGGGCTCACCCGGATGGCCATGGCCGCGGTGAGCGCTCTGACGGTCGTTGCGGCGCTTGATCTGATTCATACCGATCGACACGAGGGCCGGTTGGATGGCGGTATCGGCGGTCCGTACGCGCGATTCCTGGCGGAGTCCGAAGATCTCGGACCTGCCCGGGCCGACCACGTGGAGCTGACCGCCGGGTTACGCCGGGCTGCCGAACCCGTCCTGCTGAGCAACTGGGGCCGCGAACACGGTCTGTCGGTCCGATGGCGCAACGGTGACGACTGGGCCGTCATCGACGGCAGCGCCGCCGCCGTCGCCGATGCGTTCGGCGTCGCGGTCCGCGGCTACCGCACCCGGCATGGACCTGACGCGGGGACCGAGTTCTACGCCTCTCCGCAGCAACCCGGCGTGCCCGAGGAGGCGCTTTCCGAGGTCGACGGAGTCGGCCGGATTCTCGGGTATCTCCCGATCCGGGAAGCGCTGCCGCCGATTCCGCGTGATGTACCCGAAGGCGGTTTACGGCCGGACCAGCTCCTGAATGCTTATAACGCAACACCTTTGGTGAAGGAAGGCAACACCGGCAAGGGCGAGACGGTGGTGGTCTTCGCCTTCGACGGATTCCTGCAGGAGGATATGGACAACTTTGCGGACTCCTCCGGTCTTCCGCGGTTCGTTCCCGAGGTGATCGGCGGTATGCCGGAACGGCGCGGAGGGGAGGCCAACATGGACCTCCAGGTGATTCATGCGATCGCTCCGGACGCGAAGCTGGTTCTGGTCAACGCCCGATCGACGACAAACAACGACGGCGACGCAGCGTTCGTCAAGCTGGGCCGGCTGATGGAGTCGATCGATCGCCAGTATCCCGGTGCGATCTGGAGTTTCTCGATCGGCTGGGGGTGCGACAGAATCTTCACCGCAACCGATCTCGCTCCCGTCCGCGGGGCTCTTGCCGCCGCTTTGAGCAACGGCACCACGGCGTTCAACGCCTCCGGCGATTTGGCAGGTCTGGAATGTAAGCGATCGCAGGACTGGTCGGCATCACCGACCCCGGATGATGTCGGCGTGGACGCGGTGGCCTCGCTGCCCGAGATGACCTCGATCGGCGGGACGAAATTGTCGACTGATGCCCAGGGTCGTTGGCTCTCAGAGCAGTCCTGGTACAACGTTCCGCTCATCCTCGGAACGGCGGGTGGCGCTTCCGCACTCTTCGGCCGCCCGGAGTGGCAGACGGTCGGCATCGGCACCGAACTGCCGAATCAACGTCTGGTACCCGATGTCTCGGCGGTGTCGGATCCCGCCACCGGGGTGCGGATCGTCTTCGACGGGGTGCCCCTACAGGGAGGTGGCACGTCTCAGGCCGCTCCAATCTGGGCGGGCTTGTCGGCGATCATGAACCAGAAACTTCGGGCTGATGGAGCCAAGCCGCTCGGCGAGGTCAATCCTGTTCTCTACCGGATGGTCAAGGAGCCAAACCTGCCTCCGGGACTTCGTGACATCAATCTCGGCGGCAACGCGGTGAGTATCTCCGGCACGGTCGGCTACGACATGGTGACCGGATTGGGCACACCGAACATCGAAAACCTGGTGAAGAACTTCCTACTGGCCAGGGCCAACGAATGACGCACTCAACTCCCGACGACGAGGCGGTGGCGACCTTCGAGGGGGTGGCGGTCCCACCCGGCCGCTACCGGGCCCGCGGTGCGCCACGTGCCCGGTATCTCCTGACCTGGGGGCTGTTCATTCTCGGCATGACCACGGCACTGGTTGTCCTAGGGGTCTGGGACAGACTCGTCACCGATGCCGAGACGTACCACTGCCCGCCCGATTGCGGTCACCCGCCGAATGCCGCGCCGGTGGCCAATCTTCCCCGGTATGTCGCACCGGACGGTTCGTTCTCGGTGGCCTACCCGCCACCGGGCACCGCCTACGAGGTCACCACCGGCCCACAGGGAGTGGCCGCCCGCTACACCGGCGGCGGCGGTGGCCTACTGCGGTTTTTCAGCGAGCCCGCTCGGGGCCGGGTGGCCCGCCGGGTGGTCACCGATGTCATCGCCGAGCAGTTCCCCAACGCCACAGTGGATTACGAGCTGCCCAACGCCATGCTCGGTTACCAGCTCGGCTACGGCGTGGTCGCCAATTTTCAGCGGCCCGGGCTGTCGGCGCGATTGGATCTGCGGACAGTGGTCATCGCGGCGGTCAAGAACGATCTCGCGCTGATCGCGATCGCCGAAGGACCCTTCCGCCGGTTCTCACAGGACTTCGGACCGGGTCCGCCGTCGTCGGCCAACCTCGAGGTCGCCATGGATATGGGCCGGTACGTCGAGAGCTTCCATTGGCGGGGCGACGCACCGCGTTGATGAAAGGGAGATTGACGATGGCGCTCCGCCGTTCGCCGAGTAGGTTGCTGACCGCCGTGGCGGCCGTTGTGGTTCTGGTGGCGTCCGGGTGCACCGGGACGAACAACGCGACGGACCAGCCCACCCTGATGGTCTACAGCGCTCCGGGTCTGTCGTCCTGGTACCAATCTCGCTTCGAGAAGTTCACCCGCGAGACCGGAGTTGCGGTGAATGTGTTCGAAGGCGGCTCGGGCGAGGTCGTGTCGCGGGTGAATTCGCCGGCGGTGTGGGAGCGAGTCGGAAATCAGCAAGCCGTCCCGCCGGCCGATCTGCTGATCACCCTGCCTCCGTTCATCCAGAAGGCGGCCAAAGCCGGCCTCCTGCAGGCCGGCGGCGTGGACACAACTGGCATCTCCGCCGACTTGATCGGTCCGGACGGCGTCTACGTTCCCATCGCAGGGACCGCGCTGTGTTTCATCGCCAATCCGGCGGTTCAGCCCCTTCCGGCAGGCTGGGAGGATCTGCTGAGCCCGCGGTTCAAAGGCAGGTTGCAGTACTCGACGCCCGGCGAGGCCGGTGACGGAACGGCGGTCCTCGTTCTGCTGCAGCATCTGATGGGCAAACGCGGCGCGCTGGATTACCTGACCCGGTTGAACGCCAACAACGTGGGCCCGGCGTCCTCCACCGGAGGCCTGCAGGCGAAAGTCGACAGCGGTGAACTCATGGTCGCCAACGGTGACGTGCAGATGAACCTGGCGTCGATCAACAACGGCGGTTCGAAGTTCACGGTGTTCTTCCCCGCGTTCAACGGAACCCGGACCACGGTCTCGCTGCCGTACATGGCCGGTGTGACGGCCGGATCGCAAGCACCGGAGCAGGCCAAGGCTCTGCTGGCGGCGTTGCTGTCCGAGGACGCGCAGAAGTCGCTGTTCTGGGAGGCATCGGGAATACCGGTGCGGGATTCGGTCGCCGCACAGGCGACCGGCCGAAGCGGCACCCTGACACCGAATCAGGTGCTCGAGGGTGTGACATTGTGGTCGCCCGACTGGAACCAGGTACTGGTGGACCTCGGAGACGATGTGGCCGCCTACCGGCAAGCCGTGCGCTAGACGACTTCGGGCACCGGCCGATCCTCCCGCCGCAGCCGGCGCGAGGATCGCGACGACGCCCGCGCCGCAGAACCGCATGCGACGCAGAACGGCATATCGGGAACCACCCGCTCGCAGTGCACACACAGGATCGGATCGCCATCGGCGGGATCGGGGGCATCGTGGAGCAGTGCGATCTGGACCGCGGTGCGAACCGTGATCAGAGCGAGGAGGGCCAGGGCGAGTTTCACCGGGATGTCCACCGTCCGTGGCAGGCTCATGACGTCGACTCTCCAGACCGCCAAGTAGAGAAGGAATGCCGTCAGCGCGCAGATCGCCAGTGCCGCGCGGGCCCGGCGCGGGTCGCGACCGTCGCGCCGATCCGGGGTGAACCACAGCAGAAGCCCTAGTAGGCCACCGGCCGCGATGGTGATGATGGGTCCCACGACGCCGTAGGTGATCGCGTCCTCCAGCATCCGTGCAGCGGACTGGTTCTTGATCAGACCCTCGGCGAACTGCGGCGCGAGAATGGTCGTTGCCGCGGCGGTTGAGTACCACAGCGCACCGAATGCGCCGAGGACGAAACCATCCAACGATTCGCGTACCGGAACGGCGAACAGTCGGATGACGACAGCCGGTAGCAGCATCAGTACGCCACCGACTAGAGAGATGAGAAAACCGACGTTCAATCCTTCGATGATGAGCAGCAGGCTTGAGCCGGTCGAGACACCGTAGGTGCCGGCGATGAACTTGCCGCTGCCCAGCCACCATCCCACGCCCGATGCGACGCCCAGCATCATCGAGACCGCCAGGATCCGTGCCGGGATGTCTCTGAACACATCGGATTCCCAGGTGTAGATGAGGAAGATCAGCGGCCAGCCGATCACGGCGAACACCCCGAGTGGCCCGTTCTTCTCCACGGCCGAGAAAAAGGCGATGGCGAGCAGCACGAAGATCATGCCGAGCCGGAACGGCTTGCGGGTTCGGCCCGGGATCCGGGGGAGCAGGGTGCTGCTGATGCGCGGCAGCCAGATCGGCTCACGGTGTGCGTTGGCGAACACCCCGGGCCGCAGCAGCACACTCCATCCGGTGACGCGGCCGTCGAGGTCCGCTCCGCATGCCCCGCAGAATCTCGCAGCCGGCACCGTCTCACCGCAGGCAGCGCACTGCCGCCTGCCGGGGGTGTCGTCGCCGTGCGTCATCTCGCGGCTCACGCTAGCCCAAGGGGGCGTCCACGCGGATGTTCAGGCGTTGACCCACGCTTCGGCATCGGCGAAGAAGCCGGCTTCATATGCCGTGGCGATGCTCTCGAAGAGGATGTCGACGGTTTCATCGTCGAGGACCACCTCGATCCGGTAGCCCGGGTTGAAGCGCTCAGGGTTGCGGAAGCCGTGGAAGTTCTCCACGGCGATGTCGCCGGTGTGATCAAGAAGGCTTGTGGCCCGGTCCCCGGTGACGGTGACCGATGCGACGCCGGTGATCGGTGTGATCGAGGCCAGGGCCTTGTCGGACAGTTGCTCGGTGATGATCGTGATCGTTTTCATGGGATCAGTCTCGGCCGTGGAGTGGCGCTGTAACGTCCACCGACGGGCCCGCACAGCGGATGATTGCGCCGTCCCCCAATCGGTGGACAGCAGCGCCTGGCTGTTACTGCCGACCCTTGCGCCAGCTGCGATAACCCCGATGGGCGGCGAACGCGCCGATGACGGCGGTGATGCACCACACCGCGACCGCTGCGAATGCCAGCGGTGAGTTCAGATCCGAGATCGATGCTCCCAGCGCGGTGTAGGCGAATGCCCGCGGCGCCGATCCGATGAAGGCCCCGGCCGCCATCTGCCACAGCGGCACACCGAACGCGCCGAAGACGTAGGAGGCCAGCGCGTCGGAGATACCCGGCACCAACCGTTGCCCGACCACCGCCCACAGCCCGCGCCGCTGGATCTGTGTGTCGATCCTTCCCGCCCATTCCGCTCCGACCATTGCACGGGCGCTGTCCCTGCCCGCTCGCCGGCCGAAGTACGCGGCGATGGTGGCGGTCAACGCCGAGGAACACAGCGTGACCAGCGTGCCGAGCACCGGTCCGAACAACAGTCCGCTGCCCGCGGCGAGCAGAGGGCCGGGAACGAAGATCGAGGCCAGGATCGCCGACATCGGGATGTATACCAGCGGGGCGAGTGGACCGGCGTGGGCGATGTCGGCGCGCACGGCCTCGACGTCGATGACGTGCTTGACCGCGACGAGATAGAACATCGCGAACAGGAAGGCCGCGAACAGCGCCAACCGCAGGACGTGTTTGCCGCGGCCCGCAGTCGGAGATTGTGTTTCGTCCGTCACGGGTTCAGCGAAAGCGGATGTCCAGCGTCGCCAGCCCGAAGATCTTCTTGCCGTCGGACTTGGCGCCGACGATGACGACGCCGGTCCGGGTATCCGGGTCCAGAGACTTGATCTTGCCGCTGAACTCGATATCAGCGCCGACCATCGCCGGCACGATCGCCGGTTGGGACAGCCGCACGGCGTAGCGGGTCACCGCACCGGGGTCCCCCGACCAGTCCGAGACGAACCCTGCGCCCAGACCCATGGTCAGCATTCCGTGTGCGATCACATCGGGGAGACCGGCGAGTTTGGCGATGTCCTCATCCCAGTGGATCGGGTTGGCGTCTCCGGCAACGCCGGCGTAGTTGACCAGATCCCCGCGGGACAGTCGGGTGTGGTGCACGGGCAGGGTGTCACCGACCTTGAGGTCGTCGAACGACACCGTCCCCGGTGTGCGATCGCCGTCGTCGGCGAGGCGGAAATCACCTTCGGGACGGACTGTCTTCTCATAGGGGTGCTCACCGACCGCCATGATGTCTACGTCGTGCATCATCGCCTTCTGCACGGCCACCTTGACTTCGGGATTGATGTCATCGGAGGTCACACCGACGACGGTGGTGTGCAGGGTGTGCACCCGTTCCCCGGTGGCGTCGGTGAAGGTGTTGGTGACGGTGATGAAGTCCCGCCCGGCGGTCCGGCGCACCGAGGTCAGTTCGACGTCGATGTGCAGTTCGTCCCCCGCCACGATCGGGCGGTGCTGCTCGAAGACCTCCTCGGTCTGCAGATAGGTGTCGTAGCCGACCACCACCGACTCGAACATCTCGCGGTTGCATGACATTCCCGGTGTCGAGGTGAACGTCAGCGGCGCGACCAGGCCCGAGTAGCCCAGCTTGGCCGCTTCGTCGACGTCCCAGTGCACCGGGTTGTAGTCCTGGACCGCGCGGGCGTACTCGCGAACCTTCTCGCGACCGACCAGATAGGTGCCGTTCATCTGGTACCAGTGGCCGACCCTGGCCTCCAGTGCCGGCGCCTCTGATGCTGCGGTCATGAATTCGCCCAACTGTTCGCCTCGCTCTGTTCGGTCGTTCCAGGCAGCGAGAAGTGATCGTCGTGAGGATATGCGACGATGTCGAACATGACCCACCGGCACCGCACGGCGGCAACGGCCCTGGCGGTGACTGCCGTGGGTGCCGCGCTGTCATGGGCGGCGCCGGCCCCGGCCGATCCGGCCGATCCGGCGGCGCCGACGACTGTCGTCCCCGCGCCGCCGGCGCCGGCCAACCCGATGACCCCGAACCAGCAGGCGGTACCTCCCGCTGACCCGGCGGCCGCGCCTCCGCCGGCCAATCCCTTCCAGCCCTACGTGCCTCCGATCCAGAACCCGCAGTACGGGTCCGGCAAGAACGGTGGCGGCGTGCTGGGAACGCTCAAGGATCTGTGGGACCAGGTCAAGAATCCGTCGATGACCGGCGACCTGATGGGTTCGTACGAGCGCCCGGCGCCGCCCCCGGGCGCCGGACCGGCGCCGGCACTGCCGCCCGGTTACGTCTCGACCAATGCCCCGGGTTCGGAGACGAAGTCGACGACCCCGGCCGGCGGATCGGCCACCGGCCGGCCGGCCCTGCCGCCGGGCTACTACTCCATCGACGGGCCGCCGCCGCCCGGCTATGAGTACGCGACTCCCGGCGCGCCGGTGACGACCGTCCCGGCAGTTCCCCCGGCCCCGTGAAACGCCCAGCCCTCCTGATCGCCGCCCTGGCGGCGGTGGCGATCGCCGCCGGCGTGATCTTCGCGGTACTCCGCGTCTCGCAGGACGCTGCCGAGGTTCAGTCCCCGCCGGCACAGAACCTGGCCGTGACGATCGGTGATCAGACTTTCACCCTGGTCAACGGGACAGCCAGCAGGCCCGCCGCGCCCGGTTCGGCCGGTGTCGAGACGGTCCGAGTGGTCGGAGAGGCGATCAACGGCGACGTCGACGGCGACGGCAAACCCGAAGCGGCCCTCCTGCTCGCCGACGACCCGGGCGGCAGTGGCACCTTCTACTACGCGGTTCTCGCCGTGAACGACGGAAACGCCTGGCGCGCGACCAACACCCTGCCCCTCGGGGACCGGATCACCCCGCAGGGGATCGAATATTCGGGTGGTCAGTTCGTCTATCGGTTCATGGAGCGCAAACCCGATGAACCGACGGCCGCCGAGCCCAGCGTGCTCAACACCGTCCCGATCCGGTTCGACGCCGCAACGGGACGGATCTCCGCCTGGGGATGACCACTTTCACCATTGATTGGCGCTTCGGCGATCCTCCGAACTATTTTCTGGGAGTGATTTCCTCAGCTGTCGGCGCACTGTGGCGGTGGGCCAGCCCGTTCCTGGCGGTCGCTTCCGTGGTGTGCCTTGGTCTGCAGGCCGGGCCGGACCCGGCCGTGCGCCTGGTCGACGAGTCCAACCCACTGGCCGGCAAACCGTTCTACGTCGATCCGATCTCGGCGGCCGTGCGGGCCGCGAAGGGCAATCCGGAAATCGCCGCCATCGCCAGCACCCCGGCTGCCTACTGGCTCGACGAGGCGTTCCCGTCCGGCAAGGCGACCGCCACCGTCGCCCGGATCGCCGGAGCGGCGCAGGCATCCGGCAGCATGCCTGTGTTCGCGCTCTACGCCATCCCGCACCGGGACTGCGGCAGCTTCGCGGCCGGCGGGTTCGCCACCGCCGCCGGCTACAAGCAGTGGATCGATGCCGTTGCGGCGGGCCTGGGTGCGATGCCCGCCGCCTTCATCCTCGAGCCCGATGCCCTCAACATGGCCGACTGTCTGTCCGCCGATCAGCGGGCCGAGCGCTTCGGCCTGATGCGCTACGCGGTCGACACGCTCACGGCCAATCCGGCTGCGGTGGTGTACATCGACGGCGGACACTCACGATGGCTGCCCGCCGAGGAGATCGCCAACCGGCTCAATCAGGTCGGCGTCGCCAAGGCCCGCGGGTTCAGCCTGAACACGTCGAACTTCTACACCACCGCTGAGGAGATCGGTTACGGGGAAGCGGTGTCGGCGTTGACCAACGGCTCGCATTACGTGATCGACACCGGACGCAACGGTGCGGGGCCGGCTCCGGAGAGTCCGCTCAACTGGTGCAATCCCAGCGGTCGGGCATTGGGAACCGCACCCACCACGAATACCGCCGGCGCGCACGCCGATGCGTATCTGTGGGTCAAACGTCCCGGTGAGTCCGACGGGTCATGCGATCGCGGTGAACCGCATGCCGGCAGCTTCGTCAACAGCTACGCCGTCGAACTGGTCCGCAACGCCGGCCGCTGATTGCTCAGAGCGGCTCCAACTCCTCGACCAGGGCGCGGACCCGGGCGGCGATGTCATCGCGGATGCGCCGGACCACCTCGATCGGCTGGCCGGCGGGGTCGTCGAGTTTCCAGTCGCGGTAGGAGACACCGGGGAAGTACGGGCAGGTGTCACCGCAGCCCATGGTGATGACGACATCGGAGGTCTCGACGGCTTCACCTGTCAGGACTTTCGGGGTTGCGGAGGTGATGTCGATGCCGATCTCCTGCATCGCCTGTACGGCGGCCGGATTGATCCGGTCACCGGGTTGCGTTCCGGCGGAACGGACTTCGATCCTGTCGCCGGCCAGGTGTTGCAGCAACCCGGCGGCCATCTGGGACCGCCCCGCGTTGTGAACGCAGACGAACAGCACGCTTGGACTCACCGGAAGTACTTCTTCAGTGCCAGCGAGACGTACACCAGTCCGACCAGGACGGGCACTTCGATCAGCGGCCCGACGACACCGGCCAGTGCCTGGCCCGAGGTCGCGCCGAAGGTGGCGATGGCCACTGCGATGGCGAGTTCGAAATTGTTGCCCGCCGAGGTGAACGCCAGCGTGACGGTGCGCGGGTAGCCGACCTTCAGCGCCGCGCCGGCCAGGAACCCGGCGGTCCACATGATCGCGAAGTAGACCAGCAGTGGGGCCGCGATCCGCACCACGTCCAATGGCCGGGAGGTGATCTGATCGCCCTGCAGTGCGAAGAGGATCACGATGGTGAACAGCAACCCGTACAGCGCCCATGGGCCGATCCTCGGCAGGAAGGTGTTCTCGTACCACTTGCGGCCCTTGGCCTTCTCCCCGTAGCGGCGGGTCAGATACCCGGCCACCAACGGGATGCCGAGGAAGATCAGCACGGACTTGGCGATCTGCCATGTCGAGGTGGTGATCGCCGTCTGGTTCATACCGAGCCAGCCGGGCAGCACGGACAGATAGAACCAGCCCAGCACCGCGAAGATCAGCACCTGGATCACCGAGTTGATCGCGACCAGCACCGCGGCGGCCTCCCGGTCCCCGCGGGCCAGATCGTTCCAGATGATCACCATGGCGATACACGGCGCGAGGCCGACGACGACGATCCCGGTCCGGTATTCGGGAAGGTCCGGAAGGAACAACCAGGCCAGCGTGAACATCAGTGCCGGGCCGACCACCCACACCAGGGCCAGCGACGCGAGCAACATCGTGCGATCGCTGGTGACGGTGTCCAGGCGGTCGTAGCGGACCTTGGCCAGCACCGGGTACATCATCACCAGCAGGCCGAGTGCGATGGGCAGCGAAATGCCATCCACCTGAACTGCGCTGATCGCACCACCCAGTCCGGGGATCGTCCGGCCCAGGAGCAACCCCAGCGCCATCGCCGCGCCGATCCACACGGGCAACAGCCGGTCCAGGGTGGAAAGCCTTGCGGCGACGTGTGTTTCGTCCTGTGCCGTGTTGGTCACCCTCCGCAGCACCCATCCTGCGCGACGGGCTCGAGCGGAATGGTGCCGAAGAAGCTCTCGGTATCGGCCAGGACGGTGTAAACCTCCCACCGCTCACCATCCGGGCCGGTGACCCACACCTTGTCCTGAGTGGCGAAGCAGCACGTCGTGCCGATCTCCTCCTCGGTGAACAGCTTCTCCGCGGTCAGTCGGGCGATCTCGGAGTGCACCTTATCGCTGGACTCGACCTCCACTCCGAGGTGATTGAGCGTGCCGCCGTGGCCGGGGTTCTCCAGCAAGACCAGTTTCAGCGGGGGTTCGGCGATGGTGAAGTTCGCATAGCCCGGCTTGACCTTCGCCGGCTGCGCTCCGAACAGCTTCGAGTAGAACGCGATGGCGGCGCCGAGGTCATCGACGTTGAGTGCGAGTTGTACGCGGGACATGAGACGAGCATCACCACCTTTTCGATATATGTCAAGAATGTTCTGGCATAGTGGTGGCATGCCCAAGGCCCTGCCCGTCATCGACACCACCGCGCCGGTCTGCTGCGCCCCGGTGGCGTCGGGACCGATGACTGACGACGATGCCCTGCACATCGCACTGCGACTGAAGGCGCTCGCCGACCCGGTTCGGGTGAAGATCGTCTCCTACCTGTTCAGCTCACCCGACGGTGAGCAGGCCTCCGGAGATCTCGCCGCGGTGCTCGCCCTCACCGATGCCACCGTCAGCCACCACCTGAACCAACTCCGCAGGGCCGGATTGGTGCTCTCCGAGCGGCGCGGGATGAACGTCTTCCACCGGATACGGCCGGAGGCGTTACAGGCGCTGTGCACGGCGTTGGATCCGAACTGCTGCAGCTGAAACCGGCCCGCCAGCCGATGGCGGTGTCGTAACTTCGCTGTCAGGTCTGCTGAAGGGGAAACGGCATGGGTGCATCACGGTATGTCGGACGGGTCGGCGGTTTGGCCGTGGCGCTCGGGATCGGTGCGGCGATCGCCGCGAGTCAGACGCCGGCCTCCGCCGATACCGGGGACACCTCTCCGCGGGTGAGCACACCCGGCAAGCCGCGACCCGCGAGCGCGGGGTCAGCCACGTCGGCGAGACCCGCGGTGTCACGCCGCGGCGCGGTCGCCCGCGCAGCCTCCGCTCCGTCCATCCCGCGCCGGCAGGCCGATGCCGTCGGCGCCTTCGACATCCTGGGCGCGCTGCGCCGTGAATTCTTCAACTCATCACCCACCATCAATCCGGTCATCTACGGGCAGACCACCGGCCAGACCGGCCAGGCGGTGATCACCGGCAACGTCGGCGCTGCCGACGCCGACGGCGACACCCTGCGCTACACCTATGTCGGGACACCGCAGAACGGCGGCACCCTCGATCTTGATCAGAGCACCGGCGATTTCACCTACACGGCTCCGGCCACCATGAACGAACTCGGCGGTTTCGATCAGTTCAACATCGTCGTCAGCGATCAGACGCCGGGACAGTTCCCGACCTTCCACGGCATCGTGGATCTGCTGTCCTATGTCCCGGTGCTGGGTCCGCAACTGGTGAACAATCTCCAACTGTTCGGATTGGCCACGCCTTACACCGGATCGGTGCCCGCCCGTGTCCCGATCACGGTGACGGCCACCACGCCCGCGCCTCCCCTGACCGGTGACCCGCAGACGCTGTCGGCCAGTCCCGTTGTGGCACAGGATGGTTGGCAGCGCTACGTGCTGACGCCACAGGACTGCTCGAGCGGACAACCATGCCGGGTGTCGCCGGTCAGCGTCTACTACAAGAACGACGGCGTGACGATCGGCGACAACGGTGAGATCACCCTAAACTACGGTCTTGGCCGTCAGGCGCCGATGGTGATCCTCGACTACGGCCAGGATGTCGGCGGCTACACCCGGTTCAGCTACTACGGGGCGACACCGAACCTCCTGCAGGCCTCCTACAGCGAGTCGCTGAACAACCTGAGCGCCATCGGCGACGGTGCGTTCAGTTCGGCACTGCTGGCCAATTCCGGTGATCCGCTCACCTTCCAGATGATCCCGGTCATCGGCAACGGGTCGTATCAGGGCAGCCAATTGCAGGGCGGCTTCCGCTATCAGCGGATAGTCCTGAATCTCCCGGGCACCATCACGCTGACCAACATCGCCACCGAACTGACCGCGCCGCTGCGCTCGCCGGAGGAGTACGCCGGCAACTTCCTGTCCAACGCCGACCAGATCAACCGGATCTGGTACGCGGGGGCCTACACGGTCAACCTCGACGAGATTCCCGCCGGCACACCGGGATTCGCCGGACCGTATCCGCTGTCCATCCTGGGGGAGGCCGCCAAACGAGACCGGGCGATCTGGGCCGGCGACCTGCTCAGCGCGGGAGCGACCGCACACGACGTTCTCGGCGCCGCGGGAGACGCCCTGCTGCGCAATAATCTGCAGATCATCAGCGACAACCCGGTCAAGGCGTTCGTCCTGGAGCCGCTCAGCCTTCCCTTCGCCGTCCCGACGACCCTGTCCGATCCCGGGCCGGCGGCGGGCGTGTGCAGTGGCGTGTCCAGCGGAGGGTGCGAATTCTGGGGGGCGAGCTATTCGATGGCGCTCGCCCAGAACATGGGCAGCTACTACAAATTCACCGGTGACGCCGAATTCGTTCGGGACAACTGGGAAGCCGTGCAGCGCGCAGTCACCTATGGCAACTCGCTGATCAACCCGGCGACAGGTCTTGTCGATGTTCCCCAGATAGCCAGCCTGGACTGGAGTGTCGTTGGTCGAGCTGTCGGACAAGTGGCTTCCACCAACATGATTCAGTACAACAGCCTCACCAGCGCGGCGGTGCTCGCGGAGGCCATCGGCGACACCGTCTCGGCCGCGCAGTATGCGGCACAGGCCGCCGCGCTGAAGGCGGCGATCAATGCGAACCTCTGGAATCCGAGCATGGGCGCCTATGACGCCTCGACGGACCGGCGCGGGTTCGTCGTACAGGACGCCAACTCCTGGGCGGTGCTCTACGGCGTCGCCGACGCCGATCAGTCCGCTCAGATCGTGGCGACTCTGTCGGACTCGCTCGCCACCGAGTACGGACTGCGCGCCGCCGAGGAGGGCATCAGCGGCTACCCGCAGATCGTGTCGCCGTTCATCGGCAGCTTCACGCTGCCGTCGAATTACCTCGCCGGACGCCCTGATCTTGCGATGCAGCAGATGCTCGCCACCTGGGGCTACATGGCCGACAGCGTGCCCGGGACCACCTGGGAGCGCATCAATCTCCCCAACGGCGACCTCTCGGCCAGCCAGCTGCGGTACCTGTTCGGCGACTCGGCTTCACATGCGTGGAGCACTGGGGCCACCTCGTCGCTGTCCGATTACGTCGTCGGTATCACCCCGACTTCGGTCGCCTACCAGAGCTGGCAGGTCAAGCCCTTCCCGCAGGGACTCAGCTGGGCGCAGGGCCAGACCCCGAGTGCGCAGGGCGCGATCAGATCGCGGTGGCAGTTGGGCGACAACGTCTTTCGGATGACCGTCGAGGGACCCGGTGGCACCTCGGGGACGGTCGCCGTTCCCACTCTGGGGTCCGCCCGGGTGATCTACATGGACGGTGTCGAGGTGTGGGATGGAACCGCGGCGGTCAACGGCGCTGCCGCGTCACTGACCGGCGACGGGTACGTCGCGTTCAGCGGCGTGACGGGAACCCATACCTGGGCCTGGTAGCGGCCGGGTGGCGGTCAGTCGGCCGACTGGACGACCGTGCGCACCGACAGATTCGGCAGGATCATCTCGTCGAGGATCCGCTGATGCCCGGGGTGGTCGCGGCAGGCGGTGAAGCTGTCCCGGTCGGCGAACGTGGCCCCGTGACTCACCGCTACTGCGGGACCCGGATGCTCTTCGGCACACTGCATGCCACCGTCTTGTTCCCGGCTGTCCACCGATCGATCCGGCAGTCGAGCACCATCGTCGCGAGGTGATAGGCGTCGTTACGGGTGATGTCGAGGTTGGCAGCCATCTTGTCCAGGGCTGCCGAGGCCGCAACCTTCATGGCGTCCAACGCCTTTGGAGCGGTTGCAGACGAGACCCACGCATCGGCGGTGTCACCGGTCGGCAGATTCGCCGCCCGTGGCGCGTCGGTGTCCTTCGGGATGACGCAGTAGGTGCCCAGCACCTCATCGACGACCTGTGAGATTCGGCAGTCCCAGGTCTTCTCCATGGCGGCCTGCGCGTCGGCCTCCGAGAGCCGCTGCTTGGCCATGATCAACTGCACCGTCTGGGACATGTTGATGTCGAGGGCTTTGTCGAGGTCCGCGTCATAGCCGACCGCGACCCACCCCTTCTCGGTCTCGACCGTCGGCCAGTCCTGCTTCTGGTTCTTGATCACGTCAACGGTGATGTTGAGCTCCGGGTACCAGGTCTCCAGCGCGTCCAGGTCGATCTCTCCGTTTCCCTGCTTGGCATGGGAGTCGCCGGTCCAGATCAGGCCCCCCTTGACCTGCACCGGCAGATACGTCGTCGAGCCGACCTGCATGGCGGGCAGGTCCATGTTGCCGCCCCAGGGGCCGGGCTGCTCAGTGCTGCATCTGCCGTCGGTGCACCACGCGCTGGCGGTGTCGGACCGGCCGACCGCCAGGACGCCCGGGAACGGTTCCAGGGGCACCAGGACGTTGGGGGAGAAGCGCAGCTGCATCTTCTCGGTGTCCAGGTAGTAGCTCCTGACCTGGTCTGGGAACTCGTCGCGGAACAGACCCTTGCCCCTCGCCGTGTTGTTGGTCGCGAAGTTCGACAGCCGGATCTTGTTGATGCGGATCGCCAGGACGTCGCCGGGTTCGGCGCCATTGACCCAGATGGGACCGGTGACGGTGTGCGGTCCGCGGTTGTGCACCGCGCCGTTGATCTTCTCGATCCGGCCTTCCGTGATGCCCGGAGCGACCTGTCCGCCGCCGGCCGGGGCCGTCTGGATCGCGACGGTGTCGCCGGGGTCGATCCGCAGTACCGGCGCGATGTCGTTGTCGAACACTCCCCACTGGGTGGTCTGCGGGGTGGCGGGCAGCATCCAGAACCGGTGACCGTTCTCCCGGAGCTGTTCGGCCTCCATGCCGGCCTGATCCGGGGGACCCTGCAGGAAGGTTGCGGTGTAGTCCGGGTACGGACTGTCGGGGCCTCGCGCCGCGGTGTCCCTTGATCCGCAGGAGGTGACCGATGCCGAAACCGTGACGACGGCCACCGCTGCGGAGGCGATTCTGCGTACCCTCTTGACCATCTGTGCATCTAATCCTGTTCGTCAGTGCTCCGGAGGAAAGTTGAACGGTTCTCAGTCCCTGATCCGAAGCCTGGTTTCGGCCGGTGTGGACATCTGCTTCATGAACCCGGGCACCTCGGAGATGCACTTCGTGCACGCCCTCGACGACGTCCCCGAGATGCGCGGCGTGCTGGGGTTGTTCGAGGGGGTGGCCACCGGCGCGGCCGACGGATACGCCCGTATCGCCGGTAAGCCTGCCGCCGTGCTGCTGCATCTGGGGCCGGGACTGGGCAACGGTCTGGCCAACCTGCACAACGCGCGCCGCGCCCGCACACCGATGGTCTGCATCGTCGGCGCGCACGCCACCGGCCACGTCCGCTACGACGCCCCGCTGCAGTCCGATATCGAAGCCGTCGCGCGCACCGTCTCGGGCTGGGTGCACACCAGCGGAACCTCGCGTGATGTCGCCGACGACGCGATGCGTGCTCTCGAGGCCGCCAACCGGGGGCAGGTTGCGACTCTCGTTCTGCCCGCCGATGTTTCGTGGGATGAGGGCGGGTTGTTGGCTCCCGCGAGGCCGCTTCCCGTCCCGCCCCCTGTCGCCGACGCCGCAATCGACGCGACTGCGACCGCGACCTCCGCCGGCGACAAGACGCTGCTGCTTCTCGGCGGCTCCGCACTGACCGAAGCCGGTCTGCGGGCCGCGAGCAGGATCGCGGCGGGCACCGGCGTGCGGCTTCTCGTCGAGACCTTCCCGGCGCGACTGGAGGAGGGCGCGGGTCTGCCGGCCATCGAACGCCTCGCCTATATCGCCGAGGCCGCCCAGCACCAGATGAGCTCCGTCGAGACACTTGTTCTCGTCGGGGCTGCCGCACCGGTGTCCTTCTTCGGCTATCCGGGAAAGGCCGGCGATCTCGTCCCGCAGGGATGTTCCATCGCCCGTCTGGCGGATCCGGACCAGGACGTCGTCAGCGCACTCGAGCGTCTCGCCGACCGCGTCGCCCCCGGTGCCGAACCGGTGCTCGCCGTGCAGCGGACCGATATCGAGGTTCCAGCCGCAACGTTGGATGTCAACAACATGGCGTGGGCCCTCGCGGCCACCCTGCCCGCGGGCGCGATCATCTCCGATGAGGCCAACACCTCGGGGATCGGGCTGCCGGCCGCACTGGCGACTGCCGCGCGGCACACGCTGCTGACGCTGACCGGCGGTGCCATCGGTCAGGGCCTGCCGGTGGCGACCGGGGCGGCACTGGCCGCACCGGACCGGCCGGTGCTGTCACTGCAGGCGGACGGCAGCGCGATGTACACCATCCAGTCGCTGTGGACGCAGGTGCGCGAACAACTCGACGTCACCACGGTGATCTTCAACAACGCCGCCTACGCCATCCTCCGGATGGAACTGATGCGCACCGGGGCCGGGGCGGCGGGGGAGAAATCGGCCGCGATGCTCGATCTCTCCGATCCGACAATGGATTTCACCGCACTGGCTCAGGGCATGGGAATGCCTGCCGAGCGGGTCTCCACCGCCGCCGGCCTCGCCGACGCGCTGCGCAGCGCCTACGCCGAACCCGGACCCCATCTGATCGAGGCGATGATCGCCCCGATCATGTGATGTGGGTGAGTTCCTCGAGCAGGAATACGAACGACTCGTACGGCCGTCCAAGTCCATTAGGAAGACATCACCAGCGATGTGGCATCGGTGAACAGTTAGTCGCCGCTGCACTGATCCAGGCCTGGGCGTCACCGAGCAGGCCGGTCCCGCGTGCGAAGGCGACACCGGCGATCACCGCGTCGGCGGCGGTGTCCTCGACGGCCACCTCGATGCGGTACACCTCGCTGAAGTGTTGGGCGATCTTGCGGCCGCGGTAGCTCTCCACGGCCGTGGCGTTGCGGCTGAAGGTCCGGGTCGCAGCGACGGTGTCGGTTACCGACAACGATCGCCGATCGACCGGGCGGCCGGCGTCCACCTCCCGGACCCGACCGGGGCGGAGTCCGTCGTCGGCCAATCGGGGGACATCACCTGCGCCGGCGGGTCATAGTGGAAGCATGTCGACAACCAGAGCCCCCTACCGGGTCGTGCAGTGGACCACAGGCAATGTGGGCAAGAGTTCGGTCGCCGCCATCGCCGCCAACCCCACCCTCGAACTGGTCGGCTGCTACGCCTGGTCCAAGGACAAGGCCGGCAAGGACGTCGGTGAACTCGTCGGCATCGCACCACTGGGCATCACGGCCACCAACGACATCGACGCACTGCTGGCGCTCAAGCCCGATGTCGTCGTCTACAACCCGATGTGGATCGATGTCGACGAACTTGTCCGAATCCTGGAGTCCGGAGCCAACGTGGTCGCGACCGCATCCTTCATCACCGGGCACAACCAGGGCGAGGGCCGGGACAAGATCGCCGAAGCCTGCCGTCGCGGAAAGTCGACGATGTTCGGATCCGGGATCAGCCCGGGATACGTCAACCAGTTGTCGATCGTGGCGGCCGGAATCTGCGACCGCGTCGACTGCATCACCGTGAACGAGGCGGCCGACACCACGTTCTACGACTCACCGGAGACCGAGAAGCCGGTCGGGTTCGGCCGGCCGATCGACGACCCCGAACTGCAGAGCATGACCGCGCACGGCACCGGAGTGTTCGGGGAGGCGGTGCGGATGGTCGCCGATGCGATCGGTATCGAACTCGATGAGGTGCGCTGTGATGCCGAGTATGCGAAGACCACCGAGGATCTCGATCTGGGATCGTGGACCATTCCGGCGGGTTGTGTGGCCGGGGTGTACGCCAGTTGGAAGGGTATCGCCGGCGGAAAGACGCGAGTGGAGATCAACGTCCGCTGGCGCAAAGGGCAGACGCTGGAACCGGATTGGAAGATCGAGCAGGACGGCTGGGTGATCGAGGTGGCCGGTCGCCCCACGGTCACCATGAAGGTCGGATTCCTGCCGCCGCCGGACTTCGAGGCCACCACGCTGGAGGAGTTCATGGTCCTCGGGCACATCATGACCGCCACCCCGCCGCTCAATGCGATCCCCTCGGTGGTCGCCGCGGCCCCGGGCATCGTCACCTACAACGATCTTCCGCTGATCCTGCCGCGCGGAGTCGCCGCGCGTTAAGCGAGTTTGGACAGGATGGTGTCGGCGAACCGCTCGACCGATTCCCGATACTGCTGCAGGGTCCAGCCGGCGTCAGCGGTCTCCCAGGGCCGGCACATCAGCGCCGTCACTCCGAGGCCTTCGGCGCGTTTGAAGTTCTCCACCGTCGCCGGTTCGCGCAGCCCCACCATGACCTCGAACGGATCCTCGCCGCGCCCGTACTCGTTGCGCAGGGCGGTGAGCCGTTCGATCTTCTCGGCGGCCTCGTCCCAGGAGTACGCGTTACCCACCCAGCCGTCACACAGTCGTGCCGCACGGCGCAGTCCGGCCTCGGTCTCCCCGCCGCACAGAATCCGCACCGCCGCGCCGGGGTGGGGTTCGATCGTCAATTCCGGCACCCGGTAGTAGGTGCCGTCCCAACTCACCCAGCCGCCGCGCCAGAGTTCCGGAAGCGCACGGATCATCTCGTCGAGCCGCTTTCCGCGGTTGGTGAAGTCCTGCCCCATCAAATCGAACTCCTCGCGCATCCAGCCGGCGCCGACGGTCAGTGCCACCCGGTCGCCGGAGATCACGGCGGCGGTGGCGACAAGTTTGGCGACTTCCAGCAGGGGCCGCGCCGGGGCGATGTAGACGGCGTTGGTGAACCTGATGCGTCGTGTCACCGCGGCCATGGCGCCGATGAGAACCCAGGAATCCGGCCACGCGGTCTCCGGGGACCACATCGGCTTGCCGGTCGGGGAGGGGTACGGGGAGGACAGTTCGCGGGGGTAGATCATGTGATCGGAGACGACGATTCCGTCGAACCCGACCTCGTCGAGTAGCGGGGCCAGGGCCACGGCGTGGGCGGTTTCCATGAAGGCCGTGCCGGTCCAGATCTGCATGATCAGGCTCCCGCGAAGGATGCGATGACGGAGCGGCCGAACTCTTCGATGGTGTCGGTCGGGGCGAAGTCGGAGAACCACACGTAGAAACGCTGCACCCCTTGTGCGGCGAGATCGCTGAAGTGGGCCCGGAGTTCCTCGGCGTCACCGCACACCAGGCCGGTGCCCAGGTAACCGAATCGACGACGGCTCAGGTCGATGACCGCATCGCGGTCCGCGTCCGGCCGGATGAATGTCACCATCTGCTGCACCGAGGCGCGCGCCGGCGCCACCGTCGGCAGCAGGGCAGGCACCTCATCGATCTGAGTGGCCGGCAGATTCCACCAATCGGCATACCGGCGAACGAGTTCGAGCATCCGAGGACCCTTGCCCGCCAACAGGATCGGGATGGGTCGCGACGGTGTCGGCGCCTGCACCCGGTCCCCGTCCAGACCCCAGCATTCGTGAAGCATCGCAAGCGTTCGGGCCAGCCGTGCCACTCGCGCGGTCCCTCCGTCGCCGGTGATGTCGAACTTGGTGAGCTCATCCGGTATCGATCCGGAACCCAGCCCGAGTTCGAAGCGTCCCTCACTGGCTTCGGCGAGTGTCACCGCCTGCTTGGCCAGCACGGCAGCGTGCCGGAAGGCGTCACACAGCACCAGATGTCCGATGCGCAACCTTTCGGTCTTGGCGGCCACCCACGTCGCGGCGGTCATCGCCTCCCACAGTGGTTGGTCCGCCGCCATCGGGGTCTCCAGGTGATCCAGAAAGGCGATCCCGTCGAATCCGTTCGCCTCAGCGGCCCGTGCTCGATCGACCAGTTCCGGCATCGTCTGCCGGTACTGCGGCAGGAACAGGAACCACTGGCTCATGGGGTCGCTGCGTGCCCTAGGCGCCGGCGAACCCGCGGGAGCAGAATTCCCACACCTCGTCGGAGGTGATGGGGCGGGTGTCGTCGGAGCCGACCGACTGGGCGATGAACATGACCGACTGCATCGTCATAGCCGCCATCCGCCGCGGTTTGACCCCCGGCCGCAGCACGCCGGCCGCGGCGGCCTCCTTCATCAGCTCTTCGAGCAGACCCACCAGCGGAAGGTGCGCGACCTTGACCTCGGCCGGGTGGGTGACCAGCAGGCCCGAGGCGAAGTCGGTGAACAGCGGTCGGGTCGAGGCCGGATTCGGGCGGCAGCTGTCGAACAGCATGTGGACGGCGACGCTGAGCTTGTCCAGCGGTTCGGTCCGGGTCTCGGTGGCAGCCCGGATCTCCTCCGCCGATCGCCCCAAGGCGTCCTCGAACAGGGCGAGCAGCAGCTCGTGCTTCCCGTCGAATTGAAGGTAGAAGCTGCGAAGCGACTGTCCGGACCGGTCCACGACCTCCTGGACGGTGAAGTCGGTGCCGCCCTTCTCGGCCATGATGTCCTGTGCTGCGTCGAGGAAGCGCTGCACCCGTTGCGCGGCGCGCAGCGTCGCCGCCTTGGTCGAGCGTTCGATCGCACGCTGCTTCCAGGCCGGCTCTTCATAAGGACTCGCCACAGTTGAACCGTACCCGAAGTTGATTCTCTGTTTGGGAGAAGCTAGTTTCCGTCTGGAAACAATCCCCTGCTCGAACGAGGAATCGAGGGCCGATGAGGGTGTTCGTCGACGACTCCCGATGCCGTGGCCACGGCGTATGCGTGGCGCTGTGCCCCGAGGTCTTCAGCCTGACCGACGGCGGCTACGCCGTGGCGATCCCGGGCGATGTCGCCGCGGAGTACCAGGATGCCGTGTCCGACGCGATCTCCAGCTGCCCGGAGAACGCCATCAGTGAAGAAACCGCAGTTCCAGACGCCTGACCACGACGGGCTTGCATAAAGCGGTATTGGCATTCTCCAAAATGGAAAGTACGGTATTCACCGATGGACTACCAATCCGAGACGTCATCGGGCATCCCGTTGCAACCGGTTTACGGACCGGCGGATCGTGCCGCCGATCCCCCGGCTCCGGGTGAGTTTCCGTTCACCCGGGGAAACTTCTCCACCGGATACCGCGGACGGTTATGGACCTTCCGGCAGTACTCCGGATTCGGCACCGCAGAGGAGTCCAACCGCCGCTATCGCTATCTGCTCGACCAGGGTGGAACCGGCCTGTCGGTAGCTCTCGACCTGCCCACCCAGTGCGGGTACGACTCCGATGATCCGGAGTACGGCGAGGAGGTCGGCCGGGTCGGCGTCGCGGTCGACACCCTGGCCGACGCGGAGATCCTGTTCGATTCGATACCGCTGGACAAGATCAGCACGAGTTTCACCATCAACGGCACGGCGGCGATCCTGCTCGCGTTCTACGTCGCCGCAGCCGAGAAGAAGGGGGTGCCGCGGGAGAAGCTGACCGGCACCATCCAGAACGACATCCTCAAGGAGTACGCCTCCCGCGGGACGTGGATCTGGCCGCCCGAACCGTCGCTGCGGCTGATCGCCGACACGATCGAGTTCTGCGCCGCCGAGGTCCCCCGGTTCAACGCGATCTCGGTGGCCGGCGCGCACTTCCGCGATGCCGGAGCGAACGCCGTGCAGGAGATGTCCTTCACTCTGGCCGACGGCGTCACCTACTGCGACACCGTGGTGGAGCGAGGCCGGATGACCATCGACCAGTTCGCTCCGCAGATCTCCTTCTTCTTCTACACCCACGGTGATTTCTTCGAAGAGATCGCGAAATACCGCGCGGGACGACGGCGTTGGGCCACCATCGTGCGCGAACGGTACGGCGCCAAGACGGACAAGGCCGCGATGTTCCGATTCGGCTGCGTTTCCGGCGGGGCGTCGCTATACGCACCGCAGGCGCAGAACAACCTCGTCCGGGTCGCCTACGAGGCGCTGGCATCGGTGCTCGGAGGGGTTCAGTCGATGTTCACCGCTGCCTGGGACGAGCCCTTCGCCCTACCGAGCGAGGAGTCGGCCACCCTTGCTCTGCGCACTCAGCAGATTCTCGCCTACGAGACCGGTGTGGCCCGGGTCGCCGACCCGTTGGGCGGCTCCTACTTCGTCGAGGCTCTCACCGACGCGACCGAGGAACGGATCATCGCGATCATGGCGGACCTCGAGGAGCACGGTGGGATGGTCCGCGCCATCGAAGACGGATACCTACAGGGCCTGATAGCCGACGAGTCCTACCGCAGCCATCAGCAGGTGGAGTCCGGTGAGCGCCCGGTGGTGGGTGTGAACAAGTTCGTCACCGATGAAGCGCCCCAGGACATCGACACCTATGAACTCGACGCCGAGGGCCGCGATATGCAACTGAAGCGGTTGGCGAAGGTGAAGGCTGAGCGCGATCCCGCTACGGTGCAGGCCACCCTCGCCGCACTGTCCCGGGGCGCAGAGGGAGACGAGAATCTGATGCACCGATTGATCGACTGCGCCAATGCGTATTGCACTGTTGGAGAGATGGTTTCGGCGCTCAAGGCGGTTTGGGGCGAATTCCAACAGCCGGTGGTTTTCTGATGAGCGCACGCATTCTTGTCGCCAAGCCCGGTCTTGACGGTCACGACCGCGGGGCCAAGATCGTCGCCCGAGCGTTGCGCGACGCGGGTTTCGAGGTGATCTACACCGGTATCCGGCAGCGGATCGAGGACATCGTCTCGATCGCCTTGCAGGAGGATGTTTCCGTTGTGGGTCTTTCCATCCTGTCCGGTGCGCACATCGCCCTGACCAAACGCACCGTCGATGCGTTGCGCCAGGCCGATGCCGGCGATATCGCCGTCATCGTCGGCGGCACCATCCCGCAGGGAGACGTGCCCAAACTTCTGGAAGCCGGCGCGGCAGCGGTGTTCCCGACCGGTACGGCGCTGGATGTCCTGGTACGGGACGTTCGTGCACTCACCGCGTCGACCCCCGTAGGAGAGTGACATGCGCTTGGGCGTGATGATCGGCGCCGAACGCGGCGACATGACCCGCAAGGTCACCAAGTTCCTCGAGGACATCGAGTGGGCCGAGTCCGCGGGATTCGACACCGCGTGGATGCCACAGGTTCCCAACGATTTCGATGCGCTGACCATGGTGTCGCTGATGGGCAACCGCACCTCGCGCATCGAACTCGGTACGGCGGTGGTCCCACTGCAGGCTCAGCATCCGATCGCCCTTGCCCGCCAGGCACTCTCGGTGCACGCCGGGAGCGGTGGTCGACTGGCCCTGGGAGTCGGTCCGTCGCATCACTGGATCATCCGCGACATGCTGGGCCTGTCCTACGACAAGCCGGCCGCCTACACCCGCGACTATCTCGAGGTGCTCAACGCCGCACTGGCCGGACCGGGCGACGTTGATATCGAGAACGAAACCTTCACCGTGCATAACCCGACGGTGTTGGCCGCCGAGTCACCGATGCCGGTTCTGGTCGCGGCCCTGGGACCGGTGATGCTGCAGATCGCCGGTGAACTGACCGACGGAACCGTGTTGTGGATGGCCGACGAGCGCGCGATCGGCGACCACATCGCGCCACGCATCAACAAGGCCGCGCAGGCGGCCGGCCGTCCCGCACCGAGGATCGTCGCCGGGATCCCGGTATGTCTGTGCGCGAACTCCGAGATCGAGGCGGCCAGGGACCGGGCGAACCGCATTCTGGCCGAGGCCGAGACGTCGCCGAACTATCAGAAGTTGCTCGACCGTGGCGATGCCCGCAATGTCGGCGACCTGTGCGCTGCCGGCGATGAGGAGGCGATCCTGGCGCGGTTCCGTCAGTTCGCCGACGCGGGTGTCACCGATCTGTCGGTGCGGCTGTTGCCGATCGGGGAGACCCGCGATGAACTGGTGGCGTCGAAATACCGTACCCGCGAGGTGATTTCGCAGCTCGCCGATCAGATCCGATGAGACGACGGTGAAGGCGCCTCTCGCCGGCATCCGCATCCTTGAGGTCGGCACCATGCTCGCCGGCCCGTACGCCACCATGCTGCTGGCCGACCTCGGGGCCGAGGTCATCAAGATCGAACCGCCTGGCGGTGAGATCTCCCGGCAGGTGTCCGACAGCTATTTCGCCAGTCTGAACCGCAACAAACGCAGTATCTGCCTCGATCTGGCCTCCGAGGAAGGGCAACGCCGACTCGGTGAACTCGCAGCCCAATCCCATGCGCTGCTGGTGAATATGAAGCCGTCGGTGATCCGCAAGCTCGGCCTGACCTATGACGCCTTACGGGTGCACAACGACAATCTGGTGTGTGTGGCGCTGACCGGCTACGGACTCGACGGTGGTGACGACCCGGCGTTCGACTACGTCATCCAGGCCATGGTGGGCGTCGCCGCGATGACCGGAGATCCTGATGGTCCGCCGACGCTGCCGGGCTACTCCTCCGTCGACAACTCCACCGGACTCACCGCCGCGCTGGGGCTGCTGGCGATGATCGTCTCCGGACGAGGTGGTCAGGTGGACGTCTCATTGCGCGATGTGATGTTTTCCCAACTCAATTACCGCGCCTCGGCCTATCTCAACGATCACGTCGGTCCTCGTCGTCTGCCGTACGGCGCGCATTCGTTCTACGTTCCCGCCCAACTGTTTCCGACCGCGGAGGGTTACCTCGCGCTGTTCATCACCCATGACGGGTTCTGGCGGTCCTTCGCCGGCGAGGCGGGGATCGAAGGATTCCCGACGATGGCCGAGCGCTCGGCCTGCCGCGACGAGGTGCTCGCCGTGGTGACCGATGCGCTGCGCGCCGACAGCGCGGTCGGCTGGGAGCGCCGGCTTCGGCGACTGGGTATCCCGGCGGCAGCGGTACGGTCACTGCCCGATGCGCTCGAGGCCACCCCCGAGGTCATCGTGACGGCGGGGGAGTACCGACTGGTGGGTAGCCCGATCCATGTGGCCGGGTATCAGCCGCAGTTCCGGCCGCCGCCGGTTCTCGATGAGTATCAGTCGTCGTAGCTGATGCTGATCGAGGCCGTGTCGGGGATCCCCTGGCAGGTCAGGACCAGACCATCCTCGATCTCGTCGGCGGACAGCGCGGTGTTGCTGCGCATGGTGCACTTGCCCTCGATGATGGTCGCGATGCAGGAGCCGCAGTTGCCGGCTTCGCAGCTGTAGGGCGGGGTCATTCCGGCCCGGCGGGCACTCTCCAGCAGCGTCTCGCCCGGCATGGTGGGGACCGATTCGGTCTGACCATCCAGGGTGATGGTCACCGTCCCGGCCTCGGCGCCGTCAGAAACCGTCGTCACCGCGACCCGGGCTCCGCTGTCCGCGCTCATCCGACGACCCTCCTCGATCCTTGGCGCATTGTCATTCTACTAAAGCGAGAATAGTATTCTCAATCACCGATAGTATGTTCTCGATCTCGATGGGGCCAGTCACCGACCATGTTCACCCGGATTGCTGCATGAGCGGCGCGGCGGTGCTGGCCTTCGGTGACCGAAGCTACAGCAGGACCGAACTCAACGGCCTGGCCGGCGGACTGGCGCAGGACCTGCGCGCCCGCGGGGTGCGCGCCGGTGACCGTGTCGCACTGATGTCCTCGAACCGCCCCGAATTCATCATCGCCGTGCAGGCGATCTGGGCGCTGGGCGCGGCGGCCGTCCTGATCAGTCCGGCATGGAAGCACACCGAGGTGCAGCATGCGCTCTCCGTGACGGGCGCCGGGCACGCTGTCGGCGACGCCCCGGTCCTGGCGGCCCACCTTCCGATGCGTGATCTGAACGAACCGATCCAGCCGGCCGAACCGGTGACGGGCGAAGCGGACCCCGACGCCGATGCCGTGCTGGTGTTTAGTTCCGGCACCACCGGGATGCCGAAGGCGGTCCGCCACACCCACCGATCCTTCGGCGCGGGCGTTGCGCACTGGCGGACTGCGCTGGGTATGACGGCAGCAGACCGCATGCAGATCGCCACCCCGCCGTCCCACATCCTCGGATTGCTCAACATCGCGACTGCACTGCAGGCCGGCGCGTGGATGCGTCTGCATCCCCGGTTCGACATCGACACGTTGCTCGACCACATCGGACGGGACCGGATCACCATCGAAATGGCAGTGGCGCCAATCGCATTGGCGATCGCCGCGCACCCGGAGCTAGAGAAGTTCGATCTGTCCTCACTGCGCTACATCATGTGGTGCGCAACACCGGTGACCGGGAGTGTCGCCGACACCGTCACCGCACGCACCGGCGTCAGCTGGATCTCGGCCTACGGAACAAGCGAGGTCCCGGTCATCGCCTGTTGCCCGCTGGACGATGCGCGCCTGGACACCGTCGGCAAACCTGTCCCCGGGGTCGACGTGCGCATCGCCGAGACCGGCGAGATCCAGGTGCGCTCAGAGTCCGTGATGGCCGGGTACCTCCCCGTCGGCGACACCACAGCAGCATTCACCGACGGCTGGTACCGAACCGGCGACATCGGTGTGCTCGACTCCGGATGGTTGCGGATCACCGACCGGGTCAAGGAGATGATCAAGGTGCGGGGATTCCAGGTGGCCCCGGCCGAGGTCGAGGCGGTGCTGCTCGGGCATCCCGCCGTGCGGGACTGCGCGGTGTTCGGTGTGCCGGACGGGCTGAACGGCGAGGCCGTGATGGCTGCTGTCGTGGCCGATCCTCAGGTGTCCGCGGAGGAACTGACCGGCCTGGTCGGGGAGCGTCTCGCCGCGTACAAGCGGCCGCGCGAGGTCGTGTTCGTCCCCGAAGTCCCGCGCCTGCCGTCGGGTAAGGCGCTCCGGCGCGTTCTGAAGGAGCAGTATGGATGTACGTCTGACGCCTGAGCAGCAGCAGTTGCGTGACGCCGCCGCCAAACTCGCCGACGACCTGGGGCCCGGATCGGTCGCGGATCTCGACGACGAGGGCCGCCGCTCCCGGCTGGAGAAGACCGTCGAGTCCACCGGATGGCGGTCGTTGCGCAGCGACGAGGCATCCGGTGTCGAGGTGGCGATCGTCGCCGAGGAGTTCGGCCGCGGACTCGTCGACGTCGCGTTCCTCGGGCCGGTGCTCGCCGACGACCTGCAACGGCTGCTCGGTGTCGATCCGGAGCCGGCAACGGTCGCCACCGGTGACACCGTCGTCGACGCCGATGGACGGCATACCGCACTGCGGGTGCGCGGCACGGCGGTGGATTCCGTCGCCGTCGGCGAGGCCGGGGTGGCCGTCGATCTGACCCGCCTGGCGGCCGGCGCAACGGCCGGCGCCACAGCTGTGGGGGAGCTGTCGGCAGAGCAGGCACAGCGCTGGCATGCCCTGGCCATGGTGGCCACCTCCGCCGACATGCTCGGTGCCGCCCGCGGGACGCTCTCGCTGGCCACCGAGTACGCCAAGGTCCGTGAGCAGTACGGGCATACGATCGGTTCGTATCAGGCCGTCGCACACATGCTGGCCGAAGGCCTGGCGCTCATCGAGGGCTCGATCAGCGTGCTGCGTCACGCAGCCTGGGCGGTCGACGAACTACCCGCCGACCAAGCGGTCGAGGCGGCTCGGGTCGCCAAGATCTATTGCGCCAGAGCTGCATTCACCGTGTGCGAGACCTCGATTCAGGTCCACGGCGGTATCGGCAACACCTGGGAGTGCCTGGCGCACGTCTACCTACGCAGAGTGCTTGCCGACACCGAGATGTGGCCGGCCAAACTGGAGGAGCTGACCATTGGACTTTCGTGACTCGCCGGAGGAAGCCGCCTTCCGGGACCGTCTGCGCGGCTGGCTGACCGAGCAGAAGGGCAGGTTCCCGACGTCGGGCGACGCCTACTGGGCCAAACAGGGGGAGTGGCATCAGGCGCTCTACGCCGCCGGTTTCTTCGGCACGTCCTGGCCGGCCGAGTACGGCGGTCACGACCTGCCGCCGGTCTTCGACGTGATCGTCGACGAGGAGATCGCCAAGGCCGGCGCACCGGCCCGGCCGAGCCTGGGCTACCTGGTGGTCGGTCTGAGCCACCACGGCAATGAGGAACTGCGCCAACGGTTCCTGCCGGGAATGATCAACGGCACCGAGCGGTGGTGCCAGGGTTTCAGCGAACCCGGCGCCGGCTCGGATCTGGCCTCGCTGACCACCACCGCGACCCGTGACGGTGACGACTACATCATCAACGGACACAAGATCTGGACCAGCTACTCCGATGTCGCAGACTGGTGCCTGGTGTTGGCGCGGACCGAGAAGGACGTCCCCAAGCACAAGGGAATCTCGGCGTTCATCATCTCGATGCACCAGCCCGGAATCGTCCAGCGCCCGTTGAAGATGATCAGCGGTGTCACCAAGGAGTTCGGTCAGGTCGAATTCGACGGCGCCCGGGTCCCGGCCGCCAATATGGTGGGAGAACCCGGCAGCGGATGGAAGCTGGCGATGACGGTCGTCAGCCATGAGCGCGAGCCCTCGACACTCGGCTTCTCGGCTAGGTACGGAAAACTGGTGCGCCAGTTGGCTTCCCGCATCGACGGACCCGCACCCGATGAACTGTCCTGGGCCTGGGTACAGACCGAGATGCTGCGTCTGCACGTACGCCGCCGGCTCTCCGAACAGCTCGACGGAATCAAACACGGTCCCGATGGTTCATTGGACAAGCTGTTGATGACCTGGACCGAACAGTCCGTGGGCCACGCCGCACTTGCCACCGTAGGAACCGCCGACGACGAATTGTTCGGCGCCTACCTCTACAGTCGTGCCCAGAGTGTCATGGGCGGGACATCGCAGATCCAGAAGAACATCATCGCCGGACGCATCCTCGGATTGGGAGTGTGAACACACCTATGTATGACATGCCTGACGAAGTCGACGTCCGTGCGGAGGGCCCGATCCGGATCGTCACCCTCAACCGGCCTGACGCGCTCAACGCCGTCAACGATCCGCTGCACATCGGACTGGCCCGTCTGTGGACGCGGATGAGCCGCGATCCGGAGGCTCGGGTCGCCGTGCTCACCGGCGCCGGCCGGGCGTTCTCCGCAGGCGGCGATTTCGCCTATCTCCAGGAACTCATGGGTGACGAGGACCTGCGTACGAAGACCATCGCCGACGGGCGCGAGATCGTTCTCGGAATGGCGCGCTGCCGCATTCCGGTGATCGCCGCGGTCAACGGACCGGCCGTCGGGCTGGGCTGCAGCCTGGTGGCGTTGTCCGACATCGTCTACATCGCTGAGGACGCCTACCTGGCGGACCCGCACGTGCAGGTGGGCCTGGTGGCCGCCGACGGCGGACCGCTGACCTGGCCGCTGCACACCAGCCTGCTGCTGGCCAAGGAATACGCGATCACCGGCGCCCGCATTCCGGCGCAGCGCGCGGCCGAGATGGGACTGGCCAATCACGTCGTGGCCGACCCGGTCGCCGAAGCGATGGCCTGCGCCGAGCGCATCCTTGCGCTGCCGCAACTCGCAGTCGAGAGCACCAAGCGGATTCTCAACATGCAACTGGAGAAGACGGTACTGACCACCCTCGACTACGCACTGACGGCGGAAAGCCTGACCATGCAGAGTGCCGACTTCCGGGCCATAGTGACCAAGCTCAACGCGCCCAAGAAGAAGTAGCGCCGCTCAGCGTCGCTATCCCTTGGGTTTCGGCGAGAGGAACCGGCGCGCCATTCCAGCGCCGGCGTCGCGCAGCAGTGGTGAGACGCGGACCGAGAACACGCCGTTGAACACGTCCTCGCGGAGGCGTGTCAGAGTCGACGTCGCGATCCGCCATCGACCGTCGGCTTTGAGGTAGGTCTCGTGGTAGTGGCCGTAGCCGTTGAGATTGATCCCGGGCGCCAGATGCACGACATCGTTGAGCGCCCACACCCCACGCGCGGCATTGGGTGCGGTCAGCTCGATCTCCGGTGCGTGAACCTGATGGACGGTGATCTGTGACGGCTTACCCAGGGTCTTTTGGATGTAGTCGACGAAGGCGTCGGCTCCGGTGATGATCTGACCCCCGGATTGCGAAGTGTCACTGACGAAGTCGTCGGTGAACAGCTCCCGCCACGCCGTCCACTGTTTGGTGTCCAGAAGCCTGCAGTAACGAGCCTTGAGCACCTTGATGGCTTCGATCTCGGTGAGGTTCTCCGAAAGCCTGCCCGCCTCGTCCACGTGCGATCCGCGCGGCTACTTCGGCGGGAAGCGCAGTCCGCCGTCTAGGCGGATGGTCTCGCCGTTGAGATAGTCGTTCTCGGCGATCGAGAGCGCGAGCGCTCCGTATTCGGTTGAGCGGCCCATCCGCTTCGGGAAGAGCACCTGCGGTCCCCAATACGCCTCGAGTTGATCGGCCGCCTTGCCGTAGGCGGGGGTGTTGATGGTGCCGGGTGCGATCGAGTTCACCCGGATGCCCATCGGCGAGAGGTCGCGCGCCGCGACCAGTGTCATCGCGACCACGCCGCCCTTGGCGGCGGAATACGGCAGCTGGCCGATCTGGCCCTCGAAGGCCGCGATCGAGGCGGTGTTGATGATCACGCCACGTCCACCGTTCTCATCGGGTTCGGTCCGGGCCATCGCCGCGGCGACGTGCCGCATGACGTTGAAGACGGCGGTCAGGTAGTAGGTGATGGTCTTGGTGAACGCTTCCATCTCCATCGGCGAGCCGTCCTTGCCGATCAGCCGGCCGCCGCCGGCCGGACCGCCGTGGGTGTCGACGGAGATCCGGAACGGTCCGAGCGCTTCGGCGGCGGCGATGGCAGCCAGGACGTCGTCGTCGTTGGTGACGTCGGTGCGCAGATAGGGCACCCCGAGTTCGCCGGCGAGTTCCTTGCCCTTCTCGTCGGCCAGGTCTGCGATCACGACCTTGGCTCCGGCTGCGTGCAGACGACGGACGGTGGCTTCACCGAGTCCTCCGGCGCCTCCGAAGACGACGGCGGAGCTTCCACTGATCTGCATTACCGCTTCCCTTCTTGCAACTGTGGCTCTCTACTTGCGAGAATACTATTCTCGCATAGTCGCACTAAGTGTCTGAACGGAGAATCCCGTGCCCGAAGCAGTCATCGTGTCCGCCCTGCGCACCCCGATCGGTACCGCCATGAAGGGCACATTGCGTGACACCGATGCCTACGAACTGGCCAATCACGTGGTGTCGGCGACTGCGACGGACCTGGACGCCCACGTCGAACGATCCCGGATCGACGACCTCGTGCTGGGCGAGGGCCTCTACGGCGGCGGTGTGATCGCCCGCCATGCCGCCATCACCGCCGGCCTCACCTCGGTGCCGGGACTCTCGGACAACCGGCACTGCGCGGCCGGGCTTTCGGCGGTCCAGATCGCGGCCGGCAGTATCAGGGCCGGGATGGATCAACTGGTGATCGCCGGCGGGGTGAACTCGGCGTCGACCTCGCCGCGGTTCACTCGGCGAGTCGGGGAGGAGATGGCGCCGTGGTTCCCGCCGACGCATCCCGACCGTCCGGATGCCCCGAACATGGACATGTCGATCACCGTCGGCTGGAACGCGGCGGTGAAGGCCGGGGTGAGCCGCGAGGAGATGGACGCCTGGGCCCTGCGCTCGCATCAGAACGCGATCGCCGCGATCGACGAGGGGCGGTTCAAGGAGGAGATCGTTCCCATCCAGACACCGCACGGGTTGTTCGACACCGACGAGCATCCCCGCCGCGACACCTCCATGGAGCGACTCGCCGGACTCAAGGTGCTGCACCCGGAGATCGAGGGCTTCTCGATCACGGCGGGCAATGCCTCCGGCGCCAACGACGCCGCGGCCACCCTGGCGATCGCCAGCGATGCTCTGGGCCTCCCGGCCCTGGGAACCGTTCGGTCGTGGGCCTCGGTCGGTGTCGACCCGGCCGACACCGGTCTGGCTCCCGTTGAGGCGATCCGCAAAGCGCTTGGCCGCGCTGGTCTTTCGCTCGGCGATGTCGATCTCTTCGAGATCAATGAGGCATTCGCCGCGATGTGCGTCGCGACCATCAAGCTGCTCGACATCAATCCCGATCTGGTCAACACCAGCGGCAGCGGCTGCTCATTGGGGCATCCGGTGGCGGCAACCGGTGCGCGCATGGTGGTGACGCTCGTTCACGAGTTGCGCCGGCGCGGCGGTGGTATCGGTGTCGCGGCGATGTGCGCTGGTGGCGGCATGGGTTCGGCGACCGTCATCGAGGTGCCCGCCGCGTGACGTGTGAGTAGCGTTGCGCTGATGGACGCTGTGGTGATGGACGCTGCGCAATGGATGTAGCGGATCTCATCGAGGCCGCCCGCGCGGGCAACGTCCGGGCGGCCGGCCGCCTGCTGAGCCTCGTCGAGAGCGACCGTCGTGATGACGTGCTCGCACACATGGGTGCTGCGACCGTTCCTGTCGTCGGGGTCACCGGCCCGCCGGGGGCGGGCAAATCGACCACGGTCGCAGCGCTGGTGGCCGCATATCGCGAACGGGGACAACGGGTCGCGGTGCTGGCGGTCGATCCGTCGTCGCCCTACAGCGGCGGGGCGCTGCTCGGCGATCGCATCCGGATGGCCGCTCATATCAATGACACCGACGTGCTGATCCGTTCGGTGGCCACCCGCGGACACCTCGGTGGTCTGTCAGCGGCGGTGCCTGCGGCGATCAGGTTGCTGGCCGAGTTGCGCTACGACATCGTCCTGTTGGAGACCGTCGGCGTCGGGCAGTCCGAGATCGAGATCGCGGCGGTGGCCGACCCCACCATCGTGATCCTGAACCCGGGAGCCGGGGACGCGGTCCAGGCCGCCAAGGCCGGTCTGCTCGAGGTGGCCGACATCGTGGTGGTGAACAAGGCCGACCGTGAGGGAGCCGCGCAGACGGTCAGGGACCTCAAGGCGGAGACCCATGCCCCGGTGCTCACGCTCATCGCCGCGCGCAACGAGGGAGTCACCGAACTGGTCGAGGCGATCGATGCGCACAGTCGTGCGGACAGTGGGGAGCGCCGTTCCGCACGGGCTCGCGCGCAGATTCTGTCCCTCGCGCAGAGCCTCCTGCACACCGATCCCGAGCTTGTGGGTCTTGCCGACGCTGTCGCCGAAAACCGTTGCGACCCTTACACTGCCGCCGAAACACTTATCGGGCGAAACCCCGCGAACAGAACTCCCACACCTCGTCAGCCGTGATGGCGTGGTGACCGTCGTCGACGGCTTCTCCACCGGCCTGTGCGGCGATGAACATGACCGTCTGCATCGTCATCGCGGCCAGTCGGCGCGGGCTGACGCCGGAGCGCAGTTCGCCCGCCGCCGCCGCGTCCTCCATCAATCCGGTGAAAAGACCGGCCAGCGGCGCATGGGCGATCCTCATCTCGTCGGGGTGAGAGATCAGGAGCTGTGGTGCGAAATCGCTGAACAACGGTCGGCGCGCGGTTGAGCCGACCCGGCACACCTCGAAGAGCTCGGTCACGGCGACCTTCAGTCGCGCGACCGGATCGGTGTGGTCGCCGGCAGCCGCCCGGATCTGATCGGCGGTCTTGCTGACCGCGTCCTCGAACAAGGCCAGCAGCAGTTCATGCTTGCCGTCGAACTGGAGGTAGAAGCTGCGCAGTGACTGACGGGACCGGTCCACCACTTCCTGCACGGTGAAATCGGTGGTGCCCTTCTCGGCGATGATCGCTTGCGCGGATTCGAGAAAGCGCTGCACCCGCTGACCGGCGCGGACCTTGGCCGTACGGACCGATCGCTCGACGGCCCGCTGTTTCCAGGCAGGCTCCTCACCGGGGTTCTTCACGGCGGTGCTCATCACGAACTGAGCGCGTGGGGGCGTTTATACATCGCGCTTAGATTACTACTCTCAACAGCGAGAACTTCGTTCTCGCTCGTGTCGAGGACTTGCGTCACAGCCCGGCGAGTCGGGGGGCGGTGCCCCGGGCCTTGACCACAGCCCCCGCCTGGCGGGTCAGTTCGCGCGTGGATCCCAGCAGACCGTCGAGCACCATCACGCGTTTGATGTGCCGGTGCAGATCGTGCTCGGCGGTGAAGCCGATACCCCCCATCACCTGCTGGCAGTGTTGTGCGGCTGTGAGTGCGGCCTGGCCGGCCGCCGCCTTGGCCAGTAGAGCGCCGAAGTCGTCGGTCGCGGCCGTCAGCGTTGCTTCGGCTCCCTCGATCGCGACCAGCGTCTCGGCCAGCTTGTGCCGCACCGCCTGAAACGATGCGATCGGGCGACCGAACTGCACCCGGTCCAGCGCGTGTCGGCGGGCCAGTTCCAGCATCGCGCGCGATGAACCGACCAGCCACCAGGCGAGCGCCCGCCGGCCGACTGCCAGCGGAATCTCCTCACCGGCACCGGTGATCCGGAGCGGCAGCTCGTCGTCGACGGCTGTCCCGGCACCGGGCTCGCGTGCCCAGATCACCCAGTGTCCGCCGGCGAAGGGCAGAGGCACGGTACCGCCTGTCGAGCTACCGGCCTCGGCAAGGAGGACATCGTTGAGGACACCTGCGTGCCGTCCGGTCTCGCCCAGGAGCCGGAACACCAAAGCGCTTGCTTCCGAGGGGATTTCCGCGAGCATCTCGGACCAGCCGAGCTCGTTCAGCGCAGCCTCCGCATGCGGGGTGGGAGTGGCACACAGTGCCTTGTACACGGTGTCGGCCAGCATCTCGAGATCATCGGCGTCCAACGCTCACTCCCTCCCCAGATCGAGGAGACGCCGGGCGATGATGTTGCGCTGGATCTCCGCGGTGCCGCCGTAGATGCTGGCCGCCCGGGAGTAGAGGAATTCGGGACGCCACGGTGTGGTGTCGTCGAGTTGCAGCAGGCCCGGCATGACATCGCGCGCGGTGTCGTAGAGCTTCTGTTCGGCGCCGGCCAGCAGCACCTTGTCGATCGAGGTCTCCGGACCCAACCGGGCTCCGTCGGCGAAACGCCTCTGGGTCTGCGCCGACTTGCACCGGACGGTGTGCAGGGCGAGATAAGCCGCCCCGACCTCGGCGTCGCCGGCATCGGTGGCGTGGGCGAGCATCCGGTCGAAGCGGGTGTACAGGTAGGCGATCCGCTGCCAGAAGCACGTGGACCGTTCGAAGGGCAGCAGATCGTTTGCCAGCTGCCAGCCGTCACCGGGTCGGCCGAGCATCCGCTCGGCGGGCACCACGACGTCGTCGAAGTAGACCTCGCAGAACTCGTTGACACCGTGCATGGTGCGCAGCGGGCGGACTGTGATGCCGGGGGAGTCCATGTCGATGAAGAAGGCGGTGATGCCCTCGTGCTTGGGAGTGTCCGGTCCGCCGGTGCGAGTCAGCAGGATGCAGCGTTTGGAGAACTGCGCGAAACTCGTCCACACCTTCTGGCCGCTGATCACCCAGTCGTCGCCGCGCTGGACGGCCTTGGTGGTCAGGGATGCGAGATCGCTGCCCGAGCCGGGCTCGGAGAAGCCCTGGCACCAGTGTTCCTCGCCGCGAAGGTAACGGGGAACCATCTCGGCGGCCAGTTCCGGACTGGCGTAGTCGATCATGCTGGGCAGTAGGACTTCCATCATCGAATACGGACCCGGCTCAGCGATATTGCGGCCGAGCACCTCCTCGGCGACGATCAGTCGCAGCATGGCGGACCCACCCAGACCGCCGACCTCGGTGGGCCAGCCGTAGCGCATCCAACCGGCGTCGTACATCGCCCGGCGAACCCGGCTCATCTGCGCGATGTGTGCCTCGAGTGAGTGCTCGGGACCCGGGGTCAGATCGTTCTCGTCCAGCCAGGAGGACAGCCCGGAGCGGAACTCCTCGGTCGTCATCGGGGCGTTCATCCGCCGGCGGGCCGTCCGATCGCATGCGGCCGGCCGGAGTCGTGTTCGCCGCTGCGGCGGATGAAGGTCATCGCCCTGGTGCGCAAGCGCCAACCCTGATCGGTGCGCAGGTAGGTGTCGCGGTAGTAGCCGATCCGCATATCGTGCGCGGAGTGTTCGACGAAGCACAGCGGCTGGGTTCCGGTGGCCGCATCCGGATCCTTCTCGTCGAACTCGACGAGTGACTCACCGGTCATGAAGAGGCCCTTGGGCGCGGCGTCGACGAGCACGGGAAACCGGGACAGTGAATAGGTCTCGCCGAAGGCGCTGTAGGTGCCGTCTTCGGTGAAGACCCCGATCAACCCGTCCACATCACCCTGGGTGATGGTCACGGCATAGCGGGCCAGCAGTTGCTGGATCTCGACGATGTCATCAGTCCTTCTTGACATAGACCTTTCCGCCCTTCATGACGAAATTGACATCCCGGGTGACGCTTATGTCGGCCAGCGGATCTCCGGGCACAGCGATGATGTCGGCGAGCAACCCTTCGGCCAGCCGGCCGCGATCGGTCACGTTGATCAGCTCGGCCGCAGTGACGGTCGCCGCCTTGAGCACCACTGCCGCCGGAAGTCCCCACTCCACCAGAGTGACGAGTTCGTCGGCGTTCCGGCCGTGCGGAATAGCCGGTGCGTCGGTGCCTACGGCGATCTTCACCCCTGCCTGGTAGGCGGCGTTGATCGAGGTGCGTGCTTTCGGGAACATCTCGGCGGCCTTGGCCTGCAACTCCGCCGGAGCCTTCGAGACGTCCATCGCCTCGGCCAGCCGGCGGGTGCTCACCAGGAAGGTCCCGCGATCAACCATCAGCGCGATGGCCTCGTCGTCAACCAGAAAACCGTGTTCGATGCAGTCGATACCGACGGCGACCGCGTGTTTGACGGCTTCGGCGCCGTGGGTGTGGGCCGCGACCCGCAGTCCCCGCCGGTGCGCCTCGTCAACGATCGCGGCGAGTTCCTCATCCGAATAGTGTTGCGCCCCAGCCTCTCCGGTCAGCGACATGACACCACCGGACACGCAAACCTTGATCACCTGCGCGCCGTGCTTGATCTGGTAGCGCACCGCTTTGCGGATCTCGTCGACCCCGTTGGCGATACCCTCCTCGACGGTCAGCACCAGCGCACCGGGCATGAAGGCGGCGAACATCGTCGGGTCGAGATGGCCGCCGGTCGGGGTGATGGCATGTCCGGCCGGCACGATGCGGGGTCCGTCGATCCAGCCCGCGTCGATCGCCTTGCCCAGCGCGACATCGAGTAGATATCCGCCGGTCTTGACGAACAGACCGAGGTTGCGGACGGTGGTGAACCCGGCCCGAAGCGTGCGGCGTGCGTTGCCGACCGCGCGCAGCACCCGGGTCGGCGGATCATCCTGCACCTGGGAGAGACCGGGGTTTTCACCCCGTCCGCCCATCAGCAGGTTGACCTCCATGTCCATCAGACCGGGCAACAGGATCGAGTCGCCCAGATCTATGACCTCGGTGCCGCCGTCGATCTTCCCGCCGAGGCCGACGATCCGGTCGCCGTCGACATGGACGATGCCGGGGCGAACGATCTCGCCCGCATCGACGTCGACGTAACCGGCGGCCTTGAGCGTCAGCACCCTCTAGACCACCGGCTCCTTGATGATGGTCACCCACGCCGCGCCGCTGTCCGGCACCCGCGGCTGCTTCCAGCACTCCACCGGGAACGAGACCATCACCAGGGACTGCATCAGATGCATCAGTGCCCGTGCGTCCTCAGGCATCGCCTTGAGCGGGAACTGGTCGAGGTAGGTCATCGCCTCGTCGATCCGGGCCATGCCGGCGTTGTAGAACTCCTGCATATCGGGCATCGAGGAAGCAAGCCGCTTGCTGTAGCGCTCAGGCTCGGTGGCCAGGCACCAGTCGGTGAACTTCTCCAGATCGGCGAACTGGGGAGGCAGCACCCCGGTCTTGGTTGCGGTGTCAGGCATCTTCGAACTCCTTGATCTTGTCGCGGGCCGTCTTGTGCAGATGACGGAGAAGGATTTCCTGGTCGTTGAGCGGGAACTCGGTGACGTACTGCGACGAGATCATCGTCTGGGTCGCCTCCAGGGTGTTGGCGTCCTGCAGCGCGTATTCCTTGAACGTGACTGCGGCCAGTTCCTGGCCGAGTCGCTCGCGGGCGGTCTTCGGTGGCACGAAGTACAGGCTGGCCTCGAAGGTATGGCTGCTCACCGAGGTGGGCCAGTAGTGGTAGGTCAGGTACCAGCCGGGCGCCCAGATGAGCAGCATGAAATTGGGGAAGAAGACGTAGGAGTCGACGCCCCACTGCGGAGCCCCGCACGGGTTGACCCCCGGCGGAAGCGGATCGAGGCCCTTGATGTCAGGACGGTCCCACGGTCCGAACAGACCGCTGTGCAGTTTCTGCTCGATCGGCTTGACCATGTTGATGTCCTTGGGCGGGGCCATCCCACCCCAGGACGAGATCATCGAGTGCTGGCCGTGGAGCGCGTAGTGCAGCGCCTCGAACCCGTAGCCGCGCAGCTTTTCGGCTTCCTCGCGGGTCGCCTGGTTCACGTGCAGGACGGGTGCGTGATAGAACTCGGCGAAGGCGTCGATGAACAGCTTCCAGTTGGCGTTGATATCGGACTTGTAGCTGTAGACCTCGGTCATCTCGTCGAAGGGGTAGCCCTCCAGCCCCTTGGCCATCGGGCCTAGGTAATCGGCGAGTGAGCCGGCTTGGTCATCGAAGTTGATGAAGATGAACCCTTCCCAGACCTCGCAGCGCACCGGCTTGAGCCCGAACTCGTTCTTGTCGAGGTCGAAGAACTCCTCTTCCTGCTGGACGAACGTGAGCTCGCCCTCGGTGCTGAACCGCCAGGCGTGGTACTTGCAGGTGAACTGGCGGCAGGTGCCCTGCACCTCCTCGTTGGGAAAGTCGTTCCACACCAGCTTGTTGCCGCGGTGGCGGCAGATGTTGTGGAACGCCCGGACCACACCGTCCTTACCCTTCACCACGATGATCGAGGCCTTGGCGACCGCGATCTCCTTGGTGAAGTAGCTGCCGCTCTTGGGCAGCTTGTCTGTCCGGCCGACGTTCAGCCAGGAGTGCTTGAAGATCGCCTCCTGCTCCTTGGCGTAGTGGGCCGGGTCGATCGAGTCGCTGTAGTTCACCGGGGCGGTGCCCAGTTCGGGATAGCTCTCTGTCCAGCTGCCGGCTGCCGGCTTCGGAAAATGGGGCACGTGCTTACCTTCCTTCTTCGAGCGGTACTTCGAAAGTGTTGAGCGCCATGGCGAGCATGGCGTAGCTGCCGACGGTGAACACCAGGTCCATCCGCTGCTGCTCGGTGAGGTGCTTGCTGAGCGCCTCCCAGGTGGCATCGGTGAGGTTCGAGCGCTGATCGAGCTGATCGACGGCGTCGATGATCAACTGGTCGAGGTCATTGCCGGTCTTGCCGGCGGCGACCGCCGCCACGTCGGAGTCGGTGAGGCCTTCGGCCTTCGCCATCTCGGTGTGGTGAACCCACTCGTAAGTGCATCCGCGCCGGTGGGCGATACGCAGGATCGCCACCTCCCGGATCCGGGCCGGCAGGGTGGAACGGAAGAGCAGATGCGCGCTGAAACCGAGGAAGGACTTCGCCAGGGCCGGATGGCGCACCAGGGTGGACAGCATGGGTCCGGCGGCCTCGGCGTTCTGCCGCTCCCGCGGCATCATCGGCCGCAGGGCGTCGCGGGCGTCGTCGTCCCACTCGTCCGCCGGCAGCGGGGTCACCCGCATCTGCGACCGCCTCTCAGTTGCGAGAATCGCATTCTCAATTACGGATAACAGGTTTACATGAAGTCGGCCCAAGGTCAATCCCTCTTCCGGCCGGAGCGGTCAATTCCGTGGTCAGGGCGGGGCGGCCGGATAAAGAGGTTGATTCTCGCCTGGTGAGAAGCTAGTTTCCAGAGAGAGGCAGAAGACGAGAGGAACGGCCCATGCGCAAAGACGACATGATCCTGATCAGCGTCGACGACCACATCGTTGAACCGCCCGATATGTTCGCCAATCACCTGCCGAAGAAGTACGCCGGCGATGCGCCGCACCTGGTGCACAACCCCGACGGTTCCGATATGTGGAAATTCCGGGACGTCGTCATCCCCAACGTCGCACTCAACGCGGTGGCCGGCCGGCCCAAGGAGGAGTACGGGCTGGAACCGCAGGGCCTCGATGAGATCCGGCCCGGCTGCTACAACGTCGACGAGCGGGTCAAGGACATGAATGCCGGCGGCATCCTCGGCTCGATCTGTTTCCCGTCCTTTCCGGGCTTCGCCGGCAGGCTGTTCGACACCGGGGATCCGGAGTTCTCCCTGGCGCTGGTGCAGGCCTACAACGACTGGCACATCGACGAGTGGTGCGGCGCGTATCCCGCCCGCTTCATTCCGATGGCACTGCCGGTGATCTGGGACGCGCAGCAGTGCGCCGATGAGGTGCGAAGGGTGTCGAAGAAGGGCGTGCACGCGATCACGTTCAGCGAAAACCCGGCCGCGATGGGATACCCGAGCTTCCACGACCCGTACTGGAATCCGCTGTGGAAGGCGTTGTGCGACACCGACACCGTGCTCAACGTCCACATCGGGTCGTCGGGCAAGCTGGCGATCACCGCCCCCGATGCTCCGATGGACGTGATGATCACGCTCCAGCCGATGAATATCGTGCAGGCCGCGGCTGATCTACTGTGGTCGCGCCCGATCAAGGAATACCCCGATCTCAAGATCGGACTGTCCGAGGGCGGCACCGGGTGGATTCCCTACTTCCTGGAACGGGCGGACCGCACCTATGAGATGCACTCAACCTGGACCGGTCAGGACTTCGGCGACAAACTGCCCTCCGACGTCTTCCGCGAGCACTTCCTGACCTGCTTCATCAGCGATCCGATCGGTGTGAAGCTTCGCCACGAGATCGGTCTGGACAACATCTCCTGGGAGGCCGACTACCCGCACAGCGACTCGATGTGGCCCGGCGCACCCGAGGAACTGTGGGACGTGTTGAGCGCCAACAACGTTCCGGACGACGAGATCAACAAGATGACGTACGAGAACGCGATGAAGTGGTACTCGTTCGATCCGTTCAAACACATCGCGAAGGATCAGGCGACGGTCGGCGCGCTGCGTCAGGCGGCGCAGGGCCACGATGTCTCGATCCAGGCGCTCAGCCACCACAAGAAGGGCGAGCGGGGCGGAAGCGCTCTGTTCGAAGCTGCGGCGGCCAACAGCGGCGACCAGTAGCCACTCCCGGGGCAATCGGGGCGGATGAACGTATCCGCCGCCTCTCCCTGCTCGGCCGCACGCGGCCGCTGGTGTAACGGAAGGAAAAGCCATGTCCGGCGGTATGAGCTTCGAGCTGAGTGAAGACCAGGAGCTGATCCGGAAGTCCGTGCGGGAGCTGGCCGCCCGCTTCGACGACCAGTATTGGATGGACAAGGACCAGGCGCACCAATTCCCGCAGGAGTTCTACGACGCCGTTGCCCAGGGTGGTTGGCTCGGGATGACCATCCCGGAGGAGTACGGCGGCCATGGTCTCGGGATCACCGAGGCGACCATCCTGGCCGAGGAGGTCGCCCGATCAGGCGGCGGCATGAACGCGGCCAGTGCGATCCACATGTCGATCTTCGGTATGCAACCGGTCGTGGTGTTCGGATCCGATGATCTCAAGGCCCGCACGTTGCCCCGGATCGTCAACGGTGATCTTCATGTCTGCTTCGGGGTTACCGAACCAGGCGCCGGCCTCGACACCTCGCGTATCACCACCTTCGCCCGCCGGGACGGCGACAGCTACGTCGTCAACGGACGTAAGGTGTGGATCTCCAAGGCGCTGGAGTCCGAGAAGATTCTTCTGCTGACCCGGACCACGCCGTATGACGAGGTCGAGAAGAAGACCGACGGCATGACCCTGTTCATGACCGATCTGGATCGCACCCACGTCGACATCCGCCCGATCCCGAAGATGGGCCGCAACGCCGTCTCGTCCAACGAACTCTTCATCGACGACCTTCGGATTCCGGTCGAGGACCGAGTCGGCGAGGAGGGCAAGGGCTTCTCCTACATCCTGCACGGGCTGAACCCGGAGCGGATGCTGATCGCCGCAGAGGCGCTGGGTATCGGACGCGCGTCACTGGACCGTGCGGTCAAGTACGCCAATGAGCGACATGTCTTCGACCGGCCGATCGGGATGAATCAGGGAATCCAATTCCCCCTCGCCGACGCCTTGGCGCATCTCGACGCCGCGGAGTTGGTGCTGCGCAAATCGACGTGGCTGTACGACAACGGCAAGTCCTGCGGCCGGGAGGCCAATACCGCCAAATATCTGTGCGCAGAGGCAGGATTCGCCGCCGCCGACCGGGCACTGCAGACCCACGGCGGGATGGGCTACGCCGAGGAGTACCACGTGTCCCGCTTCTTCCGGGAGTCGCGACTGATGAAGATCGCACCGGTAAGCCAGGAGATGATCCTCAACTTCCTCGGTTCGCACGTGCTCGGGCTGCCGAGGAGTTACTGATGGGCTATTTCAACCTGACCGGTCGCACCGCGATGGTGACCGGGGCGGGTGCGCCGGCTGGAATCGGCGCGGCGGTGGCCGTCGCACTGGCCGAAGCGGGAGCCGCGGTGTTGGTCACCGATATCAACGGCGATGCCGCGGCCGCGGTCGCCGACCGCATCCGAGCCGAAGGCGGCAAGGCCGACAGCTGCACTCTGGACGTCACCGACCGGGCCGCGGCCGATGCCGCAGCGGCGCAGGCGGCCGCGCTCGGTGGTGGCGAATTGCACATCCTGGTCAACAACGCTGGTGTCACCGCACCGGCGATGTTTCCCAAACTCACCGACGAGACGTTCCGGCTCACCTTCGACATCCACGTCATGGGCACGTTCCACTGCACCCAGGCGGCGCTGCCCTACATTCCCACCGACGGAACCGGAAGGGTGATCAACGTGACCTCGGCCGCCGGTCTCACCGGCACGCTCGGCCAGGTGAACTACTCGGCAGCCAAGGCGGGACTCATCGGGTTCACCAAGTCGCTGGCGCGTGAGCTGGCGCCGAAGAACATCATGGTGAATGCGCTTGCGCCCCTTGCCGCCACACCGATGACGGAGACCATCCGCACGAACGAGAAGTTCGCCGAGAACATGATGCGTCGTATCCCGCTGCAACGGTGGGCGCAACCCGATGAAGTCGCCGGTGCATTCGTGTTCATGGCCTCCGATGCCGCCTCCTACGTCACCGGCCAGGTGCTGCCGGTGGACGGCGGGATGGTGATGTGACGGCGCCGACACCGGCTGCGCCGCTGGCGGGAGTGACCGTCGTGGCGCTCGAACAGGCCGTGTCGGCTCCGATGTGCACCCGGGTGCTCGCGGATTTCGGTGCCCGGGTCATCAAGGTGGAGAACCCCAACGGTGGGGACTTCGCGCGGCACTACGACGACGTGGTCAACGGACTGGCGGCCCACTTCGTCTGGGCGAACCGGAACAAGGAGTCCATCGCGCTCGACCTGAAGTCGGCCGGCGGTCTCGACGTCCTGCATCGACTGCTCGGCCGCGCTGATGTTCTGGTGTCCAACCTTGCGCCGGGTTCCACAGCGCGGATGGGCATCTCACCGGATCAACTGAGCGACCGGCATCCCGATGTGATCGCCGTCGAGATCGACGGATACGGCTCCGGTGGTCCGCTGTCCCACAAGCGTGCCTATGACCTACTGGCCCAATCCGAATCCGGCTCGTGCGCGGTCACCGGTTATCCGGGGATGCCCGCCAAACCCGGGCCGCCGATCGCCGACATCTCCACCGGGCTGTACTCGGCGCTGTCGATCATGGCGATGCTGTATTCCCGCAACGACCGCGAGCGCCGCGGAGCCGCTGTGACCGTCAGCCTGTTCGACACCATGATGGACCTGATGGGCTACCCGCTGACCTACACCCAGCACTCGGGTGTCGATCAGCAGCCACTGGGGATGAGCTCACCGGCGGTGGCGCCGTACGGCGCCTACTCGACCGCCGACGGTCAGACGGTGGTGCTCGGCACCACCAACGACCGGGAGTGGCAACGGCTGGCACGCGAGATCATCGACCGCCCCGACCTCGCCGCGGACGATCGGTTCGCCACCAATTCGCGGCGGGTGGCCAACCGCGCCGTGCTCGATGAGGCGATCCAATCCTGGTGTTCCCAGCACGATCTGGCCCATGTTCAGAGGACCGCCGATGAGGCCGGAATCGGCAACGCGCGTTACAACCTGCCCAGCGAGGTTCTGGGTCACCCGCAGTTGAGCGAACGTGACCGCTGGCGCACCGTCGACACGTCGGCCGGCCGGATCCGCGCGATCCTGCCGCCGCCGATCATCGAGGGATATGAGCAGCCGATGAACGCGGTGCCCGCTCTCGGGCAGCACACCGATGCGGTCCTGGGAGAGTTGGGATTCCCCGCTGATGAGATCGACCGATTGCGCGGCGCGGGAGTCATCGCGTGACCGCTCGAGGAACGAGGAGAGCAGATGCGTGAAGCGGTGATCGTCGAAGCGGTCCGGACACCGGTCGGCAAGCGTAACGGCGGCCTGTCCGGGGTGCATGCGGCCGACCTGTCCGCGACGGTCCTCACCGCACTGGCCGACCGCGTCGGGTTGGATCCCGCTCTAGTCGACGACGTCATCTGGGGTTGTGTGTCGCAGGTCGGGGACCAGTCCAGCAATATCGGGCGGTATTCGGTGCTCGCGGCGGGTTGGCCGGAGAGCATTCCCGGCACGACGGTCAACCGGGCGTGCGGGTCCAGCCAGCAGGCACTCGACTTCGCCGCCCAGGCGGTGATGTCGGGTCAGCAGGAGGTGGTGGTCGCCGGCGGGGTCGAGGTGATGAGCCGGGTTCCGCTGGGCTCGGCGCGCGCGACCGGTATGCCCTATGGGCCCAAAGTCCTTGAGCGGTATCACGACTTCTCGTTCAATCAGGGCATCTCCGCCGAGAAGATCGCCGAGAAGTGGGGGTTCTCCCGCGCCGCTCTCGATGAGTACTCGGCGCAGTCCCACGACCGGGCGGCGGCGGCCCAGGATGCCGGGGCCTTCGAGGCACAGATCACCGGAGTGCGCACCGAATCCGGTGTGGTGGGCGCCGACGAAGGCATCCGCCGGGGAACCACCGCGGAGAAACTGGCCGCCCTCAAGCCGGCGTTCGTCGAGGACGGCGTGATCCATGCCGGCAACTCGTCACAGATCTCCGATGGCGCGGCGGCCCTCCTGGTCACCACCGCCGAGAAGGCCGCACAGCAGGGCTGGCGACCGGTCGCGCGTTACGTCGCCGGCGCGGTGACCGGGGCCGATCCGGTGCTGATGCTCACCGGCCCGATCCCCGCGACGCAGAAGGTGCTCGCCAAGACCGGTCTCGAAATCAGCGATATCGGGGTGTTCGAAGTCAACGAGGCCTTCGCCCCCGTTCCGCTGGCCTGGCTGGCCGAGACGGGTGCCGACCCGGAGTCGCTCAACCCGCTGGGCGGCGCCATCGCACTGGGACATCCGCTCGGGGGATCGGGCGCGGTGCTGATGACCCGCATGCTCCATCACATGCGCGACAACGGAATCCGCTACGGACTGCAGACGATGTGCGAAGGCGGCGGCACCGCGAACGCCACCGTCGTCGAACTCATCGGCTAGCGGGGAGCAGCTCCGCGGTCCGTGTCAGATAGTCGATCTGCAGATGGATCGCGTAGAGCACCAGCGGCGGCATCACGATGAAGGGGATGTTCTCGCCGATGAACTTGAACCACAGACCGAACGGACCCTGACCGATATCGGCGAAACCCGCACCGACTTCAGAGATGAAGTACACCGCCGTGCTGCTCATCAGGATCGCCACACCCGCGAAGGCGATCCAGAGACAACGGATACGAGTCTCCGCGGGAAGGGCGCGTCGGATCAGGCGGGTCCACATGATGAACACAGTCACACCGGTGGCGACGCCGACGATCTCCAATCCGAAGGTCCAGGGGTTTCCACTGGCATAGCGGGTGTCGGCCAGACCGTACTGCCACCACAGCCACTTGAAGCCGGGGTCGTCGGTTGGTGTCCACCATCCCAATGGATGCCCGATCAGGAACACCAACTCGTAGCCGATCTGGCTGGCCGCGGTGTAGGGCAGATAGAACAGCGTCAGTTCGGCCGCGCGTTCGAGAGATGACCGGTTCTCACCGGGTGCATCCCAGAGCAACACCAGGGGAAGCAGCATCACGGGCAGGCCGAAAAGAACGTTGGCGATCACGTCGGAGTGAAACGTCGGTTCGATCAGTCCGGTGCCGACGCCGATCGTCATCGTCAGAAAGACCGCACCGGTCCAGGCGGCGACGCCGGTGTAGATCCGACGGCGGTGCGGCGCCCAGGGTTGGGCGAGGTCGGGCACCGGCCGTTCAGTCACGAAGCACCTTGACGGGCACATGGTGCCAGCCGGCGACGTTCTGCATCCGCACACGCTCGAGACGGTCCCACTGCACCTCGTAGCGCGGCATGAAGTCGAGCAGTCGCTCCAGTGCGATGGCCGTCTCCATCCGCGCCAGCGCCGCACCCAGGCAACTGTGGATCCCGAAGCCCAGACCGAGGTTCTGCGCCTCGGTGCGGTCGCGTTCGATGTCGAGGGCGTCGGCGTCGGTGAAGACGGCCGAGTCGCGGTTGGCCGATGCGATGAGCAGGAATACCGGCTTGCCGGCCGGTACCGTGCCGCTCGGCACGGTGGTTTCGCGGGTGGTGTAGCGGACCTGGTACTGCACCGGCCCCTCATAGCGCAGTAGTTCTTCGACCGCATCGGGAATCCTGCTGCGGTCGTCGAGAAGCTTCTGCCACTGCTCGGGGTGACGCGCCAGGTTCACCACCGCGGTGCCCAGCAGCTTGGTCACCGTCTCTGCGCCGGCGCCGCCCAACAGCGCAGCGAAACCGCAGATCTCGATATCGTCGAGTCGTCGCGGGTTCCCGTCCTCGTCGGGGATCTCCGCGGCGATCAGCCGGCTGATCATGTCGTCCTGCGGCTGGTTGCGGCGCTCCTGAACCAGGTTGTAATAGAACATCGCGGTCTCCACGGCGGCCTGCATGCCGGCCTCGCTGATATTCATCTGACCGGGTTCGCGACTCAGGCTGGTGTCGATCCAGTGCCGCACCTGCTGGCGATACTCCTCGGGAACCCCGGCCATCCGGGTGATCACCTCGACGGGAAACGGGCCGGAGAAGTCCTGCACCACATCGAAGTCGTCGGGGTCGGCCGCCGACAGGAATCGGTCGATCTGTTCGATGACGGTCTGGCGCTGGCTCTCGATGGCGCGTGGGGTGAACGCCTTGTTCAGCAGGCTGCGTAGGTGCCGGTGCTCGGGCGGGTCCATGAAGATGATGGACTTGTGCGGCGGCTCATCGTTCTGCACCATCTGGAGGTCGCAGCCGCGCGCGGAGGAGAAGCTGTCGTGGTCTTTCAGCGCGGCGGCGACATCCGCGTGGCGGCTCAGGGCGTAGAAGTCCCGCTGCTTGTCGTAGTAGATCGGGGCCTCGTCGCGCATCCGCCGGTAGATGTCGAATGGGTCGTGGAAATACTCTTCCGAGAACGGATCGAAAACGAGGTCAGACTGGTTCATCCGTTCTCCTCCGAGAGACAATCGACGCCGGTGTCAGTCGGTCAGTGACAGAGCCTGACGAGGGCACAGTCGCACGGCGTCGCGGACCTTCGCCTCGTTCTCCGCTGACACGTCCTCCTGGAGGATGTGCAGGTTGTCCTGTTCGTCGACCTCGAACACCTCAGGCGCCAGACCCATGCAGACCGCGTTGGCCTCGCACAGGCCGTAGTCGGCTTTGACCTTCATCGCAGTACCGTGACCGGTACGTTATGCCAGCCCGCGACGTTCTGCATGTGCACGCGCTCGAGGCGGTCCCCGTGCACCTCGTAGCGGGGCATGAAATCCAGCAGCCTGTCCAGCGCGATCGCCGTCTCCATCCGCGCCAGGGCCGCTCCCAGGCAGCTGTGGATTCCGTAACCGAGACCGATGTTCTGCGCTTCGGTGCGGTCGCGATCGATGTTGAACGTGTCGGCATCGGTGAACGCCGCCGAATCCCTGTTCGCCGAGGCCATCAGCAGGAATACCGGCTTGCCGGCCGGGATGGTGCCGCTGGGCACCGTCGAATCCCGCGTCGTCCAGCGGACGTTGTACTGCACCGGACCGTCGAAGCGCAGCATCTCCTCCACGGCGTCCGGGATCTTGCTGCGGTCCTCGACCAGCCGCTGCCACTGGTCGGGATGTTTGGCGAAGGTCACCACGGAGCTGCCGAGCAGTTTGGTCACCGTCTCGGCTCCGGCACCACCCAAAAGCGTTGCGAAACCGCAGATCTCGATATCGTCGAGTTTGCGCAGATTGCCTTCGTCGTCGGGCATCTCGGCGGCGATCAGCCGACTGATCATGTCGTCCTGCGGCTCGTTGCGGCGTTCCTGCACCAGGTTGTAGTAGAACAACGCGGTGTCGATATTGGCCTGCATACCGGCTTCGCTGACCTCGATCTGACCGGGTTCGCGGCTGAGGCTGATGTCGATCCAGTGCCGCACCTGCTGGCGGTACTCCTCGGGAACACCGGCCATCCGGGTGATGACCTCGACCGGAAACGGTCCGGAGAAATCCTGGACGACGTCGAAATCGTCGGGGTCGGCTGCCGAGAGGAACCGGTCGACCTGTTCGATTACGGTCTGGCGCTGTGCCTCGATGGCGCGGGGGGTGAATGCCTTATTGAGCAGACTGCGCATATGCCGATGCTCGGGCGGATCCATGAAGATGATCGCCGCGGCCGGCGGGTCACCGGCGCGGACCATCGACAGATCGCAACCCCGGGAGGAGGAGAAGCCCTCGGGGTCCTTCAGCGCGGCCGTGACGTCCTCGTGCCGGCTCAGCGCGTAGAAGTCCCGCTCTTTGTCGTAGTAGATCGGTGCTTCTTCACGCATCCGCCGGTAGATGTCGTACGGATCGTTGAAGTACTGCTCCGAATAGGGATCGAAGACGAGTTCGGACTGTGTCAACGGATACTCCGTCCAAGGGAGGCCGGCGTTACTGAATCTGCTTCGAGCGTAACGCTGATGGGTGATTCAGTCATGCAGTTGACCCTCATTCCTGTCCTAATCCGGCATCGACCACGTCGCTGAGCAGTCCCAGCTCGCTGCCCAGATCGGCGGCCGTGGAGCGGATGACCGACACGTCCTTTCCGATGAACTCCCCGACCGCGGCGGCGAAGGCCGACACCGACCCGGTGGCGGCGATACTCGCCAGCGCGCGGCTGGTGCCGCTGCCGTGCGGGAGCGCCGCGAGCAGGTTGGCCTCATCGACGCCCAGCCGTTCGCCCAACCGCACCGCCTCGGCGACCAGTCCGATATTGGCCGCGAAGAGGATGTTGTTGATCAGCTTGACCTTCTGTCCGGCTCCCACCCCGCCGACGTGCAGCACCGGATCGGCATAACTGCCCAACAGCGGGCGCACCCGTGCGATGGCGTCGTCCTCGCCTCCGGCGAACACCGTCACCGTTCCGGCGGCCACGTCGTGCGGGCCGCCGCTGACCGGAGCGTCGACCACCGCGACACCGTGTGCCGCGGCCCGCTCGGCGATGGCCCGCGCGCTACGCGGACTGCCGGTTGTGTGCACGACGAGCACCGAACCGGCGGCCATCGCGTCCAGCAGCCCGTCCTCCAGGCAGATCTGCCGGACCTGCTCATCGGTGAACACACACACGATCACCGCATCGGCGTCGCGACCGACCTGCTCGACGTCGCCGACACCGGCAGCGCCCAGATCCTCTGCAGCGAGGCGCTTCTCACCCGTCCGGCCCAGGGCCCGTACCTCGTAGCCGACCCCGATGAGCCGGCGCACCATCGGCGCACCCATCCGGCCCACACCGACGAACCCGACCGTCACCGGGGATTGTCCAGAAGGACGAGCGCGGCGTCGGCGGCGTCGAGCACGGCACCCGGATGCGCCCCGGACTTGGCCGCGATGTCGGCGATCAGGCTGACGTCCTTGTGCAGCAGCCCGCCGGCGACCTGCTTGAGCATGTCCAGGCTTCCGCCGAATCGGGCCACACTGCTCAACGCGAAACTGTTCGCCGAGCCGCGGCCGATCACCTCGGCGAGTTTCTCCGGCGCCACACCGAGTTCCCGGCCGAGGTCCAGCGTGGTCTTGGCGGTGGCAAGGTGGGCGGTGAACAACAGGTTGTTCAACAGCTTCGTCACCTGACCGGAGCCGAGTCCGCCGAGGTGGACGATCGGGTCGGCATAGGTGGCGAACACCGGCCGCACCCGTTCCACGACATCCTCGTCGCCGCCGGCCATCACCAGCAGCGTGCCCTGCTCGGCCGCCGGGCCGCCGCCGCTGACGGGGGCGTCGATCACCGCGACACCGCGTTCGACGGCCCGCTCGGCCAGCTGCCGGCAGGTGTCGGGATGGACGGTCGAGTGCACGGCGATGACTGCCCCCGACTGTATCCCCTCCAGAACCGCGGATGCGACTTCGGTGACGTCGGCGTCACCCACGACGCACAGGCACACCAGATCGCTGGCGGCGCCCAGCTCGGCCGGAGACGCCGCGATGACGGCGTCGGTGTCGGCGAACGGTTCCAGCGACGCAGGGCGTCTGGCCCAGAGGGTGGTGGGATAGCCGGCCTCGACGATGCGCCGCGCCATCGGCGCTCCCTGACTGCCCAGTCCGATGAATCCGACACGCATCAGCACGCCTCCTCGTTGACACCAGCACACTGCTCCGCGAACGCGAGTACTCCTGAGTGGTACTGCGCTGCGTTGAGGCCGAGACTCAGGTTGTGGCCCGCCCCACTCTGTTCGTTGATCTGGACTCTCGGTGCAGCCGAGAACAACGCGGCGATGTCGCGGAGCGCTTCCGGTGTCGAGTCCCAGACTTTCTCGTACTCCGCCGCGGTGAAGCGCACCGGGATTCGCACCTGCCGCGCCAGCTCGGGGAAATCACGGTCGGCCCAGTGCCCGGATATCTCGCCCTCCTGCGGCGGTGAGCTCGATGAGCCGATGGCGCTGATGATGTCGGGCGGGTGCAGCTCTTCGGGCGCCCAGATCAACTCGCGCAACCCCGGCGGTCGGTGACTGGCCGAGGCCTGGCTCAGTATCGCGGTGGCGGCCGGATACTTGCGCAGGCCGGTGCCGGCCAGCTCCAGCCCGAGCAGTTGTGGCCCGCGATCGTCGGTGGCCATCCGCAGAGCCAGCTCGCATCCGTTCGAGTGGGCGACGACGAAGGTACCCGCGCCCCGTGGGCGGCTGCCGAGCATCGCCTCGACCGCCCCGAAGGCGAGTTGCACGCGGCGGCCCGGATCCCACATCTCGTCGGAGTACGGTCCGGAGGCTCCGTAGCCCGGTCGGTCGAGTGCGATCGCGGTGAAACCCCTTGCTGCACAGGCTTTGAGGAAGGACAGATCCGGGTGCCCGGGGCAGTCGAAGTACGCGGCAGACGAGGCTCCGCCGTGCAGTGCCACGATGACCGCACGCGGTTCGGCGGCCTCGGCGAAGAGGCCTGACATCGGGATGCCGTCCACCGGCACCACCCGGCTTCTCGCCTGAGTCACGTATCGACCCGCATCAGTAGCACACCGCTGGGGGTCAGGCCGCCGCTGCTGACCACCGCGACCCGTGCGTCGGCAACCTGGCGTTCGCCGGCCTCGCCGCGTAACTGGGTGACCGCCTCATGGACCAGACCCATCCCGTGGGTGCGCCCGTGCGACAGCTGACCGCCGTGGGTGTTGATCGGCAGCACCCCGTCGCGGGCTATGTTGGCACCTCCGTCGAGGAAGTCCTTGGCCTCTCCGATACCGCAGAACCCGAGCGCCTCGATCCAGGTCAGACAGTTGAAGCTGAACCCGTCATAGAGTTCGGCGACGTCGACGTCCTGAGGTCGCAACGATGTCCGGGTCCACAGGTGCGCGGCCTGCCCGAGGGCCTGCGGTTCGTGGGTCATCGTGGTCTGATCCCAGTCGGTGCGCTCGATGATCTGGGTTCCTACCGCCTCGAACAGCACCGGCTTCTTCGGCAGATCGCGGGCTGCCTCGACGGCTGACACCACCACGGCGATCGCCCCGTCGCAGGGGACGTCGCAGTCATAAAGCCCGAACGGTGTGGTGATCATCCGTGCCGACAGATAGTCGTCCATCGTCAGCGGATCGCGGTAGATCGCGGTCGGGTTCAATGCCGCGTTGCCACGCTGATTCAGCGCGATCCAGCCCAGCGTCTCCCGGGTGGTGCCGTACCTGTCGAAGTGGCGTTGCGCGTTCAAGGCCAACGTGTGCGCTGCCGAGGTGGCGCCGAAGGGCATCTGCCAACTGCCGGTGCGAGTTCCTCCGGGTGGAGACATCCTGCCCTGCTTGAGCAGCTCACCGAAGGTGGCCTCCCACAGCGTCCGGAAGCAGAGGACATGGCGGGCCATGCCGGTGGCGACGGCCATCATGGCCGCGATCACCGATCCGCCCGGGCCGAAGGTGTCCATACCGCCGTTGATCCAGGTGGGTCGCAGGCCGAGCGCACCCTCGAGTGCGGTCACCCCGCCCTCGCCCATCCCGGCGATGTCCAGACCCGGGTAGGTCGACATCCCGTCGATATCGTCGAACGTCAGCCCCGCGTCGGCGACGGCGGCCTCACAGGCCTCGATGGTCAGCGACAGCGGGTTGACCATCAGCCGCCGGCCCAACCGTGACGCGCCGATACCGGTGATCGCCGAGCGCTCCTCGAATTTCGGTGCGCTCAGGGCGGGCCGGACATGCTTGGCGAAATCCTGCGGCGCGATCTCGTCGGCCGGTTGTTCGCCGAACTGTTTCGGTGAGACCGGCCGGAACAGCGGCAGGTAGACGTCGTCGTTCTGCTCGAAGACCACCTCGACCAGCTGGCCGAGTTCCAGATCCTTGGGTGCGGCGTCGACGATGTTGGTGGTCAGGCGAACTCGCGGATCCTCCTCGATCGCCACCTGTGCGATCACGTACGGAGCGGTGAGCCCGGGAATGCTGAACCGGTGATTGACGGTGAACGCCGACAGCACTGCGCGGCCGCTCACCTCCCGCACGCCCATGTCATGGCTGCGGCAGTACCGGCACACCGGTTGCGGCGGGTGGATGAGCGCCTCGCAACTGCGGCACTTCTGGATCCGTAGGACGCCGTCAGCGCCCGCAGTCCAGAAGAACTCGTTCTCGGCGGTTAGTTGCGGCAGCGGGAGTCGACTCATCGGCGGTCCTTCACTGGGCGAATCCCCAATGGGCTTCGAAGGCCGGCGTCTCGTCCTCGGACTGCCGGCGTGGATCGGGATGCACTTCCCCGGCGAACTCGTCACCGCTCATCTCGATGATCGCGTTGGCCGGACAGTCGAACACCGCCCGCAATACGTCGGCGCGGTCAGCCTCCGGAATCACGCCATCGCCGATCAGGGTCGCGTACCCCCAGTCGTCGAGCGAGAAGTAGTCCGGCGCGTGTTTGGCGCAGGCGCCGAAGCCGTCACAGATCGTGCGGTCCAGACGAATTCTCAGACCCTCGCTCATACCGGGCTCACCGCCTCCACCTCATAGGGCCGCAGGGCTGCGAACGCACCCGGTCGGCAGGTCTGGCAATCACCGGAAAGGTGTTGTTGCACCTCGCCGGGAAAATCCGCCAGCAGGCTGGCGGCGATGTTGGTGGCGCCGTCCAGTGTCGCGCAGGCGCCGCGGCCGCGCAGCACCACCGACCACCGTTGCAGGCGGGCGACGTCCTCGGCGCCTGCTGATCCGTCCCGCAGTGCGCCTGCGGCGGCTGCCATCGCCGCGGTGCCGTTGAAACACGACCCGCACTGGCCGGCGTTCTCGCGGTCGAAATAGTCCAGGACAGCGGCGGCGACCGCCACGGGACAGTCATCGGTCAGGAGGGCGATCGCACCGCACCCCAGACCGCAGCCCAGTTGCCGGAAGGTCTCATGATCCAGTGAGGCGTCCAGCACCCGGCGGTTCATCAGGCCTGCGAAGTAACCGCCGACCATCGCACCGCGAACGTCATTGGGCGAAACACCGTGCATGGCAAGAAGATCCATCACCGGCATGCCATGTGGAATTTCATACAGCGCGGGACTTCCGGCTCCGCCGGTCACTGTCATCAGGAAGGTTCCGGGAGATGCGGCGGTGCCCGCCGACCGGAACACCGCAGCGCCGCGGCGTTGTAGAAAGGGCAGATTCGCCAGCGTTTCGACATTGCTCACCAGCGTCGGATGGCCGAGCACGCCATGCTGGAAGGGCCTGGGTGGTTTGTCGGTCGGTTTCGCCGGCCCGCCGTTGATGGCGCGTACCGCGGCGGTCTCCTCACCGGCCACATAACCCGGCGCAACGATCACGATGCCGATGTTCAAGCCGCCCAGAGTGTCGAAACCCACCTCGTTCAGAGCGGCGTCCAGGGTGACCGCCGACTGCGGGTCGGCGACGTAGAGGAATGCCCGTTCGGCACCGACCATCCGGGCCGCGAGCCGTAGTCCGTCGATCACCAGATGTGGCCGGTGCCGCATCAGCCACCGGTCCTTGACCGAGGCCGGCTCGCCCTCCTCACCGTTGGCGACGACGACCGTCTCGTGGCCCTTGAGATGCGCCCCCCGCACCGTGCGGAGTTTGACACCGAGCGGGAACGCGGCGCCGCCGCGGCCGAGCAGCCCGGATTCCTCGACTTCGGCGAGCAGCGCCTCCACACTGTCCAGCAGTCGGTATCCGCCGGGTGCGGTGTAGGCACTGTGGGTTTCCAGCCCGGACGTCGACCGTAGTAATCGAGGTTCGCATCCGGGCGCCGCGGCAACCTTCAGCACTGTGCTCTCCCGTCGATCTCCTCATTAGGCTGATGACCATGAGGACGGCGGTGGTTCGGATCGATGTCGACCCGTCGGGTGGGCTCTCCCCGGAAGAGATGAGTTCTGGTGTGGCGGCTCTGCGCGCTCTGGCCGACCAGGCCGGAATCGAGGTCGTCGACAACAATCTGGCCGCGATGCCGCGCGGGCGCCGCGAGGCGGAGTTCCTGATCGCCGGAGCCGACGAGCAGGAACTCAAACGCACCGCGACGACGATCTGCTCCGAGGCCTTCGGCACGGTCCCGGCCGCCGGGACGCTGACCTATGTGAGCCGCGGCACCGACGAGGATGCTCACGGAGTGCTGGCCGGGTTCGGACTCGCCGGTGACGTCAGCCGGAGCAGTGGCGAGGACGGCTACGACATCCTCGACGTGACCTTGCGCAAGGACGACCTTGCCCGGATCCCGGAGAGCCGGGTCTACACCGCGCTGGAAGCGGCGACCAACTGTGAGGTCCGAATTCGGATCCTGTGAACTCCGGGGTGTCATCGGCCGAGGAATTCCAGAATGGCTGGTGCGGCCTGTACCCAGGTGTCGAACATGTTGAACCGCTTGACTTTTCCGGATGCACGGTCCTCGCCGGCGCGCTCCCAGGCGTCCTCCGGCCAGGGCGGGTCGATCAGTTTCGATCCGCGGATGAGACAGTTCACCTCCAGGGAGGTCCGTTTGGGGTGGTCCCAGTCGTTCTCCCCGCCCCGGATGATCAGCGTCGGAACCTTGATCTGACCGAACAGTTCGTCGTCGACGCCCGGGATGGCCTGACCTGCCTTGGGAACGAACGCATTGAGCCAGCGCAGCATCACCGTGAGGAATTCATCACCGTCCATGGCCAGTATCCGGTCCTTGTTGGCCGGGTTCTCGGCGATCCGCTCCTTCCACTCGTCAACGTGCAGCAGACCCTTGATGCCCAATCCGCGCACCGCGAGGATGCTCGGCACCAGGTAGTAGGAACCCAGCACGAAACTTCCGTACACCCCGCCGACGATGTTCCACGTGACGAGTTTGGTGACCAGGTCGGGATGCAGGATCGTGGTGAGGATCGAGTCCCGTGCCCCACCTGATCCACCGGCGATGACGCAGGGCCCGATTCCCAGGCCGCGAATCAGTGCGGCCAGGGTGTCGGCGCGCATATGTGACTCGCTCTGCCCGTAGAACTGCAGGTCGGATTTTCCGCAGTTGGGCCGGTCCCACAGCAGTACCCGAAAGCCGCCCTTGACCAGTTCCTCGGCCAGTGGGCGCAGGCCCTCGATGTCCTTGCTGTACCGGCCGCCCGGAGTCAGGGCGATGAAATCCCCGGATTCGCCGAGGATCTCGTAGACGACGTTGCCGCCGTTGATCTCCATGACCTGTTCGCCGCCCCGCAACTGCGGGCCGTTGGCTGCGGCGCTCATGCCTGCACGAGGATGTCGGTCCCCACAACCCGCACCGGATAGGTGCGAATGCTCCACTCGGGCTTCACCGCGGTGGTGCCGGTCGCCAGTTCGAAACCCCACTGATGCCAGGGACAGTAGATGTACTCGAGGTCGCGAACCATCACGGCATCGCCGGGGACGCTCTCATCGACGATGTTGCGGCCGCGCGGTCGCCCGGAGCACAGCGGGCCACCTTCATGGGGGCAGAAGTTGGCGATCGCGTAGAAGGTGCCGTTGACGTTGTAGACGCCGACACCGTGTCGGCCAATCGGAACCAGTTTGTGGGTGCCCGGCGGGATCTCGTCGATCGTCGCCACGATGTGCTCGCGGCCCTGGGCCAGACGGGGTTCCTTCTTCTGCGCCTCGGTCATCGAACGTCGAACACCCGGGTCTGGCCCTCGAGAGCCGGAACGGTGTCGGGCAGTTTGTAGGTCTCGATGCCGTTGCGGAACATCACCGCTTCCCGTGCATGCTCGGGTAGGTGCTTGACCAGCCAGCGGGGATCGTCGTAGGTCCAGTGCGGATAGTCCGAGGAGAACAGCAGGATCTTCTCGCACTCCATCCACTCGAAGGCGCGCAGCAACTCGGTCTTGTCCTCGGGGTAGTCCAGTGGCTGCGTGGTGAACTTGATGTGTTCCTTGACGTACTCGCTGGGCTTGCGCTTGATGTCCATCCACGACTTGCGCGCTTCGTAGATCGCATCCATCCGCCACATCAGCGGCAGGATCCAGTTGAATGCGTGTTCGACGAAAACCACACGCAGGGTGGGGAATCGATCGAAGACGCCGTCGAAGATCAGGCTCATCACCTGGTTGTTGGCCAGAAGCGAGTAGCTGACCATCATGTCGTGGTTGTAGCTGGGAAAGCCCACCGGCGGTAGGGGCAGCAGTTCGCTGTGCCCTCGCCCGAGGTGGCAGCTGACTGTGATGTCGTGTTTGGTGGCCGCCGCCCAGACCGGGTCGTAGACGGGGTCCCCCCAGGAGGGTCTGGGCTCCGCCCTGATCAGGATCTGCGACATGCTGGGGTGGCCGGCCCACTTCTCGATCTCGAGGACCGCTGCCGCAGGGTCTTCGATGGCCACGCAGATCGATCCGCGCCAGCGGCCGTGCCAGTTGTTCTTGCTGTCCAGCCAGTGCTCGTCCTGCCAGCTGTTGTGCGCGGCGGCCAGCGCCACGGTGGCCTCCGGCAACCGGCAGGTCGCGAACACGGGCTCGAGTATCGCGATATCGGCGCCGGCCTCCATGATCGCTTGGCGAAACGCCATGTCCGGATCGGTGCAGGCGAACTCCCCGTCGGGCGGGAAGGTGTCCACCCGCATCGCATAGGCGTGCGCGTAATCCGGAGCGTCGTAGTAGATGGTCTCGCCGACTGAGTGGTTAGTGAAGTACTTGCTGCGAATCGGCTCCGGGATGTACTGCTGCATCACTCCACGCCGGGGCACCGGGTGGACATCGGAATCGACGCAGCGCACCGGAACACGCTCGGCAGGAGTAACGCGTTCCTGAATATGGCTCAGCGTCATGGTGGTCTCCTCGTTCGTTCCTACTGTGCGGTCACGCCGGCCGGTATGTCTATGCCATAAAGCCCGGCGGCGTTACGCCAGCAGACTTTGTCGCGCTGCTCGGCCGTCCACGCCGGTGGCAGATCGTGTGCGTCGTAGAGATGCCAGTACGGATAACTCGAACCGAACATCAGCATGTCGTCCTTGCCGGTGAACGACAGCCACTGGTCGGCGTAGTCGGCGTCGCCGGGTCCGTCCAGGCTGTTGTGGATGAAGTACACGTGACCGGGAAGATAGTCACTGGGCATTCGCGGCGCCCACGGTGTCTGCTCCAGATGCGGCCGGCCGAAGCAGTCCATCCGCCAGATGAACGGGGTCACCATGTCAGCGGCACCGTCCGCCCAGACGACCCTGAGGTCGGAGAACCGCTCGAACACACCCTCGGCGATCATGTTCAGCAGGTGGTAGACGTAGTTCAGCGACATGAAACCAAGGTATTGCTCGTAGGTCCGGGTGTTACCGCTTGGGGTCGGACTGAACCCGATGCCCTCCCCGGGTTCGATGTGGGTGGCCACCGGTAGTCCGGCCGCGGCCGCCGCCTCCCAGAGGTCCCAGAACTGGGGCTTGCCATACAGTTCGCGCGACTGCAGCGGTATCCCGATCTGAACGACGCGCGGATGGTTCTTGTACTTCTCGATCTCGCGCAGCGCGCCGCTGATGTCATCGGGGTTGACCCGGATGGTGCCCCGGAATCTGTCACCGAATTCGGGATGCTCCAGCCACCGCGACACCATCATCTCGTTGTGCGCGGACAGGATCGCGGTGCCCAGATGCCGGTCGGGCATGATGCCGCGGCCCATCGGGTGCAGCACTGCGACATCGACTCCGCGGTCGGTGAACAGGTGGCGTGCCACCAGATCCGGATCGGATCCCGGGTACTGGCCGTCGGGGCCACGGGTGCCCTTGGCGTACTCGCCGCCCGGGGCGCCGTACCAGTCCATCTCGTAGTCCGGGAATCCGCGGCTCTTGAACGGCTCCCGCATCACGGCGCGCAACTCCGGAGTCGAGCCGAAGAAAATATGCACGCTGGCGTCAATCAGCGGAGTCGTCGTTCCGTCCCGGTGTTCGATCACCGCACCCGCCTTCAGCAGCAAGAATTACGTTCTCCTCGTCATAGTAGAACGTGGTTACCACGTTGCCGCAACCCGCTCTGTCCCGCGGCCGAAAAGGCCGGTAGAGTGCGCTACTAGCAGCGGAGAACCTGAACACCGCTTTTGAGAATGGCATTTCCCAGCTGGTGGCGGACCCGGATGAGAAGGGGCGTAAGTGCTACTGGAGTTCGACGACGAGCAGCGGTTCTGGCAACAGACCGCGAGGGACGCGTTAAGCAAGCAATGCCCGGTGTCCCTGATCCGCGAGATCGCCGAGAAGGGGACTGATCCGGGCCCGCTGTGGGACTCCCATGTCGAGCAGGGCTGGACCGAACTCGCCGACCCGGAGAACGCGGTGGAACTCGCCATCCTGCTCGAGGAGATGGGCCGCGCCACCGATCCCACGCCGTATCTGGCCACCGTCACCCAGTACGCCCCGCTGGCCGGTGAGCGCTACACCCCGGGGGCTTCCGGCGCGGCACTCTACGGGGGGATCACCTCGCACCGCGACGGCGACGGCTGGGTGCTGGCGGGTACTGCACGGTATGTCCTAGACGGGGACCGGGCACAGATCCTGGCGGTGGTGACCGACGGCGGGGTGTTCCTCGTCCCGGCCTCAGAGGCGACGGTCAGCCGCGTTGCGGTATTCGATCCGCTGCTTCACGTCGCCGATGTGTCGCTACCCGGTGTGCGCGCCACCGACGCCGACAGAGTCGGGACCGACCCTGAACGAGCCAGGCACGTCGCACTTGTGGGTCTGGCCGTCACGATGGTCGGCGCCTGCCAGCGCGCACTGGATCTTGTATTGACCCATGTGCGCGAACGCGAGCAGTTCGGCGTGCCGATCGGGTCGTTCCAGGCGGTCCAGCACAAGGCCGTCGATATGCACGTTGCGATCGAAAGGGCAAGAGCCCTGGCCTATTTCGCGGCGCTGACGATCAGCGTCGATGATCCACGACGTCGGCTGGCCGCGGCGATGGCCAAAGCAGCGGCCGGTGATTGCCAGTCCGTGGTGTTCCGGCACGGCCTGCAATTGTTTGGGGGTATGGGATTCACCTGGGAGAACGATGTGCAGTTCGCCCTCAAGCGGGCCAAGGCCGGCGAGTTGATGCTCGGCGGTGCTGCCGAGCACCGTGAACTGATCGCCGGGGAATACAGGGGACTGTGAGATGCAGCTGACATTCGATCCCGAGGTCGAGGAGTTCCGCGCGGAGTTCATCGCGTTCCTCGAGGCGAACCTGCCCAGCGAGGCCGAGACCCTGGAGCGGCCGCGGTCGGTTTCGCATATGCCGGCCTGGGCGAGGCGCTGGCAGCGTCTGCTGTTCGACAACGGCTGGCTGCTGCCGGGCCAGCCGCCGGAGTTCGGCGGGCGCAACGCCACGATCCTCCAGCAGTTCGTCCATCTCGAGGAACTGTGCAACCGCCGGATCTATCACAGCTTCAATCCGCAGGGCGTGAACATCATTGCCGCATCGCTGATCTCGTTCGGATCCGATGAGCAGAAGCATCGCTGGGCGGTGCCGGTGCTCAAGGGGGAGAAGACCGCGTCGCTGGGCATGAGTGAGCCCAGCGCGGGTTCGGACCTGGCGTCCCTGCGCACCCGGGCCGTCCTGGACGGGGAGCACTTCGTGGTCAACGGCCAGAAGGTGTGGACGTCCGGAGCGCATGACGCCGATTTCCTGCTGACGTTCGTGCGCACCGACCCGGATGCCCCCAAACACAAGGGCATCAGCGTGCTGGTGATCCCGGCCGATCTTCCAGGGGTTGTGCGCCGGCCGTTCCCGTCGATCTGCGGGATGGACGATCTGGATTTCAACGAGGTCTTCTTCACCGATGTTCGGGTTCCGGCTGAGAACCTCGTCGGACCGCTCAACGGCGGATGGGGCGTCGCCAACGGAGCGCTGGGTCATGAGCGCACCATGATGTGGCTGGGGTTCGCCGACCGGATCGCGAACACGATCGGCGATTTCAAACCCAGGACCGCACTCCAGCGCGATCAGTACGCGTCGATGATCATGGACTATCAAGCGCTGCGGCTGATGGGCTCCTCCGGCCTGGCCAAGGCCGCCCGCGGGGAGACCGACGTCGCGGGGGTGTCCGTGGTCAAGCTCTTCGGCGCCGAGGCCGAGCAGCGGGGCCTGGAATACGCACTGGCCGCATCAGGTCCCGACGGTTTGGCTCATCCGGCCAACAGCGGACCCTACGAGCACATGAACCTCGACCACTACTTCGCGAGCTGGTTCGAGCGTTACGCCCGCAGCTTCGGCGGCACCATCGCCGGCGGCACCTCGGAGATCCAGCGCAACATCATCGCCCAGCAGGTGCTGGGACTGCCGCGCGGGAAGTAATCTCCACCGGCCTTTACCGCCCCACGTGAAGCTATCTTCACGCTGGGCGTCGAGAGTGAAAATGGCTTCACGGGCGGCTGCCGAAGGGAGGGCCGGGCGGAAGCGGGGTGCTTCAGTCGATGACCGCGGCGTCCTTGCGCTCGGTGATCGGCCTGGCGAGCTCCTGCTCGTCGCAGATGCGCTGAAGCTTGTCCAGCGTCGCGTCCAGACCCGGGCCCAGCGGCTTACCGGGAGTGAAAGTGGCCGGAAGGTTGCGCATCCCCTGGATGACGCCGATCGAGTCGTAGTGCACGGTGCCCTCGGGATCGCACTTGTAGTCCGGCATCCGGTCGAGCACCGCGGTGAGCATGGCCTTGAAGACCGTACGGGCCACGTTGGAGCCGATGCAGCGGTGCACACCGATACCGAAACTGAAGTGCCGGTTGCCCTTACGGTCCAGGATCACCTCATTGGGGTCGTGGAACACCGACGGATCGCGATTAGCCATCGCCCATGAGATCCACACCCGCTCGCCCTCTTTGAACTCGTGACCCTCGAGTTCGACGTCCTCGGAGAACGTCCTGCCATCGCCGGGGGCGGGGGTGTAGAAGCGCAGGAACTCCTCGGTCGCCGGATCGAGCAGCGTCTCACGTTCCCGGCTGAGCCGCGCGCGCTCCTCCGGATGCTGGGACAGCCACTCCAGGGCGTGGGCGGTGAGCGCGGTGGTGGTGTCGAAACCACCACCGATCACCAGGCCCAGCATGCCCAGGATCTCCATATCGGGCGGCGGCTCGCCCTCGATCCGCATGTTGATCAAGGCGTTGATGAGGCCGGGCCTCGGATTCGCACGAATCTCATGGAGCTGCTTGACGAGGTCGAGACCCATCTCGCGGTGCTGCTGCGCTACCCGCTCAGCGTCCGGGGAGTGCTCCGGGGTGTAGATCGCGGCATGCGTCGGCTCGCTGTACATCGACCAGTTCTTCAGCGGCAGGCCCAGAAGGGCCATGGTGAGCACGGCCGGCACCACATTGGCGAGGTCGTCGACGAAGTCGATCTTGCCGCCGGCGATCTTCTCGTCGAGGCAGCCGCGCACGATCTCGTTGACGAACGGAATCCAGCGATCGACCGCGGCCGGGGACAAGTAGGGGTTGAACACGTTTCGGTAGAGACGATGCTCCGGATCGTCCATCTCCAGCATGCCGCCGCGGGTGACGACCCGGCGGGCCGTGGGAATCGAAATACCTTTGTACCCGCGCCGCTCGCCGTTGATGTCGTGATCATTGGAGATCGCCGGGCAGCGCGCGAGTTCGAACACCGCACTGCTGCTGGCCGCGACCCAGTGCCCACCGTAGGTGTCCGACCATGCGATCGGACACTTCGATTGCATCTCGGCGGTGATATCGGCGAACTGCTCGCGGTATTCCGCTGTGTGCCGGTCGAACTGGAACCGGGGCTGATGACGGGCGTCGTCGGTGGCGGCCTCTGTGGTCATGGTTGCCCTCAGTCCTCTTCGATGATGATCGCCTGCTCCGGACAGGACTGAGCGGCCTCACGAACCAGGTTCTCCTGATCCGCCGGGACCACCTCTGTCACTGCCGAGGAACTTCCGTCAATCTCGCTGAGCTGGAACATGTCCGGCGCGATCATCGCGCACAGGGTATGACCCTGGCAGCGGTCGGAGTCGACGCGAACCTTCACGGTATTCCTTTCAGATCATCGATCGTCTGGTCACACTCAGACGTGATAGTCGTACCACTTGAGATAGCCGCCGCCGTCGACGCGCAGTTGCATGCCGGTGACGTAGCGGGCCTCTTCGGAGGCGAGCCATAGCACGGCGTTGCTGATGTCGATCGGTTCGATGTAGTTGATCCTCATCGCCTGCTGAATGCCGAAAACCGGTTCGGCGTCCGCGCGGGTGGGGTGCTCGAGATCCGGACGGAACGAGCGGTACATCGGCTCGCTCTGCAACATGTCGGTGTTGCAGTTGGTCGGATGCACGACATTGGCCCTGATCCCGCGGACCGCCAACTCGGTGGCCAGATCGTGGACGTACTGGGACAGCAGGCGCTTGGCAACCATGTAGGACATCCCGCCGGAGTCGGCGCCCGGGTTGTCCTTCTGATGCGCGTCCATCAGCGCAGCGGTGGATCCGGTGGCGATGATGGAGGCGCCCTCGGTCAGGTGCGGCAGCGCGGCCTGGATGGCGTTGATCGTGCCGATCAGGTTGGTGTCGATCACATCGCACCACGCCTGCAGTGGCGGCTGGCCCTTCATACCGGCGATGCCGGCCTGTGCGACCACGATGTCGAGCTTTCCGAACTCGGCGATTCCGCCGGCGACGGCCGCCTTCATCTGAGCGGCGTCGCGGACATCGGCGATCTCGGTGACGATGCCGCGCCCGGTCTTCTTGACCAGATCAGCCGTCTCCTCGAGATCCTCGGGAGTGGCCATCGGATAGCCGATGGTCGGGAAGTCCTTGCAGATGTCGACCGCGATGATGTCGGCGCCCTCTTCGGCGAGGCGCAGTGCGTGACTGCGGCCCTGACCGCGCGCGGCACCGGTGACAAACGCGACCTTGCCTTGAACCCGTCCCACGATCGTCCCTTCTGTCGGTGTTGCGCTCAGGTGTTCCGTCCGCCGTTGACACCGAGTATCTGGCCGGTGATGTAGCCGGCTTCCTCGGAGGCGAAGAACGCGACGGCGGCGGCGATGTCCTCGGGTTTACCCATCCGGCCGACCGGCGTCTGTTTGATCGAATCGTCGATGGAACCGAGGTTGCCACGCGATTCTGCCTTGCGCAGCATCGGTGTGTCGATGAAACCGGGCGGCACTGCGTTGACCGTGATGCCTGCCCGACCGTATTCCAGCGCAAGACATTTGGTCAGTCCGTTGACTCCGGACTTGGCCGCGACATAGGCCGACATGTACGGCACACCGGAGTGGGTGCTCGAGGACGAGATGTTGACGATACGGCCCCACCCGGCCTCGATCATGTCGGGCAGCGCCGCCTGAATGGTGTGGAAGACCCCGTGCAGGTTGATGTCGATGATCTTCTGCCAATCGGCGAAGGAGATATCTGTGAACCGCTTGAAGTGGTCACGGCCGGCGGCATTGACCAGGATCGTCACCGGGCCGTGGGCGGCCCGGATCTCGTCCAGGGCCGCGTCGATCTGGGAGCGGTCGGTCACATCGGCGACGTAGGACATCTCGTCCTCGACGGGGTTCAGGTCGAGAATGGCCACCCGGTGACCGTCCTGGCGGAGTCTGGTGACCACGGCGGCTCCGATACCCGAACCTCCACCGGTGACCACAGCGGTCCTCATTGGCAGCACCCGCTGCTGTCGATCCCAGTTTGCAAGAATCTCCCTTTCCGATGTGAGAACGCTACTCTCGCCTGAATGCATTCCGCAATACCCGCAGACTCGGACTCTCTAACTGCGGAAAGCAGGTTTTTAGCTCGAAACCCTGTGTTCGCGCCCGGCACGCGGGGTACCTTTTAGCGAACCTGTATTCTCCGGTGGCGATCGTAAGATTCGCTGCAGAAGAGAACGTGATTATCCGAGGAGACACCCGATGGGCCACCCTGCTGACCGGCAGATGCTGATCGACGGTCGTCTGGTCGGTGCCGACAAGACGTACCCCTCGGTGAATCCGGCGAACGGCGAGGTGGTGGGCTACGCGCCCGACGCGGGGGTAGCCGACGCCGAGCAGGCGATCGCCGCCGCCCGCCGGGCATTCGACGACACGGATTGGCCGACCAACGTCGACAAGCGCATCCAGTGCATGGAGCAGTTGCATCGCGCCCTGGTCGAACACAGTGATGAACTGCGCGCACTGACCATCGCCGAGGTGGGGGCGACCCGGGCACTGACCGAAGGCCCGCAATTGGACGAGCCGATCAAGATCGTCGGTTACTACGCGGATCTGCTCAAGACATATCCGCTGACCGAGGATCTCGGCGAGATCGAGACCCGCGGTCAGCGTCACCACCGGTGGGTGGAGAAGGAAGCCGCCGGCGTGGTCGCGGCGATCACCGCCTACAACTACCCCAACCAGCTGGCCCTGGCCAAGCTCGGACCGGCACTGGCGGCCGGCTGCACAGTGGTGCTCAAGGCCTCGCCGGACACACCCCTGACGACGCTGGCGCTCGGCGAGGTCATCAGCAAGTACACCGATATCCCGGCCGGGGTGGTCAACGTGATCAGTTCGACCGATCCCGCGGTGGGAGCGGCGCTGACCACCAGCCCCGATGTCGACGTCGTGACGTTCACCGGATCGACGGCCACCGGCCGCAAGATCATGGCCGCGGCCAGCGAGACGATCAAGAAGGTGTTCCTGGAACTCGGCGGAAAGTCGGCCATGGTGGTCCTCGATGATGCCGATTTCAACACCTGCGCGATGATGGCGGCCTTCATGATCTGCTCGCACGCCGGGCAGGGATGTGCGATCACCACGCGACTTCTGGTGCCGCGCGAGCACCACGACGAGATCGTCGAGATGGTCAAGAACTACCTGGGCATGATCAAGTACGGCGATCCGGCCGATCCGGCGACGTACATGGGCCCGTTGATCAGCGAGACCCAGCGCGACAAGGTCGACGGGATGGTCAAGCGCGCCGTCGCCGCCGGCGCGAAGGTCGTCGCCGGCGGTAAGAAGGTCGACGGGCCGGGTTTCTTCTACTTGCCGACGCTGGTGACCGACGTCGACCCGGACAGTGAGATCGCCCAGGAGGAGATCTTCGGTCCGGTGCTGGCGGTCATCTCCTATTCCGACGACGACGACGCGGTTCGGATCGCCAACAATTCCGTCTACGGGTTGTCGGGCGGGGTGTTCGGCAGCCAGGACCGTGCTCTGGCGATCGCCCGCCGGATCCGCACCGGCACGCTGAGCATCAACGGCGGCAACTACTTCGCACCGGACAGCCCGTTCGGCGGATACAAGCAATCGGGCGTGGGGCGGGAGATGGGCGTGGCCGGCCTCGAGGAGTTCATGGAGCGCAAGACGCTCGCGGCGGTGGTCGGATGAAACCACTTGCGGGCGTTCGTGTCCTGGAGGTCGCGATGTACGGGTTCGTCCCGTCCTGCGGCGCGGTGCTCGGCGAGTGGGGAGCCGAGGTCATCAAGGTCGAGCATGCGGTGACCGGTGACCCGCAGCGCGGCCTGCGGCAGACCGGTTCGCTGCGGGTCGAGGGCGATCCCAATCCGAACATCGAACACGCCAACCGCGGCAAGCGCAGTATCGGCCTGGACATGTCGGTACCCGAGGGCAGGGAAGTTCTGCACGAACTCGTCAAGCGAGCCGATGTGTTCCTCACCAGCTTCCTGCCGGGACACCGCCGGAAGTTCGGTATCGACGTCGAGGACATCCGCGGTATCAACCCGAAGATCATCTACGCGCGCGGCAGCGCCTTCGGTCCGCGCGGCGAGGAATCGGAGAAGGGCGGTTACGACATGACCGCCTTCTGGTGCCGGGCCGGCACCGCGGCCACCATCACCCCGCCCGGCATCGAGGGCATGATCGGTCCGCCCGGACCCGCCTACGGCGACACCATCTCCGGCACCAACCTGGCCGGCGGTATCGCGGCGGCGCTGTTCAAGAGGGAACGGACCGGAGAGCCGTCGGTGGTCGACGTGTCACTGCTGGGCAGCGGTCTGTGGGCGATGGGTCACACCATCGCGCTGACCCAGCGGCTCGGCGAGCGTCTGGTGGCCCCGCCGCCGGGTGTGCACGGTTCCCCGATCAACCCACTCGTCGGCGTCTACGCGACCGCCGATCAGCGCTACATCTCATTCGTGATGATGCAGCCCACCAAGTTCTGGGCCGACGTCTGCCGCCACATGGACATCCCGGAACTGGCCGAGGACCCGCGTTTCGCCACCGCCGAGCAGATCGCGGCGAACACCGCCGAGGCGGTCGAGATCCTCTCCCGGGTGATGGCCACCAAGACCCTGCCGGAGTGGAGCCAACGGTTCGCCACCCTGGCCGGCCCCTGGGCGCCGGTACAGGACACCCTGCAGGCCGCCGCGGATGCCCAGGTGCGGGCAAACGAATACCTGGTGCAGGCCGGGGAACTGGAACTGGTCGCCAACCCGGTGCAGTTCGACGTGGCCGCACCGGCGACCGGACCGGCACCCGGGTTCGCCGAACAGACCGACGAGATCCTCACCGAACTCGGCTTCGACTGGGACCGGATCATCGAGTTCAAGACCGCCGGCGCGGTGACATGAGCCGCGGGATCGATGTGACAGAAGTCTTCATTCGGGCCTACCGAGGCCGCGCGATCGGCTATGAAGAGCAGGTCTGCGCGCACAGGAGAGGACCGGTGAATCGTGGCATTTAGCAAGGGGGCCGATCGCTGGTCGCCGGGTATCGCCCTGTCCTCCGGCGGGACCGGTCCGATGGAGGCAGTCGGCGGGCTGTTCTCGATGTCGGCCGACGCGGTCCGATTCCTGTTCAAGCGCCCGTTCTACTGGCGGGAATTCCTGGATCAGGCCTGGTTCGTCGCGCGGGTGTCGCTGGCCCCGACACTGCTGGTCGCGATCCCGTTCACCGTGCTGGTGTCGTTCACCCTGAACATCCTTCTGCGTGAACTCGGCGCGGCGGATCTCTCCGGCGCCGGCGCGGCGTTCGGTGCGGTGACTCAGGTCGGCCCGTTGGTCACCGTGCTCATCGTGGCCGGGGCGGGTGCGACGGCGATGTGCGCCGACCTCGGATCGCGGACGATCCGGGACGAGATCGCCGCACTGGAGGTACTCGGAATCAATCCGGTGCAACGTCTGGTGACTCCCCGGATGCTGGCCTCCGGTCTGGTGGCACTGCTGCTCAACTCGCTGGTGGTCATCATCGGCATCCTGGGCGGTTACGTGTTCTCGGTCTTCGTCCAGGACGTCAACCCCGGAGCCTTCGCCGCCGGCATCACGCTTCTGACCGGGGTGCCCGAGGTCATCATCTCCTGCGTCAAGGCCGCCCTGTTCGGCCTCATCGCCGGCCTGGTCGCCTGCTATCGCGGACTGATGATCCAGGGTGGCGGTGCCAAAGCCGTCGGTAACGCCGTCAACGAGACCGTCGTGTACGCGTTCATGGCACTGTTCGTGGTCAACGTCGTCGTCACCGCCATCGGCATCCGGATGACGGTGCGCTGATGAGCACAATGACACTGCTCCGCAGCAACTACCCGCGCCTCTTCCGTGAGTTGCGCCGTCCCGCCGGGTTCTTCGCCCGGATCGGCGATCACACGCTGTTCTACGGTCGCGCCCTGGCCGGAATACCTTTCGCCGCGAAGCGTTATCGCAAGGAGATCGTCCGGCTCATCGCCGAGATCTCCATGGGCGCAGGCACATTGGCGATGATCGGTGGCACCGTCGTCATCGTCGGATTCCTGACCCTGGCCGCAGGTGGGACACTGGCGGTGCAGGGCTACTCGAGCCTCGGCAACATCGGCATCGAAGCCCTGACCGGGTTCCTGGCCGCATTCATCAACGTGCGCATCAGTGCGCCGGTGGTCGCCGGCATCGGACTGGCCGCCACCTTCGGCGCCGGTGTCACCGCGCAGTTGGGCGCGATGCGCATCAACGAGGAGATCGACGCACTGGAGTCGATGGGTATCCGACCGGTGGAGTACCTGGTCTCCACCCGCATCCTGGCCGGAATGATCGCCATCACCCCGCTCTACTCCATCGCGGTGATCCTGAGCTTCCTGGCATCCCAGTTCACCACGGTGGTGCTCTTCGGTCAGTCCGGTGGCCTGTACAACCACTACTTCAACACCTTCCTCAATCCGATCGACCTGCTGTGGTCATTCCTGCAGGCGGTCTTGATGGCGATCACGATCCTGCTGATCCACACCTACTTCGGTTACTTCGCCACCGGTGGACCGGCCGGCGTCGGCGTCGCGGTGGGCAACGCGGTCCGCACGTCCCTGATCGTGGTGGTCTCGGTGACACTGCTGGTGTCCCTGGCCATCTACGGCTCCAACGGCAACTTCAACCTGTCGGGATAGGGCCACCGGGTGACACAGCAATGGGGCCCGGGGCCCGCGGACCACTCTGAGACGGAGAGCTCGGCCGCGCCGGTCGACGCCCGGCCGGGTCAGAGTTTCGGGTCGCGCAGCTTCGCCCGACCGCTGGCCGGCTTGCTGACCGTCGCGGTGATCCTCGCCGTCGTCGCACTTGCTGTCGGGCTCTTCCGTGGCAGCTTCACCAAGACCGTGCCGGTGACGGTCATCTCCGACCGTGCCGGCCTGGTGATGAATCCCAACGCCAAGGTCAAGATGCGCGGCGTGCAGGTCGGCAAGGTCGACTCGATCGAGGACCGGGCCGACGGAACGGCTGCGCTGCATCTGGCGATCGATCCCAAACAGCTGTCCCACATTCCGGCGAACGTCACCGTCGACATCGCCAACTCCACGGTGTTCGGGGCCAAGTTCGTGCAGTTCATGCCACCGCCGCAACCCTCCGGCAAGACCATGCAGGCCGGGCAGGTGCTCAACGTCGGGCATGTCACCGTCGAAGCCAACACCGTCTTTCAGCAACTGGTCACAGTGCTCAACAAGATCGATCCCGCCAAGCTGAACCAGACGCTCGGCGCGATCTCCACCGCCGTTGCCGGGCGCGGGGACAAGATCGGTCAGTCGATCACCGATCTCGACCGGTTGCTCGCCAAGCTCGACCCGGGCCTGCCGAACCTCACCCGCGACATCGAACTCTCGGCGCCGGTGTTCGGCGCGTACGGCGATGCGGCCCCCGATCTGGTCACCACCGCTGACAGCGGCAGCCGGGTCAGCGCGTCCATCGTCGACAACCGGAACGATCTCGACACCGTGCTGATGAGTGCGATCGGATTGTCCGATCTGGGTAATGAGGTGATCGGCGACAACCGCAAGGGTTTGTCCGACACCATCCATCTGCTCCTGCCGACCACCAACGTGCTGAACAAGTACCACGAGAATCTCGGCTGCGGTATCGCCGGCATCATCCCGTTCGCGACCTCGCCGCCGCTGCCGGTGCCGGGCGTGCTGGTGTCGGTCTCGTTCCTGCTCGGTATCGAGCGCTACCGGTTCCCGCAGGATCTTCCCCGGGTGAACGCGAAACTTGACCGCCCGATCTGCAAGGAGATGGGTCTGCCCAACGTGCCCTACGAGTATGTGCCGCCGATGCTGGTCGCCGACGTGGGTGCCAATCCGTGGAGGTACGGCAACCAGGGTCTGCTGCTGAACTCCGACGGGCTCAAGCAGTTCCTGTTCGGACCCATCGACGGTCCGCCGCGCAACACCGCACAGTCGGGAATGCCCGGATGATCCGCAGAAAGCAGAACCAGACGCTGATCAAGTTCGGCGTCTTCACGACGATCATGGCGATCCTGACCGTGTCGTTGTTCTACATCTTCGGCGAGTACCGGACCGGTTCCACCAACGGGTACTCGGCGGTTTTCACCGATGCGTCGAGACTGAAGGCCGGGGACACCGTGCGGGTGGCCGGGATCCGGGTCGGTTCGGTCAACGACGTGCTGCTGCAGCCGGACAAGAAGGTCCTCGTCAAATTCGACGCGGACCGCGACATCGTGCTGACGAGTGGCACCAAGGCCGCCGTGCGTTACCTCAACCTCGTCGGTGATCGCTATCTCGAACTCGTAGACGGCCCGGGTTCCACCAAGACCGTGCCTGCCGGATCGCAGATCCCTGCGGATCGCACGGCACCGGCGCTGGATCTCGATCTGCTGCTGGGCGGGCTGAAACCCGTTCTGCACGGCCTTAATCCGCAGGACGTCAACGCCCTGACCGGCGCGCTCGTCCAGGCCTTTCAGGGCCAGGGCGCCACGTTGCAGTCGCTGTTCTCCAAGGCGACATCGTTCTCCAACAACCTGGCCGACAACAACCAGGTCGTGCAGGAGCTGATCGACAATCTCAACACCGTGGTGGATGTGCTCGCCAAGGACGGCGACAAGTTCTCCTCGTCGATCGACGGCTTGGAGAAGCTCGTCACAGGACTGTCCGGGGACCGTGATCCGATCGGCAATGCAGTCACCTCGCTGGGCAATGGCGCCGGCGAACTGAGCAGTCTGCTCGTCGACGCCCGGCCGCCACTGACCGCCGCGGTGGCCCAGCTCAACAAGCTTGCGCCCCTGCTCGAATCCAGCGCGCCGGGTCTTGAGGCCGGTATCGAGCGGATGCCGGGTAACTACCGCAAGCTCGTGCGTCTGGGTGCTTACGGCAGCTTCATCCAGTACTACATCTGCGGTCTGTCGCTTCGGGTGACCGACCTGCAGGGCCGCACCGCGGTCTTCCCGTGGATCAAGCAGGACACCGGAAGGTGCGCTGAGCCCTGATGCTGAAATACCGCGGTTCCAATCTCATCAGAGCCGGCTTCATCGGAGCCACTCTGATCATTTTGGTGATCCTGATCGGGTTGCAGCCCGAGAGACTGGTCAACTGGGTCACCACTGTGAAGTACCAGGCGCTGTTCTCCGAGGGCGGCGGCGTGACGCTGGGCAACGACGTGACCGTGTCGGGCACGAAGGTGGGAACGGTCAGCGGTGTCGCGCTGCAGGACGGCGATGCACTGGTCACCTTCACCGTCAAGGGTGCGGTGCCGCTGGGCAGCACGACCACCGCACACATCCGCACCGGAACCCTGCTGGGCGAACGGGTGCTCACCCTCGAGTCCTCCGGTAGCGGCACCTTGCGACCGCTGTCGGTCATCCCGACGTCGCGCACCTCCTCGCCGTACTCGCTGACCGATGCCGTCAGCGAACTGACCGCGAACACCGCCGGCACCGACACCGCAGCGCTGAACCAGTCGCTGGACACCCTGTCGACCACGCTGGATCAGATCGCGCCGCAACTCGGTCCGACCTTCGACGGAGTCGCGAGGCTGTCGAAGTCGCTGAACTCCCGTAACGAATCGCTGGGCTCGCTGCTCAAGAACGCGGCTGAGGTCAGCGCAGTCCTGGGTAAGCGCAGCGACAAGCTCAACTCACTGATCCTCAACGGCAACGATCTGCTCGGCGTGCTCAACGACCGCCGGCTGGCCATCGCGACGCTGCTGTCCAGCACCTCGTCACTGGCCCAGCAGTTGAGCGGGCTGGTGCACGAGAACGAAGCGGTGCTGGCGCCGACCCTGGAGCGGGTGAACAACGTTCTGACGATGCTGGAACGGCAGAAGGAGAACCTCGGCAAGGCCCTGCCCGGGTTCGTGAAGTTCCAGCTCACCCAGGGCGAGACGGTGTCGTCGGGCTTCTACTACAACGCCTATGTCCCCGACCTCCAGCAGGGCATGCTGCTGCAGCCGTTCTTCGATTACGCATTCGGATTCCGCCGCGGGGTCGACGCCGGCGCACCGCCGGACAATGCCGGGCCGCGCGCTGAATTCCCGTTCCCGTACAACGGGATTCCCCAGCCCAACCAGCGTTGGGGGTACCCGCCGTGACACGTCATCGCCTTATGAAGGCCGCCATCGCACTGTTCGCGGTGCTCGCGCTCAGCGGCGCGGTCCTGGTGGTCCGGCAGGTGTTCTTCGGACCGACCAAGATCACCGCGTACTTCAGCAGTGCCACCGCCATCTACCCCGGTGACGAGGTACGGGTATCGGGTATCAAGGTGGGCACCATCGACTCGATCCAGCCACAGGGCACCCGGACGAAGATCAGCATGCGGGTGGACCGCGGTGTGCCGGTCCCGGCGGACGCCAAAGCCGTGATCGTGGCGCAGAACCTCATTGCCGCGCGATATGTGCAACTCACCCCTGCCTACCGGAAGGCCACCGGTGGTCCGAGGATGGCCAGCGGTGCGGTCATCCCGGAGGAGCGGACCGCGGTTCCGGTGGAATGGGACGAGGTCAAGAACCAGATCATGCGCCTGTCCACTGATCTGGGCCCCAACGGCAAGCTCTCGACCACCTCGCTGGGGCGGTTCATCGACAGCGCGGCCAGTGCGATGGACGGCAACGGTGAAAAACTTCGCCGGACGCTGGCCGAACTGTCCGGTGTCACCCGAGTCCTGGGCGAGGGCAGCGGCAACATCACCGACATCATCAAGAACCTGCAGACGGTGGTGACGGTACTCAAGAGCAGCAACACCCAGATCGTGCAGTTCCAGGACAGGCTGGCCACCCTCACCAGCGTCGTCAACGACAGCAACTCCGATCTCGACGGCGCGGTCGCCAATCTGTCGGTGGCGATCGGGGACGTGCAGCGGTTCATCGCGCAGACCCGCAACCCGACCTCGGATCAGATTCAGAAACTCGCCTCGGTCACCCAGGTGATCGTCGACGAGAAGATGGCGTTCCAGAACTTCCTGCACATCTCCGCCAATGCCTTCGCCAACGGCTACAACATCTACAACCCCGACACCGGAGACTTCGGCGGCGGCTTCACCTTGCCGAACATGTCCAGCCCGGTCCAGTTCATCTGCGGTTCGATCGCCGCGTTGGAGAACGTCACCTCCAACGAGTCGGCCAAACTGTGCGCGCAGTATCTGGGTCCGGCGATGCGGCTGATCAACTTCAACCTCATTCCGCTGCCGGTGAATCCGTATCTCATGAAGGGCGCCAACCCGAGCAATATCGTGTACGCCGATCCGTCGCTGGCGCCGGGTGGGACCGGGCCGATCCGTGGCCCCGAGGATTCGCCGGCGGTCTCGGCCTGGACCGGACTGGGCAACGACGCCGGTGCGCCGGAGAACTACGGCCAGCCGCCCGCGATCGCGCCCGGGCCCAGTGCGCCGGATACGCCGCACGGTGCGGTCCAACCGCTGCCGGCCTGGCATATCGGGGCACCGCCGATACCGCCTAACGTGTCAAACCTGCCGGGCATGCTGATGCCGGGTGACGGTCCGACCGCGGTGCCGGCCCCCGGTCCGGCGCCCCTGCCCGCGGAGGGAACGCCATGATCGGTAGAACTGTGATCAACCGACTGGGCGCCCTGGGTTTGGGCGTCATGCTGAGCGCCACAGGCTGCGCGTTCCAGGGCCTCAACTCATTGCCGCTGCCCGGCGCGTCGGGTCGCGGACCGGACGCCAAGATCTACCACGTCGAAGTTGAGAACATCGGAACGCTGGAGCCCAATTCACCGGTGCTGATGGACGATGTCGTCGTCGGCAGCGTCGGGAAGATGAGGGTACGGGGCTGGCATGCCGACGTCGAGATCTCGGTGAAGCCCGATGTGGTCGTTCCGGCCAACGCCGTGGTGACGGTCGGTCAGACCAGCCTGCTGGGGTCGATGCACATCGCGTTGGATCCGCCGCTGGGTGAAAACCCCAGTGGCACAATGCAACCCGGTGCCACGATTCCACTGAGCCGCGCCTCCAAGTACCCGTCCACCGAGCAGACGTTGTCGGCACTCGCCGCGGTGGTCAACGGCGGTGGGCTGGGTCAGGTCGGCGACATCATTCACAATTTCAGCGCGGCACTGGCCGGACGCGAGAGCGATGTCCGCGACCTGCTCATCAGGCTTGACAAGTTCGTCGGCGTTCTCGATGCCCAACGGGAGAACATCGTCACCTCGATCAAGGCGCTGAACCGGCTGTCCGGAACCTTCGCCGGTCAGACCAAGGCCATCGACCGCGTACTCACCGAACTCCCGCCGGCCATGGATGTCCTGATCAAGGAGCGGCCCACGCTGACGACAGCACTGCAGCGGCTCGGCAGTTTCAGCGACACCGCAACCGGACTGCTCACCGACACCCACGCGGACCTGGTCGCGAACCTGCGAAACCTGGAGCAGCCGTTGAAAGCGCTCGCCGACATCGGACCCGATATCGGTAAGGCCCTGTCCTACGCGACGACGTTCCCCTACAGCCAGGGTCTGATCGACCGGGCCGTTCGGGGTGACTACATCAACCTCTACGCCGTGCTGGACTTCACGATCCCGCGCCTCAAGCGGACCTTGTTCCTCGGCACCAGTTGGGGTGAGGAGCACGCGAAACTCGTTCCGGCACCGGGTGATCCGTGGTACCTGGGCTACACCTACGATCCGCTGAGCGCTCCGGTGACGCCGGCACCCGGACCGTTGCCCGACGCACCCGTGGTCCCCGGCCCCCTAGTTCCTGGACCAGATTCCGGGCCCGCAGTAGCGGCGCCTCCGGCCCCGACCGGAGGGCGCTAGGTCATGACGCGATTCGTCCGCAATCAGCTGATCATCTTCACCATCGCCTCGATCGTCGGTGTCGCGGTGATGCTCTTCACCTACATGCAGGTGCCGACACTGCTGGGTATCGGCAAGTACAACGTCAAGCTGGAACTGCCGGCCAGTGGCGGGCTGTACCGGTTCGCCAACGTCACCTATCGCGGTGTCGAGATCGGCAAGGTCACTTCGGTCGATCTGACCGATGACGGGGCGGTGGCGACCATGGCGTTGAACACCTCACCGAAGATCCCGGCGGACCTGCAGGCCAATGTTCGCAGCATCTCCGCGGTGGGTGAGCAGTACGTCGACCTGGTGCCGCGGACGAACTCCGAGCCGTATCTGCGCAACGGTTCGGTCATCCCGATCAAGGATGCCTCGATGCCCCAGGAGGTCGGGCCGATGCTCGACCAGGCCAGCAAGCTGGTCAACAGCATTCCCGGCGACAGGCTGAGCAAGTTGCTCGACGAGTCGTTCAAGGCCTTCAACGGCGCCGGGTTCGACCTGCAGTCGTTCCTGGATTCGTCGTCGAAACTGGCCACCGATGTCAACGGGGTCTCCGAGCAGACCCGGGCGCTCATCGACGACGCCGGCCCACTGCTGGAAGGTCAGGCGCAGACGGCCGACTCGGTCCGGACCTGGGCGCGCAGCCTGGCCGGCATCACCGGGACGCTGGACCGCCGCGACCCGCAGCTCCGCACTGTCCTGCAGACCGCACCCGGTGCGATCGACGAGGTCTCGAATCTGCTCAATCAGGTCAAGCCCACGTTGCCGGTGCTGCTGGCCAACATGACCACGGTGGGACAGATCCTGGTCACCTACAACCCGAGCGTCGAACAGCTGCTGGTGATCCTGCCCGCCTACATCGCCGCTCAGCAGTCCTTCGGCCTGCCGAAGAACAATCCGACCGGGCTTCCGCTCGGTGAGTTCGCGGCGATGATGGGCGACCCGCCGCCGTGCACGGTCGGATTCCTCCCGCCGTCCTCTTGGCGCAGTCCGAGCGACACCACCGACATCGACACCCCGGACGGGTTGTACTGCAAGCTGCCGCAGGACTCGGCGCTCAACGTGCGCGGCGCGCGCAACTTCCCCTGCATGGACAAGCCGGGCAAGCGCGCTCCGACGGTCGAGATCTGCCAGAGCGACCTGCCGTACGAGCCCCTGGCCATGCGCCCGCACGCCACCGGTCCGTACCCGTTCGACCCCAACATCATCTCGCAGGGTATTCCGCCTGACGACCGGACGACCTTCAACGACCACATCTACGGTCCGTTGGAAGGTACGCCGATGCCGCCCGGTCCGGCACCCGCACCGGCAGCGCCTGCCGCACCCGCGCCGGCTGCGGCGTCTGTGCCCGCACCTGCTCCGGTCACCGGGCCGCCTGCGGCGCCGCCCGAGAGTCCACTGCTGTCGGTGGCGCCGAGTTCGTTCGGCGGTACCCAGTCCTCTTCTCCGCCGGTGGGATTCGCCTACTACGACCCGAAGAACGGGCGCTACCTCACTCCGGACGGACAGCTGCAGCAGCAGACCAGCGTGATCTCCGGTGGCGTTCCGAAGTCGTGGAAGGACCTACTGCCGGCCTGAACGATCAAGCGGTGGCGAATGCGGATTATTCGATGATCCGTTGCAACCGCATCGGGATGGTGATGGTCAGCGGAAGGTTACGTCCGCACGAACCGCTGGTGCCCTTGGTCTCGTCGATGCCGCCGAACGTCGAGGCGTCGGTGGTGTAGCGCTGACCGTTGGCGTCCACCGGCCAGAACCGGTACTCCTGGTGCCCGTCGGCGACGGTGCCGTCGAAGCACGGCATCCAGTTGGGGACGGTGCGGCGGACCACCCACCGGTCCTCGGAGTAGAAGCCGTCGGCCTCCCAGCCCTCGCTGCTGACGACGTGCCCGGTGCATTTCGTCGGGCTCGGGCACACCGAGGTGACGGTCCAGACCGCGCGGACCACCTTCTCGTCATGGAAGTAATCGTTGGTCTTCGCCCACTCACCGTTCGAGGTGAACAGGTAGCGACCGTTGAGTTCGATACCCCATGCGGTAGCCGTTGCGGGGGAGGCCATTCCGGTGCTCGCGACGAGCACGGAGGCGCCTGCGCAGACGAGCACACTGATCAGTCGCATCAGTTTTCTCCCCTGCCGGCGGACCGTTCTCTCTGCCGAGAATAACATTCCGGGCCACGCGGGATCACTGGAATTCGACGTCGGAAAGCTTCAGTCGCCCGTCATCGCGATCCAGGGTGAGCACCACCCGCCACACCCGGGGCTGCTGATCCGCCTTTGTCGCATTGGGCCCCTCCCGGTTAGAGGAGGCGGCCACCAGGACCACGCCGGAATCGTCGGTGTGTGACTCCACCGCCACATCGTTGACGGTCACCTTGGTGATGGCCTTCGAGTCCTGCATCGCCTTTATCAGATCCTTGGAGGTGTCCTGAAGGTTGACCTTGAACTTGCCCGTGGAGTCGTCGACCAGGCGCTGCACGATGTCATTGGCGGAGTTGAAGTCCATCGACATGAGGTTCACCGCGGCCTGGCGACCCGCGGCGGCGAACTCCGCCGTGCGGTGACGTTCGGCTTCGGCCTTGCGGTGCAGCAGCAGCATGTACCCGGTGCCGGACAGCAGGGCCAGGATCGCCGCGACGGCCCCCGCCACGGCCAGCCGCCGAAAGGTCCGGCCGGCCGGTTTCCCGGGTGATTCGGCGGGAACCGTTTCGGCTTCGTCTGAAGCCAGCCGGCGACGCAGCTCGTCAGCCTTGGCGCGGGCCGCCTCGGCGCGGGCCTCGGCGGCTTCTGCGGCGGCGTCGGCGGCCGCGATCTCGTCGGAGCCGTGACTCGGGGAATCACCTGTTTCGGTCACCGTGCCAGTTTCCCACAGTGCTTGAAGGCCACACGAATTTTCTTGCCCGAGCCGGAGAATTCGGTTACCGATTGTGGGAAAGTAGAGAGGTGCGATGGACCGTGCCCGGGCTGGTGGCGCTGCTGACCGCAGGCTTGTTCATGCCCGCGTCGGCAACGGCCGATGAATGCAACGACGCGTTCTGCACCCCCGGCATCACCGCCGGAGTCGAGCTGGGCGCCCCGTGCGACAACACCACCTATTACGTGTTCGGTGTCGACACCCGAAACAATTGGGGCCGGTTGATCTTCTGCGGTTCGCCGCGGCGCTTCGCGCCCCGGTACTTCCGTTCACCGCCGATGGCCGGCGTCAAGATCTTCAACAGCACCTGCGAGGGCTACGAGAATTACGTGGCGCAGGCACCTGACGGTATGTTCCTGACGTGTGCGACCCAGAACGCCCAGTCGATCTGGGTGCAGGGCGACGCTTAAGCCTCAGTCCTTCGGGGTGAACGTGATGTGCACGTCGGCGAGCCCGCGCAGGATGTAGGTCGGCTCCCAGTTGTAGCGACGCTGTGCGGCCGGTCCGTGGAATTCCTCGTCGATGCGGATATCGCCCATCCGATCGAGGATGCGCTCCAGAGACACCCGGCCCTCCACCCTTGCCAGCGGCGCGCCGGGGCATGAGTGGGCGCCGCGGCCGAACGCGATGTGCTCGCGCACATTGCCTCTGTGCAAGTCGAATTCATTCGGATCGGTGAAACGGCGCGGATCACGGTTCACCGCGCCCGGCAGCACCATCACGATGGTTCCGGCCGGCAGATCCACATCACCGATCCGGGTAGATCTGCGGACCAGGCGGGAGTCACTCTTCACCGGACTCTCCAGCCGCAGCGACTCCTCGACGAAGGTCGGAATCAGACTGCGGTCGGTGCGCAACGCCTGTTGCACATCCTGCCGCTCACCGAGAACCTTGATCGCTCCGGACAGCAGTTTGGCCGTGGTCTCCTGCCCGGCGGCGAACAGGAAGGTCGCGGTGCGCACCACCTCGATGATCTCCGGTGTGGAGCCGTCGGGGTACTTCGCCGTCGCCAGGTCGGTCAGCACGTCATCACGCGGATTGCTGCGCCGGTCCTTGAGGTAACCGCTGAACTTCTCGTCGAGGAACTCCAGCGGATTCCTGCCGACCGACTCGTGGTCGAGTGCACCGACCCGGGCGCCGGGACGTTCGGCGCCCAGGACGACGCGGAACTCCTGATGGTCCTCCTCGGGAACCCCGAGAAGATCGGCGATCACCAACAGCGAGAAGGGTTTCGCGTATTCGGCGAGGAACTCGCACCTGCCCTGATGGATGAACTCGTCGAGCTGGCGGTCGGCGAGCCGCCACATGAAGTCCTCGTTCTCCTTGAGCCGCTTCGGCGTCAGCAGCCGGCTCAGCAGTGAACGGGCCTTGGTGTGTTCGGGCGGATCCATGGTGACCATGTGCTCGAACATCGGGAACTGTTCGCGGTGCGCATCGATCGCGGCATTGAGATCGTCACCCTCCGGCGTGAACGGCAGTGGGGGGAACGGTCCGCCCAACGCCACGCAGGAGGAGAAGTCGTCGATGTTCTTGTAGACCGCCATCGCCTCGTCGTAACCGGTGACCGCGACGAAGTTGTGCGGCGGGACCAGCACTACGGGGTTTCGCGCGCGCAGATAGTCGTAGTACGGATACGGGTCGGGAACCAGTGACTGGTCGGTGAGGAAGTCGACGGTTGCAAAATCGGTCATGAGTCTTCAGGCGTCACCACATGCGCACGGAGCACAGTGCGCCTTTGGTGCCGCCGTTCGTCTTGACCACGACCCCGTCGATGGCCAGCACGCAATGAAAGTACGGCGGATTGGGGGACAGTCCGCTGGTGCCGATCACCATCGCCCATTCGTTGGGATTGGCGAGTTGCACATTGAGCACCCACGGGTTGTCGGGGCCGACCTGAACCTCGATCTTGGGACTGAACTGATACGGGTTGTGGCTGTAGTCCGACCAGATGGCGGGTTCGGCGTCCCGGTAGTAGATGTCGGCCTTGAACGGACGTTCGGTGAACACGCTGTAGGTGACCTGATGCATCACCGGGCCTTCGGCATGAGCGGGCACCGCGCCGACTGCCGTGGCGAGGGTCGTCGCGCTCACAGCCAGGGCGAACGCAGATGTCATCCGGACGAAGTCCATGAGCCAGTTTTGCACGCCGCCTGCTGTCGAAACCACGGTTTGGGGGATGTTCGCCACGGTTCTACTTACCTTTGTTCATCACCCGGTCGGCGGCCTGCCAGTGCTCATCGGAGACCCAGAGATCGGCGAAGGCTGCCACCGCCTGGTCGGGGGTCGCGCCGGCGAGCACCTGCTTGATTCGCCCTGCCGGGCGGTTCGCCAAGGCCTCCGCCAGCGCTCGCCACTCCTCGTCGAACGCGGCGCGGGGGACCACCCGGTCGATCAGCCCCAGTCGTTGCGCGTCGGCGGCCCCGAGGATGGTACCGGAACCGGCGAGCATCAGTGCCCGGCCCCGGCCGACCAGCGCGCCGAGCCGTTCGGCCCCGCCCCAGGCCGGCATGATCTCCAGTGAGACCTGATTGAACCCGATCTTGATGTCGTCGGCGGCGATCCGGATATCGGCGGCCACCGCGACTTCGGCACCTCCGCCCAGGGCGTGACCGTTGAGCGCGGCCACCACCGGCGCCGGAAAGTCCGCGATCCTGTCGCAGACGGTCCTCATCCGCCGGGCCATCCCCGAGGCCTCCTCGATGGTGCGCAGTGCGGCCAACTCCTTGAGATCTCCGCCGGAGACGAAGGCGCGATCGCCGCCGCCACGGATGACCAGTGCCTGAGCGCCCGCCGCGGCGTCGAGGGCCTCCTCGAGTTCGCCCATCGTCGACATCGCGATGGCGTTGCGGGCGTGGGGCCGGTCGATGGTGATGACGGCCAGGCCGCCACTGCGCTCCAGGTCCACCATGAGGCCGTTCTCCATTTCCGATATTGGCATTCTCGCTGATGGAGAATAGCATCGCCACGATGCGCCCGATCCCCGCAGAACTGAGCCGCCGCTACGAGAGCGAGGGCTGGTGGACCGAGGACACCCTCGGTGACCTCGTCGCCCGTGGTCTGGCCGCCAACCCGGACACCGGGTTCCGGGTCTTCTCCGATGTCCGGCCGTTCGACGGCACCTTCGCCGATGTCGAGCACCTGGCACGCCGGCTGGCCGCGGGTCTGTGCGAACGGGGTGTCGGCCCGGGCGACGTCGTGGTCATGCAACTGCCCAACTGGGCCGAGGCGGCGGCGACCTTCTGGGCCGCGGCCTTACTCGGAGCGGTGGTGGTGCCGGTCGTGCATTTCTACGGCCGCAAGGAGCTGGGCCACATTCTGGGCACCTGCAAGCCCGCCGTCCTCATCACCACCAAGCAGTTCCGGCATATGGACCATCACCCGGACCTGTGCGAGGACATCCCCGTCGTCGGACTGGTGGGAAGCGATTTCGACGACCTCCTCGCCGATGAGCCGATGCCGGGCCTGGTGCGGACCGACCCGGCCGGTCCGGCGGTCATCGCCTTCACCTCCGGAACCACTCGCGACCCCAAGGGAGTCGTGCACAGCCATCAGACGCTCGGGTTCGAAACCCACCAGCTGCTGGCGAACTATGCACCGGATCGCGGCCATCAGATCACCGCCACCCCGGTGGGGCACTTCATCGGCATGCTCAGCGCCTTCCTGATCCCGGTGCTGGAGGGATCACCGATCGACCTCTGCGATGTCTGGGATCCCGGCCTGGTCCTTGACCTCATGGATCGCGAGGGGATGTCGATCGGGGGTGGGCCGCCCTACTTCGTGACCAGTCTGCTCGACCATCCGAACTTCTCCGAGTCGCACCTGAGCCGGATCACCACCGTCGGCCTCGGCGGGTCGGCGGTGCCGGCCGCAGTGACCCGCCGGCTGGCGGATCTCGGCATCGTCGTCTTCCGGTCCTACGGCAGCACCGAGCATCCGTCCGTCACCGGTTCCCAGCTGTCTGCGCCGGAGGACAAGCGACTGTTCACCGATGGGAATCCCCGTCCGGGTGTGGAGATCCGGCTGACCGAGGATGGCGAAATCCTTTCCCGCGGACCGGATCTGTGTCTCGGGTACACCGATGACGCACTCACCGAACGGGCCTTCGACGCCGACGGCTGGTACCACACCGGCGATATCGGTGTGATCGACTCCGAGGGCTATCTGACCATCACCGACCGTAAAGCCGACGTCATCATCCGCGGCGGTGAGAACGTCAGCGCACTCGAAGTCGAGGAACTTCTGCTCGCCGTGCCGGGGGTCGCCGAAGCAGTCGTGGTCGCTGCTCCGGACGCCCGGCTCGGTGAACGCGTGGCCGCGGTGTTGCGGATGCGCGAGGGGCAGCAGATGCCGAACCTGGATCAGGTGCGCGCACACTTCGAGGCGGCCGGGGCGGCGCGGCAGAAGTGGCCCGAGGAACTGCATCAGGTGGAGGACTATCCGCGCACCCCGAGCGGCAAGGTGCAGAAGTATCTGGTCCGGATGGGCGTTGCGGAAGGAACCCTTTAGCCGAGCTGCGGAGAATGCTATTCTCCCGGTGGAGACTAAGGAGTTCCCATGGCGAGAACAGAAGAACCCGCAGGCCTGGACACCGCGGCGCTGGGCCGCTGGCTCGACACCCAGGAGGCCCCCGGCCACGGTGAGGAACCGGTCGCCGAGGTGCTCAAGGGCGGATCGCAGAACATGCTGTACCGCGTCGAGCGGGGCGGTCAGAAGATGGTGCTGCGGATGCCCGGGCCGCGCGCCGACGAGAAACGCCTGAGCGAACTGCTCCGGGAGATCCGTCTGGAGCGGGCGCTGCGGGGCACCGACGTGCCGCACGCCGAACTGGTCGCCGCCGATGAGAGCGGCGCCGTCCTGGGTAAGCCGTTCTACCTGATGAAGGAGATCGACGGCTGGAGTCCTATGGACGGTGGCTGGGCTGCACCGTTCGACACGGATCTGGAAGCACGCCGCGGTCTGGCCTTCCAGCTCATCGAGGGTGCCGCCAAACTCGGCCGCTTGGACTGGAAGGCCCAGGGACTCGAGGGGTTCGGCAAGCCGGACGGCTTTCACGACCGCCAGGTGGATCGCTGGCTGTCATTCCTGGCGACCTTCAAGGTCCGGGAGTTGGACGGTCTCGACGTGGCCTCGGACTGGCTGCGCGCCAACCGGCCGGCACACTTCACGCCGGGGATCATGCACGGCGACTATCAGTTCGCCAACGTCATGTACGCGCACGGGGCGCCGGCCCGACTTGCCGCCATCGTCGACTGGGAGATGACCACGATCGGCGACCCGTTGCTCGACGTCGCGTGGGCGCTGCTGGGCTATGAGGGCGAGGAACCCAAGACCCAGGGCTTCTACCTTCCGATGGAGGGGATGCCCACCCGCAGCGAGTTGCTCGCTCACTACGAGAAGCTGACCGGAATCTCGACCGAGAACATCCACTACTACCTGGTGCTGGCGAACTGGAAACTCGGCATCGTGTTGGAGAAGACCTACGCCGGCGCGGTCAACAACCCCAAGGCCGACCCGAGGATCAAAGAGGCATTCGGCAACATGGCGCCGGATCTGATCAGCACCGCCGCCCGGTTGGCCCAATCCGGACCGGAGGCCTGAGATGGGTTACGCCGACGATCTTTTCGATCTGACCGGCAAGGTCGTGCTGATCACCGGGGGCAGTCGCGGGCTCGGCCGCGAGATGGCATTCGGAGCAGCGCGCTGCGGCGCGGATGTGATCATCGCCAGCCGGAAGTACGACACCTGTGTGGTGACCGCAGCGGAGATCGAGGCCGAAACCGGCCGCACCGCAATGCCGTACGGAGTCCATGTCGGACGCTGGGATGAACTCGACGGACTTGTCGACGCCGTGTACGAACGGTTCGGAAAGCTCGACGTCCTGGTCAACAACGCCGGAATGTCGCCGACCTACGACAAGCTGACGAACGTCAACGAGAAGTTGTTCGACGCGGTGATCAACCTCAATCTCAAGGGGCCATTCCGGCTCTCGGCCCTCGTCGGGGAACGGATGGTTACCGACGGCGGCGGGGCGATCATCAACGTCAGCACGCACGGATCGCTGCGGCCGCATCCGTCCTTCATCCCCTATGCGGCGTCCAAGGCCGGGCTCAACGCGATGACCGAAGGTCTGGCACTGGCATTCGGTCCGAGTGTTCGCGTCAACACGCTGATGCCCGGACCCTTCCTCACCGATATCAGCAAGGCGTGGGACTTCAGCGTCGAGAACCCTTTCGGCCGCCACGCGCTCAAGCGGGCCGGCGAGCCTGCCGAGATCATCGGCGCCGCCTTGTTCTTGATGTCCGACGCGTCCAGTTTCACCACCGGCTCGATCCTTCGGGCCGACGGCGGCATTCCCTGACAGGCAGGAGCACGACATGGCATGGGACTTCTCCACCGAGCCGGAGTTCGAGAAGAAGCTGGAGTGGATCCGAGAGTTCGTCCGCGAAGAGGTCGAACCGCTCGAGGTGCTCTTCCCCGGGTGCGAATTCCTGCCACTCGACGCGCAGCGGCGCAGGATCGTCGACCCGCTCAAGCAGCGGGTGCGCGACCAGGGCCTGTGGGCGCCGCACCTCGGACCGGAACTCGGCGGGCAGGGATTCGGCGCGGTCAAGCTGACCCTGATCAACGAGATCCTCGGCCGGGCCACCTGGTCCTCGATCATCTTCGGCACCCAGGCCCCCGACACCGGCAACGCGGAGATCATCGCCAAGTACGGCACCCAGGAGCAGAAGGACACCTATCTCGCCGGGCTGCTGTCGGGGGAGATCTTCTCCACCTTCTCGATGACCGAACCGCAGGGCGGATCGGATCCCAAGGTGTTCACCACCCGCGCCACCCGCGATGGTGACGACTGGATCATCAACGGCCGCAAGTACTGGTCGTCGAATGCCGCGGTCGCATCGTTCTTCATCGTCGTGGCGATCACCAACCCCGACGTCGCGGTGCACAAGGGTGCATCGACCTTCCTTGTTCCGAAGAACACCCCGGGGGTGATCGTCGAGGCCACCCACCATCTGGTCGGTTCCCGACCGCACGAGCCCGGCCATTCGCTGGTCCGCTACGACAACGTCCGGGTGCCGGGATCGGCGATCCTCGGACCGGAGGGCGGCGGGTTCGGTGTTGCGCAGACCCGGCTCTCCGGCGGCCGGCTGCATCACGCGATGCGCTCCATCGGAGTCGCCCAGCGCGCCATCGACATGATGGCGCGACGGGCGAAGAGCCGTTTCACCCAGGGCAGTGTGCTGGCCGACAAACAGCTCATCCAGGAATTCGTCGCCGACTCCTACGTCGAACTGACCCAGTTCCGGCTGATGGTCCTGCACGCGGCCTGGCTGTGCGACACCCAGGGTGAGCATGCCGCGCGGGAGGAGATCGCGGCCTGCAAGATCGCGACGGCCAATCTGCTCAAGGCGATCGGACTTCGGGCCATCCAGACCCACGGCGGACTCGGATTGACCGATCAGATGCCGTTGGTCAACGTGCTGTTCGGCGGGATCGCACTCGGACTGGCCGACGGACCCACCGAGGCGCACAAGGTCAATCTGGCCCGCATGGTGCTCAAGAATTACGAACCCGAGGACCCGATGTGGCCCAGTGAGTTCATGGAGAGCCGGATCGAACGGGTGCGGGAGAAGTACGGGCATCTGGTGGACCGGATCCCGGCGCTTCCCGTCACGCCGTGACCAGTCGCGCCGCCGCCGCGGTCGTCCGTGCCCTCGACGAGCGCCGGCGCGACGCCGCCGATGACGTCGAGCGGATTCTGGCCGCAGCGGTCCGGGAGATGCAGCGGGTGGCGCCGGAGGCGCCGAGAGTCAGCGACATCATCGCCGAGGCCAAGGTCTCCAATAAGGCCTTCTACCGCTACTTCGCCGGCAAGGACGATCTGATGCTGGCGGTGATGGAACGCGGTGTCGCATTGGTTGTCTCGTATCTCGAGCACCAGATGGCCAAGGAGAAGACCCCCGAGGACAAGGTCGCCCGGTGGATCAGGGGAGCGCTCGCTCAGGTGGCCGATCCGAAACTGGTCGGGACCAGCCGCACCCTGGTCGGCCAGATGTCGGAATCCGACAGGGGCCGGCTCGCCGAGGAGGAGATCATGGCCACCATGCGTGATCTGCTCGTGCAACCGTTGCAGGCACTGGGCCGTCCCGATCCCGCCCGCGATGCCGAGGCGGTCTTCGGGTGCACGGTCGGCGCGATGCGACGATATGTCGGGTCCGGCGATCAGCCGGGTCGCAGGGATATCGATCATCTGGTTCGGTTCTGCCTGGGTGGTCTGGGAGTGTCTGTGAGCCCCGACGTGAGGAACGACTGATGCGCGCGATCGTCTGCCGTGAATACGGCCTTCCCGAGGATCTCGTTCTTGAGGAGTTGCCTGATCCGACACCGGGCCCAGGACAGGTGGTGATCAAGGTACGTGCCGCCGCGGTGAACTATCCCGACTTCCTGATGATCGCCGGCAAGTACCAGATCAAGCTGCCACCCCCGTTCAGCCCGGGCAGTGAACTCGCCGGGGATGTGCTCGCCGTCGGTGAGGGCGTCGATTTCGTTGCCGGCGAACGTGTTTCGGCAACGAGTTTCGTCGGCGCCTTCGCCGAACAGGTGGCCATCGATGCCCGCGCCGTCACCAGGATCCCCGACGGTGTCGACTATGCCGATGCTGCGGCCTTCGGCGTCACCAACCGCACCGCCTACTACACACTGCGCACCGTGGCGCCGGTGAAAGCCGGTGACTGGGTGGTGGTGCTCGGCGCCGCGGGTGGGGTGGGTCTGGCCGCGGTGGACATCGGCGTGCTCTTCGGCGCCCGGGTTATCGCGGCGGCCTCCGGCGCGGACAAGCTTCAGGTGTGCCGACAGCGCGGAGCGACCGAATGCATCGACTACGACCGCGAGGATCTGCGCACCCGGCTCAAGGAGATCACCGGGGAGACCGGGGCCCAGGTCGTCGTCGACCCGGTCGGCGGACCGTATTCGGAGCAGGCATTGCGCGGACTCGGCCGTGGGGGAAGGTTTGTCACCCTCGGCTACGCGTCGGGAACGATCCCGGCGATCCCGCTTAATCTGGTGCTACTCAAGGGAATCACCGTGCAGGGCATGGAGATCCGGACGTTCATGATCGACCACCCCGAGGAGATGGCGCGCGATGACGCCGAATTGCGGAGTCTTCTCTCCGAAGGGAAGCTGCGGCCCTATATCGGTGCGCGATTCCCGTTGACCGAGGCGGCTGCGGCGATCCGCTATGTCGCCGACCGCAAGGCGATCGGCAAGGTCGTCATCGACGTCTAGTCGTCGGTGTCTCCGCCGGCCGCGTGGCGGCCTGAACGGAAACCGAACACCATTGCCGGCCCGATGGTTCCGCCGGCGCCGCCGTAGGCGCGACCCGTCACGCCCGCCATCGCGTTGCCCGCGGCGTACAGACCTTGAACATGCCGTCCGCTGACGTGCAGAACCCGGCCGTCCCGGTCGGTGCGTGGTCCGCCTTTGGTGCCCATCGACCCGACCGAGATGGGAACCGCGTAGAACGGTGCGGTGTCGACCGGGCCGAGTGTCTTCCCGGCGGTCGTCGCCGCATTCTCGTCACCCCAATACCCGTCATAGGCGCTCGATCCGCGACCGAAGTCGGGATCGACCTCTTGGGCGACGTTCGCGTTCCACCGGTGCAGCGTTTCGGCCAGACCGGCCGCGTCGATCCCGGTCTTCTCGCTCAGTTCGTCGACGTCGGCGGACTCGCAGAACCAGTCCGGCACCGGAGCGTCCGGTTCGACGCCGAGGAACCCGTAGTGCTTGAGGTGCAGCGAGTCGAACACCATCCAGGCCGGATCGTTGACGTATCCGCAGCGGGGATCCAGGTAGTGGAAGGCGCCGGCCATCGAGTTGTAGTCGCACGCTTCGTTGACGAACCGCTTGCCGGCCCGGTTGACGATGATGCTGCGCGGGCGGGTGCGTTCGAGGCGGACGCTGCGGCTGCGCGGATGCCCCTCGATGGTGTCGCCGGGGATCCGGACGATCGGCACCCACCAGGCCTCACCCATGTTGGCCAGATCGGCGCCCACCGCCATCGCCATCCGCAGACCGTCGCCGGTGTTGTTCGGCGGGGAGACCGCGCCGTGCATCGGTCCGCGCAGGAACGCTCCGACGAGCGACTCGTCCCATTCGAACCCGCCGGTGCCCAGGATGACACCACGGCGGGCGCGTACCGCGACCGGCTTACCTCCCGCCTCGATGCGCACCCCGGTCACCGCGTCGCCGTCGCAGACCAGCTCCAGCGCGCGTGCGCCCAGGACGGGTTCGATGCCGAGGTCGAGCAAAGCTTTGAGCAGCCCGGCGATCAGGGCGGCTCCGGCCACCACGATCTGACCGCCCCGGTCGTCGACGTCGGCGTTGAGCCGGGCGCGGGTCTCGGCATCGAAGCCGACGTTGCTCCAGTCGGCGGGGAACGTGGTGATCCTCGCCGCCCAGTCGCCGAGTCGGGTCACCTCGTAGGGCACCGCGCTCAGTGACCGTCCGCCGACGGTCCGGCCGCCGGGGAGTTCGGGCTTGTAGTCCATGTAGCCGGGGGCGATCTCGAACCGCACCTCGCTGTTGCGTTCGACGAAGTCGATCATCGGCTCACCGGTGCGAACGAAGGTCTCCACCAGATCCTCGGCCATCGCGCCGAGGGACTGGGCCCGCAGATAGGCCATCGCGTCCTCGACGGGCAGGTCGACATCGGCCGAGCGGTGATGGGACGGGATCCAGAGGATGCCGCCGGACACGGCGGTCGTGCCGCCGACGGTCGCCGACTTCTCGAACACCGCCACCGAGGCCCCGTGCGCCGCCGCCGACAATGCCGCGGTCAGTCCGGCCCCGCCGGTGCCGAGCACGACGACGTCGACCTCGATATCCCAACTCGGTGGATTCGCGCCGGGCATCGTCGGCTCCTTTGCGCACTCTTGTCGTCACTCGGCGACAAGCAGTGCGGTGACGTCGAATTACGTGTACACGCTAACGACGGCGATCAGCGGGTGTCAAGCAGTTGACTGAGGCATTTCCGCAGTTCAGCGGGGTGCTTAACTCTCCGTGACGGCTCCGGATTCCTTGACAGACGCCCGTGTGACCGTGATGCTCGAAACGGGTCATATTCCGGGCGGAATTACACAGACCGCTTAGGAAAATAGGTCCGCCAATCCATAGGAAGGTCACCAGGTGCCTGCGTTCGAAAGCGTCTGGAGTGATCTTCAGGGTGTCCCCTTCTCGCAGGGTTATCTGACGGCCGGCGGCGTGCGGACGCGCTATCTGCATGCCGGTGACGACTCGTCACCCGTCCTGTTCCTGTTGCACGGATCGGGCGGGCACGCCGAGGCGTACGTGCGCAATATCGCCGCCCACGCGCCGCACTTCTCCACCTGGGCGATCGACATGCTCGGCCACGGATACACCGACAAGCCCGGCCACCCGTTGGAGATCGTCCACTACACCGATCACCTGCTGGCCGTCATGGACGCGATCGGCGCCACCCGGGCGCACCTGTCCGGTGAGTCGCTGGGGGGCTGGGTGGTGTCCCGGCTCGCCGCCGACAATCCCGACCGGGTTGACCGTCTGGTGCTCAACACCGCGGGCGGTTCGCAGGCCGATCCTGAGGTGATGGCCCGGATCATCACCCTGTCGATGGCCGCAGCCGAAGACCCGAGTTGGGAGACCGTGCAGGCACGGATCAAATGGCTGATGGCGGACAAGTCCAAGGACTACGACGATATCGTGGCCAGCCGTCAGCGCATCTACCGTCAACCCGGTTTCGTCGCCGCCATGCGCGACATCATGGCCCTGCAGGATCCCCGGATACGGCAGCGCAATCTGATGACGGCTGCCGACTACGGTGCGATCGTGGCGCCCACCCTCGTGCTGTGGACCAGTCACGATCCGACCGCCGATGTCAGTGAGGGCAGACGGATTTCGGAGATGATCCCCGGCGCACGGTTCGAGGTGATGCAGGGTTGCGGCCACTGGCCGCAGTATGAGGACGCCGAGGCGTTCAACCGGTTGCACATTGACTTCCTGCTGGGCCGCTGATGTCAGACGTCGATGTGGTGGTGGTCGGCGCGGGACCGGTCGGCCTGACGCTGGCGAACATCCTCGGTCTGCACGGTGTGCGCGCGCTGGTGGCCGAGGAGCGCGCCTGCCTGATCGACTATCCGCGGGGAGTGGGTCTCGACGATGAGGCGTTGCGCACCTTCCAGTCGATCGGTGTGGTCGATGCCGTTCTGCCGCACACCGTCCCGAACCAGATACTCCGTTTCTTCGACGCCAAGCGCCGCCTGCTGGCGGAGATGGCTCCGCCCGATGCCCGTTTCGGCTGGCCGAAGCGGAACGGGTTCGTTCAGCCGCTGGTCGATGCCGAACTCCTCCGGGGTCTGGACAGATTCGGTCACGTCGAGGTCGCATGGGCCCATCCGATGACGACCATCGCCGAGACCGCCGACGGCGTGAGCGTCGAACTGGCCCCCGAATCCGGCCGCCGAAACGTGCGCGCACGCTACGTGGTGGGCTGCGATGGCGGCCGAAGCGCCACAAGGCATCTCATGGGGGTGTCGTTCGACGGCACCACCTCCTCGACCCGGTGGCTCGTGGTCGACGTGGCCAATGATCCCCTGGGCCACCCCAACAGTGAGGTGGGCGCCGACCCTCGCCGACCGTACGTCTCGATCTCGATCGCGCACGGCATCCGCCGATTCGAGTTCATGATCCACGCCGACGAGACGGACGAACAGGCGCAGGACCCGGCGTTCGTCGCGCAGATGCTGTCCCGACTGGTGCCGTATCCGGACAAGGTGGAGATCATCCGGCAGCGGCTCTACACCCACCACTCCCGTATCGCGGGTTCATTCCGTCGCGGCCGGTTACTGATCGCCGGCGACGCCGCCCATCTGATGCCGGTGTGGCAGGGGCAGGGGTACAACAGCGGTATCCGGGACGCGGCCAACCTCGGCTGGAAACTCGCCGCGGTCGTGACCGGGCGGGCAGGGGAGCAACTGCTCGACACCTATGACGTCGAGCGCCGCAAGCACGCCCGCGCGATGATCGACCTGTCCACCACGGTCGGCAAGGTCATCTCCCCGACCAACCGGCAGATCGCCCGCGGCCGCGACGCGCTCATCCGTGCCGCATCCCTGGTGCCGACATTGAAGCGCTATGTGCTGGAGATGCGATTCAAACCGATGCCGTTCTACGAACAGGGGGCCGTCGTACATAGCGATCTACCGGCGCCCGGAGTCGGGACGCTGTTCATCCAGCCCCGGGTCGACGTCCGCGATCGGCAGAACGTCCTCCTCGACGATGTGATCGGACCCGGTTTCGCTGTGCTTTGCTGGAACAACAATCCGCGCAAACTCCTGGGAGACAACGCCTTCAGAGCGTGGAAGGCCCTCGGCGCGACGTTCATCGCCCTGCGTCCGCTGACACAGTTGAACTGGCCGGGAGACGACGACCCCGAGGTCGTCGTGGTGGGCGACCGCACCGGAGCGCTCAAGGCGTTCTTCGATGCGCGCGAGCAGTCCGTGTTGTTCCTGCGACCTGACCGCTGCATCGCCGGTGCCTGCGTCGCCCAGCGCACACCGGAGTTGAGCGCCGCCCTGATCCGCACACTGAACCTCATTCCAGGAGGCAACGATGACACTGGCCCTGTGCTGCATGTCGCACAGTCCGCTGCTGACCCTCCCGGGTCCGTCGGCGGAGTTGCTTGACGATGTGGAAGGGGCGCTGAACACCGCGAGAGCATTCGTCGCCGACTTCGATCCCGACCTGGTGGTCATCTTCTCCCCGGATCACTACAACGGGTTCTTCTACAAGTTGATGCCCCCGTTCTGCGTCGGCACCGCCGCGACCGGGGTCGGCGACTACGGCACCCAATCGGGTCCCCTGCAGGTGCCGGCCGCACTGGCCACCGAGTTGGCCGCACATGTGCTCGACGCGGGCGTCGACGTGTCCGTCTCCGCCGGGTTCGACGTCGACCACGGGACCGTGCAACCACTGCAGCGATTGTTCGGCGACGCACAGTCGGTGCCGGTGATCCCGATCTTCATCAACTCCGTCGCGACGCCACTGGGTCCGGTGAACCGTTCCCGGGCGCTGGGAGACGCCGTCGGGACGTTCCTGGACGCATTGGACCGGCGCGTTCTGGTGATCGGGTCAGGAGGACTGTCGCACGATCCGCCGGTGCCCACACTGGCCAGCGCACCTCCCGCGGCCCTGGACCGCATCATCGCCGGCACGCCCATGACAGCCGAACAACGACAGGCTCGGCAGGCCACGGTGGTGGCCGCGGCCGAGGAGTTCGCCGCCGGGCGCGGAGACTGCCGGCCGCTCAACCCGGACTGGGATCGCTCGTTCCTCGACCTGGTGGACGGCGGCCACTTAGACGAGTTGAACGGCTGGACCAACTCCTGGATCGCCGACCAGGCCGGCAATTCGGCACACGAGGTGCGCACCTGGGTGGCGGCCTTCGCCGCACTCGCCGCACAGGGACCCTACCGAACAGTCGACCGCTACTACCGCGCCGCGCCGGAACTGCTCGCCGGTTTCGCGGTGCGTACCGCGGTGGCCGCGTGATGGGGGCCGCGTGATGGGCACTGGCGCGGAGACGTTCGACACGTGTGTCGATGTGTTGGTGATCGGATCCGGTGGCGGGGGGATGACCGCCGCGCTGACCGCCCACGCGTCCGGCCTGGACACCCTGGTGGTCGAGAAGGCCGCTCAGTTCGGCGGATCCACCGCTCTGTCCGGCGGCGGCATCTGGGTACCGGGTGCCCCGGCGCAGAAGCGCGACGGTTATGTCCCGGACCCCGAGGGGGTCAAGCGTTATCTGAAACAGATCACGGCCGGTCTGGTGAGCGACGAGCGGATCAGCGCCTACGTGGACAACGCGCCGGCGATGATGGTCTTTCTGGAGCAGCTCAGCGATTGGCTGGAGTTCGTCTGGAAGCCCGGCTATGCCGACTACTACCCGGAGCTTCCGGGTGGATCCGAGCAGGGCAGCACCATCAACGTCCCGCCGATCGACCTGCGTGTCCTCGGTGCCGAGGAGAAGAACCTTCTGACGCCGCTGGCCCTCGCGCCGAAGGGAATCTGGTTGGGCCCCAAGGATCTTCGGTTCTTCTATCAGGTCCGGCAGAACTGGCGCGGTAAGGCCGTTCTGGTCAAACTGCTGTGGCGCAAGTTCCGTGCGCACGTTTTCGGCGAACGGATCGCGGCGATCGGCCAGTCACTGGCCGCCCGGCTTCGGCTGGCGATGAAGGAGCAGAACATCCCACTGTGGCTCGACGCACCAATGACCGAGTTGATCACCGATATCGACGGAGCCGTGGTCGGGGCGGTGGTCGAGCGATCCGGGCGACAGCACCGCATCGGTGCGCGCCACGGTGTGATCCTCGCCTCCGGCGGTTTCGATCACGATATGACCTGGCGCCGCGAGTATCTGCCCGAGTTGAACCACGACTGGAGTTTCGGCAACCCGGTGGCCACCGGTGACGGCATCCGGGCCGGCGAGAAGATCGGGGCGTCGACCGATCTGCTCGACGAGGCGTGGTGGTTTCCGGCGATCTGCTGGCCGGACGGCAGGTTGCAGTTCATGCTCAACGAACGGATGATGCCGTCGCAGTTCGTCGTCAACGGCGAGGGCCGCCGCTTCATCAACGAGGCCGCCCCCTACATGGATTTCGCGCACGCGATGATCGCCGGTCAACGCAGCGGCATCAGCCACATTCCGTGCTGGCTCATCACCGACACCGGATCATTCCACCGCTACGTCGTCGCCGGGCACCTCCCGTTGCCGCGGATTCCGGGTGCGCCGGTGCCCACCGGGCGCGCCGTACCGCAGGCCTGGCTGGACTCCGGTGTCGTCAAACGAGCAGCGACACTGGAGGAGTTGGCCGGCGAGATCGGGGTGCCCCCGGCGAACCTGCGGGCGACGGCCGAGCGGTTCAACGAGTTGGCGCGCAACGGGCACGACGACGACTTCAATCGCGGCGACAGCGTCTATGACAACTACTACGGCGACCCCACCCTGCCCAATCCCAATCTGCACCCACTGACGACGCCTCCGTATCTGGCATTCCAGATCATCCTCGGCGATCTGGGCACCTCGGGCGGCCTGCGCACCGATGAACACGCGCGGGTGCTGCGCGGCGACGACACCGTGATCGAGGGCCTCTACGCGGTGGGCAACACCTCGGCGGCAGTCATGGGGCGCAGCTACGCCGGCGCAGGCGCGACCATCGGGCCGGCCATGACGTTCGGCTACATCGCGGCTAAGCACATCGCTCAGCGGCAAACGCGTGACATGACAAGTGAAGTCGGCGACAATTCCACGTATCGCACTGGAGGTACCACGTGAAAATCTCACTGTTCTACGAGTTCCCGCTGCCGCGGCCGTGGAGCGACGATGACGAACACAGGCTGTTCCAGGACGGGCTCGACGAGGTCGAGGCCGCCGACAAGGCGGGCTTCTCCACGGTCTGGCTCACCGAACACCACTTCCTGGAGGAGTACTGCCACTCGACCGCTCCCGAGATGTTCCTCGCCGCGGCGAGTCAGCGCACCAAGGACATCCGCCTGGGCTTCGGCGTGATGCACCTGCCGCCGTCGATCAACCATCCGGCACGGATCGCCGAGCGCGTCGCGACACTGGATCACCTCTCCAACGGCAGGGTGGAATTCGGCACCGGTGAGGGATCCTCGGTGGCCGAACTCGGCGGGTTCAACATCGATCCGGCCGACAAGCGCTCACAGTGGGAAGAGGCGCTGGAGGTGTCGATCCGCGCGATGGTCGAGACGCCTTTCACCGGATTCAAGGGTGAGCACATCGAGATGCCGGCCCGCAACGTGATCCCCAAGCCGTTGCAGAAGCCGCATCCGCCGGTGTGGGTCGCGTGCACACGTCCGTCATCGGTTCAGATGGCTGCCCAGAAGGCGATCGGCGCACTGAGTTTCGCCTACACCGGTCCGGGTCCGCTGGCGGAGCGGGTCAAGGGCTACTACGACGAGTTCGAGGCCGCCGGTGCCCCGGTGACGCCGGCGATCAACCCGAACATTCTGGCCATCGGCGGGGACCTTTCCATGATGGTCGCCAAGACCGACGACGAAGCGCTGAAGCGACTCGGCATCGGCGGCGGATTCTTCTCGTTCGGGATCATGCACTACTACCTGACCGGTATGCACACCCCGGGCCGCACCAAGGTGTGGGAGCGCTACGAGGAGGCGGTCAAGGAGGATCCGACGCTCGCCTACGGTCCCGGCCGCGGTGCGATCGGGTCACCGGAGACCGTGCGGGAATTCCTGCGGGGCTACGAGGAGAGCGGTGTTGACGAGATCATCCTGCTGATCAACCCGCGCAGCCACGAGGGCACCATGGAGTCCATCGAGATCATGGGCAAAGAGATTCTGCCCGAGTTCATCGAACGGGATGCCAAAGCCGTCGCCGCGAAGGCCAAGCGCCTGGCACCGGTGATCGAGAAGGTCGAGGGCCGCCGTGTCGAGAGCACTGCGCCCGACTTCGACGAGAACTACAACTTCGGCGGCCTGCCGACCGGGCGCGGCGGAAGCTTCACCGCCGGCGAGATTCCGGAGGCGATGGCCGAGATCAACGAGGGCCGGGTCCAGGCCGCGCAGCGCCTCAAGGAGGAGCGGGAAGCCGTCTGAATGCGCCGCGTCGGTGATCTCCTGCGGTATGACGACAAACGTGTCGTGGTCACCGGCTGTGCCTCGGGCATCGGTGCGCAGCTGTGCGCGCAACTCGCCGACTTGGGGGCCGACGTCGTCGGGCTCGACCGGATCACGCCGAACCAACCCATCGGTGAATTCATCGCGGTCGATCTCGCCGATCCGGATTCGATCGACCGGGCGGCGGGTTCACTCGGCCCGCGCGTCGACGCGTTGTTCAACGTCGCCGGGGTGTCCTCGGGTATCGGGAATCCGATGCTGGTGGTCCGGATCAACTTCCTCGGCACGCGCCATCTCACCGAGTCGGTTTTGCCACTGATGACGACCGGGTCGTCCATCGTCAGCGTGGCCTCACTGGCCGGTTCGGCCTACCGCGAGCACCGGGACGAGGTCGCCGGGCTCCTGGCGACCACCTCGATGGCCGACGGCATCCGCTGGTGCGAACGACATCCCGACGCCCTCGCCGACGGCGGATACCGGCTGTCGAAGGAAGCGCTCATCGCCTACACCGTCTGCCACGCCGAGCACCTGGCCGCCCGCGGTATCCGCATCAACTGCACCGGACCGGGAGTCACCGAGACCCCGATCCTCGAGCAGCTGCGATCGGCCTACGGGCAGGGTTTCCTCGACACCATCGACAAACCGTTGGGGCGGGTGTCCGATCCCGATGAACAGGCGGCGGTGCTGGCCTTCCTCGCCAGTCCCGCTGCCGGTTACATCACCGGACAGGTCATCTGGGTCGACGGCGGAGCCCTGGCCGCCCGCCAGTCGGCGGAATTCACGAAAGGAGCCGACCTGTGGCAGATATGAGCGATGTGCGCCGTGTCGCCGCCGACGTCAGTAACTGGGGACGGTGGGGGGATGACGACGAACTCGGCACGCTGAACTTCATCACCGCAGCGAAGGTGCAGCAGGCTGCCTCGCTGGTCCGGCACGGCAGGATTTTTCCGCTCGGCGTGGACTTCGGTTCCTCGGGTCCGCAGGGCGCGTTCAAGTACCGCAGCAATCCCATGCACGTCATGACCATCGACGGCGGGGACGCCCACACCCTGATGAAGTACGGGCCGCCGTGGCTGCGCAATCCGGCAGCGGTGCAACTGGGTGGGTACTCCGAAGCCGGACCGATGCGATTCAACGACGACATGATCATCATGCCGTTGCAGGCCGCCACCCAATGGGATGCGTTGTCCCACGTGTATTACGAGGACAAGCTGTACAACGGTTTTCCGGCCGATTCGGTGACCAGTCTCGGCGCCTATCACCTCGGTATCGAGAAGGTGATCGACAAGGGCATCACCTCGCGCGGGGTTCTTCTCGACATCGTCGGACTCCGCGGTGTCGACACCTATTGCCCACTGGGAGCGCCGATCACACCCGCCGAACTCGACGCCGCCGCCGCGCGGCAGGGCGTCGCCATCGAGTGCGGCGACATCGTCCTGGTCAACACCGGTTGGTGGGCGCGGTTCCTCGAGACCGGGGATGGATCCGAGCCGGGTGCGGGTCTGGACTGGACCTGTGCGTCGTGGCTGCACGACCATGAGGTCGCGGCGGTCGCCGCCGACAATCTGATGGTCGAGAATCCGGTATCGGGCGTCGACGGCGTCATCCTGCCGATGCACATGCTGTGCCTTCGCGATATCGGGTTGATGCTCGGCGAGTACTGGAATCTGACCGCACTGGCCGCCGATTGCGCCGCAGACGGGGTCTACGAGTTCCAACTCGTCGCGCCGCCGTTGAGCGTCACCGGGGCCGTGGGGTCGCCGGTCAACCCGATCGCGATCAAATAGCGGATGAGCCTCACGCACCGGTCGATCGCGATCGATGGGATGAGCACCCACTACCTCGATGCCGGCGAGGGTGAAGCGGTGGTCCTGTTGCACGGCGGCGAATTCGGAGCCGGTGCCGAGATCGCCTGGGAGAAGACGATTCCGGCGCTTGCCGCGCAGTACCGTGTCCTGGCGCCGGACATGTTGGGGTTCGGTGACTCCGCGAAGGTGATGGACTTCACCGACGGCCGCGGTTTCCGTATCCGCCACATCGCACGCTTCTGCGAAGCGCTGGGTGTCGAGTCAGCTCACTTCATCGGCAATTCGATGGGCGCGATCAATCTGCTCACCGATCTGACCGCGAACAAACCGGTGCTGCCGGTGCGCACCGCGGTGGCGATCTGCGGCGGTGGTGACATCCAGCAGAACCGGCACACCGCGGCTCTGTACGGCTACGACGCATCCCTGGAGGCGATGCGCGCGATCGTCGAGGCACTGTTCCTCGACCCGTCCTATCCGACCGACGACGCCTACGTTCGACGGCGTTACGACGCCAGTGTCGCTCCGGGAGCGTGGGAGTCGTTGGCGGCAGCGCGATTTCGCCGACCGGGCCTGGATGCACCGCCTCCACCCTCCAGCGCGCGTGACTACGACCGGATCACTGTTCCGGTGCTGCTGGTCGAGGGGGCCGGCGACAAACTGCTGCCGGCCGGGTGGGCGGAGCAGATCGCCGGCCGTATCACCGGCGCTCGGTCCGCCGTCATCCCCGACGCCGGTCACTGCCCGCAGATCGAGCAACCCGAGGCGGTCAACGCGGTGCTGCTGCAGTTCCTGGCGGAGTGCTCATGATTCCCGGGCAAGGCGCTCGATACCCACATACGTCGAATTGAGCGCCGGTGTCTGGGAGAGCGGATCCAGCGGCGCCGCCCCGGCCAGCAGGTTCCGGTTGACGCCGAACGACACCGGCGGCCCGCCGCCGCGCGGATCGAAAACCCGCGACCCCCAGCCGTGGTCGAGGATCAGCACGCCGGGCCGGGGCCGGTCGCTGAGGCATGCGGTGACCTCGATCCGACTCACAGCGGAGAACACCCCGACGCGCTCACCGTCACTGATGCCAAGCGAGGAGGCGTCTGAAGGATGGATGAGCAACAGGTTGTCCTTTCCGGACGGATGAAGTCCGGGCAGATCGTTGAGCCACGAGTTCATCGAATGGCGCCGCCGGCGGTTTCCGAGCAGATAGGGCATACCGGCCGGCGCCTCCGGTTGTGGTTCGGCGAGCAACTCCCGGGTCCGTGCCACGAATTCCGGCGGAGCCACGTGAATCTTCTTGTCGGGTGTCCGCAAGGCGCCGCGCAGGCGGCCGAACTGTCGCGGGCCCAGCACCCATCCGTGCGGGCGGCTCACGACCTTCCGCCAACTGATCCCCCTGGAACTCGCGAGGATGAGCCGGTCGATCCAGTGCGGCCCGAACTCCAGGCCGGGCCTGCGAGTCGCACGAGCTATGCCCCGCGACGCCGTGACGAATCGGTTGACCCCTCTGATACCGAGGAACGGTCGTTTCATCGCCAGGGTCAGGTCCAGGAAGAACCGCCATTCCTCGCGGGCCTGCCCCGGCGGCGCGATCGCCCGGCGCCCGAAATGCACATACGGTTCGTCGTGCAGGCCGCTGGTCAGTGCCAGCAGGTCGTCGCGCTCAAGCCAGTGCACGGCCGGTAACAGCCAGTGCGCGTGACGGTGACTTTCGCGCTGGACGAGATCGATAGCGACCAGGAGGTCCAGTTGTTGCAAAGCATGATCGAGTTTCGCGCCGTCCGGACCAGAGACCACGGGATTGCCGGCGTTGATGACCAGCGCGCGGATGCGGCCGGGGCCGGGCGTCGTGATCTCATCCGGGAGTTCGTCCAAGCCGTGATGGCCGGCGACCAGCGCACGTCCCTGCACGCGACTGCGGTGGTCGGGAGCCTTGGCCAGCGCCGCCAACCGCAACGCGTCGACGTAACCGGGCTCGTAGCGCCGACCGCCGGGCCGGTCCATTCGCCCGGTGATGGTGTTGAGAACGTGACCGAGCCATTCACCGATCGTCCCTGCCGCATGCAATGAGACCCCGGTACGGGTGATCACCATGGCACGCGGCGCCGCAGCGAAATCCCTTGCCACCGATTCGATCTCGGATCGCGGGATGTCACACCGCGCAGACAGGTCGTCCAGGTCAACCTCGGAGGCCAGGCGCCGTAGATCGGACATTCCCGTCACCAGGTCGCGGCAGTCCCCCGGGTGTTCGCGGCGCTCATTGAGGATCACCGCCAGCATGCCCAGAAGCAGAGCCCAATCCTGTCCCGGGCGGACCGCCAGATGCACGTCGGCCCTCTCGGCGGTCTCGCTGCGGATCGGATCGACGACCGCAATCGTGGCGCCGGACCGCTGACGTTCCAAGGTCCGTTTCCAGCCACCGGGTACCGATTCGACCCAGTTCCAGGCACTCACCGCGGGGTTGGCGCCGACGATCAGGAAGTAGTCGCAGTTGTCGACATCCGATACCGGAACGAACAATTGCGAGCCGTACATGGATTCGGCCACCACGTGCAGGGCGTTCTGATCCACCGAGCCGACGTGGTAGCGGTTTCGGCTTCCGATGGCGTCGAGCCATCCGGTCATGAACAGGATGCTCGACGAGGAGTAACCGGCCGGATTGCCGGCGTAGGAGGCGATCGCGTCAGGTCCGTCGGCGTCGATGATCGCCGTCATCCGGCTTGCGATATCGGCGACGGCCTCGTCCCAGGTCGCTTCGACGTACCCGTCGTCCACCCGCCGCATCGGATGCAGAATGCGGCGCGGATGCTCGACGACTTCGGCCGCGGTGCGCCCCTTCGCACAGAAATCGGTCCAGCTGTGCGGGTTCGCCCTGTCCGGCGAGATCTTCACGACCCGGTTGTCGGTGACCTCGACCTCCACACCGCAGGATGCCAGGCAGTACCGGCAGAAGGTGTGGACGATCACCTCAACCTCCCCAGCCCCGCGGTCTAGGAGACGATGGTGGGCATCGCTTGCCACCCGCGGACGGCAGTGGTCGGGGACTTCACCGCATTGGGCCAGTCGACCTCCCAGGTGGGGAATCGCTTGAGAACCTCTTCCAGTGCGATCCGGCCCTCCAATCGGGCCAGCGCGTTACCCAGACAGAAGTGCGCGCCCGCGCTGAACGTCATGTGCGACTTCTGTTCCCGGTGGATGTCGAACACGTCGCCGTCCGGGGCGAACCGGCGATGGTCGCGGTTGGCCGAACCGACCAGCATCAGCATGGCCGAGCCTTCCGGCACTGTCCGGCCGTAGTACTCGACGTCGCGCGCGACATAGCGGGCGACCTGCAGTGCGGGGGGTTCGAAACGAAGAATCTCCTCAATGGTCTGGGGGATCAATGACGGGTTCTCGACGAGATCGCGGCGCTGATCGGGATGCTCCGCCAGTGTCTTTCCCGTCCAGCCGATCAATCGGGTGGTGGTCTCCGCGCCCGCGGTCGCGACGACCGTCAGATACATCAGCAGTTCGTCGCGGCTCAGCCGGCGAACCGTGCCGGTCTCATCGGTGAACTCCGCGTTGAGCAGGTCGGTCATGATGTCGTCGGCGGGATGCTTGGTTCGCCAGTCGATGAGTTCGCCGAACACCTCGCCGGAGGAGAAGGAGTCGACCTTCTCCCGTTGCAGACTCGCCTCGCCGTGGTCGGCGACCTGTCGCTGCAACTCCTCGGGGATTCCCAGCAGCATGCCGATCACATTCATCGGCATCTGCTCGCCGAGGTCGTTGACGAAATCGAAGCGGCCGGTGCCGATGAGGGGGTCGAGGCAACGCGCGGTGAATTCACGGACCTGAGGTTCCAGCGCGGCGATCTTTCGGGGCGTGAACATCCGGGACAGCAGGTTGCGGTGGATGGTGTGGATCGGGGGATCCTCGAATATCAGTGTGCCCGGGGGGATTTCCATTCCCGATTTGATGATCTCCAGCAGCGCCCCACGGCCGGAGATGAACGTCTCGTTGTCGATCAGTGCCTTGTTGACATCGTCGTAGCGGCTGAGCGCGAAGAAATCGAACTCAGGGTTGTAGTAGAGCGGCGCCTCTTGGCGGATGCGCGCGAACACCGCGAACGGATTGATGTTGACTTCGACGTTGTACGGGTCGTAACTCAACGTGCTGTCGGTGTGGGCCGTCACACCGATGACTGTGGCAGTTTCACGCCAAGGGTGTCAACGAAGTGTGCCGTAGGGGTATAACTGCGGCATGAGCGCTGAACTGGCGGGCAAGGTGGCCGTGGTCACCGGAGGTGCGGCCGGTCTCGGTGCGGGTATCGTCGAGCGATTCCTGGCCGAGGGGGCGTCGGTGGTGTTCGGTGACGTGGACTCCGACCGAGGTGCGGAGCTGGCCGATCGGCACGGCGAGAAGGCGTTGTTCCTGGCGACCGACGTCGCCGACACCGTTCAGCTCAGCCGGTTGATCGATGCGGCGATCGATCGTTACGGCGGCCTGGACGTCATGGTCAACAACGCCGGGGTCTCAGGGAAGATGCATCGGAGCTTTCTCAGTGACGACCTGGCCGACTTCGAACGGGTGATGGCGATCAACCTGCGGGCGGTGATGGCGGGCACGCGCGATGCCGCGCGGTACATGGCCGAACACGGCGGCGGTTCGATCATCAATCTCACCTCCATCGGAGGGATTCAGGCCGGGGGCGGGGTGATGACCTATCGCGCATCCAAGGCAGCGGTCATCCACTTCACCAAATGCGCTGCCGTGGAGTTGGCGGCCTACGAGGTCCGGGTGAACTGCATCGCGCCCGGCCACATCAGGACGGCGATCGTCGCCTCGTCGGCGCACGGCAAGGACGCCGAAGCCGTCGCCGAATTCGAGGCGCGCATCCGCGAGACGATGCGGGCCGACCGGCCACTCGAACGCGAGGGCACCATCGAGGACGTCGCCGAGGTGGCGGTCTACTTCGCCGGCGACCGCTCGCCGTACGTCACCGGAACCGTGCTGCCCGTCGACGGCGGCACGGCCGCCGGTCGGCCGGTCGGCCGGAAACCGCGCCCCGGAAAATAAAGCACTTGACTTAAAGAATGGTCGGGGGTTGACTGGCCTTGATGACCGCTGCGACCACCGGCACCCGGGCCGACCGGGCCAGTCTCACCCGCGAGGCGATCCTCGCGGCCGCTGAGCGACTGTTCGCCGAACACGGTGTCTACGCGGTGTCCAACCGTCAGGTCAGCGAGGCCGCCGGGCAGGGCAACAACGCCGCCGTCGGGTACCACTTCGGAACCAAGACCGACCTCGTCCGGGCCATCGAGCACAAGCACGCCGTCCCGGTGGAGCGACTGCGCGCACAACGACTGGCCGAGATGGGGGATTCGGAGGAGTTGCGGGACTGGGTCGGCGCCCTGGTCCTTCCGTTGACCGATCACCTGACCGCGCTGGGCAATCCGACCTGGTACGCCCGTTTCGCCGCTCAGGTCATGGCCGATCCGGCCTACTACCAGACCATCACTTCCGGGGCTTTGGCCCTGCCGGCCCTGGTCACGGTTCTCGAGGGCATCAGCCGGTGTCTGCCAGATCTGCCGACCCGCGTCCGGGCCGAGCGCAACGTCATGGGCCGCAACCTGCTGATCCACACCTGCGCCCATTACGAGCGTGCCATCGCCGACCGCACGCGCTCGCCGAACCTGACCTGGGGTTCGGCATCGTCGGGTCTGATCGACGCGATCATCGGGCTGTGGTTGGCGCCGGTCACCGAGGAGGTGGACGGGATATGAAAGTCGTCGTCGATCAGGCCGCCTGCGTCTCCTCCGGGCAGTGCGTCCGCAATGCCGCGGCGGTGTTCGACCAGCGCGACGAGGACGGCGTCGTCGTCCTGCTGACCGACGAGCCACCGGACGATCAGGAGGCCCGGGTCCGGGCCGCCGCAGCCGCGTGCCCCGCACTAGCGATCACGATCGAGGAGTGAACCGTGACCGACACCGCGACCGTCGCCCACGCCTACCCGATGGAGCGCTCGGCCAGTTGCCCCTTCGCGCCGCCGGCGGAGGTGATGGAACTTGCCGCGGCCGCTCCACTGAGCCGGGTGACGATCTGGGATGGCAGCACACCGTGGCTGATCACGGGCTACGAGGAGGCGCGCGCACTGTTCGCCGACTCCCGGATCAGTGTCGACGACCGCAAGCCGGGCTTCCCGCACTGGAACGAACACATGCTGTCCACCGTCGACAAGCGGCCTCGGTCGGTGTTCACCGCCGACGCCGAGGAGCACACGTTCTACCGGCGGATGCTGTCCAAGCCCTTCACCTTCAAAAGAGTCGAGGCGTTGCGCCCGGCCATTCAGAAGATCACCGACGACCACATCGACGCGATGCTGGCCGGCCCCAAACCGGCCGACCTCGTCGGTGCCCTGGCATTGCCGGTCCCGTCGCTGGTGATCTGCGAGATGCTCGGCGTGCCCTACGAGGATCACGGGTTCTTCCAGGAGCACGCCAACGTCGGTCTGGCCCGGTACGCCAAGTCCGAGGACACCATGAAGGGCGTCATGAGTCTGGCCAGGTACCTCGGGAACCTGGTCGAGCAGAAGATGAAGGAGCCCGCAGAGGATGCGGTCTCCGATCTCGCCGAACGGGTCAAGGCGGGCGAGATCGACATCAAGGAGGCATCGCAACTCGCCAGCGGACTGCTGCTCGCCGGTCACGAGACGACAGCCAACATGATCGGCCTGGGTGTGCTGGCGCTGCTGGAGAATCCCGAACAACTCGCCGTTCTACGCGACACCGACGACCCGGCGGTCGTCGCCAACGCCGTCGAGGAACTCCTGCGCTACCTGTCCATCATCCACACCGGTCAGCGCCGGGTGGCGACCGAGGACATCGAGATTGCCGGCACCGTGATCAAAGCCGGAGATGGTGTGATCATCGACCTGTCTCCGGCCGACTGGGACCCGAAGAAGTTCCTGAATCCCGATCACCTGGAGCTGAGGCGGCCGGAGGCCGATGACAATCTCGCCTTCGGTTACGGGCGGCATCAGTGCGTCGGACAGCAGCTCGCCCGGGCCGAACTGCAGATCGTCTTCAGCACGCTGCTGCGCCGCGTGCCCACGTTACGACTCGCGACATCGATCGACAACATCGCGTTCAAGAACGACAAGTTGGCATACGGCGTCTACGAACTGCCGGTCACCTGGTGAAAAACCATTAGCAGCAGTCAGATTGGAGTCCCCACCATGTCCACGGCCATCGTCTATCCCCGAGGCGGCTTCGGCGCTCCGAAGGACCGCCACGCCAATGTCAACGAGGCCAACGGCCTCCCGGCGGGAACCGAGGTGTTCTCGGCCGACAACCACATCTCGTTGTCGGAGGACATCTTCTACGAGAAGTTCCCGCCCGAGTTCAAGGAGAAGGCACCCCGGATCTGGTACGAAGACGGGGCGTACATGGTGGGGAAGGGTAAGGGGCAGACCTTCCTGCCGCTGGACTTCAGCCGGGTGCTGATGCAGTACGACGATCTCGCCGGCGCGGCCACCACGAACATCGAGGCCCGGATCGCCGAACTTCACCAGGACGGCGTCGACAAGGAACTGGCCTTCCCGAACGCCGTGCTGGCGCTGTTCCACTACCCCGATCGTCAACTGCGCGAGCAGGTGTTCCGGATCTACAACGAATACATCGCCGAGATCCAGGAACGCAGCAACGGCCATTTTTACGGTGTCGGTCTGATCAACTGGTGGGATCCCGCCGGAGCGCGGCGCACGCTCGCCGAGGTGAAGTCATTGGGGCTCAAGACGTTCCTCATGCCGCTCAATCCCGGAAAGGGCGACGACGACGCGATCATCGACTACGGCAGCGCAGCGATGGACGCCGTGTGGGACGAGATCGAGGAAGCCGGACTGCCGGTCAGCCACCACATCGGTGAGACTCCGCCGAAGACGCCGTGCGAGAACAACAGTGTCGTGGTCGGCATGATGATCAATGTCGACGGATTCCGGGAGACGTTCTCGAAGTACCTCTTCACCGGCATCCTCGATCGCCACCCGACGCTCAAGATCGGCTGGTTCGAGGGCGGTATCGCATGGGTCGCCACGGCCCTGCAGGATGCCGAACATCTGCTCGCCTCCTACCAGCACATGTTCAACCGCGAAGTCGAGCACGACATCCGCTACTACTGGAACAACCACATGACGGCATCGTTCATGGTCGATCCGCTCGGCCTGAGACTGCTCGACGAGATCGGTGTCGACAATGTCATGTGGTCGTCGGACTACCCGCACAACGAGAGCACCTTCGGTTACTCGCAGCGCTCGCTGAGGTCGGTCGTCGACGCGGTCGGCCAGGTGGACGCGGTGAAGATCTGCAGCACGAATGCCAAGAAGTTCCTGGGCCTGTAGATGACCACCGCCACCACGCCGGCCCCGGTCGCCTCGGCCTCCGACATCCCGGTCGAGCCGGACAGGAGCCGGCTGCGCGCGCAGACCGGCGCCCGGTTGCGTGCGGCGATGAAGGACAAGGGAATCGGCGCGCTGGTGCTGCTGGGCAACAACGCCGTCACCTACGCCACCGGATGTCATTGGCCCCTCGGCGATGCCGGACTGTCCCATGTGGAGCGGCCGGTGGCACTCGTGCTCGCCGACGATCCGACACCGCACCTGTTCCTACCGTTCCGGGAGGGCAGCGCCGAGGAGACCGGACTTCCGGTTGACCACCTGCATCCCGCGCTGTATCTGGAATTCGACGAGGGCGTCGCGCAGTTCGCCGCGATCGCCGCCGACCTCATCCCACGCGGCACGGTCGTGGCCGTCGACGAACTCACCGGTGCGATGCGGCGCTCGCCGGCCGCCGTCTTCCCGGACGGTCCGCCTGCCGACGCTGCCGCGATCGTCGCCGCGGCCAAGTCGATCAAGACCGCCGATGAGATCGCCTGCATCCGCCGGGCCGCACAGATTACCGACACCGCGATGATCGACGTGCAGCATGCCCTGGCCCCGGGTATCCGTCAGATCGATCTGTCCGCCGAATTCCTGCGCCGTTCATTTGAACTCGGCGCAGTCGCCTCCATGCTGGAGCCCATCTGGCAGGTGATGCCGAACAGTCGGGCCGAGGGTGTGTGGACCACTCACGGAGACCTGGCACTGCCCTTGCTGTCGACGGAACGGGAGTTGCACGCCGGCGACGTCCTGTGGACCGACGTCTCGATCACCTACGGGGGCTACTGCTCGGACTTCGGCCGCACCTGGATCGTCGGCCGGGAACCGGACGCGCGTCAGCAGGTGCAGTTCCGGCGGTGGAAAGACATCATGACCGCGGTCCTCGACGTCACCCGCGCCGGCGCCACGGCCGCCGATCTCGGTCGCGCCGCGATCGACGCCAACGACGGCGCCAAACCGTGGTTGCCGCATTTCTACCTTGGCCACGGGATCGGGGTGAACGCCGCCGAGATGCCGATGATCGGAACCGACCTCGGAGAGGAATTCGACGCGGGTTACGAGTTGCAGGCCGGCATGGTGCTGGTGCTCGAACCGGTGGTGTGGGAGGACGGAACCGGTGGTTACCGCAGCGAGGAGATCGTGGTGATCACCGAGGAGGGCTGGATCAAATTGACCGACTACCCCTACACGCCCTATGGCGACTGAAGTCCTCGCCGACGAGCGCGCACTGCGCCTGGGGCGCCGGAAACGCGCACTGGAGCAGATGGCCGCCCACGATCTCGATGTGCTGATCCTGGGACGTCAGTCCAACATCCGCTACGTTAGTGGGGCACAACAACTCTGGGTCGCCGGAACCCGGCCGTTCGCGCCGTCGTGCGTGGTGGTTCGCGAGACCGGAGCCGTGCATCTGTTGAGCACGTGGGACGAAGGCATCCCGGATGACATCCCTCGCGAGAACCTCTACGGCATCTCCTGGAATCCGATGAACACCATCGCGAACCTGACCAGGATTCCGGGTGCCTCCACCGCGCGCAGGGTGGGTTCGGACGCGCTGTCCCCGGGATTCGCGCAGCTTCTGCCGATGGCATTCCCCAATGCCGAACTCGTCGACGGGGAACCTGCCATGCGTGCGGCGCGGCGGATCAAGACGCCGGATGAGATCGTGGCACTGCGCGAGTCGATCAGAGTGGCCGAATTGGGCCTGGCGGCCGCCGCCGCGCACCTGCGCGACGGAACTCCGGTGCAGGACCTCACCGCGGTGCTGCTGGAGGCGATGACGGCCGGGGGAGTCAGCACGCCGGCCAATCAGGATGCGGTGTGGGTGACCGCCAAGGACCACCCGTGGCGGAGGGTCGCCGGTGACGGCCGGGTGCACACCGGCGATCTGGTGGCCTTCGCGTCCGGCGTGCTGGATCGCGGTTATATCGGTGAAGTCGGGCGCACCTGTCCGGTCGGGCAGACCGGCAACGGCGGAAACGGGTTGTACCGGCGCTCGGCGACACTGCACGATCATCTGCTCGCGGCATGCCGGCCGGGCGGGCGCGCGGCGGATCTGCTGGCCGCGTATGAGAAGGCCGGCGAACCGCTGCCTCCGCTGCCGGTGGCCCACGGACTGGGTGCCGGGTTCGACGCCCCGGTGGTGACTCCGCAACTGGCCGCGACGGCAGAGGCCGAGGTGCTGGAGCCGGGAATGGTGCTGGCGGTCACCGGACTGGTGTTCGCCGACGGTGTGGGTGCGGTGTTCCGGCGCGATGCGGTGTTGATCACCGGGGAAGGGTGCGAAGTGTTGACGTCGAGTCCGGTGTGGAGCACCCATGGCTAAAAGCCAGCGTCCCCCCGCCGAGCAGATCATCCGTTACGAGAAGGATCCGAAGACCAAGATCGCCACGATCACCTTCGATCGGCCGGAGTATCTCAACGCGCCCACCGCAGCGGCCCGGTTGCGGTACTCGGATCTGCTGTACCAGGCCGGAGTCGACGATCAGGTCAAGGTTCTGGTGATCCGCGGCGAGGGCGAGGATCTCGGCAGCGGTGCGGATCTGCCCGAGTTCATGGAGATGCAGAACGACGAGGACGAAGGTCCGCGGCTGGGCGAATTCAGGATTCCGCCCGGAGAGGTCAAATACCCACCCAAGGGATCGTTTCGGCGCGGCGCCACCATCAGTGCCTGGTATGCCAGCCCGCAGTCGGGCATCCGCACCCTGCAGGATTTCAAGAAGATCTCCATCCTGGAGGTCAAGGGCTACTGCTACGGCTGGCACTTCTATCAGGCTGCCGACGCGGACCTGGTGATCTCCTCCGACGACGCGCTGTTCGGCCACCCGTCGTTCCGGTACTACGGCTGGGGGCCGCGGATGTGGTGGTGGGCCCAGATGATGGGAATCCGCAAGTTCCAGGAGATGGTCTACACCGGCCGGCCCTTCACCGCGGCCGAGATGGCCGAGTGCAACTTCCTCAACAGCGTGGTACCCCGCGATCAGCTTGAAGACGAGGTCGCCAAGTATGCGCTGGCATGCGCGCGTAACCGCCCGACGGACACGGTCTTTCAGCAGAAGATCTTCTTCGAGGTGATGAAACAGTTCCAGGGCGAGTACATGGGCAGCCTGCTGGGCGGGTACTTCGAGTCGATGGGCGCGGCCATCGCCCACGACGAGGACGACCTGGACATGCATGAGGCTCTCGACACCGGTCTGTCCGGAGCGGTGAAGGACAACGACGACAAGTTCCCTCCGGAATGGCGACTGTCGAAGTCTGGCCGCAAGAAGCACAAGAAGAAGTGACCCGGTGGCCGAACCGCCACTGATCGACTTCACCGTCGTCGATCTCTCGACCGGAATCCCCGGTGGATACTGCACGAAACTTCTGGGGGACGCCGGCGCTGAGATCATCAAAGTGGAAGCGCCCCAGGGTGATCCGCTGCGCCGATGGTCTGCGTCGGGGGCGGTGATCCCCCCCGATGAAGACGGTGCGCTGTTCACGTTTCTGGCCGGCGGCAAGGCGAGCGTGCTCGCCGACCCGGCATGCGAGGCCGATCTCGACCTCGTCGAGCGACTGTTGGGATCCGCCGATGCGGTCATCTGGACGCCGGACTCGCCCGTCGCGGCACTGGACCGGTTCTCTCCGGCGATGATGCGCGAGCGCCACCCCCACCTCGTGATCACCGCGATCACCGCGTTCGGGCTCGAGGGACCGTGGAGTGATCGCGCGGCCACCGAGTTCACCCTGCAGGCGTGGTCCGGCGGAATCGTCGGACTGGGCCGTGGCGCCCCGGACCGCGCTCCGGTGTATGTCGGAGGTCAGGTCGGTGACTATCTGTCGGGTGGCTACGCCAGTGCCGCCACGCTGGCCGCATGGATGCGCCGATCACATTGCGGCGCAGGTGAGTTGATCGACCTCTCCATGCTCGAGTGCCATGTCATGGGACTCACCTATTTCCCGGTGACGTACTTCGAAATGCTCGGCCGGCCGTGGCGGGACGCCCGCAAGCTCACCGTGCCGGGGATCGCATCGGCCGCCGACGGCTTGGTCGACATCGGTTGCGGCACCGCCCAGCAGTGGTTCGACCTCTGTGCGATGACCGGGCACGAGGACTGGATCGACGAGGGTTCGGCGTTGTCGATCACCCAGCAGGCCAACGAGAAGGCCGGCGAACTGTACGCATGGATCGCCCAACGCCCCGCCGATGAGGTCCGGGAACTGGCGACCGCATTCCGCATCCCCAACGCCCCGGTGTCCAACGGGGCGACCATCGAATCGCTGGATCATTTCCGTGACCGCGGATCCTTCGTCGCCAATCCGGCCGGGTTCCGTCAACCGGGCCATCCCTACCGCATCTCCGGGGTGACGCTGCGTCCCGCCGGTCCGGCGCCGAGGATGGGCGAGCACACCGGGGAGTACCGGACGGCAACCCCGAATCCGCGAATGCCGACCGGCGTCGCTGCCGGCCGGCTACCGCTGGAAGGTGTCCGGGTCCTGGACCTGACGACGTTCTGGGCCGGGCCGTCCTGCACACATCCGATGGCTCTGCTGGGTGCGGAGGTGATCCACGTCGAGTCGACCCGTCGCCCGGACGGGACCCGGTTGATCGGCGGGGTTCCCGTCACCGTCGAGCAGTGGTGGGAGAAGCAGCCGATCTTCTCGGCGCTGAACACCAACAAGAAGGACATCACCCTGGATCTGCAGAGCGAACGCGGACGTGAGCTGCTCAAGCGTCTGATCGCCACCTGTGATGTGGTCGCCGAGAATTTCACCCCGCGGGTCCTCGACCAACTCGGCCTGGATTACGCAGCGGTGCAAGGGATCCGGCCCGATGTGATCATGCTCCGGATGCCGGGATTCGGTCTCGACGGGCCGTGGCGGGACAACCCGGCCTTCGCCTATGTGATCGAGGCTTCCGCCGGAATCAGCTGGCTCACCGGGTATCCCGACCGAAATCCCTACGAGCCGTACACCATCGGTGATCCCAACGCCGGACTGCACGCGCTCAACGCCGTGCTGATCGCACTCGCGAATCGGCGCCGGACTGGCCGGGGGGCCCTTGTGGAGGCGGCGATGGTCGATGCCGCCATCAACATCGCCGCCGAACAGGTCATCGAATACTCCGCCTACGGCGCTCTGCTGCAGCGGTCGGGTAACCGCGGCCCGGTGTCCGCGCCGCAGAACCTGTACCGGAGCTCGGGGATCGACGAGTTCGGTCGCGAAGACCGCTGGGTCGCCATCGCGGTGGCCACCGACCAACAGTGGTCCGCACTGCGCGCCGCACTCGGCGATCCGGACTGGGGCCGCGATGCGTCACTGGCCACCGCCTCGGGACGGCGCGCACACGCGGACCGCATCGATGAACATCTGGCCCGCTGGTGCGCGGGTCGCAGTGCCGAGGAGATCGTGTCCACCCTGTGGCCGGCCGGGGTGCCGGTGGGCATCGTCATGCAACCGCACCGCCAGCCCGATCTCGAGCAGTTGGCGGCGCGGGGCTTCTTCGAGATCGTCGCCCACCCGGTCAACGATCCGGTGCGGCACAGCACCTTGCCGTTCCGGTGCGCGGGCGGCCCGACGCGCTATCACTGCGCGCATGCCCCCCTGCTCGGGCAACACAACCACGAGGTCCTCACCGGGTTGGGCCTGAGCGAGGCCGAGATCTCCGAACTGGCCGCCGAGGGGGTCATCGGCACAGCTCCGGGTTGAGGGTATTGCGATTAGTCCATAATGAGAATAACATTCTCGCGTAGCTTTGAGGAGGATTTCATGGGCCAGCTGTCACACCGGATCGACCTGCCGTTCTCGATCTTCGACGCCGATAACCACCTGTACGAGCCGCCGGAGGCGATGACCAAGTACCTGCCCAAGGAGTACAAGGACCTCGTCCAGTACGTGCAGGTCAATGGCCGGACCAAGATTGCGCTGCGGGGTCAGATCAGCAACTACATCCCCAACGCCACCTTCGAGGTGGTGGCCAAGCCCGGCGCCTGGGAGGAGTACTTCAAGTACGGCAACCCGGAGGGCAAGACCAAGCGCGAACTGTTCGGTGAGCCGATGCGGTCCATCCCGGCGTTCTTCGAGCCCGGCCCGCGCCTCGAAGTGATGAACGAACTCGGCCTGGACCGGACGCTGATGTTCCCGACGATGGCCAGCGTGGTCGAGGAGCGTCTGCGTGACGATCCGGTCGCCATCCACGTCATCATCCACGCCCTCAACGAGTGGCTCGCCGACGTCTGGGGTTTCAACTACGAGAACCGCATCTACACCACCCCGGTGATCACGCTGCCGATCGTCGAGAAGGCGGTGGAGGAGTTGGAGTGGGCGGTCAAGCGCGGTGCCCGCTGCATCCTGATCCGCCCGGCACCGGTGCCCGGTTTCCGTGGCCCGAGGTCGTTTGCGCTGCCGGAGTTCGACCCGTTCTGGCAGAAGGTCGTCGAGTACGACCTTCTGGTCGGAATGCACTCCAGCGATAGCGGTTACTCGCGCTACACCTCGGAGTGGGACGGCGCTGCCCAGGAGATGCTGCCGTTCCAGACCAACGCCATGTCGATCCTCAACGAGTGGCGGCCGATTCAGGATGCGGTGGCGTCCTGCGTGATCCACGGCCTGCTCTATCGTTTCCCGACGGTCAAGATCGCGATCGTCGAGGCCGGCGCGAAGTGGATGTTCCCGTTGCTCGACGGTCTGGCCGAGGTGTACAAGAAGGCGCCCGAAGCGTTCCCGAGCGACCCTGTCGAGATGGTCCGGAGCCGGATCGCCGTAAGCCCGTTCTACGAGGAGGGCATCGACGATCTGGTCAATCTGATCGGCGTGGACAACGTGCTCTACGGCTCGGACTGGCCGCACCCGGAGGGGTTGGCCGAGCCGACCTACTACGCCAAGGCTCTCGAGCACCTGCCCGTTTCGGATCAGGCCAAGATCATGGGCGGCAACCTGGCCCGGCTCGTCGGGGTGTGACCCAAGCCGTTCCCTGGCAGACCATCCCGGAGATGGTCCTGAGCGCGGCGGACCGGTTCGGTGACGCGGAGGCCGTCGTCGACGGTCCGTTGCGCCTGACGTTCACCGACGTCGCCGACCGGGTTCGCCGGGCCGCGGGGGCACTGGCGGAACTGGGTGTGCAGAAGGGTAACCGGGTCGCCATCTGGGCGCCGAACTCGGCGCAGTGGATGATCGCCGCGTTCGGGACGCTGACCGCCGGTGGGATCGTGGTCCCGGTCAGCACCCGGTACAAAGCCGGCGAGGCGGCCGACATCATCACCCGCAGTGGCGCCAAGGTCCTCCTCGTCGAGAAGGGTTTCCTCGGTCAGGACTACCCGAGCCCACCGGGTGTACCGGCGATCGATCTGAAGTCCGGATTTCTCGAGGCCGGGACGCCCTTGCATCGGCAGGTCGAGGGCTCCGATATCGCCGACATCATCTACACCTCGGGTACGACCGGCCGTCCCAAGGGCGTCATGATGAACCATCTGCAGAATCTGCGGATGTACGCCGAGTGGTGCGACCTCGCTGATCTTCGTCCGCGTGATCGCTACCTGATCATCAACCCGTTCTTCCACACCTTCGGCTACAAGGCGGGTTGTATCGCCTCCTTCATCCGCGGCGCGACCATGCTGCCGGTTGCGGTATTCGACATCGACCGTGTCGTGGATCTCATTGCCGCAGAACAGATCACGATGCTCCCCGGTCCGCCGACGCTGTACCACTCGCTGCTCGCGGTCACCGACAAGAGCAAGCTGGCCACGTTGCGCGCCGGTGTGACCGGCGCTGCGGACATCCCCGTCGAACTCGTCCGCCGGGTCTACGAGGAGCTCCCGTTCACAACGTTGGCGACCGGCTACGGGTTGACCGAGGCGGGTACGGCGACGATGTCACGTCAGGGTGACTCGTTCGAGGACATCGCCACCACCGCCGGACTGCCGGTGGCCGATGTCGAGGTGCGCATCGCTGAGGACGGCGAGGTGCTGGTGCGCGGTTACAGCGTGATGCAGGGCTACTTCGACGACCCGGCCGCCACCGCCGAAGCCATCGACCCCGACGGCTGGCTGCACACCGGAGACATGGGTGTGCTGACGGAGTCGGGACGGCTGAAGATCAACGGTCGCAAGAAGGACATGTTCATCGTCGGCGGCTTCAACGCGTACCCGGCCGAGATCGAGGACTTCCTGATGGAACACCCGGCCGTGGCCCAGGCCGCCGTGATCGGCGTGCCCGACGATCGGCTGGGCCAGGTCGGCAAGGCGTTCGTGGTGTGCCGCGATGGTCAGCGGATCAGCGCGGAGGACCTCATCTCCTGGAGCCGAGACCGGATGGCCGGCTACAAGGTTCCCCGCATCGTCGAATTCAGGGACGGACTGCCGCTGAACGCCACCGGCAAGGTCATGAAAGGTGAGCTGCAGTGAGGTGCGTACGCTGGCGGCGATGGATCCAGAGGTGAACGGCACGTCCGAGGTGCTGACCGAGTTGGCCGAGGCCGAGGCTGCCGAGGCCGAGGCCCTCGCCGAGGCTGCACGGGCCAGGGCGGAAGCAGCCCGTTTGCGCGGTGAGGACGCGGGTGCTGACGACGAATCCGTGGAGCCTGCCGCGGTTGCCGAGCCCGCTCGACGTCGGTGGTCGGGATTGCCGTCCAGATTGCCGTGGAAGCGAATCGGGGTGGTGGGTGCCGCGGTGCTGACGACGGGCAGCGTTGCGCTCACCGGTTGGATGGTGGTCGCGCACCGGCAGGCAGCCGCCGAGCGTGCGCATCGGCAGGCCTTCATCGACGCGGCGCGCAACGGTGTGGTGGCACTGCTGTCGATCGATCACAGCCGGGCCAAGGACGATGTTCAACATGTCCTGGACCTCTCGACCGGAGGATTCAGGGAGGACTTCGTCAAAGGGGCCGAGGATTTCGTGAAGACCGCCGAGCAGTCCAAGGCGGTGACGAAGGGTTCGGTCAGCGGAGCCGCTGTCGATTCGGTCAACGGCGATTCCGCGGTGGTCCTGCTCGCGGTGGTGTCCCAGGTGACGAATGCCAACGGTGCGCGCCAGGATCCGCGTCCCTTCCGGATGAGCGTGACGGTTAGCCCGGATGGCGGGCAACTCAAGATGTCGAATGTGGAGTTCGTACCATGACCGAAAATGACGAGATCGATCCCGCGGAATTGACGGTTGATTCCGAAGCCGTGGAAGAACTCTCCTCCGAAACACCCGTGGTCGCCGCCGGGACCGGTGCTATCGGACGGGTGCTGGCCTGGTGCGCTCAACGCCGACTCGCCGTGACGTTGGCGGCCCTGCTGCTGGCTTCGGTGATCGCGGCCGGCAGCGTGTTCTGGTTCCTCTACCGTCCGGACCGATTGACCGATGCGGACCATCAGGCACGGGTGGCCGAAGCCGCGAAGCAGGGGACGGTGGCGCTGCTGTCGTATGCGCCCGACACCATCGATCAGGATCTGGCCAACGCCAAGTCCCATCTGACCGGACCGTTTCTGACTTACTACAGCGACTTCACCGACAAGATCGTCAACCCGGCCGCCAAACAGAAGGGTGTCAAGACCGAGGCGACGGTGGTTCGCTCCGCGGTCGCGGAGATGCGCCCGGACAACGCGACCGTCCTGGTCTTCGTCAATCAGGTCAGCACCAGCAAGGAACGCCCGGAGCCGGCGCTGGCGACCAGCAGCGTGATGGTGACCATGGTCCGCAGCGGTGACAGCTGGCTGATCTCCGAGTTCAATCCCGTCTAGGTCGGTCTAGGAGTCCCTTCCGATGAGTGTTGCGCTGCTGCTGGAGATGGCGGTGTCAGCCGATGAGGAGCGCGTCGGGGTGGTCTGCGGAGAGCAGCGTCTGACGGTGGGCGAGCTGAACGCCCTGGCCGATGGAGCCGCCGGCGTGATCGCCGCGTCCGGTGCCGGCAGTGTGATCTATGTCGGAGCAGGCGGCGTCATGCTGCCGCTGCTGATCTTCGGTTCGGCTCGTGCGGCGAAACCCTTCACCCCGCTGAACTACCGCCTGTCCGGCGAGGCGCTGGCCGAATTGATCGCGCGGCTGCCCGAACCGCTCGTGGTGCATGACGCGGAGTACGCCGACGTCGTCGCCGGCCTCGGGACCGCGACCATAGAATCGAACGCATTCGTCACCGCGGCCTCGGCAGCCGAACCCGTCGCGGAGTTCCCGGATCCCGATGATGTGGCGGTGGTGCTGTTCACCTCCGGCACCACCTCGCGGCCCAAAGCCGTTGAGCTCAGCCACAACAACCTCACCAGCTATGTGACCGGCACGGTCGAATTCGCCTCGGCGGAACCGGACGACGCCGCTCTGATCTGCGTACCGCCGTATCACATCGCCGGTGTCGGCGCCGCGCTGTCGAACCTGTACGCCGGACGAAAAATGGTTTACCTGCCCAAATTCGATGCGGGCGAATGGGTTCGGCTGGCCGCGGCCGAATCGGTCACCAGCGCGACGGTTGTTCCCACCATGCTCGACCGTATCATCGCGGTGCTGGAGGCGCAGCGCACCGAACTTCCGCGTCTGCGCACGCTGGCCTACGGCGGGTCGAAGGTTCCGCTGCCCCTGGTCCGCAAAGCCCTGGAGTTGTTGCCGAACGTCGGATTCGTCAACGCCTACGGCCTGACCGAGACCAGTTCCACGATCGCGGTTCTCACTCCCGACGACCACCGGCTCGCGCACGGGGCCGAGGATGAGACGACCCGCAAACGGCTCGGCTCGGTGGGCCAGCCGGTCCCCGGTATCGAGGTTCAGATCCGTGCCGAGGATGGAACTGTGCTCGGTCCCGACGAGGTCGGTGAACTCTTCGTGCGCGGAGATCAGGTGTCGGGTCGTTACGCCGAGATCGGATCGGTGCTCGACGAGAACGGCTGGTTCCCCACCAGGGATGTCGCCTATCTGGATGCCGACGGGTATCTGTTCATCGGCGGCCGTTCCGACGACACCATCATCCGGGGCGGGGAGAACATCGCCCCGGCGGAGGTGGAGGACGTCCTCGTCGAGCATCCGCACGTCCACGATGTCGCGGTGGTGGGCGTCGACGACCCGGAGTGGGGGCAGATCATGGTGGCCGTCGTCGTTCCGGTTCGCGACATCAACCCCGATCCGGAGGAACTGCGCGAACACGTCCGCGCGCATCTGCGCGGTTCGCGCACACCGGACCGGGTCGTCTTCCGCGGTGAACTGCCCGCCACCCCGACCGGCAAGGTGCTGCGCAGGCAGCTGTCGCAGGAATACACGTCGAAGTGAAGGAGTAACGCGATGATCAAAACCGGAACCCGGCTTCAGAGCCAGGTCTGCGACACCCAGGTGATCGTTGTGCGGTCCTCGGACAGTCTCGACGATCTGCGTGCCGGGGGTGCGCCGATGATCCCGCTGGACGCCGAGAAGTCGGCCGGCCTCGAAATCGATCCCGCCATGTCCGGAGGCGCGGTGATGGGTAAGCGCTACGTCGACGACACCGGCGCCGAGGTGTTGGTCACCAAGGCCGGCGTAGGCACGCTGAGCATCGGCGCCACTCCGTTGGAGCAGAAAGCGGCCAAGCCGCTTCCAGCCAGCGATTAGCTCACAGCTCTCTCAGTCCGGATTCGTTCACCGCGCGTTTTTGCTATGTTCACCGCGCGGTCACCTCTTCATCGGTGACGCCGATCCAGGGGGACCTCAATGGAAGTCGGGCTGATCATCGCCATCGGCTTCGCATTGTCGTTCGCGCTCACCAACGGTTTTCACGATGCGTCCAACGCGATCGCGACTCTGGTGGCGACGCGAGGCGCCACGCCCGGGCAGGCCGTGCTGCTCTCGGCGGTGTTCAACATGTCCGGAGCGGTGTTCCTCGGCACGGCGGTGGC
>JAPOKC010000029.1 GCA_029977845.1 Mycobacteriaceae bacterium | reverse complement strand
CGGTGGTGTGCAATTTCTACGGCGCCTTCGTCGTCAACAACATCCGCGCCGAGGGCGACCCGGACCGGCTGGTCGACGTGCTGGCCGGCGGACCGGTGCTCGACCCGCCGCACGGGATGCAGCGCTTCGAGTGGGATCCGGCCACGAACCGGTGGAATTCGGTGTGGGCGCGCGGTGACGTGGTGGCCACCTCCATGGTCCCGGGGGCCAGTGCCGCGTCGAACATGGTGATGGTCAACGGCTACACCAAGGCCGACGGCTGGGAGGTCACCGGCATGGATTGGGATTCCGGGGAGACCGTGCAGCGGGTGATCTTCGGGCAGGACAACCTGGGTAACGGGGCGTATGCGCTGATCCAGTACGCACCCAACGGAGATCTGCTGTTCAACGGGGTCGGCGGGACGTTCCGGGCCAAGCTGGGCTGATTTTCTGTCCCCACCTCCTGCTAGTCCGTAGCAGGGAAGAGGTGGACAGTGGTTCGTCGTGGTCAGAAGAAACATCGGCACATGCGCGCCGGGCGAGACCAAGCGCGCACTGCTTCCGAGCTCGGCGGTTACGAACCGCCGCCGCGCGAGGACTGCGACGAAATTCCATGGGCGTATCCCGGAGATGCCAGATTCACATCCCGGGTGGTTCGCAGGATTTGGCATCAGCGTGGGGTGCTGACCGAATTCGCGGCGTCGATTCAGGTGCTCACGGCGGACGGATGGAGGGAAGTCGAGCGCATTGACTGCCGGCACGGTCACTCGCATCTGCATGAAAGCAGCGGCAACGTGATTCAACTCGACCGACTTGATGCGATGGAAGACGTCGAGCGGGCTCACGGTCGAATTGACGGGATCATCGAGGAACGACTGCGTATCCTCGGAATGAGGGAGGACCGATGAACCGCGAGCTGATCGAATTCCGCGACACGATCAATCAGGCTATTGCGCATGGCCAGTTTGACCTGCCGGTTGTCGGTGAGGACGGGGTCCCGATGGTCGTCGTCGCTTTGGAGGACGAACCGCTTTTCGACCTGCTCGGCCGTCTGCGGGCTGTCGGCGGCAGTGCCAATCTCTTCGTGAGAGGTCAGGGTCGCGTGCGCCGGGTATCGGTTGCCGATCAGATTTCCGCCGACGTGATTCACGACGATATGACTGGCCAGGAGGGGCCTGGCCCGATGGCCTCAGTCGGAATGTTTTTGGACTATCTGGAGCGCCGGCCAAACGGGGTGGTTCTGTCGGTGATCAATCCCGCCAGTCCGGCGGTGGCCCGCGACGTCGTGGAATTCGCCTAGAAACCGGGGGAGAAGCGTGGGGGAGACCGACGAGCGTGCCTTGCGTGACGAGCATCTGCGGAATTCGCTGAAGGATTACGCCACCCACACCGTTCCCGCTCTCGATATCGACGCGTATGCGCAGCGGGTTTACCAGGACAATCGGGCCTCTGAGGGTTGAGCGTCTCCCGCGAGGGAATTAACCTCTCGGGGTTGTCGGTTATATCCCGTACCATTGGTTTATCGGCCGAGATCCTTCGGCCGGTGGTGCGAGGGGCTGAACGGTTTCGACTTCGCGCATCGAATCAAGGGAAGCGTGCCGGTGCAGGCAAGAGACCACCGTAAGCGTCATTGCAACCAATTAAGCGCCGATTCTCATCAGCGCGACTACGCCCTCGCTGCCTAAGCGATCGCGTGTCTGTCAGACCGGGAACGCCCTCGGCCCGGACCCTGGCATCAGCTAGAGGGATCAACCGCTCAGTCCGGTCGCGGGACTGAACGGGACAACCAACAGCGACTGGGATCGTCATCCTGACTTGTTCGCGTGAGCAGGAGATCCAAGTAGAGGCATAGCGAACTGCGCACGGAGAAGTCTTGAGGGAATGCCGTAGGACCCGGGTTCGATTCCCGGCAGCTCCACCAGGAACAGGCCAGGCCGGAAGGCCTGGCCTGTTTTGTTCGGGTCGTCAACTGTTCGCCAGTTGGCTGACGCGCTGGAAACTCACCCCCGTCAGAGTGGCGATGTCGCGAGACGGGACACCGTCGAGCGCGAGTTCGCGGACCAGCGCGGCGGTTTCGCTTGCGACCTCGGCCTCGATTGCTTGGGCCTGTGCGCGCGCCGTGCGGATTCGCTCTGATCGTTCCTGAACGCGGCGGGCGTGCCGGGTGTCGTCAAAGATCACGCGAACATCCACTGTCGAGGGAGCTACGTCAAGGGTGACCGCGATGTAGTCGCGAGCTTCGGATTCCACATCGGCCAGACGAACGGCCTGGGTGGCTCCGCCGAGAGCGGGGATCTCAATGGCCCACCATCGACCTTCCCTTCCGGTGACGTGTACCTCGTAGCTCATCGGGTCCTCCTCATTTCCTGGCGCAATCGCAGTTGGAGACGGCATCGCGGATGGCCCTGACCACACCGGGCCGGATGGTGCGATGCCCATCCGGGGCGGTCACCGGGTGGCGCCCGGTGGGGCACTGCCAGACGCTGTGGCTGCCCTTGCCGGAGCGCTTGCGTGTCCAGCCGGCCCGGGTCAGTTCCTTGACGATGATGCGGGTCGGCTGCTCCGCGATCACTCAAGAAGTCTATCCGATAGACGAGAAATAGTCTAGCGAGTAGAGGTCTTGCGTCGTAGCGCCAGCACCATCACCGCCAGTGCCGTCACCGCGCCGAGGATGAAGATCATGATGAACGCGCTCTCAGGGATGAAGCCGTTGACCGCTGCCGGCTTCTCCACCCCGGCGAGCATCGCCGCCGCGACCGCTGAACCGACTTTGCGGAAGATCGCGTTGAGGCTCGTCGCGATCCCCGTCTCGTGCATGTCAACACCGCTCTGCAGGACCAGCGCCGGCAGAGCACCGAACCCGAGGCTGATGTAGGCATTGGTGAGCAGGCCTGCCAGCACGACCTGCCAGGGATGGGTGTGCCAGATCGCCAGTGCGGTGAATCCGACGACGCCGACAAAGGCCCCGGCGGCGACTACCGTCCGCGCTCCGAAGCGTTCGATGTAACGCCCCGCGAGCAGTGCCGCCACCGCGGCGGCCAGCGCGCCGGGCAGCAGGAACACGATGCTGGCGTCCAGAACGCTGGCGTTGAATCCGTAGCCGCTGCGCATCGGCGCCTCGACGAATCCGGTGGTGCCCAGGAAGGAGAAGTACAGGCCCATCCCCACAAAGAAAGTGGCGATATTGCCGAACAGTATCGGCCGCCGCTTCAACAACGCCACGGAGACAAGCGGATTCGCGCACCGCTGACTCCGGGACCACCACCAGACCATCACGGCGACACCGATGCCGGCGGAGAGCAGGATCGGTGCGGACGTCCAGCCCCACCGCGAACCCTGCGTGATCGCCAGTAGCAGAGCCGCCAGTCCGAAGGCCAACTCGGCGCCGCCGACCCAGTCGACTTTCTCGTTCACGAACTGATGACGGTTGGGCACCACCACCCATGCCGCGACGAGTGCCAGGGCGGTGACGATCGCGCCGAACCAGAAAACCCGTTGGTAGGAAGCCCCGTCGGTCATCAGCAACCCGGTGATCACCAGACCGAAACCGCCGCCGAAGCCGAGCATCGCCGAGATCGCCGCGATGGAGCGCACCAGCCACTCGGGCGGGAGTTCGTCGCGGATGATCGATACCGCGACCGGGAACAGCCCGTAGGCCAGCGCCTGCAGGACCCTCCCCGCCACCAGCAGGGGCAACGACAATGTTGTCGCCGCCAGCAGAGAGCCGGCCAGCACCAGCGCCAGGACCCCGAGCAGCACGTGTTTTTTGTTACGCAGATCGGCCAGCCGTCCGATCAGGGGTGTCGCCGTCGCGGCGGCCAGCAGGTTGGCGGTCACCGTCCAACTGACCGACACCGCCGGCGCGTTGAGTTCTTTGCCGATCGCGCCCAGCACCGGGATGACCGAGGTCTGCAGGATCGCGACGATGAGCACCACGAAGCTCAGCGTTGTGACCAACAGGCGGGGCGAGGGGCCCGCGGCGGTGGCCGCGGGAACGGGTGCCGTCACCGTGGACTTTGAGGACATGTGGACAGCATCCCCGCCAGAATGGTGCGAAAGTCCCCACCGAATGGGCCGTAATTCGGTGGACGGCACGATCCCCCGATCGGTGGAAGGCGCTGCCTCATTCGGCGATCTGGGCCCCGCCGTCGACAGGCAGCAGCACACCGTTGATGTAGGAGGCCGCCGGACTCAGCAGGAAGCAGATCGTCGCACCGATGTCGTCCGGGCGGCCGGCGCGGCCCATCGGGTTGCGCGCGATCATGCTCCTGCCTACCTCGCTGTTCATGTAGGCGACCATGCGCGGGGTGTCGACGAGACCCGGCGCGACGGCGTTGGCGCGGATGCCGCCGGGGCGGCGCAATGCGAGATTGCGGGTGAAACCGGCGATGGCGGCTTTGGCCGCCGGATACCAGGGTTGCGCACCCGCGCCGGTGATGTTGCCGGCCACCGAGGAGACATTCACGACGGCATCGCCCTCGCGACGTCCGAGTGCCAGCCAGGCACTTGTCACGTTCGCCATACTGCCGGCCGCCATGGCCAGGCCCTCGGAGAAGGTCACCGTCGTCGCATTGGCCGGTCCGGCATTGTTCACCAGGTAGTCGATGTGCCCGAAGGCGCGTTGGGTCGCGGTGAAGCCCGCCGCAATGCTGGCCTCGTCGAGCACGTCGACGGTGGCGACGAACGTCGTCGCACCGGTGTCCGTCAGGTCCTGTCTCAACGACTCGACGGACTCGGGGATGAGATCCCACAACGCGACCCGCAGCCCGGCTTCGGCGCAGATGCGCGCTGTCGAGCGGCCGATCCCGCTGCCGGCGCCGGTGACGACGACGGAGGCGCCGTCGGGGAACTTCAGGAAGGGGTGCATCAGCCTTCGCCGCCGGAATAGAGCTCAGCACCCGGTGCGTCATTTCGGGCGGTCCCGGTGAAATTGATCTGCGCGGCGGGATTGGCCAGCGCGGTGATCGACGCGATCCCGACCGGCCCCTCGTCGTCGAACAGCGTGGTGCTGCCGATGGCCACGCCGTCGGCGGCGAACTGCCGATCGCCCTGCACGCCCAGCCCCTCGCCGCGCGGTGTGCGGTAGAGCAGCACGGTCAGGCCGCCGTTGATGTAACCGATGCCGTCGGTGCCGAGGTTGACCACCATGTTGGTGGTCGCCTCGGCGACGACAACGGCGCGCACGAAGGGTGTCGCCGGTTCGCCGGCGATCACGTCGAGCCCGCGATAGTAGGCACGCTTTCTACTGACGTTCTGGTGGGCGGCGCCGAGTTCACCCCAGCCGGCTGCGTCGCTGCCGACGACCAGTTCATCGCCCTCGTGGTCGAGCGGCGGATAGAACTCGACCGTCGGGCTCCATTGCCGGCCCTCGGGGGCCTCGGTCTGCTGGTAAAGGACGACGACAGCGGTGGCGACGAGATCGTCGCCCTGCAGAACCTCGCAGTCGGCGTATCGGGCGCGTCGGCCGTGCCGTAACTCGCGAGTCTTGACCTGCAGGGGTTCCTTTCGGGCCGGGCGCATCAGGTTGATGGTGAATCGGGCCGGCAGGAACCCGCTCTCGCCGAACTCGCGCTCCAGAGACCAGGCCGCCAGTCCCGCCACCGCCGGTCCGCTGAGAATGGACTCGCCCCAGTGGCCGCCGGCCGCTTTCGTGGGCGTGAAGCTGCCGTCGGCGCCGATGGTGAAGTAAGCGGGATCTCCGGAGAGATCGCCGTCAGTGTCAACGTCTCCGTCGGCCATTCCGACAGTATGTCTGTTTCCGGGTATCAGGGGAGCACATTGTTGACGCCGTCAACAGCTGTCATGTTCTCCCAGGCGTTTTCGCGTTTCGTCATCTCAGAACGTTTTCAAGAGCGGATTCCGTCACGCTCAGACGGCTTTGGTGGTCCCGTACCAGGACAGGATCGCGTCGCCGGCCTTGGTGGATTTGGACAGGATGGCGTACGAGCGGATGAACGACTCCCCGACGCAACCGTCGATTTTGATGCGGAAATCGGTGACGGATACCCACGGTTCAGTCGACTCGTACTGCTTCTTGGTGACCGGGACGATGTTGACGAGGCCGGGCTTGAGGCCGACGGTGACCGCGCCGCCGATATTGGCGCCTATGCCCGGGACGAGTCCGTCGGGTAGGAGGCCGGGGAAGTCTAAACCGAAGTAGCCGATCGAGGGGTTGAGGCCGGCGGTCCCGGTCATCGAGACACCGTTGCTGGTGGTCATGTCGATACCGCAGCCGATCTGGTACCCCACCTCGAAGACACCTTCGGGGGTTTCCTTGCCGCCTGTCACCGAGCCGTTGAACAGTCCGCTCACTTCGTACTCGCGGGTTGAGATCGCGGTGGTCAACGGTGCGACAGGTCGCTGGAACTCGTCCTTGGCCCCTACGGTCAGCGTCCAGCCGTCCGGGGACTTCGTGGTCTTCGTTGGGGCGGAGGGGACGCGGCCGTCGTCCGGGGGGGATGCATCGGTGGTCGCGGCCACCGGCGCCGCTACGACGTCGGGTCCGGCGGGCTCGGGGTCGGCCAAGGCGGGCGCCGCCGCCATCACGAAGGCCGTGACCAACGCCACGGCAGCTGCTCCGCTGTTACGCAGCCGTCCCAGGCTCACCGGTTCCTCGATTCGTCATCAGGGGAGGGCCCCAGCCGAAAGATCGCGCATCGTCCGCCGCTTCGAACGTGTCTGGGTCCCATGTTGCACTAGTCCGGCCCGTGTGGAGAAACCGGCCCCTGGGGGAGGGCAACGGCGGGGCCGGCGGCGTCTGGCCGGGGGGATGGTTCGGTCACCGTTGCGGGCTGGCGGCGTGAGGTTGTCGATGTGAATCGCCGCTCCGATCTGCCCGCAGTGATCGCGGCGTTCGCGCTGGCCGTCTGCTTCACCTACAGCAACGACGTCATCGAACTCGCGCTCGAGTTGAGCGGACACCGCTCAGCGCGAACCGGGCCGTGGTCAACGCCGATGGCACCTCGCGCGCCTGGGTCGGGGTGTCGGATCTGACGTGGCTCAACGCTCTCGCGGCGCTGGTGTTCGCGACCGCGGTGACGGTGCTGCTGATCTCGGCGCTGGGGCACAACAGTTCGCAGCGCGGCTGGGTGGTACCGCTGGCCATCGGCGTCGAGTTCAATGCGATCCGGCGCACCGAGGCGGTGCCCGATCCGGCCCGCCGTGCCGCACCGGTGCTGACCCTGAGTCTGCTGAGCATCGCCGAACTGCTGGCGTTCTCGATGCTGGTCCAATTCGGCATGCGCACCTGCGGGCCCGGCGCGGTGTGGCACGAATACCTGTCGTTCCTCATCATCGCCCAGGCGGTGTCCACCGGTCTGGCGACCGCCGTCTGGCTGCTGATCGCCGAGCCCGCAAAACCGGCCAAGCCGGCCGGTGTCACCGTAGAGCGACCGCGTCAGTGCCGCCCGGCGCCGCGAATCCGGTCGATGAGATCGACGGGCCGATCGGGTGCCGAATCGCCGCGCCAGGCGACGTGCTGATCGGGGCGGATCAGCACCAGGTCTCTTTCGTAGAGACGACGCGCGTGCTCATCGTCGATATCGACGATCTCCAGGGGAACTCCGCGTGTGCGCGCCGCGTCGGTGAGTTCGCTGACGTCGATCTGCGCGAACCGCAGCAGGGTGAAGCCTTTACCGAAGAGGTCGAACAGTGCGCGTCCGTCCTGCAGGTAGACACTGGGCGGGCGTGACCCCGGTCGGGTGTTCGGCCGATAGGCATCCCAGGTCTGACGCGGCTCGGGCTCGGATTCGGCTGCGACGGTGGGGGATTGGTAGCGGTAACCCCATTCGACCCCGTCGGCTTCGTTCTCCAGATTCCCCAGATCGGAGATGTAGCGGCCCAGCTCGCGCCGTTGCTGGGGGCCGTTCCAGCCCTCCTGGTGGATCTCCGGCCGGTAGGCCGATTTGATCCCCAGTCGCACCACGGCGTGCCGGGCCGCTGCGTCCCGGTTGCGCAGTGCCACTGCCCGCCGCTCGGTCCCGTAGGCCACCAGAAGTCCCGGTGTTCCCCAGCCCGCCACGTTGGCTGCCAGCGCCCAGCCCAGGCCGACGGCGTCACCGACGCCGGTGTTCATCCCGTACCCGCCGGTCGGCGGTACCTGATGCACGGCATCGCCAGCCAGCCACACTCGGCCGGCGCCGTAGGAGTCGGCGACCGTCAGCCGTGGAGTCCACGCGTTGGCCTCCAGCACTGTGCAGTCGAATCGCGTTCCGAGAGTGGCGAACACGAACTCCCGCGGGTCGATGGCGGTGGCATCCTGGCCGACGCCCAGTGGGGTATGCAGGGTCCAGGAGTCCACGTCGTTCTGGGAGATCAGCGTCCACCCCTGCGGGGACTGGGTGTGCCAGACCGGGCCGTGCTGCTCGAACGCCGCACGGTCGCGGGAGGTGAAGTGCACCATGTAGAAATCACCGCTCGCCGGACGCTCCCGGTCCCATTTCCAGCCGCGGGCCAGCATCCCCAGCATGCGCCGGGGACCCAGTTGTTTGGCGACCACCTTGCGCAGGTCCATCGAATCCAACCCGATGCCCAGCCCGCGCCGCACGGCGCTGCCGGCGCCGTCGCAGCCCGCGAGGTAGTCGGCGCGCACCGTTCGCAGTTCGCCGCTTGTGGTGTTGCGCAGGACGGCGTCGACGCCGTCACGATCCTGGGTGAACGACTCGAGTCCCCAACCGTACTGCACAGTGACACAGTGAGATTCGTTCTCCAGTACCGACTTCAGCGCCGGTTCGAGCAGGATCTGCGATACCCGCATGCTCGGTTCCAGGCTGCCGCTGCCGTCGTTGCTGACGCGGGTCTGTTCGCGGGACCGGTCCACGCTCGGGTAGGTGAACCGCGTCAACTCCCAGCCGTTCAGCGAGGTCACCCAACTCACCACCATGTCGCGATCGCCGGGGATCGCGATCTCGCGCAGCCGGTCGGCGACCCCGAGCCGGCGGAACAGCTCCATGCTGCGGCCGTTGGTGATGTCCATCTTGGGGTGACGGGTGGTGGTCGGGTTGCGCTCGACGATCAGGGCCCGGACGCCGTGGCGTTCCAGTTCCAGGGCCAGCGTCAGGCCGACCGGCCCGGCGCCGGCGATCACCACGGGGAATCGATCCATGGCCGGCCTCCTGCAGAAAGCGTGTGGTGTTCAGCGTAGAGGTTTAAAGTGTCGAACGACAATTAAAATTACGAGAGGACGGGCTGGGTATGACTGCGTCGTGGTGGGTGGCGATCGCTCTGGCCGCCGTGTATCTACCGGCCGGGCTGATGAAGCTGGTCGTGCCCAGAAGCAAGCTGGTTTCGAACCCTCAGTTCGGCTGGGTGGCCGGGGTGTCGGACGCGGCGCTGAAGGCGATCGGTGGGGCTGAAGTTCTCGGTGGTCTCGGGGTCATCGCACCCCGGCTGATCGGCGTCTCACCGGCCCTTGGCCTCGCCGCCGCGTGGGGGCTGGCGCTGGTGCAGGTCGGTGCGATCGTCGTGCACGCGCGCCGGCGTGAGTTCGCGACGCTCCCGATCAATGCCGTTCTGCTGGTGCTCGCCGTCGTTTTGGCAACTGGACTGGTGTAGCGCGAAGGCCTTTCTGCTCTGTCCCTCCGGCGATGGACCGGCGATGCTGTATACCGGGTCGGGTCAGGAGGGGTAGGCCGTGAAACGTGATGTCTTGAAGTTCGCGTCCGGAATGTTCGCAGGATTCGCCATCGAACACGCGCTGATCGCGGTCTTCATCGCCCAGGGGGCCTTGGACCAACCGCATTACTTCGGCCGGGAATGGGGGCCGCAATCCGCGTGGTTCGGGGCTGCGCTCTATCTGGCCCTCTGCACCTGGCTTGCCTATCTGGGTTGGCGAACTCCCAGGCCCAACAACGAGAAACCGGGGAGTTCCACGACATGAAACGCGACGCTTACAAGTTCCTGGCCGGTACCGCGGCTGGACTGGCGTACACCCACGCTGCCTTCGCCGTCGCCGCCTCCAAGGGCATCATGAACGAGCCGGTGTTCATGGGGCGCAAGTGGAAGGTCGGGTTCATGTGGACTGAGGCCGGCATCTACTCGGCGCTGAGCCTGTGGCTGGCTTTCCGTGGGTGGTTGCAATCGGACAGCCAGGCCCAGCTGCGCTAACCCCATACGCGAGAATGCCTCCATGACCGCTGCACTGCTCGACGGGCTGTCGGTCCGGGAGGCGGCCCGCCGTCTGGCGGCTGACGGCCCCAACGAGCTTCCGGCGGCCAAACGGCGCAACCTCTTTCAGGAAGCCTGGGCGGTGATCCGCCAGCCGATGCTGCTGTTACTCCTGGCCGCCGGTGCGGTGAACTTCCTGCTGGCCGAGCCGATGGACGGCGCGATGCTGATGGCGTCCGTCCTGGTGGTGATCGGCATCTCGATCTATCAGGAGCACAAGACCGAACGCGCCCTGGCCGCGTTGCGCGATCTGTCCTCGCCGCGAGCCCTGGTGATCCGCGACGGCAAGCAGATCCGGATCGCCGGGCGCGACGTCGTCCGCGGCGACGTGATGCTGCTGGCCGAGGGTGATCGGGTGCCCGCCGACGCCGTGCTCGGCGAATCCGCCAACTTCTCCGTCGACGAGTCCGCGCTGACCGGGGAGTCGGTGCCGGTCCGCAAGGTTGCAGCGCAGGACGCCGAGCAGCAGATGGGTCGCCCCGGCGGGGATGCCACGCCGTGGGTGTTCTCCGGCACCCTGGTGGTCAAGGGCCATGGCATCGCCGTCGCCCGGGAGACCGGCGCCGCAACCGAACTGGGCAGGATCGGCGCGGCGTTGAGCGCCATCGAACCCGAGCCCACCCGGTTGCAGCGCGAGATCGACCGGCTGGTGAAAATCCTTGCCGTCGTGGGGGTTCTGGCCGCCACCGTCGTCGTGGTGGTCTACGGGCTGACCCGGGGGAACTGGCTGGGCGGGGTGCTTGCCGGTATCGCGACGGCGATGGCTCTGCTGCCCGAGGAGTTCCCCGTCGTCCTGACGGTGTTCCTGGCGCTGGGCGCGTGGCGGATGTCGCGCAAGCATGTTCTGACCCGCCGGCCTCCGGTGATCGAGACGCTGGGATCGGCGACCGTGCTGTGCGTGGACAAGACCGGCACGCTGACGCTGAACAAGATGACCGTTCGCCAGTTGATCGTCGACGGCGCGGTCCACACCCTCGACGATCAACCGTTGCCCGAAAAGTTCCACCCGATTGCCGAGTTCGCGGTGCTGGCCTCGCCGGTCGACCCGTTCGATCCGATGGACAAGGCTTTCCGGGACCTCGGTGATGAATACCTGGCCGGAACCGAACACGTGCACGCTGACTGGGAACTGGTTCGCGAGTACCCGCTGTCGGAGAAACTGCTCGCCCTCTCGCACGTGTGGCGCTCTCCCGACGGCGGACGGTACGTGGTCGCGGCCAAGGGCGCCCCCGAGGCCGTCGCCGATCTCTGCCACTTCAACCCCGAACGCCTCGGGCAGCTCACCGAGCAGGTGGAGCACGCCACCGCTGACGGCCAGCGGGTTCTAGGTGTGGCGTATGCCTACTTCGACGCCGACACCGAATTGCCCACCGAGCAACACGATTACGACTTCCAGTACCTCGGTCTTGCCGGCCTGCACGACCCGGTCCGTTCCGGGGTGGCCGACGCCGTCGCGGAGTGTCGTCGCGCATCGGTTCGCACGATCATGATCACCGGGGACTATCCGGGCACAGCGATGGCGATCGCCCGTGAGATCGGCCTCGACCACGAGAGTGGCTGCATCACCGGCAAGGAACTCGCCGCGATGTCCGATGAGGAACTGGCCGAACGGATCCGCACGGTCAGCATCTTCGCCCGGATGGTTCCCGAGCAGAAGTTGCAACTCGTCCGCGCACTGCAGGCCAACGGTGAAGTGGTGGGGATGACCGGCGACGGGGTCAATGACGCCCCGGCCCTGCGCGCCGCGGACATCGGCATCGCCATGGGCGCCCGCGGCACAGATGTGGCTCGTGAGTCGGCGGCCCTGGTGATCACCGACGACGACTTCTCCTCGATCGTCAGCGGCGTGCGGCAGGGCCGCGGCATCTTCGACAATCTGCGTAAGGCGATGTCCTACGTCATCGCGGTGCACCTGCCGATCGTGGGCATGTCGCTCATCCCGGTATTCGTCGCCGACTGGCCGCTGGTACTGCTGCCGGTTCAGATCGCGTTCCTGGAACTCATCATCGACCCGGCCTGTTCGGTGGTGTTCGAGGCCGAACAGGTCGCTCCCGAGATCATGGACACCCCACCTCGCTCGATGTCCGAACCGATGTTCGGCACCAGGGTGTTGACTATCGCTGTGCTGCAGGGACTTTCGGTGCTGGCAGCGACAGCTGCGGTGTATCTGTGGTCGGTGTTCGGGAACTACTCCGACGAGATGGTGCGAACAATCACCTTTATCACCCTGGTCGCCGGCAACATGGCGCTCATCCTGGTCAACCGCTCATGGCGGCTGCCGGTCTGGAGCACCTTCCGGCAGCGGCGCAACCCCGCGCTGAAGTGGATCCTGGCCGGCGCCGGCGGACTGCTGGTGACGATCCTGACGGTCCCCGGATTGCGGCATGCGTTCAACTTCGGCCCGATCCCGCCGACCGGGTGGCTCATCGCCGTCGGTGCGGGCCTGTTGGGGGTCACCTGGTTCGAGATCTACAAGATCTTGCGAAAGCCCGCCGAACGGAGTTAGCGCCGGCCGATGTGGACGTCGGGCACCCGCAGGTCGGGAACCCGTACATCGGGAACCCGCAGGTCGGGAACCCGTACATCGGGCACCCGCACGTCCGGCACCCGCAGGTCGGGCACGAGCGGCCCATGCCAGTCCGGCACTCCTGGCACATGGAGACCCGGGATTCCGAAGTCGGGCACCCGCAGGAACGGAGCGATGTTCGGAACGTTGAGGCCGAACCAGGGGTCGAATCCGATACCGAGGGGCAACGGGTCGAATCCGATACCGAGCGGGATCGGATCGAGGACCGGAACCGCGGCGGCCGCTGTGGCGGCCACGAATCCGACGCCGGCCGGAGCCCAGGGCTCGCACTGGCCGGTGACGTTGTTGAGGTACAAGCCGATCCCGCAGCCTTCGAGGGCATGGCCGGGTGCGGCGAACGTCATCCCCAGGGACAACAGCCCGGCGGTCAGCACCGCGGAGTCGCGTAGCCGACGAGGGGTCATGACTGGCCGGTGGACAGCGTCATGAACAGGCCTTGCACCTTGCTCACCGAGACGGTGGCATCGTCGGTGGTCCCGTTCTTGGTGACATGGCAGGTGGTGCTGGAACCGATCTTGCCGTCCAGGCCGCCGTCACAGGTCACCTGCGCCGACACGTTGGCCGAAAACGCCTTCTCCAACTGCTCTTTGGTCATCGAAGGGGTGAAGTCATAGTCGATGTTGGCGCCGTTGACCTTCGTGACGGTGACGTTGGCCTGGACCGCGTTGGCGTCGTTGATCACCACCTCGCAACTGGTGGCGGCACCGACCTGTCCGGGCAGGCCGGCAGAGCAGGTGACCGACTTCGGCGGGGTGGCCGTGGAGATCCGGCTGGAAAGACCGCTTTGCAGGTCAGTCGCGCTTATCGACGTCGCGGCCGTGGCCGCGCTCGGCGACGACGTGCTGCCACTCGCGGACTTGTTGTCGCCCTTGGACGAACAACCCGAAAGCCCGATGCTGAGCAGACCCACTGCGATAAGCGCGCTGGCGCCCAGTTTTCCGGCGGTCGTCACCAGGTACCTCCGTGGATAATCCGTGTCGTGCATTTTCGAAGGGCAGGATAGCAACGGACGGGCGACGGTAAATTCGGAATGCCGACCCCACGGAGGAATCGCATGGCACCCGAATTCGACGAGTTGGACATCTCCGCGAAGTCGTTCTGGGCGGCGACTGCCGAGGAGCGGGAAGCGACCTTTGCGCTGTTGCGCCGGGACCGGCCGGTGTCCTGGCAGCGTCCGGTCGAACCGACACTGCCGATGCCGCCCGGACCGGGCTACTGGGCGGTGGTGGGTCACGCCGACATCGTGGAGGTGAGCCGCAACAGCGGGGTTTTCCTCTCGAGCAAGGGCATCCACATGGAACCGGTTCCCGAGGAAGTCCTCGAGGCGACATCGTCGTTCCTGGCGATGGACGGCAAAAAGCATGACAAGACCCGGGGACTGGTGCGCGCTGCATTCACTCCGCGCGCGGTCAATCAACTCGTGGAGAGCATCAACACCAATGCGGTACGCATCGTTGCCGAACTCATCGACGCCGGCAGTGGATGCGATTTCGTCCGCAACTGCGCCATCAAACTGCCACTGGTGACGATCTCCGATCTCATCGGTGTTCCGGATGATCAGCGTGAGGCGGTGCGCGACGCCGCCGATTCGATGGTCTCGGTGTCCGATCCCGATTTCATCGGTGATCGTGAACCGCTGCAGGTGATGTTCGAGAGTTCGATGTTCATCCATCAGGTGGCCGTCGAGATGGCCCAGGACCGCCGTCGATCGCCGCGCGACGACGTCATGACCAATCTCGTGCAGGCAGAGATCGACGGCGAAGGGTTGACCGACGCCGAGATCGGCGCCTTCATGATCTTGATGTCGGTGGCCGGCAACGACACCACCCGGCAGGCGACCAGCCTGACGTTGCGTGCGCTGACGCAGTTCCCGGAGCAGCGGGAGTGGCTGGTGGCCGACTTCGACGGCCGCATCGAGACCGCCGTCGAGGAATTCCTCCGGTGGGCCACCCCGGTGATGACCTTCGCCCGCACCGCGGCCATCGACTACACCCTCGATGGACGCGACATCATGGCGGGGGAGAAGGTGGTGATGTTCTACTCCTCGGGTAATCGCGACGCCCAGACGTTCGGGCATCCGGAGCGTTTCGACCTGAGCCGCCACCCCAATCATCACGTCGCGTTCGGCGGGGGCGGTGCGCACTACTGTCTGGGTGCGCAGTTGGCCAGGGCGCAATTACGGGCGATCTTCAGGGAACTGTTGAGGGTCCTGCCCGGCATCCAGGCCGGCGAACCCACTTATCTCACCGGTAATTTCATCCGCTCGGTGCAATCGATGCCCTGCACGTTCTGAACGGAACTGTCAAACGACCCTCAGTCCTACGGGTGCCCGGTCCGGGTCACGCCAGAACGCGTCGTTGGAGAACCGGTTGAACAATTCCGGCGGTAGCACCGTTTCGCGGGGTTCGTAGGCGACGGCGCTGCGCACGGTGTGCAGGCCGGGCGTTCCGGCGCGCTCATCGAACTCGGTCACGTCATAGCCGGTGTGCTCGAAGTCGTAGTCGAACTGCGGTTCGCCGATGAACTCATGGATCGCGTGCATCGTCTTGGCCGGATCGGCGGTCAGCGACTCGTACTGCACCAGAAGCAGGCGATCGCGCTGCGGGCCGTAGCTGGCCTGTTTGAGTGCGTCGTAGGCCACTCCAACCATGCCGTCCGGAGCGACGACGGCGTTCGCGCGGGTGTAGACGGTGCCGCCGGTGGTGTAGTTGAAGATCGACGACGGGCTGAAGACATTGCTCTGCACCAGTTTTTCGATGCTGTCGACCACCCAGGACACGTCGCGCACACAGGCGATCACTTTGGCGTCCGGGAACAACCGGGCGATGGCCGGCATCCAGGCGCACCACGCCCGATTGGTGTCGAAGATGACCTCGGCGGGGGAGTCCGCGTAGAAGTTGTCGAACAGGCCGTGCAGAATCCGCTCGCGCTTCGTGTCGTCGATGAACACCGAGAACTCGTTGCGCGCGCTCATCTCGTCGAGCAGTGCCCCGAACAACCCGGCCAGTGGGCCCGACATGTTGGCCTCGAACGCCGGGTTCTGGCGCAAGAGCGCGGCCAGCAGGGTCGATCCCGACCGTGGCAGGCCGGATATGAAGTGGACTTGTCTCATGTGCTTCCTCGTTGGCGAGCGGCGTCGAGTCCCGCGGCTGTCAAGGCAGGCGTAGCGCCTAACTCAACTGATCCTTGGGGTGCTGTGGATGTCAAAAGCTCAGTGCCGTAGTGCATTTCGATGAAAAACATGCTGAACGCCTGTTTCATCGCGGTCGACTGAGAACCCCTAGGGAGGCGGTTCGAATCCTTTGAGCCAAGTCGCGTGTTGATACCGGAAGACATGGATCGGTGTCGCGCGCATCGGCGCGGCCACGAGAAGTTCGATGTGATCGAAGTCGGCCCCGACGAGGGTGGCGGGGATGTGGTTCAGCTCGTCGCCGGCGAGGCCCATCTGGGGCTGATCGAGAGGTGCTGCGTCATCGTCGGTCACCTCCATGGCGATCGACTGAACTTCGTAGGGAGGCGGTTGGCTGGCTGGTCGCACGATGGCGGTGATCGTCACGAAAATCACGGCGACCATCACTGGGATCAGGATTCGCCGCAGCGCCTCTGCCCGTCGATGCCAGTTGCCGCTGTCCACGGCTCAAGTTTGCTCCATTTGACCGAAACGTGCGTACTATCTGCATATGCGTGCAGATAACAAGGTTTATCGACCGCTGGCCGACGACCAAATCGGACTGATGGTCGAAGTGTTTCGCATGCTGTCCGACCCCACCCGGGTGCAGTTGCTGTGGGCGCTGGCCGAGCGCGAACGATCGGTGACCGAGCTCGCCGACGCGGTGGGCAAGGCGGCGCCATCGGTGTCCCAGCATCTGGCGAAGTTGCGGATGGCTCGACTGGTGCGCACCCGGCGACAGGGCACGACGATCCACTACAGCCTGGAGAACGCCCACATCCGCCGATTGATCACCGACGCGGTGTTCAACGCCGAGCACGCCGGCCCGGGCATCCCCGGCCACCATCGCGGCGACACCCGATTGGCGCGTGTGCGATGACCCACGCCCACGATCATGACCATCACCACGGCGGTGGATTGCTCGGCGCGGCCCGCGAGGTGTTCGCCCCGCACAGCCACGATCACGCCGACAGCGTCGACGACGCCCTGGAGGCCAGCGCCCAGGGCATCCGCGCAGTCAAAATCAGCCTCGTCGCCCTCGCGGTTACGGCAATCTTCCAGCTCGTCATCGTCGCGCTGTCCGGATCGGTCGCCCTGGCCGCCGACACCATCCACAATTTCTCCGATGCGCTGACCGCCATCCCGCTGTGGATCGCCTTCGTCCTGGGCCGCCGCGCCGCCACCAAGCGCTACACCTACGGTCTGGGCAGGGTGGAGGATCTCGCGGGTCTCTTTGTGCTGCTGATGATTTCGCTGTCCGCGGCCATCGCCGGCTATCAGGCGGTGCGCCGGCTCATTCATCCGGTTGTCATCGACAACCTCGGCTGGGTGGCCGCCGCCGGGGTCACCGGATTCCTCGGCAACGAACTGGTGGCGCTCTACCGCATCCGGGTCGGCCGGCGGATCGGCTCGGCCGCGCTGGTCGCCGACGGACTGCACGCCCGCACCGACGGCTTCACATCGCTGGCCGTCGTCGCGGGAGCACTCGGGGTGTGGCTGGGCTTCCCACTCGCCGATCCGATCGTCGGCCTGCTCATCACGGTCGCGATCCTGATGGTTCTTCGCGCCGCCGCCCGCGACGTGTTCTCCCGACTGCTCGACGGTGTCGATCCGCATCTGGTGGATACCGCTGAGAAGACGCTGGCCGCCGAACCCGGCGTGATCGGGGTGCGCCGGTTGCGGATGCGCTGGATCGGTCACCGCCTGCACGCCGACGCCGAACTCGACATCGATCCGAACATCAGCCTCGGCGATGCCCACCGGTTGGCCCACCACGCCGAACACATGCTGACCCACGCGGTGCCGAAGCTGTCCTCGGCGCTCATCCACGCCTATCCCGCCGGGCACTGACGCCGGCCTGAGGGCAGAATGGCGCCGTGACCGCCCGCAGCATGGCCCTCGGCGCCGCGCTCCTGCTGCTGGGCGCGATGAGCGGCCTCGGCGCATCGCCGAGTCACGCCGACATCCAGGGCGTGCTGAACTTCGGCGGCCTGGATCGCACCTACCTGGTCCACGTCCCGCCAGGACCGCCAACGGGCCTGGTGATCAATCTGCACGGGGCCGGACAGAACGGTGGGCAGCAGGCCGGCATCACCGGTTACAACGGGGTGGCCGACGGTTACGGGTTCGTCGTCGCCTATCCCGACGGCATCGACGCCAGTTGGGCCGACGGGCGCGGCGCGTCGGTTCCGGACCGGCAGGGTATCGACGACGTCGGCTTCCTGGCCGCCCTGATCGACAGGCTCTCCCGCGAATACGGCGTTCCCCCCGGCCGGGTGTTCGCCACCGGCATGTCGGCCGGGGGGTTCATGGTGACCCGGCTGGCCTGCGACCGCGCCGACCTGGTGTCCGCGATCGCGCCGGTGGCCGGAACGCTCGGCTCGGGCGTGGGATGCGCGCCGTCACGTCCGGTGTCGGTGATGCAGATCGCCGGAACCGCCGACCCGGTGGTTCCTTTCGGTGGGGGACCGATGGTGGGCCGCGGCGGTGCCAGCGACATCGTCTCGGCACCCGCGATGGTCGATCGCTGGCGCGGTATCGACAGCTGCCCGGGCCCGCTGATCGGCAATGTGTCCAGCGGGCCGGCGCAATTCCTCAGCGCGACCGGCTGTGCCGGGAACACCGCGGTGGTTCTGGTCCGTATCGACGGCGCCGGCCACACCTGGCCGGCCGGGCGCTTCGCGCTGCCGGAGGAGATCGTCGGGCCGACCAGCTATGCGGTCGACGGCGCGCAGGCCACCGCGCAGTTCTTCGCGGCGCACTGACTCCCCGGCGCGGCCGCTACTTCCTGACGGTCGACAGGCCGAACGGCAGGTACGCCGGGCACACCCCGATGAAGCTCGTCAGCAGCAGGACGGCCGCGATCACACCGAGAACGATCGCGGTGGTGCCAGTGATGACATGGGTCAGATAGAGAACGACGACGAGGGCGGCGAGCGCGATCCGCAGTCCGCGGTCGACAGTGCCCATGTTCTTCTTCATGATGGTGCCTTCCTCCTGCAGGGATATCGCCAATAATACCCTACGGGGTATGGTTCAGCGAATGTTTGCCGGGCAAATCGTCGGATACGTCAGACGATCGCGCAATCCAGCGCCGGCGTCAATTGGTACGAGCAGGCAGGAGGCCAGAACGCCGACCTTGGCAGGTGGGGGCGGGGTATCGGTCCGGCAAAATTCCCTGAGAGCGAAATCCACCCTTATCTGAGTTTTCCCTGAGCGAAAATCGTGAGATAATCAGCGCGGGTCGGGGTCGCTTGTCATCGCCTCGGCCGTCATCGAAAGGTGCTCGGGGTATGCAAGCGTCAGCCTTTGTTGGGCGTGTCGGCGGTCTGGCCGTCGCGCTCGGCATCGGCGCTGCCGCCTTCGCCGGTGCAGCGCCGGCCTGGGCGGCTCCCGCGGACTCCACCACCTCCACGGCCGATGCCGGCACGCCGTCGACCTCGACCCCCTCGGCGGGCCCCCGGTCGCGTTCCGGTCGCGCCCCGGTCCCTGCCGCCCGGCGCGCGGCGGCCGCACCGTCGGTCGCGGTCAAGAACTCCACCGCGCCGGCCGCATCGCCGGCCCCGCCGATCGTCAAGCCGGCCGCCCTTCGTAACGCCGGCGTCGACGACGTCACGGTCCGCGTCGGGCCGAAACCCTCTGCCGCACAGATCGTCGCGACCTCACCGGGCACGACCAGCGACGAGATCGACTCGGTCGCCGACGAGGCGCCGGACATGGTTCCGGCCCCGCAAGACGCCGACGCGGACACCGCGCCGGCCTCCGGGGTCGCTGAATCGGTCCCCTCGCCCCTGCTGGGAACCAGCCCCGGCGGCCCGGTCGAGTCGGCTCTGTCCTGGGCCGTTCTGGCGGTGACGCGCCGCGACCAGACCCAGGGCCAGCCCGGCGCCGTTGCGTCTCCGGTGGTGTCCACCGGCGAGGGCGTCGTGCCCTCGGCCGCCGTCTCGTCCAACAAGGCCCCGGTGATCTCGAACGTGGAGCTCAGTTCGCCGAGTGCGAGCACCGGAGCGGTCACCGGAACGGTCACCGCCGGCGACACCGCCGGCGACGCGTTGACCTACAAGGCCACGACGTCGGGAACCAAGGGCACGGTGACCATCACCACCGCCGGGGTCTTCACCTACACCCCGACCAACACTGCCCGGCACAACGCCGCCAAGACCGGCGCGACCACCGCGACCACCACCGACACGGTGACGGTGAGCGTCATCGATGCCAAGGGTGCGGTGACGACCAAGGCCGTCACGGTGACGATCGCGCCGAAGAACACCAATCCGACGACGACGAAAACCGTTGGCAATCCCAATAGTTCGACCGGTGTGGTCACCGGAAAGGTCACCGGCAGCGATGCCGACAAGGACACTCTGACCTACAGTGGCAGCACCACCACGTCCAAGGGAACGGTGACCGTCAACGCGAGTACCGGCGCGTTCACCTACACCCCGACCGCCACGGCCCGGCACAACGCCGCCAAGGCCGGCGCCAAGTCCACGGCGACCACCGACACCTTCACGGTGACCGTCACCGACGGCTATGGCGGCAAGGTCGCCGTTCCGGTCACGGTCACGATCAGCCCGAAGAACGCCGTCCCGGTGGCCGGCACTCCGACTGTCGGCACTCCGAACTCGTCGACCGGCGTGGTGGCCGGATCGATCACCGCGACCGACGCTGACAAGGACAAGCTCAGCTACACCGCGCCGGCCACCACGGCCAAGGGCGCCGTGAGCATCAACGCCAGTACTGGTGCGTTCACCTACACCCCGACGACCAGTGCGCGCGGCAGTGTGGCCGGTACCGACACCTTCACCGTCACGGTCACCGACGGCTATGGCGGCACGGTCAACGTTCCCGTTCGGGTGACGGTGGCCGCGGCGTCCACAGACCCGACGACGGCCAAGGTCACCTACGTCTTCAACTACACCAAGGGTTCGCAGTACTGGACGCCGGAATCCAAGGCTGCGTTGCAGGCGTCGGCCGACGCACTGTCCTCCTACCTGGTGGTGACCAAGCCGGTGACGATCACCTTCGACGTCACCGCGACGAACTCGCCGGACTCGAACACGATGGCGTCCACGGGTAGCGATCTGACCAGCTCAGGTTCGGGGTTCTTCAACACCGTGGTGCAGAACAAGATTCTCACCGGCGTGGACACCAATGGTTCGGCCGCAGACGGCGAGATCGACGTGAACTTCGGAATCCCCTGGGCCTACGGCGATTCCGTGGATGAAGACCAGTACGACTTCACGTCGACGATGATGCACGAACTGTTGCACGCCTACGGTTTCCTGCCTTATGTCGATGAGGCGGGCTGGAACACCGGCACCACGTGGACCAAGTTCGACCGGTTCATCGTGACCTCCGGCGGGGCGAAGGTCGTCAATCCGAGCACCTACCGGTTCAACACCGCCTACAACACCAACCTCACCGGCGGGGCCGGGGGACTGTTCTTCAACGGAGCCAACGCCGTCGAGGCCTACGGCGGACCGGTGCCGCTCTATACGCCCAAACCGTGGGAGGCCGGCAGCTCGGTCTCGCATCTCGACGACGACACGTTCACCGGTTCGGACATGCAGCTGATGAACGCGATGGCCGACTCCGGATTGGGTGTCAGGACGCTGAGCCCGATCGAACTGGGCATCCTCGAGGACATCGGCTACGAGGTGAACGACGACCCGGAATCGGCCTCGGTGGTGTTGTTCGGCTTGGTCTTCCTGCGCCGCCGGCGCAACCGCTGAAGCAGAAAACCCCGGCAACGCGGACACCCCTCGTCTCTGTCAGCGTCGCGATCGGGGGTCTGGGTCAACGACTCCGGCCCCTGGCTCCCCTTAAGCGAGGGGCCGGAGTCGTTGAGGCTTCCAGCAGACCTTAACGTTGCCTACGACCAAGTTAAGATCCAACTGAGATACTACCCATGATTTCTTTGCTCGGCAAACCCTGAAGCAAAGAAATTTTTTTCCAGGGCAAAGTCGGATATTTGCTAATTCAGCAGTTTGGCGGCGAATCTGCTAATTGACACCCTCTGCCAGCAACTCCTTCAAGCAGTTCGCTGGCTTACTTTATTGCTTGGCCGAGACGGTCAACGCCCTGCCCTGGGGGTCCTAGTCGATCAGATAGCTGACCGCATAGCGGCCGCTAACGGCCGGCAGGCCGGTGTAGACGGTCAGGCCGGCATCGCACTCGGTGCCGGCGGGCGGGGGTTCGGCCAGGCAGTCGCCCGCCGTGAGGTCGATCCACTTGGCCATCCGCGGGCTCTGGGTCGGGGGGGCTGGAGGGTGTCGTACTCGTGCCCGATCAGGGGGCCTGCGGTGTCGCGACGGGTTTACCCGCGCATCCCGGCAGGCTGGTCACCGCGACGATGGTGACGGCGATCAGGCGTCCGAACGGATGCATCCCCACGCCGCCGTGTTTAGCACGGCCCATATCGGTGCATGATCGAACTGTGAACGGTTTTCTCGCGTTGGCGGTGGCGGCGGTGTTCATCTGGCTGGGGATGGTGCTGGCGATCTCCTTCCTGGAGGCCCCGTTGAAGTTCCGCGCGCCCGGGATCACCATCCAGTTGGGTTTGGGGATCGGCCGGCTGGTGTTCAGGGCACTCAACACCTGCGAAGCCGTGCTCGCCGCGGTGGCGATCGCGGCGATCTTCCTCGGTCACGCGCCTGCTGTGACCGCGGTCGCGGTGGTGGTCGCCGCCGTCGCGCTCAGCGCGCAGGTGCTGGCCGTGCGCCCGCGGTTGACCCGCCGCTCCGATGCGGTGCTGGCCGATGCCGCGGTGGCCGAGTCGGGGCGTTCGCACGCCCATTTCGTCTACGTCGGGTTCGAGATCGTCAAGGTGGTGGCACTGGTGACCGCCGGTGTCCTGCTGTTGGGCTGAGGGGAAATCATGGAATCGCTATCGCTGAACACACTGGCTGATGAACAGCTCGCGGCCGCGCACGCCGCCAAGGCCGGGCGGGCCGCCCACACGATCCACGGCGGCCACGACCACCTGTTGCGACAGACGCTGATCGCCATGGTCGGCGGCCAGGACCTCGGCGAGCATGACAGTCCCGGACAGTCCACCCTGCAGGTGCTGCGCGGCCGGGTGCGGCTGCACACCGCCGATGACGAATGGCACGGCGCCGCGGGCGATTATCTGGTGATCCCGCGGCAGCGTCACGGTCTGCATGCCGAAGAGGACGCCGTGGTGCTGCTGACGGTGCTGGCCGACAGCTGAGTCAGGTGTCGGCCAGTTCGAGGCCGCCGCGGCTGTCGCCGTCGTGAACCGCCAGTAGTGCCGGCACCGTCTCGCAGGTGATCAGTCCGTCCCGGCCGGTGAGCGCTGCGGCGATCTGATAACTGCGGGCTATGTTGCTCGGGGTGTCGACGATGACGGTTGCCACCGGCACCTGCCGGCCCAGCTGAATCAGCTTGTCGCCGTGCGGTTCCGCGTCTCCGTGGAATCCCCAGATGCCGCGCAGCACCGTCACACCGCTGGACGCGCCGGACTCCCAGAGTCGGCGCACCAGCGCGCGGTGGATGGGTAGGCCGTCGTGGCGGCTGGCCTCGGAGGTGAACACCATCAGCTTCTGCCACAGCGGTCGGCCGCGGGAGTCGGCGTCCGGCAGGGTGGGTGGGCCGCCCAGCCGCACCCGTTCCACCGTCACCATCGGCTGGTCCATCACCGCTGCGAGTTCTGAGGTGGCCGCCGTCACCTGTTGCGCTGATCCGATCGCGATGACCATCAGCGGCACATCGACATTGCGGCCGAAGAAGTGCGCGCGCCGGCGCTGTCCGTGCGCGGTGCCGTCGACGCCGAGTAGGACCGACACCGCCGCGAAGCCGTGACGGTGCAGCAACGCGCACAGGGCCTTGTAGGCGGGCACACCGTCATGGCGGCGATTGCGCCCGAGGTAGACGGTCAGCTTGACGGCGCCGCCGGGCATCGGTGCCGGTGTCATGCCGTCGTCGAGCATGCGGGTGCGTTCGAGGGTGAGCAGTCCGCTGCCCGTCATCGCGGCGACATCCCCGGCCAGTCCGGCGATGACATCCGGATCGTCGACCGCCGCGATGGCCACCGACGGGTCCTCGGACAAGGTCAGGGACTGATCGGTGCGGATGATGCGCTGATGACCGAATCCGGCGATACCGCGCAGCATCACACTCGCGGCGACGTTGCGCTGTGCGAACAGATCCAGCATCGCCTCGGCCAAGAAGCGGCCGCCGCTGCGCTGCCGTTCGGCGAAGTAGGCGGTCAGCTTGAGCGCGTTCACAGGCTTGTCCGTCACAGGGCACCCGCGATCGCCTGACCGGCCGCCGCCGCGGCGATGCCGAGTGCGACGCTGACCGCGATGTTGGCGAAGGCCGGCACCATCTGGCGTTCCTCGCCGAGACGCTGGGTTTCGAACATCCAGGTGGAGAACGTCGTGTAGGCGCCGACGAAAGCGGTGCCGGTCAGCAGGGCGGCGTGATGGTTGAGCGCCAACCCGGTGATGAAGCCGAGCAGCGCCGCACCGGTGATGTTCACCGTCAGGGTTCCGAACGGGAAAGAGCGAACCGCCCGCCGCGCGACGGCCCGGTCGACCACGAACCGGGACACCGAGCCGATCCCGCCGATCAGCATGACTCCAAGCCAGAGTGTGACGGTCACAGCACGCTGACCTTCCGCACCACGGCCGTCGCCAGGTAGACGGCGAGCAGTCCGGCCGTCACGCTGATCACCGTGTAGGCCGCCGCCAGTCCGTAGTGATGGGTCTCGAGCATCTGCAGCGTCTCGACCTGCATGGTGGAGAAGGTGGTCAGGCCCCCACACAGTCCGGTGCCCAGCAGTGGGCGCCGGTAGGCCGAAGGCGGAAGCCGTTCCAGCAGTCGGGTGGTGACGAAGCCGAGGATGAACGCACCGACGATGTTCACGATGAACGTCGCCCACGGCCAGTGGCCGGGAACCGGTGCGGTCACCATCGCCAGACCTGCGCGTGCGGCCGTTCCCACGGCACCGCCGGCGAACACGGCCGCCAGTTCGCGGTTGTCATGACCGAACACCGGGTAAGTATCGCGCCTACCGGGGCAGAATCACCCCATGGCGGCCAACCCCCGCGCCGGTCAGCCGGCGCAGCCCGAAGACCTCATCGACCTGCCCCACCTGGTCACCGCGTACTACACGGTGCATCCCGATCCCGACGATGTGTCCCAGCAGGTGGCCTTCGGCACGTCCGGGCATCGCGGCTCGAGCCTGGACGGGGCGTTCAACGAGGCCCACATCCTGGCCACCACCCAGGCGATCGCCGAGTACCGGGCCGCGCAGCGCACCGATGGTCCGATGTTCCTGGGCCGTGACACTCACGGGTTGTCCGAACCGGCGTGGGCCTCGGCGCTGGAGGTGCTGGCGGCCAACGACATCACGGTGCTGATCGACGGGGCGGACCGTTACACCCCGACCCCGGCGGTCAGCCACGCGATCCTGCGCTACAACCGCGGCCGCACGTCGGGGCTGTCCGACGGGATCGTCGTCACCCCGTCGCACAATCCGCCGCGCGACGGTGGCTTCAAGTACAACCCGCCGAACGGTGGACCGGCCGACACCGACGCGACGTCGGTGATCGCCAAGCGCGCCAACGATATTCTGCGCGGGGGATTGCGCGAGGTGAAGCGGGTGTCGCTGGCCAAGGCGCTGGCCGCGGCGTCGCGGCACGACTACCTCGACGCCTACGTCGCCGATCTGCCCAACGTCGTCGACGTGCACGCGATCCGGGCCGAGGGCATCCGGATCGGCGCTGACCCTCTGGGCGGGGCCAGCGTGGACTACTGGGGTGCGATCGCCGAACGGCACAAACTCGACCTGACCGTGGTCAATCCACTCGTCGACGCCACCTGGCGGTTCATGACACTGGACACCGACGGCAAGATCCGGATGGACTGCTCGTCGCCCAATGCGATGGCGACCCTGATCGCCAACCGGGAGTCCTATCAGATCGCCACGGGAAACGACGCCGACGCCGACCGGCACGGCATCGTGACTCCCGACGGCGGGCTGCTCAACCCCAACCACTACCTGGCGGTGGCCATCGATTACCTGTGTTCGCATCGGCCGGACTGGCCGGTCGGGGTGGCGATCGGCAAGACCGCAGTGAGTTCCTCGATCATCGACCGGGTGGTCGCCGGACTGGACCGCAAGCTACTCGAGGTGCCGGTCGGCTTCAAGTGGTTCGTCGACGGATTGATCAGCGGCACAATCGGATTCGGTGGAGAAGAGTCCGCCGGAGCGTCGTTCCTGCGTCGTGACGGATCGGTGTGGACCACCGACAAGGACGGCATAATCCTGGCGCTGCTGGCCTCGGAGATCCTGGCGGTCACCGGGCAGACCCCCTCACAGCGCTACGTGGCGCTGGCCGAGAAGTACGGCGCACCGATCTACGCCCGTGTCGACGCGCCCGCAGACCGTGAGCAGAAGGCCCGGCTGTCCAAACTGTCGGCCGATCAGGTCAGCGCCACCGAACTGGCCGGTGAGCCGATCACTGCGAAGCTGACCGCCGCGCCGGGCAACGGCGCTCCGCTGGGCGGGCTCAAGGTCACCACCGCCAACGGCTGGTTCGCCGCGCGCCCGTCGGGAACCGAGGACGTCTACAAGATCTACGCAGAGAGCTTCAAGGGCCCCGAGCATCTGGTGCAGGTGCAGCAGGCGGCCCGGGAATTGGTGAACACCGTCATCGGGTAACTGCGGGCTCCGGTCCCTTGACGGTCATGGCTGCGAACAGGGCCAGGAAAGTCACCGCCGGAAGGGTGTTGGAAACCTTGTCGTGGACGCGCACATGGGCCCCGACGGCGAGGGTGAAGTAAAGGGTCAACATCGCGGTGGTCAGGCGGGCGAGGCCGGGAAACCATTTCACCGATGCCAGCCCGACGGCTGCCGCGACCTTGATCACGGGCAGCACCTTTCGAATGTTGTCCGGGCAGCCGACCGAGTCGAGGCTCTTCTTGATCGGCGGTACCTGGGCCGCGCAGGCGGCGGCGTCCACCGCGTGAAACGCGGCGAGCCCGAGATAGGTCTTCGGTGAGTTCAAGACGCCCATCGGTCAACCCTATCGGCTCCGAATACAGTCGTCGGGTGAGTTCGGTAACCCAGGGCGCTGCCGCGAGCCCGAAGGTTCGCCTCCCGCGGGAGGTCTGGTCGCTGATCGGCGCCAACGCCGTGATCGCCCTGGGCTACGGCGTGGTGGCCCCGGTGCTGCCACAGTTCGCCCGCAGTTTCGGCGTGAGCATCAGCGCAGCGACCTTCATCATCACCGCCTTCGCCTTCATGCGGCTGTGCGCCGCCCCGCCGGCCGGAAAGATGATCCAGCGACTGGGGGAGCGCAAGGTCTACGTCGCGGGCCTGCTGATCGTGGCGCTGACCACGATGGCCTGTGCGTTCGCCAAGACCTACTGGCAGCTGCTGATGTTCCGCGGCCTCGGCGGGTTCGGTTCCACGATGTTCATGGTCTCGGCGCTTGGTCTGATGATCCGGATGAGCCCGCACGACGCCCGTGGCCGGGTGGCCGGCATGTTCTCCACCGCGTTCCTGGTCGGTTCGGTGGCCGGGCCGCTGCTGGGCAGCGCGACGGCGGGGCTGGGGCTCGGCGCCCCGTTCCTCATCTATGGTGCGTTGCTGCTGGTGGCTGCGACGGTGGTCCTGGTGAGTCTCAGGAACTCACCGCTGGCCGCGCCGGCGGAGCCGGACGAGCTGACCGTCACGGTGCGGGTCGCGTTGCGACACAGGGCGTATCGGGCCGCACTGCTGTCGAATTTCGCGACGGGCTGGACGCTGTTCGGCCTGCGGACCGCACTGGTGCCGATGTTCGTCACCGAGGCCCTGCGGTACGGCGCCGGGATGGCAGGGCTGGCGCTGGCCGCTTTCGCAATCGGCAACGTCGTCGCGGTGATCCCCTCCGGGCGGGTGTCCGACCGGATCGGCCGCCGCCCACTGCTCATCTCGGGCTTGGCGCTCACGGCCGTGTCCACGGCGGCGGTCGGTCTGACGCACTCGCTGGCTGGGTTCATGGTGACCGCCGTGCTCGCCGGGATTTCCACGGGTTTGTACACCTCGCCCCAGCAGGCGGCGATCGCCGACGTCATCGGCAGCAAGGCTCGAGGCGGGACGGCCATCGCGACGTATCAGATGATGGCCGACTTCGGCTCGATCGTCGGGTCCTTCGGGGTCGGCAAGATCGCCCAGCACTTCTCCTTCGGGTCGGCCTTCGTGATCAGCGGGGCGATCACGCTGATGGCGGCGGTCGGCTGGGTCTTCGCCCCGGAAACCCGCGACAGCTCGCCGGGACACGAGCCCGCCCCGCTGCCCGGCCCGGAGGAGGCCGGGGAACTGCCGTAGCGGACCGCCGGTCCGTTTGCGGACCACCACGATCAGTGCCCGGCTTTGAGCGACGACCTGCCCCGGTGCCCGGGAGCAGCGGTTTTGAGGCCGCTGCAGCGGTGGTGTAATTTCGACAGCGCATCTGGGGCTATGGCGCAGCTGGTAGCGCACCACACTGGCAGTGTGGGGGTCAGGGGTTCGAGTCCCCTTAGCTCCACCAGGAAATACGGCTTTTTTGCGGCAGCTGAGTGCCGTTTTGACGACAGCTCTGACGACAGTTACCGCTGGAGTGGTGGATAGACCTCATCAGCGAAAATATCCGCCTACTCAATCGCCGCGATGCGGAATCGGTCTGTAGTAAATCTGCTTGATTGACACCTGCCAAAAATCTGCTTCGGGGACGTGCCGCGGCACTGTGTCGAACTGTGAATTTCGTTGGATGCCTATCGCTCGTCGAGGACGGCCGGGGGTCCTATGTTTATCGGGTCACTGTTGGCTGTGCTGCGCGGCAACCTGGACCACGAGCTGTTCGAACTTCGGCAAGAGTTCGGTTGGCACGACACTGCGCAACGCGGACGACCACGCCATGGCCAGACGTTCGAAGACGGCCGGCCCCTTCTCGTCGAGGGCACCCGACATCAAGAGGGCGCCGGTGAACGCGACCCACAGCAACTCGCCCGCCTCCTGCCGGGAGATGTCATCGCGGATCTCGTCGTCCCGGAGCGCCCCGGGAACTGACTCGGTGAAGGCAGCCACCCGCTGCCGGTGCATCTCGCGGGCCGACGAACTCAGATGTCCGCGCGCATGGTCGAGGAAGAAACCGATCCATTGCAGCCCGTTACTGAACACGATCTCGGCCACCCCGAAGACTGCGCGGGTAACGTTCTCCAGGCCAGGTTGCGGGCCATCGAGATAGGCGCCCAAGACGGCGGCGGCGTTCGGCCAGCCTTGCTCTGCGATAGCGACGCCGACTTCTTCCTTGGAGCTGAAGTGGTGGTAGAACGCACCGGTGGTCAGCTGGGCCGCGGCGGCGATGTCTTTCGGGGTGGTTTCGAGGTAGCCCTTCTCGATGAACAGTTCGACGGCGGCGTCGATCAGTTTTCGCCGTGTCTCGGCGGTTCGCTCCGCTAAGGCCATGACTACGTGACCGATTCGGAGACGGTCGCGGGTTCACCGGCACTTGTTTGTCCGTACCGGGCGACGGTCTGGTCGATGAACGTGACGAGCTCGGGCAACGCCGAGTCGGGAACGATGGTGCGCAGCACGGACTTCCACGCCGCGCCCAAGCGGGCGAAACGTGCCGTTGGCGTCGACTCGAGTACGTCGGAGAGCAGCTGTGAGCCGCTGAGCGTGATCCACAGCAACTCGCCTGCCCGCTGACGCGTGACACCCTCGCGCAATTGGGAATCCTGGAATGCACCGACGACTGCGAGGGAGAAAGCCTGTACCCGCTCGCGGTAGGACTGGCGGGCCGACGGGCTGAGGTGGCCGATCGCCATGTTGAGGTGGAAACCGACCCAGCGCAGCTTGTCATGGTTGAGGATCTCGGTGACGGCGAAGACCGATTCGATGACGTTGAGCAGGCCGGACCTGTGCGCATGATCGCGGTCATTGAACGCCGCCGCGACATCGGGCCATCCTTCGTCGACGATCGCGGTGGCGAGGTCTTCCTTGGACTTGAAGTGGTAGTAGAACGCGCCGGTGGTGAGGTCGGCTGCGGCGGCGATGGCCTGCGGCGTCGTCTCGAGGTAGCCGTTGGCCGCGAACAGGTCGACCGCCGCGGCGAGGATCCGCCGCCGCGTCTCGGCTGCTCGAGGCTGGGTCGCCACCGGAAGAACCCCCTCACCTCGGCGCGATGACTGACTCCTCTCTCACAATAGAAGCGATGTCAGCCGTCAGGCCAGCGGAAAAAACCTGCCGACGCTTGTTTTAAGGGAAATCCGTCGGTTCGAAGAGCAACGACCTTTCCCCGTCGGTGCGATGCGCCACCAGAGCAACGAAATGTACGGCTGGAAAAGCTGTTTAGAGCGAGTTGACGACCTATTTGAACGATGAAGATCTTGTGCAAAAAATATAAATATTATTTTGGCCTGCCAGCAAATCTGGCGCAGCTTGGTAGCGGATAGATGGAACACTCCAATCTCGCATGTCGTGACGAGACAGTGTTTATGGGGGCACTACTTCTATGCCGTTTGACTTCTATGCCGATTGATCTTTTGCCGAGTCTGCTCCGTCGGTCAGCAAAGGGACAGACGGGGTCGGGCCGGTCCCTCTGCAGTCGCCTTCGCGGACGTTGAAGGCAGGTCTGTTGAAGGGCGTTCACTATGGGCGCTTCAGATCGGTTGGCACGGGGAGCGAATCAGTTGACGCGCGCACCTCCCCGATTCAGGCCATGCGTGCCCCGGATCGCGCCGGCTTCTCATGGTTCCGGGGACCCAAGGCAGCTCCGGCTTTGTCCGCCGCGCGACACGTCGGCCGGGTCGGGGCCCTCGCGATCGCCCTGGGGATCGGATGGGCGGCGGCTTCGATGCCCGCTGCCTTCGCCGATACCACCGGTTCGTCGGGCTCGACGGGCAATGGGTCACCTGATTCAGCATCGCCCGATTCATCTCCCAGACGCCCCGTCACCCGAGCGTCCCGGCACCCGGGTGGCCCCTCGGCAGCCTCCAGGCCCGCGCTTCGATCTGAGGTTGGTAATCGACCCGGGGCATCGGCCCCACAGAACGAGTCGAGCTCCGGGCGGACCTCCGCGGGCACGACAGGTGTGAATCCTGCACCGGCAGAGAGCGATAGCGATCTGCCGGTACCGGAGGTCAAAACGCTCTCGCCGCAAGTTTCGCCGCGCACCGCGGCGGGTCGCGCGATCGCACAGCTCACGTCGGCAGGTGTCGAAGGCGCAGCGGTGGCCGTGCCGGTGGCGTCTGCAGCCGTATCAGTACTCAGGGCGGGCGATTCGGGTCAGGTCACTCCATTGAGTTCAACCCTGCTGAACTGGTTCACCTCCGGGACGGATGGCGAATTCCCGGCAACGACGCCTCTGTTGTGGTCCGCATTAGCCGTTGCCCGACGTGACCCCAACGACACAACGAGGCTCTCTGAGCCCGAGGCTAACTCGATCTCTTCGGTCTCGAATCCCATCGCTGAGTTCGTCCGTTTGTTCGTCGGCAATGGCACCGCCGACAACCCCAATGCCGGGATCCTGCTGGGCAATGGCTATTCGTGGACCGCCCAGACCTGTCCGACCGGCGCCTGCAACGGCGGTAATGCCGGTCTGATCGGTAACGGCGGTGATGGGTACAACGGCGGCAACGGCGGATCGGCGGGCTGGTTCGGCAGTGGCGGTAACGGCGGGGCGGCGCTCAGCACGGGTGGCAAGGGTGGGGACGGCGGTGTCGGGGGACTGTTCCTCGGCTACGGCGGTAACGGCGGGGCGGGCGGTATCGGCGGCCGTCAGTCGGGTAACGGAGGCGCGGGCGGTAACGGCGGTGATACCGGGTTGCTGTCCTGGGCCGGCACCGGCGGTAGCGGCGGAAACGGCGGCGCTAGTGGACAACTCGTCGGAACCGGCGGTGTCGGCGGCGCGGGCGGCAACTCGGGTTGGTTGTCGACCATCGGAATCGGTGGGCGCGGCGGCAACGGCGGTGCGGGCGCCACCACGGGTGGGGCTGGTGGCGTCGGCGGATCGGGCGGTCTGTGGATCGGTAACGGCGGTGCCGGCGGAGGCGGCGGCTCCAACTCCCGCTACGGCGGCATTGCCGGTGATGGCGGCGATGGCGGCAGCACCGGTCTGCTGTCGGTGCTCGGCTACGGCGGCGCGGGCGGCAACGGCGGGGGCGGCGCGACCGGCCTCACCGGTGCGCCCGGCGCCACCGGCGGCAACGGCGGCACCGGTGGTAACGGCGGCAACGGCGGCGAGGGTTCCTGGGTCATCGGCGCCGGCGGTAACGGTGGGGCCGGCGGTATCGGCGGTGTGGGCGGCACCGGCGGCGACGGTGTCAACGGTCTCGACGGCACCGCGCTGAACCCCGACGGCACCGACGGCGGCAGCAGCGGCGGTGGCGGTAACGGCGGTAACGGCGGGGCCGGTGGCAGCAGCGGCGGCGGCCGGTTCGTCTTCTTCTTCTGTTTCGACGGTGTGGCCGGAAACGGCGGAAACGGTGGCGCCGGAGGCACCTCCGGTGTCGCGGGCAACGGCGGCAACGGCGCCGACGGCACGGCCTTGCGGCCCGACGGCGGCACGGGCGGCAAGGGCGGGGACGCCGGGACCGCGCTGGCTACGGGCGGTCAGGGTGGGGTCAAGGGTCAGGGCCGCGGCGGAACCGACGGCACCGACGGCGCCAGTGGCGTCCCCAATCTGTCCGGCGGTAACGGCGGCAACGGCGGCGCCGGGTGGGACGCGACGAACGCGGCGCCGGGCACCGCGGCGGGCAACGGTGGTGCCGGCGGTGACGGTGGCTCATTCGGCCACGGCGGCGACGGTGGACGCGGAGGCCAGGGCTCCCCCGGCATCAGCGGTGTCGACGGCGCATTCCCGGGCGGCAACGGCACCATCGGCTACACCGGTGGAGCCGGCGGCAACGGCGGGGCCGGTGGCCGCGGCGGCTCGATCTCCGGTGCCGGCGGTAACGGCGGCATCGGCGGTGCGGGCGGTCTCGGCGGCATCGGCGGCAACGGTGCCGACGGTGCACTCGGCGGCGGGGCGGGCGGTAATGGCGCCACCAGTGGCAACGGCGGTATCGGGGGCCTGGGCGGTGTCGGCGGCGCGGCCTCGGCGGGCAGCCTCAACGGCAACGGCGGCACCGGCGGGCGCGGCGGCACGGCCGGCACCCCGGGCAATGGCGGACGGGGCGGTGACGGCACCGCGCAGAACCCCGATGCCGGCCGAGCCGGAAGTGGCGGCAACTCCGGACTCGGCGGCACCGGCGGGGCCGGCGGAAACCCGGGGGCCGGAGGCTCAGGCGGATCCGTCGGCGCGCTCGGCGCCCAGGGCTCCTTCGCGGCCGGCGGCGGAAACGGCGGAAACGGCGGAATCGCTTACAGCTCAGGGCAAGCCGGCGTGCGCGGCGGCAATGGCGCGTCCGGCGGCAATGCCGGCAACGTCGGCGACGGCGGCCGCGGCTCCGATGGCGGCGCGGGTGGTGCGGGCGCCTCCGGCGGCAATGGGGGCGGCGGCGGCCTGGGCGGCTTGCTCTCCGGAGACGGCGGCAACGGGGGTAATGGCGGTACCGGTGGCGGTGCGGGCGGCACGGGCGGAGCCGGCGGTGACGCGGTCGCCGCGGGTAACGGCGGCAACGGAGGCAACGGTGGTGCGGGAGCCACCGACGGCGGAACCGGCGCCGCGGGAGGCGACGGCGGGGCCGGCGGCAAC
>JAPOKC010000028.1 GCA_029977845.1 Mycobacteriaceae bacterium | reverse complement strand
TCAACCCCGATGGGGGCCACTCAGCCGACGATCCGACCGCACTGCGCAGCCGATAGTGGAGTCACGGCCGAAACCGAGGCCCCCGGAACAAAGGACCTGACATGAACACCACTTTCTCCCGCCGCATCGCCGCCGCCCTGGCCGGACCTGCCGTCGTCGCCGGAGTGCTGGGCGGGGCGCTGGCCCTCGGCGCACCCGCCAACGCTCAGCCGGCGACCAACCACAGTTCCTGCATCATCGCCCAGGTGGAGGGTGTTCCCCAGAACAACACCTCCGCGCTGACCAGAGCCGGACAGGTGAACATCGCGGAGAGCCACCAGCCGGTGACGCCCAACAGCTGCATCGGGGACTGAGATTGCGGCCGGGCCCGCTACCGGGGCGTCTTCCGGCGAACTGGAACGCGTTCTAGTCTGAGCTGCATGACTCAGGACCTGCTGCGCCATCCCCTGCATTCGGGGCACCTGACCGTCGGGGCACTCAAACGCCACAGGGATCGCCCGGTGCTGTTCCTCGGTGACACCACCCTGACCGGTGGTGAACTGGCGATCCGGATCAGTCAGTACATCCAGGCCTTCGAAGCCCTCGGCGCCGGCAGCGACGCGACCGTCGGGCTGCTGTCGCTGAACCGCCCGGAGGTGCTGATGATCATCGGCGCCGGGCAGACCCAGGGTTACCGGCGCACCGCTCTGCACCCGCTGGGATCTCTGGATGATCACGCCTACGTGCTGGCCGACGCCGGGGCGACCTCGTTGATCATCGACCCCAACCCGATGTTCGTCGAGCGTGCGATCGGCCTGCTGGAGAAGGTGCCCTCACTGCGACAGGTGCTCACACTCGGCCCGGTTCCGCCGCAACTGGCCGATGTCGGAGTGGACCTGATCGCCGAGGCCGCCAAGTACCCGCCGAAGCCTTTGGTGGCGGCCGATCTCCCACCCGACCACGTCGGCGGGCTGACCTACACCGGCGGTACCACCGGCAAGCCCAAGGGCGTGATCGGCACGGTGGGTTCCATCCTCACGATGACGACGATCCAGTTGGCCGAGTGGGAATGGCCGGAGCACCCGCGGTTCCTGATGTGCACACCGCTGTCGCACGCCGGCGCGGCGTTCTTCGTGCCCACGATCGTCAAGGGCGGCGAGATGATCGTGCTGCCCAAGTTCGATCCGGCCGAGGTGCTGGCCACCATCGAGGAACGCCGGATCACCGCCACCATGCTGGTGCCGTCGATGATCTACGCATTGATGGACCATCCCGATTCGCACACCCGCGATCTGTCGTCGCTGGAGACCGTGTACTACGGGGCCTCCGCGATGAACCCGGTGCGTCTGGCCGAGGCGATCCGGCGCTTCGGGCCCATCTTCGCTCAGTACTACGGTCAGTCCGAGGCGCCGATGGCCATCACCTATCTGGCCAAGGGCGATCACGATGCCAAGCGGCTCACCTCATGTGGCCGGCCCACCCTGTTCGCCCGCACGGCACTGCTGGACGCCGACGGAAACCCGGTGCCGCAGGGTGAGGTCGGCGAGATCTGCGTGTCCGGACCGCTGCTCTGCGGTGGGTACTGGAACCGGCCCGAGGCCACCGCCGAGACGTTCAAGGACGGCTGGATGCACACCGGCGATATGGCCCGCGAGGATGAGGACGGCTTCTGGTACATCGTCGACCGGGTCAAGGACATGATCGTCACGGGTGGCTTCAACGTGTTCCCGCGCGAAGTGGAGGACGTCGTCGCCGAGCATCCGGCCGTCGCTCAGGTCTGCGTGATCGGCACCCCTGACGAGAAGTGGGGCGAGGCGGTGACCGCGGTGATCGTGTTGCGGCCCGACCATCCCGCCGACGACGAATCGGTTGCCCGGGTGACCGCTGAGATCCAGGATGCGGTCAAGGAACGCAAAGGCTCGGTGCAATCGCCCAAACAGGTGATCGTCGTCGACTCGGTTCCGGTGACGGCACTGGGCAAGCCGGACAAGAAGGCCGTCCGCGCACAGTTCTGGGAGGGTGTCGGCCGTGCCGTCGGTTAAGGCGGTGCTGTTCGACTTCTCCGGAACGCTGGCAAGTCTGGAAGAGAACGACGACTGGTTCGCCGGCATGGGTCTGGACGCCCGGCGACGGGCCGAGGTGATGGATCGGATGACCCACCCGACCGCAACTGCCGCCCACCATGCATGGGAACACCGCGATCTGGATCCGCACATGCACCGGGAGGCTTATCTACATGTGCTCGGCGAGTCCGGGCTTCCGCCGCAGCACGCGGCAGCGCTATACGAGCGCTGTATCGATCCGGCTGAGTGGGCGATGTACCCGGACACCGCCGAGGTGTTCGGCCACCTGCGCGCGCAAGGTATCCGCACCGCTGTGGTCTCGAACATCTCGTGGGATATCCGGCCCACGTTCGCCGGCATCGAGGATGGCCCGGACGAGTTCGTGCTGTCCTTCGAAGTCGGCGCCGTCAAACCGGATCCCCGGATATTCGAGGCCGCGTTGTCGAAGCTGGGCGTGGGGGGCGCCGATGCGCTGATGGTCGGCGACAGCGTCGAGAACGACGGTGGCGCAAGCGCTGTGGGCTGCGCATTCGCATTGGTGGACCCGTTGCCCGTCGCCGAGCGCCCGACCGGGCTGATCGATGCGCTGCGGGCCGCCGGGGTCCATCTCTAGGCGCCAAAACCGCCCCGCGTAAAGCTATCTTCACCCCCAGCGGCGTGCGTGAAGATAGCTTCACGCGCCGGGGCAGGGGCGCGCAGGACCTCGGGTGCCGCTGTTCCTAGACTCGACGCTGTGAACCCGTTGCGCCGAAGGCTGACCGAGACGATCGCACTGGCCGGCATGCGCCCACCCCGCAGTGCGCCGGTTCGCACCCGAATTCCGTTGCGCGGCAAGCGTGTCCTGATCACCGGTTCCTCGTCAGGAATCGGCGAGGCGGGCGCCGAGGCCTTTGCCGCCGAGGGCGCAGAGGTCATCCTGGTCGCCCGACGGGCGGAGGTCCTCGACGACGTGGCGGCCAGGATCGCCGACAAGGGTGGTATCGCGACTGCCCTGCCGTGTGATCTGTCCGATCTCGGCGCCGTGGACGCCCTGGCCGAGCTCGTCGACCAGCGATTCGGCGGGGTTGACATCCTGGTGAACAACGCGGGCCGGTCGATCCGCCGACCCCTCGCCGAATCGCTGGAGCGTTGGCACGACGTCGAACGCACCATGGCACTGAACTACTACTCCCCGCTGCGGCTGATCCGCGGACTCGCGCCAGGAATGATCGAACGCGGTGACGGCCACATCATCAATGTCGCGACCTGGGGGGTACTCAGCGAGGCCTCACCATTGTTCAGCGTCTACAACGCCTCCAAGGCCGCACTCAGCGCGGTGAGCAGGGTGATCGAGACGGAATGGTCGCGATACGGCGTGCATTCGACCGCGCTGTACTACCCACTGGTCGCAACCCCGATGATCGCGCCGACCAAGGAGTACTCCGACAGAGCGGCGCTGAGCCCATCGGAAGCAGCGGGCTGGATGATCGATGCCGCACGACATCGCCCGGTGCGAATCGCCCCGCGGTTCGGTATCACCGCCCGCGCCATCGACGCGCTGAGTCCGGGTACCCTCAACGGACTGCTGAAACGCCAACGGATGCAGCCGAACTGATGGAGATACTGTCCAGCCGGGTGTTGTTCCGGCCCACCGACTACCAGCGCTCCCTGCGCTTCTACCGCGACGACCTCGGTCTGGCCATCGCCCGCGAATATGCCGGCGGGACGGTGTTCTTCGCCGGCCAGTCGTTGATCGAATTGGCCGGCCATGGTGAACCGGCGTCGTTCTCCGGTTCGCTGTGGCTACAGGTGCGGGACGTCTATGCCGTGCAGGACGCACTGCGGCAGCGCGGTGTGCCAGTCACCCGCGAAGCTCGACAGGAATTCTGGGGACTGCACGAGATGCACGTCACCGACCCCGATGGAGTCACGCTGATCTTCGTTCAGGTGCCCGAAGACCACCCGTTGCGCAAGGACAGCCGCTGAGTCAGTTGTGGTCGGACAAGGGCCAGCCCACTGACGCAAGCCGCGCGGCGACCTGGTTGATCTCCTCGCCGGTCGGCTCCTTCTCGGTGGTGTCCCGGATCGCCTCGCGGATCTGATCGGCCGTCACCGGATCCTCCGGGCCGCTGTCCTTGAGGACCGAAAAGGCGGCCTGCACCACCTCGTCCTCGGTGAGAGAACGCTTCAGCAGCGCCAGCAGTGGGTAGTAGTCGATCCGCGGAATGCCGTCGGGATAGACCTTGTGCAGCCAACCCAGAACGGACTGGAAGAAGTTCGGTGGCGGGGTCAAGTTCTGCTCACTCATCGAATCTCACTTCTTGTGAATGAACGGGAACAGGTCCACCCCGAAGTGATGGTGAATCGTATTCCGGGTGATCCACAGGATCGCCACAACGATCACCACGGCCACGAAAGCGATCAGCGCCAGACCGATCACCTTCAAGACCGAGTTCGCCGCGCGCGCCTCACCGCCGCCCCCCGCCGAGGAGGTAAGCACTCCGATCGCGAACAGCGCGGGCAGTCCCGCACCGAGGATCAGTCCCACCAACAGAACGCGTAACGAGGCTTCCAGGTAATGCATCATCGCCTCCCGTTCACGCGGTCTTCCGGCGCTGGCGCGCCGCTGCGCGGACATCTGCGGGCACCACCGAATTGGTCGAGACATCCCATTCGGCGGTGACGTTGGAATGGTCGACCTTGTGCTGCTGGGCCCGCCACCACATGTAGCCGGACAGCGCCACGAGGATCGCGAAGATCACGACGCTGCCGACGAGGTCCGAACTGACCTGACCGATGCCATGACCGATCCAGAACGTGAGCGCACCTGCCAGTCCGGCAAGAGGCAGGGTGATCAGCCAGGCCACCGCCATCCGGCCCGCGACCGACCAACGCACCTCGGCGCCGGGTTTACCCACGCCGCTACCGAGGATGGAACCGGTGGCTACATGCGTCGTCGACAGCGCCATTCCGGCCACGCTGGAGGTCAGGATGATCGCTACCGACGAAGAATCGGCCGAAAGTCCCTGTGGCGCTTCAATCTCCACCAGGCCCTTGCCCAGCGTCCGGATAACCCGCCAGCCACCGATATAGGTGCCCAGTCCGATCGCCAGCGCGCACGAGGCGATGATCCACAGGGGCAGGCCGTCCTTCTTCACGTCGCCGGTCAGATGCCCGGTGGTCAGCAGGGCCAGTGCGATCACGCCCATGGTCTTCTGCGCGTCATTGGTGCCGTGCGCCAGTGCGACAAGTGATGCGGTGGCGACCTGCCCGCGCCGGAAACCGCGGTCGCGCCGCTCGTGTTGCATACCGCGGGTGATGCGGAATACCAGCCAGGTGCCGCAGGCTGCGACCAGACAGGCGATCACCGGGGACGCCACGGCCGGGATGAGGATTTTCTGACTCAGCCCGCTCCAGTTCACGCCGGCGACGCCGAGCGCGGCCAGACCGGCACCCACCAGACCGCCGAACAGGGCGTGCGATGAGCTCGACGGTATGCCGAAGAGCCAGGTCAACAGATTCCACAGAATGCCGCCGATCAGGCCGGCGAAGATGATGAGCAATCCCAGCGATGTGTCGATGTTCGGCAGCAGCACTCCGGTCTTGGCGTCCTGGATCTTGAGCACATCCTTGGTCACGGTGGCCGCGACCTCGACCGACAGGAACGCACCGACCAGGTTCAGGATCCCGGCCAGGGTGACCGCCGTCTTGGGCTTGAGTGCGCCGGTGGCGATGGAGGTGGCCATGGCATTGCCGGTGTCGTGGAATCCATTGGTGAAGTCGAAGGCCAAGGCTGTCACGATCAACAGCACCAGGATGACCATCTCCGAAGTCATGGCGTCATTGTGGGTCTAACGGGACAGATTTGACCAATAAACGTCGGCAATAGGGTCCAACGTCCCTACCCGCCCAGAAGCCGGGGATAGGTTGAGGCTCAAGCAATCACGGAAAGGAAGCCGGGATCGCCACCCTGCGTGCACTCGCCATTCCCCCAGGACCGTCCGCGTTGTCCCTGCTGGCGGCGCTGGAGGGCGTCTTGGATGGCCGTGCGGCACCGGTCGTCCCGATCCCCTCGGGTGACCTACGGGAGAGTGAACTGCTGACCGGGGCCCTGCGGGTCGGCGAGGAGATCGACGACGAGGTCGCCATGGTGATCTCCACCTCCGGAACCACGGGCAGGCCCAAGGGCGCGATGCTGACCGCGGCAGCCCTGATCGCCAGCGCCTCGGCCACCCACGATCGGCTGGGCGGACCGGGGACCTGGCTGCTTGCCCTGCCCGCCCACCACATCGCCGGAATGCAGGTGCTGATCCGCAGCTCGCTGGCCGGAACGGTGCCGGCCGAATTGGACCTCACCGCAGGTTTCGACGCCCGCGAGCTGGCCGGAGCGATCGGCCAGATGGGATCGGGGCGGCGCTATACCGCACTGGTCGCCGCCCAACTGGCGACGGCGCTGGCCGACCCGTCGGCGGCGGCGGCGCTGGCCGAACTCGACGCGGTTCTGCTCGGCGGCGGTCCGGCACCCGCACCGGTGCTGGCCCAAGCCGCCGAGGCGGGGATCACGGTTGTCCGTACCTACGGATCCAGCGAGACCGCCGGGGGCTGCGTTTACGACGGCCTGCCGCTGGATCGCGTCGAGCTCCGCATCGGCCCGGACAACCGCATCGCGATCGGTGGCGCCACCCTGGCTGTGGGATATCGCAATCCGTGCGACCCGAACCCCTTCGCCGAGCCCGGCTGGTTCCTCACCGATGATATTGGCGTACTGGATGATTCAGGACGCCTGACCGTGCTCGGCAGGGTGGATGATGCAATCAGCACCGGCGGGTTGACGGTACTGCCCTCTGAGGTGGAGGCCGCGCTGTCACGGCACCCGTCTGTCGTGGAGTGCGCGGTGTTCGGGGTGGCCGACGACCGGCTGGGGCAGCGGGTGGTGGCTGCGGTGGTTCCAGCCGGACGCCCACCCGATCTGGTTGAACTCCGAGACTTCGTGGCCGAGTCGCTCGACCGCACCGCCGCACCGCGGGAGATGCACATCGTCGACGAACTGCCACGGCGCGGGATCGGCAAGATCGACCGCCGGGCCCTGCGCGAGCGGTTCGGATGAGCGGCGCTTCGATGAAAGCGGACCGTGATCGATTCGCCGCATCTTCCGTCGCGCGACTGGCCACCGTCACCGATTCCGGCGCGGCCCACCTGGTGCCGGTCGTGTTCGCGCTCGAGGGTGAGGTGATCTACACGGCGGTGGACGGCAAAGCCAAGTCCACCGCACGGTTGCGGCGGCTGGCCAACATCGCTGCCAACCCAGCGGTCAGCGTACTGGTCGACCACTACGACGACGACTGGTCACAGCTGTGGTGGGTGCGGGCCGACGGATCGGCCACGGTGCACTCCGACGGCCGTGCTCTGCAGCGTGGCCGAGGGCTCCTGAACGCGAAATACCCTCAATATCAGCATGTTCCGCTCGATGGACCGATGATCACGATCGCCGTCGAACGATGGACTTCCTGGGAAGCGATAGGCTCGCAACCATGACATCACGGGTTCTGATCGCCGATGACGACGCTGTGGTGCGAGACGTGGTCCGACGTTACCTGGAACGCGACGGCCTCGAAGTTCGGGTGGCCGGCGACGGCAATGAAGCGTTGCGAGTGCTGGGAACAGAACGGGTTCACCTGGCCGTGCTGGACGTGACGATGCCTGGCCCCGACGGACTGTCGCTGTGCCGAACGTTGCGCCAGAGCGCCGAATACATTCCGGTCATTCTGCTGACCGCATTGGGTGAAGAGGATGACCGCATCGTCGGCCTTGAAGCCGGCGCCGACGATTACGTGACCAAGCCCTTCAGCCCCCGCGAATTGTCGCTGCGGGTGCGTTCGGTCCTGCGCCGTGTCCCCGCACCAGCCGCGCTACCCGTGGAGATCAACGTAGACGGCCTATCTGTGTCGACAGCAGCCCGTTCAGTGTCGGTCGCCGGCGAACCGGTCGGACTGACCAACCGCGAGTTCGACCTGCTGTTGTTCTTCCTTACCCACACCGACACCGTCTTCTCCCGGGAGGAATTGCTGCAACGGGTGTGGAACTGGGAGTTCGGCGACCTCTCGACGGTAACCGTGCATGTCAAGCGACTGCGCTCCAAACTCGGCGAGCACCACCGCGTCCAGACCGTCTGGGGCCGGGGCTACCTGTGGCGAGGCGACACTGACATCGTATGAACTGATGGAGATGGCTCTACTGGCGCTGGCGGGTTCCCTGCCAGTGGTGCTGATCGGCGGGCTTGCCATCCGGTTGGCAAGATCATGGTCACTGACATTCAGCATGGTGGTGCTGGTCCTCATCCCCACGCTGGCCGCACTCGCGGGGGTGTTCTCCGCCAGCCGCTTCATGACTGAGACCATCTTCCACACCGTCGCCCTCGTGCTGGCGATCGTCGCGGTGGTGACGCTGCCCGCCGCAGTGATGCTGGCCCGCTATCAGGCTCGAAGGATGGTGTGGGAGAAGGAGATCCGGGACGTCGAGCGGAGTGCCGAACAGTCCCGCCGGCAGCTGGTGGCTTTCGTCAGCCATGACCTCCGCACCCCGCTGGCCGCGATTCAGGCGCTGTCCGAGGCGATTGCCGATGGTGTCGTCACCGACGAGGAGGCGCGCACGCAGGCGAAACTCATCGAACAGGAGAGCGTCCGGCTGGCCGAAATGGTCGACGATCTGTTCGAGATCTCCAAGATCAACGCCGGCATGATGACCCCCCCGTACGACCGAGTTGCTCTGGACGAGGTTGTCGAGGATGTGATGAACATCCACGGGATATCAGCAGAACGGGCGGGTGTCACTCTCGCGGTGGATTTTTCGGCCGGCCCGGTGTGGGTGATCGGCAGCGACCGGGCACTGGTGCGGGTGTTGTCGAATCTGGTGGGCAACGCGATCGCACACACGCCGTCCGGCGGACAGGTCTCGGTGACGATGGGAGCCGACGCCGAGGGCGGGTGGGTCAGGGTCGACGACACCGGGGTCGGTATCGCAGCGAGCGATCTCCCCCGGGTGTTCGACGTGGCCTACCGCGGGTCCAACGACCGCGTGCCGCGATCGGATACTTCACTGCCCAGAGGATCCGGGCTGGGACTGGCGATCGCCTCCGGGCTGGTACGCGCTCACCGCGGAACGCTGTCGGCCCGCAATCTGCCCACCGGTGCGCGCTTCGAGGTGCGGTTGCCGCTGGCCGCTGAGTAGAGGCGACGACGGCCCGAACCGCAGCGCCTCGGCAGTCTCGACGGTGCCCTGGCTCGCGTTCTCAGCGACGCCCTGCGTACCGGTGGTCCGGATCTGCTCATCGGCCGAACCGACGAGCTTCATCTCGGGCGGGTTGGTCCTCGCCTTGACGTCCGCGTTGGACTCGTGGCTGCCGGAGGCGTACGCGATCGCACAGAGGGCGAAAGCTGCGCCTGCCGTCTTCAGAACGGATTTCCCTGTGTCCTGCATGGAGCTCGTGTTGCCAGAGGCCGCCATGAAGGTCAAATTCCTCTGTATAGACATGCTTATTTCACGGATTCCGTAGACATCAAATGTCTACATCAATGAATTCCGTAGATCAGTCCTCCAGCGTCCCGGCCAGCCGTTCGGTGGCCGCGACGTAGTCCTCGATGAACTCCAGCACCACCTCGCGGGCGGGCTTGACCTTGTTCATCAGGCCGACCCCCTGCCCGACGAAGTAGGTGGCCAGTGCCTGGGCGCCGGGGTGTCCGTTGCCCGCCAGCCGGTCGATCCGACGCAGCGCCGGTTCGGCGATCATGGCCTGCAGCGGCAACCCCAGCGGCTGCCGGCCACCCGGGCTGGGTGCCCATGCATCAGTCCAGTCCGAACGCAACTGCCGCGACGGCTTGCCGGTGCGGCCCGCCGAGCGCACGGTGTCCCGCGAGGTTGCGGCCAGCATCTTCTGCTTGGTGTGCGGCTCGGTCTCGGCCTCCTCGGTGGTCAGCCACACCGAACCGGTCCAGGCGCCGGCGGCGCCCATCGCCACGCATGCCGCCATCTGCCGACCGGTCACGATGCCGCCGGCCGCCAGCACCGGAACATCCCGACCACCGGGGATTTCCGAGATCGCCTCCAGCACTTCTGGAATGAGCACCAAAGTGCTGACCTCGCCGCAATGGCCACCGGCCTCGGTTCCCTGCGCCACGATCAGGTCGACGCCGGCGTTGACCTGCTTGATGGCGTGTTCCTTGGCGCCGACCAGAGCTGCCACCGGGATTCCGCGCTCCTTACCCGCCTCGATCATGTAGTCCGGCGGCACTCCGAGCGCGTTGGCCATCATGGTGATCGGGTGATTCAACGCGACGTCGAGCAGGCTCTTGCCGGTGTCACCGGACAACGCCGAGGGAGCGACCCGCAGTTCCTCGACCTCGATGCCGTGGTCGGCCAGCAGTTGGTTGATGAAGTCCCGATGTTCGGCCGGGATACGTTCGGCGAGTTGCTCTCCGGAAAGGTTCTCGCCCTTGCCCTCGAACTTGGCCGGAACGATGATGTCGACGCCATAGGGCTTGCCGTTGACGTGATCGTCGATCCAGCTCAGTTCCTGTTCGAGTTGATCCGGCCGAAAAGCGACGCCGCCCAGCACACCGAACCCTCCGGCGTTGGTCACCGCTGCGACCACGTCGCGGCAGTGGCTGAAGGCGAAGAGCGGGAACTCGATGCCGAACTGGTCGCAGATCTGTGTCTTCATCTGCCCAGTATTACGCTCTGGGGAATGCTCCGGATAAGCGCGGCCCTGGCCTTGGGCGTCATTGCGGCCGCGCTTGTCGGATCCCAGCGCCAGGAATGGCACTATGCGCCGGCCGTGGGGTGGATCGTCGCGGCCGGAATCTACCTCGTCGTCACCTGGTGGATCCTGTTCCCGATGAACGCCGAACGCACCATCGCGCACGTGCGCAAGCGCCAGGACGGCAACCCGACGCTGTCGCACGCCATCGTGCTGTCGGCCGGTCTGGCAGGCCTGGCGGGCGTCGGCTATCTGCTGGCCGCGACATCCGGTGGTGAGCGCCATCTCGGCGAGGCACTGATCGGTGTGCTGAGCGTGATCGCGTCCTGGTTCGCCATCCACACCGCGTTCACGCTCCGATACGCGCTTCTGTACTACACCGACGACAACTGCGAACCGATCAGTTATCACCAGGATCAATATCGTCCCTGCTACAAGGACTTCGCATACATGGCGTTCACCGTTGGGATGACCTACCAGGTCTCGGACACCGACCTGGCCAGCGCGCGCATGCGCGGGTCGGTGCTCGGACAGGCCCTGGTGTCATTCCTGCTGGGCGCCGTCGTACTTGCCTGCACCATCAATCTCGTCCTCGAACTGGCCAATCACTGATGGCGACCATCGCCGAGTGGATCGAGGGCGCCCGCCCCCGCACATTGCCCAACGCAGTTGCCCCGGTGATCGCCGGAACCGGTGCGGCAGCCTGGCTGCACGGTGCCGTCTGGTGGAAAGCCCTTCTGGCGCTGATGGTCTCGCTGGCATTGATCGTCGGCGTCAATTACGCCAACGACTATTCCGACGGTATCCGCGGCACCGATGACGAACGCGCCGGACCATTGCGGCTTGTGGGCTCCAAACTGGCCGCGCCGCGCGCGGTGCTCACCGCCGCGATCATCAGTCTGAGCATGGCAGCCATCGCGGGCCTGGTATTGGCGGCGTTGAGCGCGCCGTGGCTGATCGCCGTCGGAGCGGTGTGCATCGCCGGTGCCTGGCTCTACACCGGCGGGGCCAAGCCCTACGGCTACGCCGGACTGGGCGAGGTGGCGGTATTCGTGTTCTTCGGCCTGGTGGCCGTGCTCGGCACGCAGTACACCCAGGCAATGCGGGTCGACTGGGTGGGCGCGACACTGGCCGTGGCGACCGGCGCACTGTCTTCAGCGGTGCTGGTGGCCAACAATCTTCGCGATATTCCGACCGACACAAAGTCCGGGAAGATCACCCTCGCAGTGCGTCTCGGTGACCGGCGGACCAGACTGCTCTATCAGTCGCTGCTGGCGCTGGCCGGGGCGGCGACCGTCGTACTGATGGCCGCGACGCCCTGGTGTGCGGCCGGCCTGGTCGCCGCTCCCCTGGCGATCCGGGCCGCCGACCCGGTGCGCAGCGGGAAGGGCGGCCGGGAACTGATTCCAGTTCTGCGGGACACCGGGCTGACCATGCTGGTGTGGTCGATCGCGGTGGCAGCCGCGCTTGCGATGTTCTAGAAGACCCAAACGCCGAGGAGAAAGCGATGGCCGCAGACAGGCTGATCTCCAGTGGCAGCCCGTGGAAGGCGTCAATCGGTTACTCCCGGGCGAGGGTTGCCGCCGACTACATCCACGTTTCGGGCTCCACCGCGAGCGTCGGCGTGACGATGATCGATCCGAGGATGCTGGTGGAGATCGAAGTCGACACCTGGAGGCGAAGCTAGTCCGTTTCCCCGCGCAGCCTGGCCTCGAGTTGCTCGCGGTCACGGCGCCGGCGTGCGTCGACCTCGGCGATACCGGCGGTGGCACGGCGACGCAACGGACCCAGCAGCCAGATTCCCAGCGGCAGCGCCAGGATGATCCCGAACAGCAGAGCGACGGCGATCGGCATGTCCGTGACGCCGAGCAGGCGTGCGGCGAAGAAGATCACTGCGGACAGCACGACCACCAGGAGCAGTCGCGCGAGGGTGTAGATGACGACATCCCGCACCATCCGGCCGGTTTTGCCGCCCGTCCCGTTCTCTGTCACGGCACCGAGCCTACCCACGCGCGTATATTCGTACGAAGGAGGTTCAGGAGTGCTTTACCTGCTGCTCATCGTGGTAATCGGGGCGTTGGTCTATATCGGCCTGCGAGCCGCTCGCGCGCAGTCCCGTCGCCCTACCACCCGGGTCATCGGACCTGACGACGATCCGGACTTCTTGCGCAAGATCAGCTGACACCGGCGTAGGAGTGCAGTCCGACGGTCACCAGATTGATGAAGAACAAGTTGAAGACCATGGCCGCGAATCCGACGACGTTGATCCACGCGGCCTTCTTGTCCCGCCAGCCGGCTGTCGATCGGGCGTGCAGGTAGGCCGCGTAGACCACCCAGGTGATGAAAGCGACGGTCTCCTTGGGATCCCAACCCCAGTAGCGGCCCCACGCCTCCTCGGCCCAGATGGCTCCGAAGATCACTCCGAACCCGAAGACCGGAAACGCGAAAATCGCCGTGCGGTACGCGATTCGGTCGAGTGTCTGGGCATCGGGAAGCCGGGAGACGATCCGGGCCGGTATTCCGTCCTCTGATTGATCAGCGAATCGCGACAACTTCAGCAGAAACAGGATGCTGGCCACGCCGGAAACCAGGAACACCCCGGAGCCGAGGCTGACCACCGAGACGTGGATCGGCAGCCAATAGGACTGCAATGCGGGCATCACCGGGGCGGCGTTGGCGTAGAGCCACTTGCCCGAAACCGCCAGCAGGATGAGCACCGGCGCCAGCACGAAGACCCACAGTGCGCGGTAGTGCGGTTTTCGCAGCACCACCGCGCCGGCCATCAGCCCGCAGAAGCTGGTCAGATTGATGAACTCGTACATATTGCCCCACGGCACCCGGGAGGTGGCCAGACCGCGCAGCACGATGCATCCGAACAACAGCGCGATGCCGACGTACACCAGGGCCAGACCGGATCCACCGACCCGCTCAGCCAGTGGCCGCACCCCAGCATCCATCACAACACCGGGGCGATCCGCATCACTGCTGACTCCGCCGGCCGTGACCAGTTCGCGCTCCTCCACCCGCCGTCCGCGGCTGGAAGCCAGTTCCACGGACAGCAGCATCAGTGCAAGGACCAGCACCACGACCGAACCGGTGAAGGCCCAGTCCGAGTACCGGGACAGGCCGATATCTATCTGCGCGTTCACGTCCTCTGCTCCAAGACCTCGGTGAGCTTCTCGAACTCCCCGCCCCAGCCGGAATTGTCGGTACGGGCAAGACCTCCCAGTTCGACATTCACCGTACCTGTATCGGCGGAATCTTTCCCCGGGTCGCTGCGCTCCTGCCCGCCGGGCGTGATGCGCGCCCATACCCGGCGGCGGCGAACCACCAGCGACACGAGCAATCCGGCCATCATCGACAGTGCGGAGACCAGCACCCACACCTGGCCCGGGTCATGGGAGACCTGAAGGTTGACGAACGGGGTCGCGCCGTCGAAACGCACCACCGTTCCGTCGTCGAGACGGACCTCTTTGCCCAGTCCTAGATTGACCCGCTTCAGCTTGGTCAGTCTCTTCTGTTCGACCAGCCGGGGGTCGATGCTGAACAGCGACTGCGGCTTCCCGGTGTCCAGGCCGGCGTCTCCGCGGTAGACGTCGATCGCCACGGCAGGGTCGCGCATATCGGGAAAGCTCGACGACAGCAGCTTGCCGTCCATCTGCTGGGTCGGCGCAAACAGTCCGGTGATCGCCAGTTGATGCTTGCGCCGTTCGTCGCCTGGGTACAGCCCCGCCGGCGGGTCGACGCGAATCGTGCCCGAAGACAGCAGCGTCATCGCGTTGTCCGGCCGGAACTGCACGGTCTGGGTCCGCTTTTCCCCGTTGGGGAAGATCACCGTGAACGTCGGCGCGTATCCGTGGCCCTGCAGGTAAACACGATCCTCACCGACCCGCAACGGGTGGTTGACCTCCAGCAGGTACGGCCGCCAGGTGCCGGAATCCAAGTCGGCACCGGCCTGGTAATCGATATGCGCGGCGAACGATGTCGCCTGACCGGTATTGAGGTACTTCGCCTGGAAATCGTTGACCCGCACGCACATCGGGTACAACGAGGTGCCGTCGACCTTGTTGCCGGCCCGGAACGAGTCGAAGGCGGCCGGCGATGCCGAGCAGAACCCCGGGCCGCCGTTGGCGATCACGACGACGTTGCCCTCATAGCCGAACATCTTGCCCACCGCGATGGCGGCCAGAAGTCCGAGCAGGGAGAGGTGGAAGACGATGTTGCCGAACTCGCGCAGGTACCCCTTCTCCGCGGACACCTCCGTGACTTCGCCTTTGGGACCCTCCTGACGGATGACGCGCCGCCAACCGCGCAACTGACCGGTGACGGTAGCGGCGGCTTGCTGTGCGGTGCCGGCGACCGTGATCTCGGCGTGCTTGGGCAACCTGCTGAGGTTGCGCGGCACGGGAACCGGTGTGGCTCGCAGGGTGCGCAGGTGTTCGATCATGCGCGGAGTCAGACAGCCCACCAGGGATACGAACAGCAGGACATAGATCGCTGTGAACCAGAAACTGGCGAACACGTCGAACATCTGCAGGCGATCCAGCCAAGGCCCGATCACCGGATGGGCGCTGAGGTACTGCCGAACCTTGGACTCATTGAGGCTGCGCTGCGGCAGCAGCGCTCCGGGGACGGCGCCGAGGGCGAGCAAGAACAGCAACACCAAGGCGGTGCCCATCGATGTGAGCGCACGCCACAGGTTCGCCAGGACGGTCATCAGATCGGCAACCTCGCATCGCTGACGAACGCGTCACGCACCCACGAGATGAAGTCGTTCCACAGTCCGGTCAGCAGGGCCAGACCGACGGCGATCAGCATCAGGCCGCCGAAGATCTGAATAGCCCGGGTGTGCCGGCGCAGCCAGCCGAAACCGCTGACCGCCCAGCCGGATCCGAGTGCCAGCAGCACGAAAGGGATTCCGAGGCCCATGCAGTAGGCCAGTACCAAGGCCACACCGCGTGCGACGTTGGCCCCGTCGGTGGCCGAGGCCACGGCGATGACACCGGTCAGCGTGGGGCCGAGGCAGGGTGTCCAGCCGAGTGCGAACACCGCACCGAGCAGTGGGGCTCCGGCGATACCGGCCCACTGCCGGGGCGCGAAGCGCGCCTGGCGCTGCAGGGCCGGTACGAATCCGATGAACACCAGGCCCATCAAGATGGTGATCGCACCACCGACACGCTGCAGCAGGATCTGATTGGTGATCAGGGTGCCGGTCATTCCGAGGACCACCACGGTGCCCAGCAGGAACACTGCGGTGAAGCCCGCGACGAACAGCAGCGCCGAGCCCGCAGCCCGCCAGCGCCTGCCCTGATCGTCGGCCCCGACCACCGCGGCCAGGTACGACAGGTACCCCGGTACCAGTGGCACCACGCAGGGTGACGCGAACGACACAACGCCGGCAAGGACACAGAGTCCGAGAGCCAGGAAAAGCGGACCGGCCGCTGCGGTCTCGGTGAATCCGCTCACTTCTCGCCCGCCAGTCGCTGAACCACCGGCAACAGATCCTCCGCCAGCAACTCGCGCAGGAAGACCGCGGCCACCCGGTGCTCCCGGTCGAGAACAACCGTGGACGGGATCACCGTGGTGGGGTACTTGCCGCCGAAGGCGATCATGGTGCGCATCGCCGGGTCATAGATTGACGGGAAGGTGACCCCGCGGTCCTTGACGAAATCGCGGGGCGCGTCGATGTCGTTGTCACGCACGTCGATTCCGAGAAATGCCACGCCGAGTTCGCGAGTCTGGTCGTAGACCTTCTGCAGTTGGCCGATCTCAGCGCGGCACGGCCCGCACCACTGGCCCCACACATTGATCACGACCACCTTGCCGACGAAGTCGTTCAGCGAGATGGTCTTCGACGTGTCCAGCAGGTCCGGGCCGGACAGTGGGCCCGGCCGGCCCCGGCCGGCCGGTGGGTCGTAGCGGATGTCGGTCTTGCCGCCGGGTGCGACGAATTCGAAGGTGCCGCCCTGGGCGACAGCGTCATCGCCGGTCGAACAGCCGGTGACCAGAACCGCCACAATCACCAGAACCGCCAGCCGCCGCATCACCGTCCGCCGAGCTCCGCGTATGCCCAGCCGACATACTCGTCACCGTCGAAGTAGAACGAGGTCAGCGACGCAAGATTGCACATGCGTCGGGTCGGGAAGTGATGCAGCGGATCAGAGTTCATCGCCCGGCGCAAGGTCTCCACCGGTAACTGATGGCTGACACACACTGCCTCATGACCCTCAGCCTTGATACGGGCGCGCTCGACAGCCGCCCGCATCCGCACGGCGATCTCCGCATAGGGCTCACCCCACGACGGCGAACGAGGATTGCGCAGATGCCACCAATTGCGCGGATCGCGCAGCGCCCCGTCGCCGGGCGAGACACGCTGGCCCTCGAAGACGTTGTGCGACTCGATGAGCGAGTCGTCGACGTCGACCGCCAGGCCATGATGCGCGGCGATCGGGGCGGCGGTCTCCTGTGCCCGGTCCAGGGGCGAGGCCACGACGTAGGTGATGTCACGACGGGCCAACCAGTCGGCGACAGACTGCGCCTGGGCGCGGCCGCGCTCGGACAGGTGATAATCGGGCAGCCGTCCGTAGAGGATTTTCTCCGGGTTGTGCACCTCACCGTGCCGCATTACGTGAACGATCGTGCGGGTCATGGCCGCTTCGCCTCCGCTGCCGCCCGGGCGGCGGCGGGCAACGCCGCCTCGATGCGCTCGAAAGCCTCGTCATCGAGAGCCGCTGAGACGAACCAGGTTTCGAATGCGCTCGGCGGCGGGTAGAGCCCACCGTCGAGCAGGGCGTGGAAGAACGGTGGGAACCGCCAGTTCTCACTCGCCTTCGCCGAGGCGAAGTCGGTCACCGGTTCGGCGGCGAAGAAGACCGACAGGAAGTTTCCCGCGCGTGCCACCTGATGGGCGATACCGGTCGGGGCCAGGGCATCGGCCAGCAGAGCGGCCAGTCGGTCCGCGTTGGCGTCCAGCGCCGCATACACCGCGTCGTCAGCGTGCCGCAAAGTCGCCAGGCCCGCGGCCACCGCCACCGGATTCCCGGACAGGGTCCCGGCCTGATAGACCGGGCCCAGCGGAGCCAGCCTCTCCATCACGTCTGCGCGGCCGCCGAAGGCCGCAGCCGGCAGGCCGCCGCTCATCACCTTGCCGAAGGTGAAGAGGTCCGCGTCGACGGGATCGACTCCGTACCAACCGGATCGGCTGATCCGGAAGCCGGTCATCACCTCGTCGCTGATGAGCAGCGCACCATGCTCAGCGGTGATCCGGCGCAGCGCGGCGTTGAAGCCCGGCCGCGGCGCCACCGCGCCCATATTCCCCGGACAGGCCTCGGTGATCACCGCAGCGATGGTGTCGCCGAACTCCGCGAAGGATTCCTCGACCGCGGCGACGTCGTTGTACGGCAGTACGATGGTGTCGGCCGCGGTGGCCCCCGTGACGCCCGGTGAGGACGGCAGACCCAGGGTCGCGACTCCGGATCCGGCGTCTGCCAGCAGTGCGTCGACGTGACCGTGGTAGCAGCCGGAGAACTTGATCACCTTGGCGCGTCCGGTGAACCCGCGGGCAAGTCGCAGGGCACTCATGGTCGCCTCGGTGCCGGAGTTGACCAGTCGCACCCGTTCCACGGGCGTGCACCGGGCGATGATCTCAGCCGCCAGATCCGTCTCACCGGCCGTCGGCGCCCCGAAGGACAACCCGTGGGCGGCGGCCTGCTGAACCGCCTCCACCACCGCCGGATGGGCGTGGCCCAGGATCATCGGCCCCCATGAGCAGACCAGGTCCACATAGCGGTTCCCGTCGGCATCTGTCAGCCAGCAACCCTGTGCGGAACTGATGTAGCGCGGGGTGCCGCCGACCGAATTGAACGCCCGCACCGGCGAGTTGACGCCGCCGGGAATGACAGCGCATGCGTCCGCGAACAGCTTCGCCGAAACGGTCGTGAGCGAGGGCGCGGGGGTCATGGCCACCAGTGTCCCAGCCTTTAACGGACCCCCGAAGTTAAGGTAACCTAACCTGGTGTCCACGGTGTCAGATCGTATGCGCGACCGGCGTCTGGCACCCGGTGGATCCGGGGCCGCGACAACGCTCGCCGACATCCGCCGTGGCCGAAGCGCGAAGGTCATCGGCTACAGCGCGGACGTCGAACCCAGCGCGGCCCGCCGGCTGTTCGATCTCGGCTTGGTACCGGGAATCACGGTGAAGGTGGTGCGCCGGGCGCCGATGCGCGATCCGATCATCTACCGGGTGGGCGATTACGAGATCGCCCTGCGCCTGGCACAGTCCCGCGGGATCCACGTGGAGCCGGTTCCGTGAGCGGACACCACGGTCACCACGGTGGCGGTGCGGCCACCACCGCCAACCAGGGCCTCACCCGGTTCGCGGTGGTCGGCAGTCCCAACTCCGGCAAGACCACCCTGTTCAACGCGCTGACCGGTTTGCACGCCAAGACCGGCAACTATCCCGGGGTCACCGTCGCCCGTTACGAGGGCCGGGTCCGCCTCGGCGATGAAGAGGCGGTCGTCATCGAAGATCTGCCCGGGACTTACAGCCTCGACCCCATCAGTCCCGACGAACAGATCGTCGTCGACGTGCTCGACACCGAGCAGCGCAACACCCGGGTCGACATCCCCGACGCGATGCTGGTGACGCTGAACGCGACGACCCTGCGGCGCTCACTGGGCCTGCTGGCCCAGCTCCAGCAGACCGGAATGCCGATCTGCGTGGTGCTGACCTTCGGCGATGACCTGGCCCGGCGCAACGGTCGCCTCGACGTCGCCGCGCTGGCCAGAGCCCTCGGGGTGCCGGTGGTCACCGTGGTGGCCGGGAATCGTGACGGGCTGGCCGATCTTCGCCATGTGATGGCCAGGGTCGATTCCTGGACCGCGCCGGTCGTGCCACCTCCCGTGGAACCCGCCGAGGTGACCGGCTGGGTGGACTCGGTGCTGGAGTCGGCGGGCTACGTCCTTCCCGACGTGGACCGGCGCACCCAGAGGATCGACTCGATCCTGCTGCACAAATGGGTCGGCAGCGCGTTCTTCCTGCTGACGATGTTCATCTTCTTCCAGATCATCTTCACCGTCGCCGCACCACTGCAGGGCTACATCGAGACGTTCTTCGGCTGGGTCGGCGAGGCGGTCTCGACGCACGTTCACATCGGCTGGTTGTCGGCCTTCCTGTCCCAGGCCGTCATCGGCGGTGTGGGCGGCGTGCTGGTGTTCCTCCCGCAGATCGTGTTGCTGTTCGTTCTCATCGCGATCCTCGAGGGCAGCGGTTATCTGGCCCGGGCGGCATTCATCATGGATCAGACCATGTCGCGCGCAGGACTCGAGGGCCGGGCCTTCGTCGCGCTGCTGTCCTCGATGGCGTGCGCGATACCGGGAATCATGGCGACGCGCGCATTGCCGTCGGCGCGTGACCGGCTGGCGACCATGATGGCCGCCCCGCTGATGACCTGTTCGGCACGGCTGCCGGTCTACATCCTGCTGGTGAGCCTGCTGTTGCCGACCGATGCCAAGGTCTGGGTGTTCAACGCCCGCGGTGTGGCGATGATCGCGTTGTACTACCTGGGAGCGGTGTCGGCGATGGCGGTGGCGTCCGTGTTCAAGCGGATCAGCGCGCGCAGTGGGCCGATGCTGCCCTTCTACATGGAAATGCCGCCGTATCAGATTCCGCGGCTGAAGACCGTTGCGGCCGAGGTGTGGACAGCCGCCACTGCCTTCCTGCGCAAGGTCACCTCGATCATTCTCGGCACGACGGTCGTGTTGTGGGCTCTGCTGAATCTGCCGATGCGCGGCGAGGCCGAACTGGCCGCCGCGGGAGTGGACACCGGCAACCAGGCTGCGGTCGCCGCCTACGTCCTCGACCACTCCTACGCCGCTTCAGTCGGCCGTGCGGTCGAGCCGGTTTTCGCCCCACTCGGTTTCGATTGGCGGATCAACATCGGCATCATCTCCTCGCTGGCCGCCCGCGAGGTGTTCGTCGCCACCCTCGGTCAGGTCGCCGCGGCCGAGGATCCGGAGGAGCCGACCTCCGCGCTGCGCGCCATGAAGGTTCAGGACGGACCACATGCCGGTCGGCAACTCTTCGACGCACCGACCATCGCCGCACTTCTGGTGTTCTTCATGTACGCGCTGCAGTGCATGTCGACGGTGGCCGTGCTGCGCCGCGAAAGCGGTTCCTGGAAGTGGCCGGCGATCGCCTTCAGCTACATGTTCGCTCTGGCGTGGGTACTGGCCTTCGCCGCGCGGACCGTTGTCACCGCTCTCACATGAGCGTCCCCCTGCACGCCGAACGCGTCACCGGCGAACCACAAGCCGTGCGCTGGGTGGTGCCGGCAGGCCGGCTGCCGAACGGCCGGATCACGGCTGCCCCCGGCCGGCTCGGTGAACTGTTCGCCGACGGCACGCTGCACGCCGGATTGGCCGAACACGGCGCGGTATGGCTGTGGCTCAGCGATGGCCGGACCTGGTCGGCTCTGGGCACTGAAATCCGTGCGGCGCTGCAGACTGCCCTGACCGACCCGGCCGGCTGGGCCGTCGAGGCCGCACCCGGCGAGCTGCTGGAGCGGGTGACCGCGGATCTGCTCGACGGTTCGGTGGGCGATTTCGTCCGTTCGCACGGCGGCACCGTCACCGCGCAGCGCCGCGGCGACACCGTGACGGTGCGCCTCGGTGGGGCCTGCGAGCATTGCCCGGCAGCCGGACTGACACTGCGCCAGCGGTTGATGGGAGAGCTGCGTGGACGCTGCCCTGATCTCGTCGCCTCCGACGGCGAGGACGGTCAGCTCACGTTGACACTGACAGAACGCTCGAAACCCTCACGGGCATAAGGGGTGTAGCGCCACCTCATCGGCAGCCGGTCCCAGATCCTGTTGACCAGACCCGAGCGGCACAGCGCAGCGAAGCGCTGATACCGGCGTTCCTTGCGGTCGTCCCAGGGCAGACCGAGGATCTCCCGGGTGCGCGGCGGCATGCCGCCGGTGGTCAGGAACGCCGCCAGCGGATTGAACACCGGCGCAATGATCTTCCAGGCCGCCTCCGAGACGCCCTTGGGCCGAGGAAAGCCCTTGGTGACATATCCGACGCCGTATCTGGCGGTCGGGTGTGCCACCAGCACATCGTCGATCATGCGGTCCCAGTACCTCTCGAACCCGGCGTAGTCGGCGGGCATCGGCCGCTCGCTGACCCCGTAACGGCGATACCAGGTCTTGGACTCCAGATACATCTGCTCCTTCTCGGCGTGGGAGAGCCTGCGCACGAAGGTGTCGGTGAAGTAGAGCACCTGATCAAAGAAGGTCGCGTGCGCCCAGAAGTAGGTGTCGGGATCCAGCGCGTGATAGCGCCCGCCGCCGTAGCTCTCGGGCAGGTCGCCCTTGATATCGGTGTGGAACTCCCGAACACTTCCACCGGCGTTGTCGTTCTCGGTGCCGTAGACCGTCCGGTAGATCGGCGGCAGCGAGCGCCTGATCCGCGCGGCGGTGTCAGCGAAGAACACCGAGTGGTCCTGCACCCCCTGCCCAAGTCCGGCCAGCATGTTCTGCAGCACCGCCGGCCGCGGCCCGATCAACGCGATCCGGCGATCCCCGAAATACCTCCAGACCAGTGAATCCGGGCCCAACGGCAGGGCATCGGCGGTCTGGGTCATCGGAACCGCTTGAGCCGCAGACTGTTCAGCACGACCAGGACCGAGGACGCTGCCATCGCGGCACCGGCGATCATCGGGTTGAGCAACCCCAGAGCGGCAAGTGGGATCGCCGCGGTGTTGTATCCGAACGCCCAGAACAGATTCTGCTTGATCACCCGCAGCGTGCGCGCCGACAGCCGCAGCGCTGTCGGCACGGTACGCAGATCACCACGCACCAGCGTGATGTCGCCCGCCTCGATCGCCGCATCCGTTCCGGTTCCCATCGCCATCCCGATGTCGGCAGTCGCCAGCGCCACCGAGTCGTTGACCCCGTCACCCACCATGGCGACCCGCTTCCCGGCGTCCTGCAGGCCCTTGACGGCATCGGCCTTCTGCGAGGGCAACACTCCGGCGATCACATCTCCGGGCGCGATGCCTACCTCGGCCGCGACCCGGCCGGCCACGGCGACGTTGTCCCCGGTGAGCAACACCGGCGTGATACCCATCCCCTTCAGTTCCGCGATCGCCTCGGCACTGGTCGGCTTCACCGCGTCGGCGAGGCGGATCACACCGCGTTCCCGGCCGTCCCAACTCACCGCCACCGAGGTGCGCCCGTCGGAGTCACCCGCGCGGGCGACGCGCACCGCCACACCGTCGACGACGCCGCTGACACCACTGCCCGGATCGTTGGCGAAATCACTCACCGCGCCGATGGTCAGCCCGCGGTCGCGGGCGGCGGCCACGACCGCCGCGGCCACCGGATGCTCGGAGGCGGCCTCCACCGCCGCCGCGCGGGCCAGCACCTGCTCGACGTCCTCACCGACGGCCGGCTCGACGTCTCCCACACTCATATGACCGGTGGTCACCGTTCCGGTCTTGTCGAGTACCACGGTGTCGATACCCCCGACGCTCTCGAGCACCTGTGGCGACTTGATCAGCACGCCGAGTTGGGCGCCCCGGCCGGTGCCGACCAGGATCGCCGTCGGCGTGGCCAGGCCGAGTGCGCACGGGCAGGCGATGATCAGAACCGCGACGGCGGCAGTGAAAGCGGCTGCCGCCGAATGCCCGGTCAGCAACCAACCCGCCAACGTCAGGGCCGCGACGATCAGCACCGCGGGAACGAACACCGCCGAGACCCGGTCGGCCAGTCGCTGGATGGCGGCCTTGCCGCCCTGCGCATCGGCCACCATCTTCGCCATCCGGGCCAGCTGGGTGTCGGCGCCGACCTTGTCGGCGCGCACCAGGATCCGGCCGTAGGTGTTGACCGCGCCGCCGAGAACGGTGTCTCCGGGGCGCACGTCCACCGGCACCGACTCACCGGTCATCGCCGAGGCGTCCAGCGCGGACGTGCCGTCGGTGACGACGCCGTCGGTGGCCACCCGTTCACCCGGACGCACCACGATCACGTCACCCACCATCAGTTCGGCGGCCGGGATGCGCACCTCGGCGCCATCGCGCACCACGGTCGCATCCTTGGCCCCCAGGGACAGCAGCGCCCGCAGCGCCGCCCCGGCGGAACGCTTGGCCTTGGCCTCCGAGTAGCGGCCCGCCAACAGGAACACCGTGACCGCCGCCGCGACCTCGAAGTAGACGTGTCCGTGCGCGACTCCACCGATCACCACGATCGCCGACCAGATGTAGGCCGACAGGGTGCCGATCGACACCAGGGTGTCCATTGTGGAAGTCCGGTGCCGGGCGGCGTTGAGCGCCGCCTTGTGGAAGGGGAACCCACCCCAGAACACGATCGGGGTGGCCAGCGCCAGCACTACCCACTGCCAGCCGGGGAACTGCCAGGGCATCACCATGGACAGGGCCACCACCGGGACGGCCAGCACCGCCGAGCCGATCAACCTGGAGCGAAGTTGCTCCTCCGGAAGGTCATGCGCCATGTGGTCCTCATGACCGGCGTGGCCGCCAGTGCCCGCGTGAGCCGAATGGTCGATGACCGATGCGTGGTAGCCGGTGGCCTCCACCGCCCGGATCAGGTCATCGGCGCTGAGGTGATCGCCGTGCTCGATATGGGCCTGTTCGACGGCGAAGTTCACCGAGGCGTTGACCCCGTCCAGTTCGTTCAAGCCGCGCTCGATCCGGGCCGCGCACGAAGCGCAGCTCATCCCGGTGAGCCGCAGATCTGTGGTCGTCATGCCCATCAATATACCCCTAGGGGGTATATTGATCAAGGGCCCCGCGGCCGCGGCGCAAACCGGCCACTCCCAGAACCGCCAGCACCCCTGCTGTAGTCCCGAGCAACCAGGCCAGCATCATCAGCGGGGGGTCGTAAACCACCGAGACGGTGGCCGGCTGACCCTCGGTCACCGGAGCCACATCCACGAAACTCTTGACCGCGAGCCAGGCCAGCACCGCGCCCCCTGCGGCAGCCAGGGCCAGCACCAGTTGCGCGATGTGACGGCCGCGCCTCACCGGCTCTCCACCAGCCAGATCAGTGCGGCCCGCAACGCGTCGTCGTCCCGCGCCCACGCCTGCGCGGTGCGGTCTCCGGTGAGTTTGAGACCGATTCCCTTGCGCCCCTTGGGAACGCCGTTCAGTTCACCGATACTGCGGGCTTCCTGCCACCTATGCGGCTCCTTGCCGGATTTGGGAGCGTTCGGCGTTTCGGGGTACACCATCACGATCTCCGACAGCGGCAGCACCTCGGTGCCCTGCCGCAAGGTGTCCGCCGTCAGTTCGACGCTGGTGTGGATTCGCGCCGCCTTGACCTGGACGTAGAGGATGCTCGACAGCAGCACCAGGAAGAAACCCGGCACCAGCAGCTGGATCCCCATCCCTGCCCCGTGCTGGATGTACATCATCGCCAGCGCGGCGATCGGCGCGAACAGCAGCCAACGCCAGCTTGCGCCCTCCTCATAGAACAGCACCTGATCGGCATCTGAGTCAGCCATCACCCATCCGTTCCTCCGACGAACCAGTCCGCCGCGGCGGGTCGCCCCAGCACCAGCGTTCCGACGATGATCGGCACCATGCTGAGCAAGGCCAATATGTGCAGGCCGGCAATCTGAATCGCGGTACAGATCGAGATCAGGATGACGATCACCAGGCCCAGGGCGATTGACGCCCGGCGCGCCCGGGGGTCCCCGACGCGCATCCTGATGGCCAGCACCAGCAGGGCCAGGGCCGCCAGCGAGAACAGCAGGCCGGTACCGCGGTACTGCCACAGCAGGTCGCGAACCGACTGATCCGACACCGCCGGGGGCTCGACTTGCCTCAGGTAGTCGAAACCGACCGTGGCGGCCAGAAGTCCACCGGTCATCAGCAGCACCGCGCCGAGAACCAGCAGCCAGAAAGCCGCGGTGACCACACCGGGGCGGGGTTCATCTGCTGTCATGACACGCTCAGCCTATTCAGCGAACGAAGAATGCGTGCGAATCGGGCTGGTGCAGCAGGTAGATACCGCCACCGATGAGAACCGACCCGATTATTCCGGTCACCGCATAGATCACCGCCGGCACCGGATCGCGCACAACGGAGAACAGGGTGATAGCGGTGTAGACAACGGTGGCCACTCCGCCGGCCGTCAGAACGGTTCGGGTCCAGCGGTGGCCGGAGCGCAGCAGCATCAGGAATATCAGAACAACGGCACCGATACCCACGGTGAAAACCGTGGTGGCAATGACGATCGTCCTGCGGTCGCCGGGGACATCGGCGATGAAGCTGTCGGAGATCTGTCCGATCATCAGCAACAGCAGTGCAGCCAGCCACAGCGCGAACCCGGTTTCGACATCGACTGGGCGGCTCACCTCAGCCAACGGGCCGCCTCGGCCGCCCAATAGGTCAGCACGATGTCAGCGCCCGCTCGCCGGATGCCGGTCAGCGATTCGAGGGCGGCCGCACGCGCGTCGATCCAGCCGTTGGCCGCGGCAGCGGTGATCATCGAGTACTCACCCGAAACCTGGTAGGCAGCCACCGGCACCGGAGAGATCTCGGCTGCCGCACGCACCACATCCAGATAGGCCATCGCCGGTTTGACCATCACGATGTCCGCACCCTCATCGATGTCGAGGGCGATCTCGCGCAGCGCCTCGCGGCCGTTGCCGCTGTCCTGCTGATAGGTGCGGCGGTCCCCGGTCAGGCTGGAGGCGACGGCCTCCCGGAACGGACCGTAGAACACCGAGGCGAACTTCGCGGCGTAGGCCAAGATCACAACGTCGACGAAGCCGGCGGCATCCAGACCGTCGCGAATGGCCGCGACCTGGCCGTCCATCATACCGCTGGGACCGACAACGTGTGCACCCGATTCCGCTTGTGCCACAGCAAGTTTGACGTACTGCGCATTGGTCGCATCATTGTCGATTCGGCCGATGGCGTCAACGATGCCGCAGTGTCCGTGGTCGGTGAACTCATCCAGGCAGGTATCGGCCATCAGCACGGTTGCGTCGCCGAGGTCCTTGGCGAGATCACGCAGGGCGACGTTGAGGATGCCGTCGGGCTGCAAACCGCAACTTCCGGTCGCGTCCTTGTCCTCGTCGCGGGGAATGCCGAAGAGCATCAATCCGCCGACCCCGGCCTCGACGGCATCGGCGGCCGCACGACGCAGCGAGTCGCGGCTGTGCTGCACGACACCCGGCATCGATGCGATCGGCCGGGGATCGTCGATAGCGTCGGCGACGAACATCGGCAGAACGAGATGCCTTGGCTCCAAGGAGGTTTCGGCGACGAGGCGGCGCAATGCCGGGGTGGACCGGAGCCTGCGGGGACGTTGCCTCGGGAAAGCCATGCCAGTGTTGCCGCTGTGCTTAGGTTGCCCGGTGGCGGCCCGCTGCGCCCAGCTCCGCCGCGCTTGCGACCGCCACTACCCCATGGTGGCGGCCCGCTGCGCCCAGCTCCGCCGCGCTTGCGACCGCCACTAGCGGCGTCGGTTCTTCTTGCGCGGAGGTGGCAACGCACCCTCGGCGCGAAGCCGAGCCGCATGCTCGGCGAGTGCGTCGACCAGTGGTCCGACCGCCGCGGTCTCCGGCTGCACATCCACCCGCAGTCCGAACTCGGCAGCGGTCTCCGCGGTCTTCGGGCCGATGCACGCCACGATGGTGCGGGTGTGCGGCTTGCCCGCGATACCGACCAGGTTGCGCACCGTCGAGCTGGAGGTGAAGCAGACTGCGTCGAAACCGCCCGTCTTGATCATCTCCCGCGTCTCGGCCGGCGGCGGGGCGGCACGCACCGTGCGGTAGGCCGTGACGTCCTCGATCTCCCAGCCGCGTTCCCGCAGGCCTTCGGCAAGGGTCTCGGTGGCGATATCGGCGCGCGGCAGCAGCACCCGATTCACCGGGTCGAAGATCTCGTCGTACTCGGGGAACTCGTCAAGCAGGCCCAGCGAGGACTGCTCTCCCGAGGGCACCAGTTCCGGGCTGATCCCGAAGGCGCGAACCCGGTCGGCGGTGGACTCCCCCACACAGGCGATCTTCACGCCGGAGAACGCACGGGCGTCCAAACCGAACTCGCCGAACTTCTCCCACACCGCCCGCACCGCGTTGGTGGAGGTGAAGACGACCCACTGGAAACGCCCGTCGACCAGACCCTTGACGGCCCGTTCCATCTGGGCCGGACTACGCGGCGGCTCGACGGCGATGGTCGGGACCTCGATCGGGGTGGCGCCGTGGGCGACCAACCGGTCGCTCATCTCGCCGGCCTGCTCCTTGGTCCTGGGCACCAGCACCGTCCAGCCGTACAGGGCTCGGCTCTCCCACCAGTTGAGCTTGGCTCGACTGGACACCGTCCGGCCGATGGTGACGACCACCGCGCCGGCCATCGGTCCGGCCGGATCGGCCGATCCCAGAGCGTTGCGGTCGGTCAGGCCACCGAGGGTGGACTCCACCGACCGCTGGGAGCACGTGGTGCCCTGAGCCGTGACGACGCATGGGGTGCCCTCGGCCAGTCCGTACTCGATCAGCGAGCGGGCAGCCTCGGCCAGATGACTCGCCGTCGCGGTGAGAATCAGCGGGCCGGGCGCGGCGGCCAACGCTGCCCAGTCCACCTCGCCGCGCACATCGGCGACGGTGTGGGTCGAGCCCAGTGGCAGTCCGGCGTAACTCGGGACCGCGACGGTGGCGGGCAGGCCCGGCACGATCTCGAACGTCAGGTGGCTGCGGGTGACGGCGTTCACCTCCGCGGTGACCGCATCGACCGACAGTGGGTCGCCGGCAACCAGGCGCACCACGTCGGCTCCGGCCTTCGCCTCGGTCACCAGAGTCTTGGCCACCTCGGCCGGCTCACCCAGAGCCGGACGGATGTCGGCGCCGGCGGTGACCGCCGGGGCCTCGGCCGGCACCGTGCCGTCGGCAGCGGCGCCCGGCGGTGCCGGGGCAGGCCCGGCCGCGGGCGGCAGATCGCTGCCGACAAGCTTCAGAACAGCCTCGGGAACATCAGGATCGGTGAACACCAGCGCGGCGTTGGCCAGGACGGTCCGGGCGCGCGTCGTCAGCAGACCAGGGTCGCCAGGACCCGAGCCGACGAACGTGATGCGTCCCGGCTTCGCCTTGCGCCCTCGCGCACCCGCGTGACCCGTCATCTCTCTCCCGCTCTAGCGCTGCGCCGCCATGACCTCGCGTGCGCCGAGTTCGAACAACTCCGCCGCCACCGCGCGCCCCAACTCCGCAGCACGGTCGGGAGTGCCGATACCCGACGCACGGATCACGTCGGATCCGTCCACCGCCGCCACGCACGCGCGCAGCGACAGCTCCTCGAAGACTCGGCCGTCGTCATCGATGGACTCGACCACTTCCGCGATCGCACCCACCGGTGCCGAACAGCCCGCCTCCAGTTCGGCTAGCAGGACACGCTCGGCGGTGACCGCGGCGCGGGTGTCGGCGTGATCCAGCTCCGCCAACAGCTCCGCAAGCCCGATGTCGGCTGCTCGGCATTCCACCGCGAGCGCGCCCTGAGCCGGTGCCGGCAGCATCTGAACCGGCTCCAGCGTCTCGGTGACGTCCTCGAGTCGTCCGAGGCGGGCCAGGCCCGCCCGGGCGACTACGACGGCGTCGAGATCACCGTTGCTTACCCTGTTTAACCTGGTGTCTAGGTTGCCTCGTAGGGGGCGGATTTCCAAACCGAGACCCAGTGCTCTAAGCTGCGCGGCCCTGCGGACCGACGAGGTGCCGATGACGGATCCGGCCGGCAACTCACCCAGCACCAGGCCGTCGCGGGCCACCAGGGCGTCGCGGGCGTCCTGCCTGGCCGGTATCGCGGCGATGACGAACCGCTCGTCGGGGGCCGTCGGCAGATCCTTGTAGGAGTGGACGGCCATATCGACCCGGCGATCGGCGATCGCCTCGCGCAACGCGGCGGTGAACACCCCGACCCCGATCTCGGCCACAGGTTTCTCTGATTGATCACCCTCGGTGCTGATGATGACGAGTTCCGCATCGTGGCCGCGCGCGATCAAATCGTCCCGAATGGTGCCGGCCTGGGTTGTCGCGAGCAGGCTGCCCCGGGTTCCGATCCGGATCAAGCGTCGGATTCCGTTGCAGGCCCGGCGGATTCGCCACCGATCAGGGGGGTGATTTCGCCGGCCGCGACCGCATCGACCGCCTGCTGATCAAGCTCGAACAGTTCGCGAAGCGCCTCAGCGTAGGTGTCGCCTCCAGGCGCGCCGGCAAGCTGCTTGATCCGGACGGTGGGCGCATGCAGCAGTTTGTCGACCACCCGTCGCACGGTGTTGGCGATCTCCTCGCGGTGACCGGAATCCAGGCCGGGGATCCGGTTCTCCAACCGCATCAGCTCGGCCTCCACCACGTCTGCGGCCCGCTGGCGCAGCGCCGTGACGGTCGGTGTCACCTCGGCCATCCGCTGGCTCAGCAAATATTCGGCCACCTCCGCCGCGACGATCCGACGGGCGGCATCGGCGTCGGAAGCGGCGGCCCTCGCCGAGGGCTCGCGCTGCACCCGATCCATGTCGACCACCGACACCCCGGGCAGACCCGCGACGGCAGGATCGATATCCCGGGGCATGCCGAGATCGCAGAACACCACCGGCTCGGCGACCTCATCGCGCCGCCCGGTGGCCAGGGCGTGGTGGACGTCGGCCAGCGACACCACCGGGCGCACCGCCCCCGTACAGCTGATCACCAGGTCGGCCCCGGTCAGGGCGGCCGGAAGCTCGTCAAGGGTCATAGCGCGGGTGCCGACACCCTGCTCACCGAGGATCTCGGCCAGCCGCTGAGCCCGAGGCAGCGAGCGATTCACGACGTTGACGTGGCTCACCCCGGCCCGGACGAGATGGGCCGCGGCCAGGCTGCCCATCGAACCGGCGCCGATCACGGTGGCGGTGCGTCCGGCCAGTGCGGTGTAGGAGGGGCCGAGTTCGGGGCGGTAGAGCTGTTCGGCGGCGACGTGCAGAGCCACCGACACCACGCTGGCTCCGGCGGCGTCGATGGCAGTTTCCGAATGCACCCGCTTACCCACCGCCAGCGCACGCTGGGACAGATCGTGCAGCACCCGTCCGACCGTGCGATTGGCCTCGGCGGTGGCGTAGGCGCGGCGCACCTGGCCGAGCACCTGGGCCTCCCCCACCACTGCGCTGTCCAGACCGCTGGCCACCGCGAACAGATGCTCGACGGCGGCCTCGCTGTAGCGCACGTAGGCGTGCTTGGTGAGATCGCTCATCGACATGCCGGAGTGCTCGGCGAGCACCTGACCGATGGCCTGCAGACCGCCGTGGAAGGCATCGACCACCGCGTAGACCTCGACCCGGTTGCACGTCGACAGGATCATCGCCTCAGTCACCAGCGGTGACTGCAGGACCTGCTGAACCAGCTTGAGCTGATCGGCTTCGTCGGTGGACAGCTGCTCGATCACCGAGACCGGCGCGCTGCGGTGGGACACCCCGAACAGCAGGACGCTCACAGCACGATCACCTGCCTGCTCCCTCGACGGATCTGTTCAGCGGGAAGAAACTTACTAGCCACGGTAAGTGTTTCGCAGGTCGAGCACCAAATTCACGACTTGGCAAGATCGGCCCGCAGTCGCTCCTCGTCGAGGTCCCAGTAGCTGTGCTCGCGGCCGTCGAGCAGCACCACCGGCAAACGGTCGCCGAACTCGGCGCGGAGCCCGGAATCGCCCGCTGAGGCGGCTTCGTCGACATCGGTGGTCGAAAGGTCAAAGCCCAGTTCAGCGGCCAGTTCGGCCAGCTGCTCGTGCACCTGCCGGCAGATTCCGCAGCCGGCGCGGGTCAGCAGTCGGACATGGGGTCGGCGCACCGGTGCAGTCTCGCATCCCCCGATAGGCTGTCGGCATGGCCCCTGAGGACCACGCTGCGGATGTGAAGGCCGGGGAGGCGAGTGCTGAGCAGGCGCTTAAAGGACTTGACGGCCCTGGGGGCCTCAGTGACCTGGCCGTTGCGGCCCGGCTCGAGCCGGACCCAGCCGCACCCGAGGTCCCCGTCCCGCCATTGGACCTGACCGCCGCGGCGTTCTTTGATGTCGACAACACCCTGGTGCAGGGATCCTCACTGGTCCACTTCGGCCGCGGTCTGGCCGCCCGCAAGTACTTCCGGTACGGCGATGTGTGGAAATTCATCTACGCGCAGGCCAAGTTCCAGCTGACCGGGCGGGAGAACAGTGGCGACGTCGCCGAGGGCAGACGCAAGGCGCTCGCGTTCGTCGAGGGCCGGCCGGTACAGGAACTGACCGCACTCGGCGAGGAGATCTACGACGAGATCCTCGCCGACAAGATCTGGACGGGTACCCGGGCGCTGGCTCAGATGCACCTCGACGCCGGGCAGCAGGTCTGGCTGGTGACCGCGACACCCTACGAACTGGCCGAGGTGATCGCCAGGCGACTGGGCTTGACCGGGGCGCTGGGCACCGTCGCCGAATCGGTCGATGGGGTGTTCACCGGTCGTCTGGTCGGCGACATCCTGCACGGCCTCGGCAAGGCGCACGCGGTGCGGGCACTGGCGGTGCGCGAGGGTTTGAACCTTAAGCGCTGTACCGCGTACTCCGACAGCGTCAACGACGTACCCATGCTGTCGCTGGTCGGCACCGCGGTGGCGATCAATCCCGATTCGGAGTTGCGTGATGTGGCCCGCGAACGCGGTTGGGAGATCAGGGATTTCCGCACCGCCCGCAAGGCCGCGAAGATCGGCGTCCCCTCCGCGCTGGCGCTGGGCGCCGTCGGCGGAGCGCTCGCCGCGGCTGCGTCGCGGCGTCACGAGCACGACTGAGCGCACGCGTGCGCTGATAAAGTCACCTTCCATGTCCTTCGCCGACGACATCATCGGAACGCACTTCCGCTACCCCGACTACTACCTCGTCGGCCGGGAGAAGATCCGCGAGTACGCACTGGCGATCCAGTCCCGGGATCCGTTGCACTTCGACGAGGAGGCCGCCAAGGCGGCCGGCTATCCCAACGTGGTGGCGCCGCTGACCTTCATCGCGATCCCCGGACGGCAGGTCCAGCTGGAGATCTTCCGCAATTTCGATATCGGCGTCAGTCTGGCGAGGGTAATCCACCGTGACCAGAAGATCGCCTACCACCGGCCGATCTGCGCCGGAGACAAGTTGTTCTTCGATTCCTGGCTCGAGGATGTGGTCGAGTCGCATGGTGCGGTCATCAGCACACTTCGCACCGAGATCACCGACGCCGACGGCGCACCGGTGGTGACAACACTGGTGACCATGCTCGGAGAGTCGGGGGGCAGCGAGGAGGACAACGCCCAGGTGGCTGCGATCGCCGCAGCGGCACTGGGCCGCAATAGGTAACTATCCCAGGAACGCGTTGCGGCGCTTGCCCAGTAACTGGAAGAGCGTCTGCTGGATGGTCTCACGCACATTGTCGGTGAGTTCGAAGGTGACCATCGGGTCGTCGGCGGCATGCTCGTCGTAGTCGGCGGTCTCAATCGGTGTGCCGAATGCGATGTGCCACTTGGACGGCAGCGGCACCATGCCCAACGGACCGGCGAGCGGGAACAGTGGCGTGACCGGAAAGTACGGTACCCCCAGCACCCGGGCCAACAACTTGACGTCGGCGAGCATGGGGTAAATCTCCTCAGAGCCGACGATCGAGCAGGGAATGATCGGAGCCTTAGCCCGCAAGGCCGCCGACACGAAACCGCCACGGCCGAAGCGCTGCAACTTGTAACGGTCGCGGAAGTTCTTACCCAGACCCTTGTAGCCCTCCGGGAACACCGCCGTGAGTTCGCCCCCGGCCAGCAATCGGTTGGCGTCGGTGTTGCAGGCCATGGTGTGACCGGCCTTGCGGGCGATGGGTCCGAACATCGGCATGTCGAACACCATGTCGGCGGCCAGCAGTCGAACGTCACGGTGCGCCGGATGGTGATCGCGCACCGCCACAGACAGCATCGGACCGTCGAAGGGCAGCGTGCCGGCGTGATTGGCGACGATCAGCGCCGCGCCGTCGGCCGGGACGTTCTCGATCCCACTGACATCGACCCGGAACCACTTCTCGAAGAAGAACCGCAGCACCGGCAGTACGACGGCCTCGTTGTACTGCGGGTCGAAACCGAACTCATCGACGGCGTAATCACCCGACAGGCGCTTGCGGAGAAAGTCGGCGGCGGCCGCGATCCGGGTCGCCAACTCGCCGGTGGCGGGCTCGGCCGGATCCTTACGGCGCTGCTCGAACTCCCGGATCACTGCTTCGATCTGCTCGGCTGAGGCCGCCGAATCGGAGGATGTCTCAGAGGCGCGCCTGCGGGGAGCGGCGGCGCGCTGGGCGGCACGCACCTTGGCGCGCGAATCGCCATGTAGCGGAATCACTTTCGCCTTGGACTCGCCCGCCATCGTCACTTTCCTCCCCAGCGCTGGGCCCGCTCGGCCAGAGCCACCGCACGCCTTTCGACAGAGAGTACCCACTTCGGGTCGATGATCGGTGTGAGGCCACGGCCGGCTACGAAGTCGTCGAACGCCTCCATCGTGGTCCACTTAGGTTCAAAGCCCAGCTCAGTGCGCATCCGGGTGGTGTCCATCACACGTCCGTAACTCAGGTAGGCCAAACCCTCGGCGTTGAGCTCGCTGGTGGCAGTCGCTTTGCGGACGGAGTCCGTCGCACGCACACCGAAGGTCGGAACCGGCAGCGCCAGCCGTCCGGCCCGCCGGATCGCCTGAGACATCATGATGATCCCGTCCGCACCGATGTTGAAGGTCCCGGCCCGGCCGGCCATAGTGGCCCGCTCCAGCGCGCTGAGGGCGTCCTGCTCGTGCAGCAGTTGCAGGCGGGCGTCGCGGCCGAAGATCGTGGGCACCACCGGGCCGGTCAAATAACGGGCCAGCGTGGTGTCCATGGCCGGACCGATCATGTTGGCCAATCGCAAGATGGTGACCGCGATATCGGGCCGGCGACGGCCGAGGCCGCGCGCGTAGCCCTCTATATCGATGCTGTCGCGGGCGAAACCCTCCCCGGGCGGGCGGCGGCTGCTGCTGTCCTCGGTGAACATCACCGGATCGTGTCCGTTCGAGCCGTATACCTCGGAGGTGGACTTCAGCACCACCCGGCGCACCGACGGAGCTTTCTGACAGGCTGCGAAGAGTTGCATGGCGCCCATCACGTTGAGCTCTTTTAGAGTTGCCCGGCCACCCGAGCGGGGCGCATAGGACGCCGCTGCGGCGTGCACAACGGTGTCGACGTCGCTGTTTCTGATGACCTTGGCGATGAACGGGTTGCGGATATCGGCCCGAACGAACTCGGCACGGCCCATCCGGCGCTGCAGATCCTTGCTCGGAGCGATCGCATCGACCGCGATGACCTGGTTGATCAGGGGATTGGCCGCAAGGCGCGCGGTCAAATAGCCGCCGAGAAACCTGCACGCGCCGGTGACCAGCACGACCTTCGGGTAGTGCGGCGCATCGGTGCCTGGGCCGCCGTGATCCATGCGGCCAGCGTATCGACTACTTGCCGAGTTTTCTGCGCTGGACCCGGGTACGACGCAGCAGCTTGCGGTGCTTCTTCTTGGACATCCGCTTGCGCCGCTTCTTGATGACTGAACCCATGAACTCCGCTACCTAGCTTCTGATCGGCTACCGATGGCCGTGTTATTCCGACGCAACCTTACCCAAGCGGGTGGTGGGAACGAAAAACGGCCTCGGTTAACCGGCGTCGAAGTAGGAGGTCTCGAGCAGATCGTGGACGGCCTTGGCGTGCACCCGGAACGAGCGGCCGACGCGAACGGCGGGGAGCTCTCCATTGTGAACCAGGCGGTACACCGTCATCTTGCTGACCCGCATCAATGCGGCCACCTCGGCGACGGTGAGAAACTGCGTTCTCGGCTGGCCTTCGCCGGCACCGGTCTCCCGTGCCGACTTGCCGCCGGCGGAGTCCCGCCCGTTCATAGACGTCATCGCAACCCATTCCCGTCAGGCGCGGGCAGTTCCAGCGGCTTCCCCACCGCTGGAACCCTCCCGCGCATACACGAGGAGAATAGCGTGGCCAATGGGGTTGTTGCGACGGGTGTTTGTTAATCCCTTAGGAAATTGCAGAACTACTCTGATGTAATTCCGAGCTGCTCAGAACGTGTTTTTGCGGCGTCAACGGCGGCTTGGACGGCGGCGCGCAGCCCTCCGCGCTCCAGTTCCCGCAGGCCAGCGGCAGTGGTCCCACCCGGGGAGGTGACCAGCGCCCGCAGTTGGGCGGCGGTCGCGTCCGGCTGACCGGCCGGCTGGCCGCCACCCGAGTCCTGAGCCTCGAGCCGGTCCAGAAGCATCGCCGCGGAGCCCGCCATGGTCTGAACCGCCAGATCT
>JAPOKC010000027.1 GCA_029977845.1 Mycobacteriaceae bacterium | reverse complement strand
ATGCTGTCGGAAACTACCTTGTCAGCGGCGGCCTGATCGAAGATGCCGGCCTCGGCGACGGTGCGAACCTTGTTGTCCCGGTACTCGAGGATGTCGCCGCCGATGACCGGCAGAGCATTGGCCCGCCGCGCGATGGCGTTGATGGTGGAGTCACGGTGGTGCTCCAGCAGGTGCACCACCAGATTGCTGAAGAACTCGTGGTGGCGCTTCTCGTCACCCAGGATCTTGCCGACCAGCTTCTCCAGCGCGGGCTCGGTGATCTCGGCCTCGAGATTGCCGACGTAGACCACGTGCGCCCGCTCCCAGAGCGCCATGAACACCAGCGTCTCGATCTGGGTGTACTTGGACGCCCGGTAACCCCGCATGACGTGGGCCACGCGGACCTCCTCGTCGGCGTTCGGGTCGATGTTGCGGGTGGCCATCAGGTACTGGCGGATCGCGATGGCGTGCAGGTTCTCCTCCGCGGTCCAGCGGCCGATCCAGCGGCCCCACTTGTCCTCGAGGATGAAGTGCTCGACGAGTTCGCGGTGGTAACCGGCCAGATTGTCCTTGGTGATCAGCAGCACCTCGAGGGCGTCGGTCACCACCTTGGGCAGGCTTACCTGGGACGGATCCCAGTCGTCACCGCCGAGGAACGCGAAGTCACGGCCCTCGTCGAACGGGACGTAATCGTGGGCGTACCAGGAGTCGGAGGTGTCGAGGAATCGCTGCAGGTTGTCGGCGACGACCGCCTCGAGTTCAAGGGTCAGCGCATTCGCGACAGGTAGCTGTGCCATGGGGTAACTGTAACTTACATTAACGGTTGTTTGAAAACTCGCCGGTCCCCGGCGTTTCACCGGTCAGAGCGTCAACCCCGGGTACAGCGGGTTGGCGTCCAGCAGTTCCGCGGAGGCGGCCCGGGCGAAATCGCAGGTGTTGTCGGCAACCGTGTACTTGGCCTTCGACGTGCCGTCGGCGCTGGTGTTCGACAGCACGTGCACCACCAGATCGGCGACCCGGTCGAACTCGCCGGCGCCGAAACCGCGGGTGGTCAGCGCCGGGGTGCCGAACCGGATGCCGCTGGTGTACCAGGCGCCGTTGGGGTCCGACGGGATCGAGTTGCGGTTGGTGACGATGCCGGCGTCGAGCAGGGCCGCCTCGGCCTGCCGGCCGGTCAGCCCGAAGGACTGCACGTCGAGCAGCACGATGTGGTTGTCGGTGCCGCCGGTGACCAGGGTGGCGCCGCGGCGCATCAGGCCCTCGGCGAAGGCCTGGGCGTTGTCGGCGACCCGTTGGGCGTAGGCCTGGAACGACGGCTGGCGGGCCTCGGCGAAGGCGACGCCCTTGGCCGCCATCACGTGCGACATCGGGCCGCCGAGCACCATCGGACAGCCCTTGTCGACGGCGTCGGAGTACTCCTTGGTGGCCAGCACCAGACCACCGCGCGGACCGCGCAGCGACTTGTGCGTCGTCGTGGTGACGACGTGGGCGTGCGGCACCGGATCCTCGTCACCGGTGAACACCTTGCCGGCCACCAGACCGGCGAAGTGCGCCATATCCACCATGAAGGTGGCGCCGACCTCGTCGGCGATCTCGCGCATCCTGGCGAAGTTCACCCGGCGCGGGTAGGCGGAGTAACCGGCGACCAGGACCAGCGGCTTGAACTCGCGGGCCGCGGCGGCCACCGCGTCGTAGTCGAGCAGGCCGGTCTTCGGATCGGTCCCATAGCTGCGCTGGTGGAACATCTTTCCGGAGATGTTCGGCCGGAAGCCGTGGGTGAGGTGGCCGCCGGCATCCAGCGACATTCCCATCAGGCGCTGGCTGCCCAGCTTGGCGCGCAGGCGTTCCCACTCGGCCTCGGAGAGGTCGTTGACGTTCTTGACGCCCGCGTCGCCGAGGGCGGGGGCCTCCACCCGGGTGGCCAGGATCGCCCAGAACGCCACCAGGTTCGCGTCGATCCCGGAATGCGGCTGCACGTAGGCGTAGGGGGCGCCGAACAATTCGCGGGCGTGTTCGGCGGCGATCGACTCGATGTCGTCGACGTTCTGGCAGCCGGCGTAGAAGCGGTGCCCGACGGTGCCCTCGGCGTACTTGTCCGACAGCCAGGTCCCCATCGTCAGCAGCACGGCCGGGGAGGCGTAGTTCTCGCTGGCGATCAGCTTGAGCGAACCGCGTTGGTCTTCCAGTTCCTTGCGGGTGGCCGCGGCGATGCGCGGTTCGACGGACTCGATGACATTGAGCGCCGCCTGGTAGGCCTCGCTGGCGGTGGCTGCGTAGGACGTCGGAAGAGCCTCGGTGGTCATGGTCAGAGCCTAGTCGGCGCGCTAGGGACAGGCATTGATCGGGATTGCGATACGGCGCGTTGAACCTCAGGATTATCAACAGCCACAGCGGTATCCGGAGCTGTCAGGTCCCTTCGGCGCGCAGCGAGGACGGGATGAGCGGTTCGTCCAGCAGCCGTCCGAACCGCTCGGTCATCCCCTCCCCGTCCGGACGGTCGTCCAGCCAACCCCGCAGCAGCCGGTAACCCTCGACATAGGTCGACGTGTAGGCCCGCCACAGCGGAGAGGACAGGAACCTCAACATCTGCCTGGCCCGGGCGTCGTCGACCAGCAGCCAGCGCCGCAGGAACGCGGCGACCTCGTCGGCATCGCGGCCCTCGTCGTGCAGCATCAGCGCGGCGTCCTGGCGCACACCGGCCAGATCCGCCCGGGCGGTGGCCAGCGCCTCGGCCCGCTCGCCCTCGAAACGCAGTCCCAGATCGGCGTAGATCTCCTGCGCCCAGCGTCCCCAGCCCGGCCCCACCGCGGCGTACAGCGCCAGGTCGGCCAGCCCCTCGGCCATCAGGCACTGCGGGGTGTTGACCAGAAAGATCGTCTGCTCGCCGTGGCCGAGGCCGGCGACCAGGCCGGCCTCCTTGCGGCAGTGTTCGGTGTGGTGACCCGGATAGGCCTCATGGGCGATCAGCGACGGCAGATTGGCCATCTGCTGTCTGAGGTCGGTGTTCACCGCCACCCGCGAGCGGTAGTTGCCCTCGTAATAGTTGAAGCCCGACCACGGCTTGTCGCTCACGACCTCGTAGACGACGGTCTCCGACTCGGGCAGCGGGTAGGCCGCCCGGACGATGTCGCGCAGCGCACTGGAGAACGCACCGATGACCTCCTCGATGCGCTGCGGCGCGATCTCGTCGGTCCGGCGATCGGCCTCCATCCGCTCGGCGAGCGGCCCGGAACCCCCGAGGACTGCGTCGATCTGCTCGTGGGCGGCGCGATACCGGTCCTCATCGCCGCGGCTGATGTCGACGTCGAAGTAGGACCGCACCTCATCGACGAAGCCGATGTCCTCGCCGGCGAACTTGCGAGCGGCGCAGTCCAGGGCGCGAAGGTGGGCGGCGATGAAGTCGGCACGCTGCCGGGGCAGCCCGGAATCGCCGATCGCCCCGAGCAGGCGCCGGGCATCCGCAGCCAGAACGGCCGGATCCGGGGTGGTCTCGGCGGCGACGGTCCTACGCAGGTCGGGATCGCCGGTGAAGGAGTCAACGTAACCCTCCTCGATGCGGTCGAAGCGCAGACCGAGCATGAGGTACTCGCGAATTAGGCGGTCGGCGTCCATGACCCCCACGCTAACTGTCACACTGGCACCATGGCGCGGCTGAGCGAACCGAGCCCTTACGTCGAGTTCGACCGGCGTGAGTGGCGTGGGCTGCGTATGTCGACCCCGCTGAAGCTGACCGAGGAGGAGCTGCTCGGCCTGCGCGGCCTGGGTGAGCAGATCGACATCCTCGAGGTAGAGGAGGTCTACCTGCCCCTGGCCCGTCTGATCCACCTCCAGGTCGCCGCGCGCCAGCGCCTGTTCGCCGCGACCGCCGAGTTCCTCGGCGAATCGGATCAGCACCAGGACCGGCCGGTGCCGTTCGTCATCGGCGTCGCCGGCAGTGTGGCCGTCGGCAAGTCGACGACCGCCCGCGTGCTGCAGGCCCTGCTCTCGCGCTGGGAGGACCATTCGCGGGTCGACCTGGTCACCACCGACGGCTTCCTGTACTCGAACGCCGAGCTGTCGCGGCGAAACCTCATGCACCGCAAGGGCTTTCCGGAGAGTTACGACAGACGCGCCCTGATGCGCTTCGTGACGACGGTCAAGTCGGGGGCGGACATGGCCTGCGCCCCGGTGTACTCACACCTGATCTACGACATCGTCCCCGGGGACAAACAGGTCGTCGCCCATCCCGACATCATGATCTTGGAAGGGCTCAACGTTCTGCAGACCGGCCCCACCCTGATGGTCTCCGATCTGTTCGACTTCTCGGTCTATGTCGACGCCCGAATCGAGGACATCGAACACTGGTACGTCGAGCGGTTCCTGGCCCTGCGCGCCGGGGCGTTCGCCGACCCTGCCTCGCACTTCCACCACTACTCGGCACTCAGCGACGCCCAGGCCGTCAGCGCGGCCCGCGACATCTGGCATTCGGTGAACCGGCCCAACCTGATCGAGAACATCCTGCCGACCCGGCCACGGGCCACCCTGGTGCTGCGCAAGGACGCCGATCACTCGATCAACCGGCTACGACTCCGCAAGCTCTGACTGCCCATGCATATGACGTCGATGACGGTTCTGGCCTACCTGGCCGTGGTCTTCGCAGCCGGCATCGGGGCAGGGCTGTTGATCTATCGGATGCACTCTCGACGGGCCCGTGCGGGCGATTCATCCGGCAGCGACGGTATGTCGGGTTCGGTCGGATTCATCGGCGGCGCAGCAGCATTCCTGCTGTCGGTGCTGATGCTCGCCTCGCTGGATCACTACAACGCCACCAAGGGGATCGTGGTCGATGAGGCCCTCGCCCTCTCCGCAGCGTTCGACAGCACCGACGGACTCGCTCCGGCGGATCAGGCCACGATGCAGCGTGACCTCGCCTGTCTGATGCGGTCCGTTGCGACCAACTCATGGACCGCCGCGGAGAACGCCGACCTCAGCGGATCGGACAACACCCATGCGTGGCGACTGCGCGCCTCCGTGGATGCCGACAGGGTGGAGCCGAAGACGAAGGCGCAGGAGAACAGCCTGAGCATCCTGCAGTCGGAACTGATCAATGCGAACAAGAGCGGACAGCAGCGACTACTGGCGGCCGATGCCGACCTGCCGGTATCCCTGTGGATCCTCGTCTTCCTCAGCATATTCGTGCTGACGGCCATCCTCACCGCTCTGCTGCGCCCCCATCCGAGCCGGACCCTTGCCGTCACCGCGCTTGGTGCCGTCGTTGTGGTCAGCAACGCAATGGTATTGGCGCTCAACGCTTTTGACCAACCCTTCGACAGGGGCGACGGCGTCTACATCTCGCCGCGGGCCATAAACGCGGTCATGGTCCGCATGGAGGACACCTACCCCGGCGGCGCCTGGGCTCCGTGCGAAGAGCTCGCCGATCCGTAGACGACGGGACTCAGGCGCCGTATCGCCGGTGCCGGCGGCTGTAGTCGCGCAGGGCGCGCAGGAAGTCGACCCGCCGGAACGCCGGCCAGTGCGCCTCGGTGAACCACATCTCCGAATAGGCGCTCTGCCACAACAGGAATCCGCTCAACCGCTGCTCCCCCGAGGTCCGGATCACCAGATCCGGATCGGGCTGACCGGAGGTGTAGAGGTTCTCCGAGATTCCGTCGATGGTGACCGCCTCGATCATCTGCTCGGGAGTGGCGCCGTTGGCCAGTTCCTTACCGAGCAGTGCGCGTACCGCATCGACGATCTCCTGGCGCCCGCCGTAGGCCACGGCGACGTTGACGTGGAACTTGGCCGCGCTCTCCGAGGTGGAGTCGACGGCATCGCGCAGTCGCCGGGAGGTCTGCTCGCCGAGCAGTTCCAGATCGCCCACCGTACGAACGCTCCACCGGTTCGCCGGTGCGCAGATCTCCTCCACGACCTCGGTGATGATGTCGATCAGACAGCTCAGCTCCTGCGGGTCGCGCCGCAGATTCTCGGTGGACAGCAGGTACACCGTCGCCATCTCGATGCCCGCGTCGGCGCACCACCGCAGCATCTCGGCGATCTTGTCCGCGCCCACCCGGTAGCCATAACTGACGTCCTGGTGACCCTCATCACGAGCCCACCGCCGGTTGCCGTCGCACAGCACGGCGATATGGCGTGGAAGTGCAGCTTTGGAGCTGGAGAGCTCATGCCGCAACCGTGCCTCATAGAGCCGGTAAGCCGGCTCCTTGAGTCGGCGGGGAATGATCTCCACGAGATCTGAGACTACTGTGCGGACTATGTCCGTCGACACCGCTGAGGATTTCCCGGAGGCAGTCGTCGACGGTGTCGCGGAGTTCCTCGGCAAGCCCCGCGCCCGCGGCTGGATCCACGTCTACGCCGCCGTCGTCGCCGCCGTCGCCGGCGCCACACTGGTCTCGGTCGCATGGTCCGTGCAGTCCACCCGCGCCGGAATCGCCACCCTGATCTACGCCATCACGATCGTGGCTATGTTCACCGTGAGCGGCACCTACCACCGGGTGCACTGGAAATCAGAGACCGCGCGAACCTGGATGAAGCGGCTCGACCACTCGATGATCTTCGTGTTCATCGCCGGCAGTTACACGCCGTTCGCCCTGCTGGCCCTGCCCGAGACCGACGGCTGGCTGCTGTTCTGGATCGTCTGGGGCGGCGCACTGGCCGGTGTGCTGCTCAAGATGCTCTGGCCGACGGCCCCGCGCTGGGTGGGGGTTCCGCTGTACCTGCTGCTGGGCTGGGTGGCGGCCTGGTTCATCGGGCCGATCCTGCACGGCGCCGGGGTGGCGGCGGTGGTGCTGCTGATCGTCGGCGGTGCGCTCTACAGCGTCGGAGGCGTGCTCTACGCGCTCAAGTGGCCCAACCCCTGGCCGCGGACGTTCGGACACCACGAGTTCTTCCACGCCTGCACGGCGGTGGCGGCACTGTGTCACTACATCGCGATGTGGTTCGCCGTCTTCTCGGGCTGAGCGTCCCAAACCCCCACGCCGCGCGCCCCCACCCCACCCTGCGTGAAGTTACCTTCACACTCGCCGCCGACGGTGAAGATGGCTTCACGCACGGCGGGGTGAACGGGGTGGGCTAGACCGTGGTGATGTTCTCCGGACCCCAGTAGGCCTTCATCGAGGCGATCTTGGCCTCGCTGTTGAAGTTCATCACGCTGATGATGCTGATCCGCATCCCGTGGATCGTCAGGCTCCAGTAGAACGCCGCCTCATGGCCGAGGACGCGCAACGTCTCGACTTCCGTTTGGCAGCTGGCATTTTCGACCGCGGTGTAGAACTTGCGGATCGCCTGGCGGCCGATGTGGACCTCCCCGCCGACGGGATCCTCGACGGTCGCGTCGGCGGCGTACACCGTCGCGATCGCATCGGCGTCACCCTTGGAGACGAATTCCAGATACTGATTGACGGTTGCGGTGATCTGCTCGGCACTCGGCATGGCGTCAGGCTACCCGGGCAGGCCGAGCGTGGCGGCCAGTTCGCCGGCACCGGTGACCGGCAGATCGCAGACCCGGCCGCGGCAGATGTAGGCGGCGTCGGCTCCGCCGACCCGATCGCGTCCCTGAAGCAATGGCATGGAGTCGACCGCACCGCCGACGACGACGGTTCCGCCCGGGGCGATGCGGCGGGCGGTGGCCAGCAGCGCCGAATCCGGCGCACCGACGGCGACCGCGATCTGCAACGGCCCCCGCACGGCGGCCTCGGCGACGGCCAGCCAGTGCCCGGCCGACCGCGGCGCCCGCTCCAAAAGCTGCGAGTGCGCCAGCAGTGTCTCGGCGGCCGCGTCGCCGTAGCGGCCTACCCGGCGCTCATCGACGAGATGTGCAGCGGTCAGCAGTGCCTCGGCGATCGATGACGCACCTGAGGGGGTGGCGCCGTCGACCGGATCGCTGGGGCGCAGCATCAACTGTTCGGCATCATCGGCGGCGTCGAACCACTGACCGGGCCGGTCCGGATCGGCGAAATGCCTCAGCGCCGTGTCGATCAGATCGCTGGCGGCGTCCAGCCATCGCCCGTCGGCGGTCAACTGGTAGAGCGCCAGCAGTCCCGTCGCGAGCATCGCGTAGTCCTCGAGAATCGCCACGCTGTCCCCCACCCGGCCGCCGAGGCTGGCACGGCGCAGCCGGCCGTCGATGAGATGCAGATCGACGAGCCGGCGGGCGCAACGCAGCGCGGTATCGAGCAGCGCCGGATCGTCCAGCGCCACAGAGGCCTCTGCCAGCGCGGTGATCGCCAGACCGTTCCACGCCGTGACGATCTTGTCGTCGCGGGCCGGTTGCGGCCGGAGGCTTCGCGCCGCGAGCAGCGCCGAGCGCACCCGATCGAAGCGGGCCCAGTCCTGTGGATCGCGGGGCAACTGCAGCACTGAGGTTCCGTGCTCGAAGGTTCCCTGCTCGGTGACGCCGAAAAGTGTTGTCGCCCAGAGGCCGTCATCGTCTCCCAACACTTCGCGCAATTGGTCCGGCGTCCAGACGTACGTCGATCCTTCGACTCCGGCCGCGTCGGCATCCAACGCCGAGGTGAACATGTCACCGGCGGACAGATCGCTGATCAGGAAGGCCGCGGTCTCGGCGGCCACCCGCCGGGCCAGCGGATCTCCGGTGCGGCGCGCCCAATGCGCGTACGCCCGCAGCAGCAGCGCATTGTCGTAGAGCATCTTCTCGAAGTGCGGCACCACCCAGTCGGCGTCGACGGTGTAGCGGGCGAACCCGCCGGCCAACTGGTCGTAGATGCCGCCGCGGGCCATCGCCTCGCAGGTGCGCCGCACCGCCCCCAGCGGAAGCGGCGACTGCGTGCGTTCGTGGTTGCGCAGCAGCGCCTCCAGCAGAGCCGACGGGGGAAACTTGGGCTTGCCGCCGAACCCGCCGCGTTCGGTGTCCTCGTCACGCAGCACGGCGGCAACCGCCTGATCGCACAACGGCGGCGTGACCTCCGCGCCGCCACCGGGCAGCCCGGAGGCCATCCGGCGCAGTTCGCCGGCGATATGAGCCGAAGCCTCCTCCACCTCGCCGCGGCGGGCGTTCCAGGCCTCGGCCACCGAGAGCATCAGTTGGATGAACTGAGCCTTGGGGAAGTAGGTGCCGCAGAAGAACGGTCGCCCGTCGGGGGTCAGGAAACAGGTCATCGGCCAGCCGCCGTGCCCGGTCATCGCCACGGTGGCGTTCATATACACCGCGTCGAGGTCCGGGCGCTCCTCCCGGTCGACCTTGATCGCCACGAAGTTCGCGTTGGCCACCGCGGCGACCTCGTCGTCCTCGAAGGACTCATGTGCCATCACATGGCACCAGTGGCAGGCGGCGTAACCGATCGACAGCAGGATCGGAACATTCCGCGCCGCCGCCTCGGCCAACGCCTCGGGCGTCCACTGCTGCCAGTGCACCGGGTTGTCGGCATGCTGGCGCAGGTACGGACTGGTCGCCTCGCCCAGCCGGTTAGCTGTCGGACTCACTGGAACCTTCAGCCCCGGCGGCCGGCTCGGTGTCGTCGAAGCTCTTCGGCACCTTCTTGAGCTGGCGGTTCATCGACCAGCCCAACAGCAGTACGGCAATCAGCAGCAGGACGACGATCAGCAGGCCGACCGGGCTGGCCTTGCCGAAGTCCGGTCCGGTGGTCGTCGGCTCCTCGGCGAGCAGAACGAGCATCAGGTGATTCATTCGAAATCCTCGATTCCGGCGAACAGATCGTCTTCGGGCAGTGTGGTGGGAACCCGGGAGCGGGCGAGCTCGAACTCTTCGGTGGGCCACAGGCGCCGCTGCCACTCCATCGGGGTGGCGAAGAAGAACCCGTCCGGGTCGATCTGCGTCGCGTGCGCCTTCAGTGCGTCATCGCGACGCTGGAAGTGGTCGGCGCACGGCACCCGGGTGGTCACCCGCGCGGCGAAGATGTCACGGTCGGGATCCCAGTTCTCCAGCCACTGCGCGAACGGACCCTCGCGGCCGTTGCGGGCGAATTCGTCCTGAATCAGCTGCATGCGCTCGCGGAGGAATCCGTGAATGTAGTAGAGCTTGCTCACCGACCATGCCGGACCGGCGTCGGGATGAAGCGCCGGATCAGCCGCGGCTTCGAAGGCCGCGACCGAAACCTGATGGCAGCGAATGTGATCCGGATGTGGGTAACCGCCGTTCTCGTCATACGTGGTCATCACGTGCGGACGGAATTCCCGGATCACCTTCACCAGTTCGGCGACCGGTTCCTCCAGCGGAACCAGCGCGAAGCAGCCGTCGGGCAGTGGCGGCGGCGGGTCTCCCTGCGGCAGACCGGAATCCTCGAAACCGAGCCAGTGATGTTCCACGCCGAGTATCTCCGCAGCCCTGCTCATCTCGTCGCGCCGCACATCGGCGATGCGGCCGTGCACCTCGGGCAGATCCATCGCAGGGTTGAGGATGTCGCCGCGCTCCCCGCCGGTCAGCGTCACGACCAGCACTCGGTGGCCCTCGTCGACGTAACGCGCCAACGTGGCCGCTCCCTTGCTGGACTCGTCGTCCGGATGGGCGTGAACCGCCATCAAACGCAGTTCGGTCACAACTCCCTCTGGTCCCTCTGGCCTATAGTTCGGGGCTTAATGATTCCACCCGCGCTGCGGGTAGCCGTAATCCAGCCGTTCGAGGAAGGCGCAGACGAGCGTGACCGAACCCCCCGCCGGGCCCGCGCTGCCCGAGTCGCGCTACGGCCGGGCGACCATGACCCCGGCCACCAGGCGCCGGCTGGCGACCGTCCTGGGGGTGCTGGTCGCGGCCGCCGGGGTGGGCCTGGCCCTGGCCGCCTACCAACGCTTCGCCAATGTCGAGGTCGAGGGCAAAACGGCGAGTTTCGAGATCCTCGACGATAAGACCGTGGCCATCACGATCAGTGTGAGCCGAAAGGACCCGTCCCGCCCGGTGGTCTGCATCGTGCGCAGCCGTTCCAAGGACGGCGTGGAGACCGGCCGGCGCGAGGTGCTGGTGCCGGCCTCGCGATCCAAGACCGTGCAGGTGAAGACCACCGTGAGCTCGTTCAAGAGGCCTTTCGTCGGGGATGTCTACGGTTGCGGACCCGACGTTCCGGGCTACCTCGTAACCGGCTGAGCGGACCCCGGCGGGGTGAGAAAACCGTCCGATCGCCTCAACCCCCGGTGTTACACTTGGCACATGCACGGTTCCTGCTGGGAGCCGTGTATTGCTTCATTAGCGCGACCCCTCGCCGCTCAAGCAGTACACGCGGATCCCGACCCGCAGGTTCCCAGCAGCTACCCCCACTGCACCGCAAGCATCGCGGACCTGACGACAACAGGAGTGCCCGGAGATGACCGATTCACAGGTGGTCTGGCTGACCCAGGAGTCCTACAACAAGCTCAAAGCCGAGCTGGACCAGCTGATCGCGCACCGGCCGATCCTCGCCGCGGAGATCAACGACCGCCGCGAGGAGGGCGACCTGCGGGAGAACGGCGGCTATCACGCCGCACGCGAACAGCAGGGCCAGGAAGAGGCGCGGATCCGCCAACTGCAGGAACTGCTGAACACCGCCAAGGTGGGCGAGGCTCCCAAACAGTCCGGGGTGGCCCTTCCCGGCTCGGTGGTCAAGGTCTACTACGACGGCGACAAGTCGGACACCGAGACCTTCCTGATCGCCACCCGCCAGGAGGTCGTCAGCGACGGCAAGCTCGAGGTCTACTCGCCGAACTCGCCGATCGGCGCGGCACTGCTCAACGCCAAGGTCGGTGATGAGCGCACCTACACGGTGCCCAGCGGCAAGACCGTCAAGGTGACCCTGGTCAGCGCCGAGCCGTACCACACCTAAACGGCGTCGGTTCATGGCGCGGATCGCCGAAGACCTCCTGCTGCTGCTGCTCGACAACCCCGATGCTCAACCCGCCCTGGAGCGCACCCGTCTCGGCCGGCTGCTGGCGGCCGGGCTGATCCTGGATCTGGCCCTCGAATGTCGGGTACGCCCGGCGCAACCGCATGAGCCGGCGCCACCGGGAGAGCTGATCGCACTGGCCGGTCCCGTCCCGATGGATCCTGCGGTCCGGCCGGCATTGACGATGTTCGAGCAGGGGCCGCTGTCGGCCCGCGCGGCGATCGCCCGACTGCGTAAGCATTCCGAGGACGACGTCCTCGATCAGCTACTGCGCTCCGGCCAGTTGCACCAGATTCAGCTGTCGTCACATCGGTTGCGGCGCAACACCTATGCCTGGCCGTTGCACGACCGCGTTCGGGTGGATCAGATCCGGGCCGCGGTGCTTGCGACATTGTTCGATCGGCGCCGCCCGGATGCGGTGACCGCCGCGGTCATCGCCCTGCTGCACCGGACCCACAGCTTCGGGCCCGCACTGCATCTCAGCGACCAGGACACCCGGCGCGCGGCGCAGAGCGCCGAGGCGCTGATGGCCAGCGACTGGGCGGACACGTCGACGACGGCCGAAGCGAACCTGGCAATGACAGCCGCCGCGGTATTACCGGTCTTAGGTTAGAGCCTGCTCGAGATCGGCCAGCAGATCGTTGACGTCTTCGATGCCGACCGACAACCGCACCAGATCGTCGGGAACCTCAAGCTGCGATCCCGCCGTGGACGCGTGCGTCATCGCGCCGGGATGCTCGATCAGCGACTCCACACCACCGAGCGACTCGGCGAGGATGAAAATCTCCGTGGCCGAACACAATTTGCGCGCAGCTTCGACCCCTCCGGCCATCCGGACCGACACCATGCCGCCGAAGTTCCGCATCTGCCGGGCGGCGACCTGGTGACCCGGATGCGACGGCAGACCCGGGTACAGCACCTGGCTGATGGCCGGATGGCCGCTCAGGAAATCAGCGACGCGTGCCGCGTTCTCGCTGTGCCGCTGCATTCTCAGCTCAAGCGTCTTCAGACCTCGCATGGTGAGGTATGCGTCGAACGGACCCGGCACCGCTCCCGCACCGTTCTGCAGGAACGCGAACTTCGCGTCGAGTTCCTCGCTGTTGGTGACCAGCGCACCGCCCACCACGTCGGAATGCCCGCCGATGTACTTCGTCGTCGAGTGCAGCACGATATCGGCGCCCAGCGTCAGCGGTTGCTGCAGCGCGGGTGAGGCGAAGGTGTTGTCCACCAACACCATTGCGCCCGCGCCATGACCGATCTCGGAGATGGCCGCGATATCGGCGATCGACAGCAGTGGGTTGGTGGGCGTCTCGACCCAGATCATCTTGGTGGCCGGGACGACAGCCGCCCGGACCGCATCGAGATCGGCGAGGTGGACGGGAGTGTGGTTGACGCCCCACTCGCGAAACACCTTGTCGATCAACCGGAATGTCCCGCCGTAGGCGTCGTCGGGGATGACGATGTGATCCCCGGGGCGCAACACCGAACGCAGCGCGCAGTCGCTGGCCGCCATCCCGGAACCGAACGCTCGCCCGTAGCGGCCGTCCTCAACCGCCGCGAGAACCGTCTCCAGTGCGGCGCGGGTCGGGTTGCCGGTGCGGGCGTACTCGTAGCCGCTGCGCAGTCCGCCGACCCCGTCCTGGGCGAAGGTGCTGCTGGCGTAGATCGGCGCGTTGACCGCCCCGGTCGCAGGATCGGGACGGTATCCGGCGTGGATCGCCCGGGTGGCGAAGCCCTGCCCATGTTTCGCAGTCATCGCCGTAGAGCCTAACCGGGTCAGGCGATGGCCGGCGCCACCGATCCGCCACCGAGCTTGCGGTAGGTGTAGACGATGAACAGGTAGGACACCGGCGCGGCGACGAGTAGGCCGATACCGCACAGCAGCGCACCGACGAGCATGATCGCCCCGGCCGTCAGCGCGGCCAGCAATGCCTGACCGAAGTTCTGCTTGACGATCCCGAAGCTCACCTTGATCCCCTCAACCGGCGGGAGGTTCCGATCGATGATCGCGACGGTCGTGAACATCGCGAACAGACTCACCAGCAGACCCGGCAGGATGCACAGCACCAGACCGATCGCGCTCAGAATTCCCACGATCAGCGAAGCGATGATCACCGAAATGATGTTGCGCGGGCGGAAGAACGACCCGATCGCCACCGGCTGACCGTTGGCGATGTCCAGCATGCCGCCGTAGTAACCGGACGAGATGGCCGCCTGCACCACCATTTGCACGATCCCGCCCAGCACTATGACGGCGACACCGCCCGCGGTGATGCTTCGGGTGGTCGAATCGACGAATCCGTCGGCGGTGTCGATCGAGGTGAACGACTCCGGCGCGACGGCCTGCATCACCGCCTGGAACACCGAGTTGAGCACCAGCAGGATCAGACCGAAGATCAACGTCGCAATGACGAGCGGCACAGCGTTCTTGGTGAACTTGGCCCACGCCCAGGACAACGCCTCACCGACGCTGTAGCGGTTGACCGGCATGCCGTATCCGGGCGGGGGCGGCAGGTAGCCGCCCTCAGCCGGCGGTGGCGGCGGGTAACCCATCGGCGGGGGCGGCGGATATCCGCCGGGAACCCACCCCGGAGGCGGCGGCGGATAACCGCCGGGCGGCGGCGGAGGCGGATAACCGCCTGCCGGCGGAGGCGGATAGCCACCGGGCGGTGGGGGCGGCGGATAACCGCCGGGCGGTGGGGGCGGGAAGCCGCCCGTCGGGAAGTCGCCGGGCGGATTGGGGGGTTGGGTCATGTGCGCGCTCCTGAGTCGTCGAATTCAGCCTATGCGGCAAGGGCCGATCAGAGCGGAAGGCATACCGTGGACATGATCTTGTCCGCGATCGTCTGCCGTTTGGCGTCGAAGAGCGGGAACAGATAGCCGATGTTGCAGAACAGGGAATCCACGACGTGCGCGATCTGGCGCAGGACCGACATCCCGAAACCGATGGGCTGCCCGGTCTTCTCGCTGACCACCTTGAACTTCATCACCGACTTGCCGATGCTCGATCCGGTCTTGCCCTGCCGGTAGCCGTAGTTCCACAGCCCGAAGAGCGCGGCGGCCAAGCCGAACAGAACCATGGCCGTCATCCCGACTCCCGTCGGCTGGGACGTGCACACCGCGCTGTAACCGGAATCCGACGTGTCGCTGATGCACTCGTTCTGCGCTGTCCCGAACATCACACCCGCACCGATGCCGGCCAGCACGAGGGCCGGGATCGAATCGATGAAGTAGGCGATCACCCTGGTGATCCATGAGGTGTAGGCGTCCTTGGGTAACGCCGCCCCGGGGGCGGGCGCGTAGTAACCGCCGTATCCCGGCGGTGGGTAGGCACCGGGCGGCGGGTAATTGCCAGGAGGAGGATAGTTGCCGGGCGGCGGGTAGTTGCCGGGCGGCGGGGGTGGCATTTCGGTCATATCGCTCTCCCAACGTGGATTCGGACCGACTCCACCCTAGTCCCGAGTGGGCATCGGGCGGCGGTCGCAAACCCGGCGATCAGCGCCGGCGTGATCCCTCGGAGAGGAAACCGAGCAGGTCATGTCGCGTGATGACACCGATCGGTTTACCTCCCTCGACCACCATCACCGCGTCCGCGTCACGCAGAGTCTGGGCGGCCGTGCTGACCAGTTCGCCGGCGCCGATCAGCGGCAGAGCCGGACTCATGTGCATGGCGACGGCATCGGCGAGCTTCGCGCGACCCTCGAACACCGCTGAGAGAAGTTCGCGCTCGGAGACGCTGCCGGCGACCTCCCCGGCCATCACCGGCGGCTCGGCGCCGACGACGGGCATCTGGGACACCCCGTATTCACGAAGGATGCCGATGGCGTCGCGCACCGTCTCTGACGGATGGGTGTGGACCAGGTCCGGCAGTGCGCCCGACTTGCCTCGCAACACATCGCCGACAGTCGGTTCGGGCACGGAGTCATCCAGCGGAGTGCGCAGGAAGCCGTATGACGACATCCACGCGTCGTTGAAGATCTTCGACATATAACCGCGACCGCCGTCGGGCAACAACACCACGACCACTGAATCCGGTTCGCGCTCAGCGACTTTCAGTGCGGCCACCACGGCCATACCGCAGGATCCGCCGACCAGCAGACCCTCCTCACGGGCCAGGCGCCGCGTCATGTCGAAGGAGTCGGCGTCGGAGACCGCGATCACCTCATCTGCGATCTGGGGGTCGTAGGCGGCCGGCCAGAAGTCTTCGCCGACGCCCTCCACCAGATACGGACGGCCGGTTCCGCCGGAGTACACCGACCCCTCCGGGTCGGCACCGATGATCTTCACCCGCCCGCCGGAGACCTCCTTGAGATAGCGGCCCGCACCGGTGATGGTTCCGCCCGTGCCGACGCCGGCCACGAAATGGGTGACCTTGCCGCCGGTGTCGGCCCAGATCTCCGGGCCGGTCGTCTCGTAGTGGCTCGCCGGGCCGTTGGGGTTGGAGTACTGGTCGGGCTTCCAGGCGCCGTCGATCTCACGCGTCAGCCGGTCCGAGACGCTGTAGTAACTGTCCGGATGCTCCGGCGGCAGCGCCGTCGGGCAGACCACCACCTCGGCGCCATACGCCCGCAGCACGTTCTGCTTGTCCTCGCTGACCTTGTCCGGGCAGACGAAGATGCACTTGTACCCGCGCTGCTGGGCGACCAGGGCCAGCCCCACGCCGGTGTTGCCGGAGGTGGGCTCGACGATGGTGCCGCCCGGCTTGAGCTGCCCGCTGGCCTCGGCGGCCTCGATCATCTTGATCGCGATGCGGTCCTTGGAACTGCCGCCCGGGTTGAGGTACTCGACCTTGGCGGCCACCAGTCCGGCGCCCCCGGGGACCACAGAGGTCAGCTGAACCAGTGGGGTGTTCCCGATGAGCTCGCTGATGTGCCGCGCGATTCGCATGGCTACATCGTCGCAGAGTCCATCCCGCGGACTCTCAGCCCGTCGCCTCCCGGATGTAGTCGCCGACCTGACGCAGCGACCGGGTGGCCTCCGGGATGAGCGGGGCGGCCAGCTGGAAGTCGTGGATCTGCCCGGGCCACACCCGGACCTCGGTTGGCACCCCCGCCGAGGCCAGCCGGCGCGCCGCCAGCCGGGCGTCGTGCAGGAGCACCTCCGAGCCCGACACGTGGATCAGCGTGCGAGGCAGCCCGGGTTCGATGTGCTCGAGCGGCTCATAGACGTCCTCGGGCACGCCGTTGATGATGTTCTTCGCCGCCGCCCGCGCGACCAGTGCCACCAGCGCGTCAAAAGCCTTGGGCGGGAACATCGCATCGGTGTAGGCGTTCGGATGCGTCAGCTTGGGATCCTTCTCCAGTTGCAGCAATGGCGACAGCGCCACCATCGCGGCGGGAGTCTCCCCTTCAGCCTGCAGCCGCTGCGCCAGTGACAGCGCCAGGTACCCGCCGGCCGAGTCGCCGGCCAGCACGATCTGGTCCGGTTCGTAGCCCCGCAGTCGCAGCCACCGGTATGCGTCGTAGCAGTCGTCGAGGGCATTGCCGACGGAGTGTTTGGGGATCAGCCGGTAATCGACCACCAGGACCGGCGAGTCGGCGAACTTCGACAGCGCGACCGTGATCCGGCTGTGTGAGTTCACCCCGCAGGTCATGAAGCCGCCGCCATGCATGTAGAGCACGACCCGGCGGTGGCCGTCGGCGGGCAGCACGCCCGGCGCCCGGACGAGTTGGGCCGACGCATGCGGCAGTCCGACGGTGGCCCGGACGGTGCCGGGATTAGGCAGCAGCGCACGCGCAGCGAAGTCGACCAGGCCGAACGGCCACGGCCAGTGCGGCACATGGCTGAGGACCGCCAGTGCCGGCCACATCGTCATCCGGGTGCCGATCGAGACCAGCCGGCCCACCAGGCTGGGGCCGTCCTCGACGACTTCGACAGGCACTCCATCGCTGACCGGGTACCGGCGCGGACGGGCCGATCCGAGGCGACTACCCTGCTCAGGGGCATGCTGGATCTTGATGGATGCGGTCATGTCAACACTCCCTACACGCTGGTAGCGATGTGCCGGGGGCCGCTGGAATCGGGCCCGGGAATCCAGCTTGGCAGCTGTGACGAAGGCCACAAACCGGTGATAGCAATTGGTGCCGGATCTGATACCGGTCCGTTACCAGCAAACATCGGTTCCGCGCGAAACTGACTAACGTGACCATCTGGCTCGGGTCAGGCAAGGCACTGGCTGTCGCGGGAGTGATCGCCTCCACCGTGGGGGCGCGCAATCTGCTGACCGGGCAGGCCGAGCAGGCCCGCACGGTCATCCCCAAGGCCTGGGACGCACCCCCGCGCGCCGATGGCGTGTACGCACCCGGTGAGAGAACCGCCCGTCGCTACGAACGGGTTATGGAGCTCGGCGCCCACCTGATGGTCTTCGGGGACTCGACGGCCACCGGGTACGGCTGCAGCGATGCCGACGAGGTGCCCGGGGTTCTGATCGCGCGCGGTCTGGCCGAGCGGTTGCAGAGCCCGGTCCGGTTGTCCACCAAGGCGATCGTCGGCGCGACGTCGAAAGGTCTGGCCGGTCAGGTCGACGCCATGCTCGTCGCCGGCCCGCCTCCGGACGCGGCGGTGATCATGGTGGGCGCCAACGACGTCACCGCACTCAACGGCATCGGCCCCTCGGCACGCAGACTCGGCGCCGCGGTGAGCCGGCTGCGCGGCGCAGGTGCTGCGGTCGCCGTCGGCACCTGCCCCGACTTCGGCGTCATCTCCGCGATCCCGCAACCCCTGCGCTTCACCGCGCGGTCGCTCGGTCTGCGGCTGGCACGGGCCCAGGCCGCCGCGGTCGCCGGTGCCGGCGGAATCGTCGTCCCGCTGGGAGATCTGCTCGCACCGCACTTCCGCACCAACCCGACGCGGATGTTCTCCCACGACGGCTACCACCCGTCGGCGGCCGGTTATGCGTTGGCCGCAGCACAGTTGCTGCCCGCCCTGTGCCGCGCGCTCGGGGTTCCCTCATCGGGTGCTGTGACCGCCAGCTAGGTTGCATCTGAACCAGTCGCAACCCCAGGAGTTCGTCATGCCCGAAGCCGTCATCGTCTCCACCGCCCGCTCCCCGATCGGCCGCGCCTTCAAGGGCTCGCTGGTCGACATGCGACCCGATGACCTGGCCGCCCAGATGGTGCGCGCCGCACTCGACAAGGTGCCCGCCCTGGACCCGCACGACATCACCGATCTGCACATGGGTTGCGGCCAGCCCGCCGGCGAGGCGGGCTTCAACATCGCCCGCGTGGTGGCGGTCGAACTGGGCTACGACTTCCTCCCGGGTGTCACGGTCAACCGGTACTGCTCCTCATCGCTGCAGACCACCCGGATGGCCTTCCACGCCATCAAGGCCGGCGAGGGTGATGCGTTCATCTCGGCCGGCGTCGAGACGGTGTCGCGCTTCGCCAAGGGCAGTGCAGACTCCTGGCCGGAGACCCGCAACCCGTTGTTCAACGACGCTCGGATCCGGGTCGACGCCGCCGAGGCCGGTGGAGCCACCGAGTGGCGCGACCCGCGCGAGGACGGCCAGCTGCCCGATATCTACATCGCGATGGGGCAGACCGCCGAGAACGTCGCGCTCTACACCGGCATCAGCCGTGAGGACCAGGACCGCTGGGGCGTGCGCAGCCAGAACCGCGCCGAAGAGGCGATCTCCAGCGGGTTCTTCGCCCGCGAGATCTCACCGGTGACACTTCCCGACGGCACCGTCGTCTCCACCGACGACGGTCCGCGCCCCGGAACGAGCTACGACAAGATCAGCCAGCTTGCGCCGGTGTTCCGGCCCGACGGAACCGTCACCGCCGGCAACGCCTGCCCGCTCAACGACGGCGCCGCCGCGGTGATCATCACCTCGGACACCAAGGCGAAGGAGTTGGGGCTCAAGCCCCTGGCGCGGATCGTCGCCACCGGGGTGTCCGGGCTGTCGCCGGAGATCATGGGACTGGGTCCGATCGAGGCGGTCAGGAACGCGCTGCGCAACGCCAAGATGTCGATCTCCGATATCGATCTGTTCGAGATCAACGAGGCCTTCGCCGTACAGGTGCTCGGCTCGGCCCGCGCACTGGGCATCGACGAGGACAAGCTGAACGTCTCCGGCGGCGCCATCGCGCTCGGCCACCCGTTCGGTATGACGGGCGCGCGCATCACCGCCACGCTGCTGAACAATCTTGCGACGCACGACAAGACGTTCGGCATCGAGACGATGTGCGTCGGCGGCGGCCAGGGTCTGGCGATGATCGTCGAGCGGCTCTCGTAATCGCGCGTCGACTCTGCGCCCAGATCGTCGAATTCGCCATTCTTGCGATCTCAGCGCAGAGTCGATGCCGTCCATGCTCGGTGAAGCCGGTCGATGACGTCTCTCGGCGGCGTATCGGCCGCGACCCTTAGGACCGTCCACCCCGACGCGGCAAGCTCTTCGAGACGGACGATGTCCCTGGCGAACTGCGACCGCTCCGTTCGGTGGTGATCGCCGTCGTACTCGAGCGCGAGTCTCAACTCCTCCCATCCCAGGTCGAGGAAGTACTGCCGCCCACTTACGCTGCTGCGCACTGCGATCTGCGTGCGCGGGCGCGGGAAACCGGCGCGCACGACGAGCATCCGCAGCCACGTCTCCTTCGGTGACTGCGCGCCGGGATCGTGTGATTCGAGGACACGAAACAGCTGACGGATTCCCCGCACTCCACGGTGACGAACGGCAATCTCCTTCACCTCCGCGCAGTCCACGATCGTCGCATTGCCGAGCGCATCAAGTCGTTCTATCGCCGCACTGAACGGCCCCCGACGTGCGACATCGAAGGCAGTGCGCGCCAGCGAGGTCACTGGAAGGCCACCCAGGCTGACGATCTCGTCGGCGTCGAGCCGCATCGTTCGGGTCGAGATGCCCTGCGGCCCTCGCGCATTGCCCCAAACAAGTTCGATAGGCAGCGAGTCGCTGAGCCATTTCGCGCCGTAGAGGCGTGCCGCAGTCAGACCTGTGACGATGCCCCGCCTGCGTGTCCATAACCACGCCGCCTCGACACGCTGCGTGAAGCTTGGTGCCACGTCCCTCGGCAGGTAGACCCCCGGAAAGAGCGCCGAATAGCGGGAACGCAACTCATGCTTGCGCACAAGCCCGCATTCGATTGCCTCGGCGCCGAGGAATGGGCCGGCCAGATCAACCACACGGCAAGCTTCGAGGAACGAGCGTCAACGAGATTGCGCTCAGATCGCGATTTGTGGAGGAAGCGCGATCTGTGCGCAGAGTCGGTGAAAAGCACGAAGGCCGGCACCCCTCGGGGCCGGCCTTCTGCTGAGATCGGTTAGCGCGTCAGCGGTCGCTGGAGTAGAAGTAGCTCAGCAGTCGCAGGATCTCAAGGTAGAGCCAGACCAGGGTGACGGTCAGGCCCAGGGCGATCCCCCAAGCGGCCTTCTCCGGGGCGCCGGCACGGATCATCTGGTCGGCGGCGTCGAAGTCGATCAGGAAGCTGAACGCCGCGATGCCGATGACCACCAGCGAGAAGATGATGGACAGCGTGCCGCCGTCACGCAGCGGACCGGGCCCGTGCGAGAACATGCCGATGACGAAGTTGCCCAGCATCAGCACCAGCACACCGACCATGCTCGCCACCATCATGCGGGTGAACTTCGGCGTCACCCGGATGGCGCCGGTCTTGTAGACCACCAGCATCCCGAAGAACACACCGATGGTGCCGAGGACCGCCTGGGTGATCAGCGCGCCGGCGCTGACGCCCTGCACGAGGACGTTGCCGAACAGCCACGAGATCGCACCGAGGGCCAGACCCTCAAGTGCGGCATAGCTCAGCACGATGGCCGGGTTGTCCTGCTTGCGTCCGAACGACGCGATCAGCACCAGGGCCAGACCACCGAGGGACCCGATGAGGGTCAGCGGCATGGCCAGGGCGACGTTGGCCCCGACCAGGAAGTACGAGACGACCGCCGCAACCGACAGCACAGCCAGGGTGATGCCGGTCTTGGTGACGACATCATCGACGGTCAGCGGCCGCGACACACCGGTCTGCTGGGGCGCGTAAGGGTCGGCCTGGAACGTCATCTGGTTGGCCGCCCCGGCCATCCCGGTTCCGAACTGCGCGTATCCGCCCGACTGCTTGGGCAGCGAGCGAAGAATCGGATTGCTGGTCTCCCGCACCGTGGATCCTCTCCTAAGGGTCGTTAACACTGGTTCAACGGTCGACTATCCCAGATCGGTTCCCGGGAAGTTCACGTCCATTGACCACTCCGACAGTACCCGCCGATCCGGGAAGCCTGCATGACCTGGTAAAAGTAGGGCGTGACGGCTGATTCTGCGGAGATCCTGGCCCGTGTTGAGGGTGGGGTCGGGTTGATCACGTTGAATAGGCCGCGGGCGATCAATTCGCTGACTCACGGCATGGCGTTGGCGATGGATGCCGCCCTGGCGGGTTGGGCTGCTGACCCGGGGGTGTCGGCGGTGGTGCTGGCCGGGGCTGGTGAGCGCGGGTTGTGCGCCGGCGGGGATATCGTGCCGCTGTATCACTCCGCGCGGGGCGACGGCGCTGAGGGCCGGCGGTTCTTCTTCGACGAATACCGGCTCAACGCCCGCATCGGGTCCTATCCGAAACCGTATGTGGCCCTGATGGACGGGTTCGTGATGGGCGGCGGGGTCGGGGTCTCGGCCCACGGCAGCGTGCGGATCGTGACCGAAACCTCCAAGATCGCCATGCCCGAGGTCGGTATCGGCTTCATCCCCGATGTGGGCGGGTCCTATCTGCTCTCCCGGGCACCGGGCGGACTCGGCTTGCACGCCGGGCTCACCGGCGCCCCGTTCGGGGCCGCCGATGCGATCGCGATGGGATTCGCCGACCACTACGTCCCGCAGGCGCAGTTGCCGGCGCTGGTCGCCGCGATCATCGCCGAGGGCATCGAAGCGGCGGTGACCGCGTTCGCCGCGCCCCCACCCCCAGGAACCCTGGTGGCTCAACGGGACTGGATCGACCCGTGCTACACCGGCGAGAGCCTCGCCGACATCCTCGCCGCGCTGCGCGCCCACCCCGAGCCCGCCGCCCAGCAGGCGGCCGAGCTGATCGCCGGGCGCTCCCCGATCGCGGTCTCGGTCGCCCTGGCCGCCATCCGGCGCGCGGCCACCCTGGCCTCGCTGCAGCAGGTGCTGGTGCAGGAATACCGCATCTCGTGCGCCGCCCTGGGATCCCATGACTTCATCGAGGGCATCCGCGCCGTGGTCATCGACAAAGACCGCGACCCGCACTGGTCCCCAGCCACCCTCGATGCGGTCACCGCCGCCGATATCGAGGCCTACTTCGCCCCCGCCGACCCCGACCTCACCTTCCCCTAAGGAGCAGCAGCCATGAACTACGAGACGATCCTGCTCACCCGCGATCAGCGGGTCGCCACCATCACCCTCAACCGGCCCGCAGCCCTCAACGCCCTCAACAGCCAGGTGATGAACGAGGTCACCACCGCCGCGGCCGACTTCGACGCCGATGCGGGTATCGGGGCCATCATCATCACCGGCTCGGCCAAGGCCTTCGCCGCCGGTGCCGACATCAAGGAGATGGCATCGCTGTCCTTCTCGGAGGTCTTCGAGGCCGACTTCTTCGCCGCCTGGTCACGCCTTGCCGCCGTGCGCACCCCGCTGATCGCCGCGGTAGCCGGCTGGGCCCTAGGCGGCGGATGTGAACTGGCCATGATGTGCGATGTCCTCATCGCCGCCGACACCGCCAAATTCGGCCAACCCGAGATCACCCTCGGCGTGCTACCCGGCATGGGCGGCTCCCAACGCCTGACCCGGGCCATCGGCAAAGCCAAAGCCATGGACATGATCCTCACCGGCCGCACCATGAGCGCCGAAGAAGCCGAACACGCCGGCCTGGTCTCCCGCGTCGTACCCGCCGAGGGCCTCCTGGAAGAAGCCCACGCCGTAGCAGCCACCATCTCCCAAATGTCACGCCCCGCCGCCCGCATGGCCAAAGAAGCCGTCAACCGCGCCTTCGAAACCACCCTGACCGAAGGCCTGCTCTACGAACGCCGCCTCTTCCACTCCACCTTCGCCACCGACGACCAAACCGAAGGCATGGCAGCCTTCACCGAAAAACGACCCCCCAACTTCACCCACCGCTGAGGACTTGCCGTGACCCAGGCCGAAACCACGAACCCGGACGTCAAGCGCGACTGGTGGCAGCGCAGATACACGTTTTTCGGGACCGCGGCGGGCCTGCTGTTCCTACTGCTGTCCATGACACCGTCGCTGCTTCCGCGCGGACCGCTGTTCCAGGGTCTGGTCAGCGGCGTGGCCGGGGCGATCGGTTACGGACTCGGCGTCTTCGGGGTTTGGCTGGTCCGTTTCATGCGATCCAAGCCGAGTAGCCCCCGGGCCCCGCGCTGGGCGTGGGCGATCCTGGCCGTGATCGGCGCCATCGAACTGGTGTTGGCGGTGCTGTATTTCCATCACTGGCAGGACCAGGTCCGCGATCTGATGGGCGTACCGAGGCTGCGCTGGTACAACTACCCGCAAGCGGCGCTGATCGGGGTGGTCGTCCTGTTCGGGCTCGTCGAGATCGGTCAACTCATCGGCAAACTGGTCCGCTTCCTGGTTCGCTTACTCAATCGCGTTGCCCCGCCGCGTGTTTCGTTCGTCGCAGTGGTGGCGATCCTGGTCGCCGTCAACATCGCCGTTCTCAACGGTGTCATCGTGCGCGGCATCATGGACGTCCTGAACAAGACCTTCTCAAAGGTCAACGATGAACTGGACCCGAACTCCCCGGCACCGAAAACCGCGCTGCGGTCCGGTGGACCCGGTTCGCTGGTGTCCTGGGAATCGCTCGGACATCAGGGGCGGCTCTTCGTCGGCAACGGCCCGACCGTTGCCCAGTTGAGCGAGTTCAACAAGGCTCCGGCCACTGAGCCGATCCGCGCCTATGCAGGACTGAACTCCGCCAGGGGAATTCGCGCCACTGCCGAATTGGCCGCGGCTGAACTCGAGCGGGAAGGCGGTCTGAAGCGCAAGGTGATCGCGGTCGCCACCACCACCGGCACCGGCTGGATCAACGCCGCTGAGGCCGACTCGCTGGAGTACATGTTCAACGGCGACACCGCGATCGTCAGCATGCAGTACTCATTCCTGCCGAGTTGGCTGTCGTTCCTGGTCGACAAGGAGAACGCACGCCAGGCCGGCCAGGCGTTGTTCGAAGCCGTCGACGCGAAGGTTCGCGCACTGCCCGAAGCGCAGCGGCCGAGGATCGTGGTGTTCGGCGAGAGCCTCGGATCCTTCGGCGGCGAAGCGCCGTTCCTGAGCCCCAACAACATCATCGCCCGCACCAACGGCGCGCTGTTCTCCGGACCGACGTTCAACAACACGATGCGCGACGCCATCACCGACAACCGCGATGCGGGATCACCGGAGTGGCTGCCGATCTTCGACGACGGCGCCAACGTTCGCTTCGCCGCACGCCCGGAGAACCTCGACCGGCCCGACAAGCCGTGGGGCCATCCGCGGATCGCATATCTGCAGCATGCCTCGGATCCGATCGCCTGGTTCAATCCCGATCTGCTGTTCTCCGAACCGGATTGGCTTCGCGAACCGCGCGGCTACGACGTATCCCCGGATATGAATTGGATACCGGTGGTGACCTTCCTGCAGGTGTCCGCAGACATGGCGGTCGCCGTCGATGTTCCCGACGGCAACGGGCACCGTTACGTCAAGGATGTCGTCAACGCGTGGGCAGCGGTCATGGAGCCGCCGGGATGGACACCGCAGAAGACCGAGTCGCTGCGCGGCAAGGTCACTCAGGATTACGCACAGTAGGAGACCCCAGATGTTCAGCGATCGCCGTGGTGTCGCGTGCGCCCTTGCCGCCGTCACCGTCCTGCTCGCGGGCTGCTCATCAAGCGGAGGCGGTGAGTCCAACGCCGTCGCGCCGGCTCCCGGCGCCGAGCAGGCGCAGTCAGACTCGAGTGCCGAGCAGTCGGAGTCGGACCCCGGCTCCGGCCCCATCGGGATGTCACCGGGTGGGGTGACGACCCGGATCGACGTGCCGGCGCAGTCCACCGAGGAGCAGTATGCCCAGGCCTGCCTGGCCGCCAAGGAATGGATGTCCGGCAAGGGCGGCGATCCGCATACGCTGGTGGAGCCCTTCCTGAAACAACTTCAGGGATCCAAGGAGAGCGGACCGGCGACGTTCAAGAAGGCCTGGGCCGAACTCGACGACGCCAATCGCGCCGCGGTGATCATTGCGGTGCGGGCGGCGGCCGACGGCGGCTGCTAGGAGATCGACGGCATGGGCAGACGAGTGGCGCTGGCGCTGGGCAGTGGTGGCGCGCGCGGATATGCCCACATCGGCGTCATCAACGAATTGCGAAGCCGCGGTTACGACATCGTCGGTCTGGCAGGGTCGTCGATGGGTGCTCTGGTCGGCGGCCTGTGCGCGGCAGGCTCGCTCGACGAATTCACCGAGTGGGCCACCACCCTGACCGGCCCGGCGGTGCTCCGCCTGCTCGATCCCTCCATCTCGGCGCCCGGGGTGTTCCGCGCGGGCAAGATCCTCGACGCCGTGCGCGACATCCTCGGCGACGCCACCATCGAGGACCTTGAGATCCCGTTCACCGCCGTGACGACCGATCTGATCGCCGGTAAATCGGTGTGGTTGCAGCGGGGTCCACTCGACGAGGCGATCCGCGCCTCGATCGCCATCCCCGGCGTGATCGCTCCGCATGTGATGGACGGACGGATGCTCGCCGACGGCGGCATCCTGGACCCGCTGCCCATCGCACCGATCGCGGCGGTCAACGCCGACCTCACCATCGCGGTGAGCGTCTCGGGCACCGAGGCCGATGTCGGCGACCAGCTCGGCGGTGACGTTCGGCCCACCCGCGAGCGGCTGAACAAGTTGCTGCGCAGCACATCCGCACTCCTGGACAAGTTCAGCAACGCCCCCGACGCCGAGATCGAAACCTTCGAACTCGCCGAGCTTGAGGCGGCCGAGCAGGCGGAGTCACCGTTCCCCAAACTCGGCAGCTTCGCCATCATGATGCGCAGCATCGACATCGCCCAGGCGGCACTGGCGCGCCACCAGATGGCGGCCTACCCGCCGGATCTGCTCATCGAGGTGCCGCGCACCGCATGCCGCAGTCTTGATTTCCACCGCGCCGCCGAGGTGATCGATCTCGGGCATCAGCTGGCGTCACGTGCGCTGGACGGTTTCGAGACCGGCCAGCCCTAGCCGACCAGATAGTCCGACAGCGCCTCAAGCGCCTGCCGGGCGTAACCGAGCCAGATCCTGCCGAACACCGGCAGCAACGGGGCGGTGAGCGCCGACTTGCGGTGGATGACCCATCGCCAGGTCACCCGGGTTCCGGTGCCGTCCGGGGTGAAGATCCAGGTGCCCTCGACGTGATCGACCAGAGCCGACAACGGCCCGCGCAGATCGTCGATCAGGTACCCGAACGACCGTGGCGCGTCGACGGCGGTCAGCGTCTCGCGCATCGATCCCCCGCCGGTGAGCATGATGGTGCGGGTCTGCCCGGTCTCGGCCCACTCGCCACTCTGGTCCCGGATCGCCTTGATCGGCGGGATCGGCCCGTACCAGCGGCGGAACAGGGTGGGCAGCGGCATGGGCAGCGTCCTGGCAAATGCGTCCGCCGGTGCGACCGGGATGGAACGGGACTGTTCGACCACCAGAGGTTGGGTCATGGCTCCGATGCTAGAACTATGGGATGGGAAACAAGGTTTTCGTCGTCGGGGTCGGGATGACCAAGTTCGAGAAGCCGGGCCGACGGGAAGGCTGGGACTACCCGGACATGGCCCGCGAGTCCGGGACCAAGGCACTGGCCGACGCGGGTGTCGAGTACGCCGATATCGAGCAGGGTTTCGTCGGCTACTGCTCGGGTGATTCCACGTCCGGCCAGCGCGCGCTCTATGAACTCGGCATGACCGGCATCCCGGTGGTGAACGTCAACAACAACTGCTCCACCGGATCGACCGCTCTCTATCTGGGTGCGCAGTCCATCCGCGGCGGCCTGGCCGACTGCGTGCTGGCATTGGGCTTCGAGAAGATGCAGCCCGGGTCACTCGGCGGCGGCGCCCAGGACCGCGAGTCCCCGCTGCTGCGCCACATCAAGGCGCTCGCCGAGATCGACGAGATGGCCTTCCCGGTGGCGCCGTGGATGTTCGGTGCTGCCGGCCGCGAGTACATGCGCGAATACGGCGCGACCGCCGAGCATTTCGCCAAGATCGGTTACAAGAACCACAAGCATTCGGTGAACAACCCCTATGCGCAGTTCCAGACCGAGTACACCTTCGAAGACGTCATGGCCGCGCCGATGATCTCCGACCCGATCACCAAACTCCAGTGCTCGCCCACATCGGACGGATCGGCGGCGGTCGTGCTGGCCTCGGAGCGTTTCGTCGATGAACGCGGACTGGCCGGGCAGGCCGTGGAGATCGTCGGTCAGGCGATGACGACGGATTTCGCCTCGACTTTCGACGGATCGGCGAAGAACATCATCGGTCACGACATGAATGTCCAAGCGGCGCGGAAGGTCTACGACCAGAGCGGCCTGGGACCGCAGGACTTCCAGGTGATCGAGTTGCACGACTGCTTCTCCGCCAATGAATTGCTGCTCTACGAAGCGCTGGGGCTGTGCGGTCAGGGCGAGGCCCCCAAGCTGATCGACGCCGGCGAGACCACCTACGGCGGGCGGTGGGTGGTCAACCCATCCGGGGGGCTGATCTCCAAGGGCCACCCGCTCGGGGCCACCGGCCTCGCTCAGTGCAGCGAGCTCACCTGGCAGTTGCGCGGCACCGCCGACAAGCGTCAGGTGGACAACGTCACCGCCGCGCTGCAGCACAACATCGGTCTTGGTGGTGCGGCGGTGGTGACGGCCTACCAGCGCGCCGAGCGCTAGTCACCCGTCACCGAGATCGACGAAATGGCGGGTTCCTCCCGCACTTTCGCGCCCGTCTGTCGGGTTGGGCGTCAGGTGAGGGTGATGACCTCGTAGGCGTCATCGGCGTAGCGCGACCGGATGGTCTTCTTGTCGTACTTGCCGACGCTGGTGCGCGGGATCTCGTCGATGAACGTCCAGCGTTCCGGCAGCCACCAGCGGACGACCCTGTCGCCCAGGAAGTCCCGCAGTTCGGCCGGAGTCACCTTCGCGCCGTCCTGGAGCACCACCGCGGCCAGTGGGCGCTCCTGCCACCGCTCGTCGGGCACCCCGACGACGGCGGCCTCGCGCACCAGTGGGTGGGCGATCAGGTGGTTCTCCAATTCCACCGATGAGATCCACTCGCCGCCGGACTTGATCACGTCCTTGGCCCGGTCGGTCAGCGTGATGTAACCCTGTGGGTCGATACGGCCGACGTCACCGGTGCGAAGCCAACCCGACTCGAACTTCGAGGGGTCGGTGTTGCGATAGTAGGAACCGGTGATCCAGGGGCCACGAACCTCGAGTTCGCCCACCGCCTCACCGTCGTTGGGCAGCCGATTCCCCTCGTCGTCGACGATGCGCGCCTCGACACCGCACATCGGCCGGCCCTGGGTGGAGCGGATATCCCAGTGCTTCTCCGGCGGGGTGTTGGGGGCCGGCCAGGCCAGCGTGGCGATCGGCGAGGTCTCGGTCATCCCCCAGAGTTGGCGAATCTGCACATCGAAGCGCTGTTCGAAGGTCTGCATCAACGACAACGGCACCGCCGATCCGCCGCAGGCCACCAGCCGCAACGACGAGATGTCGTGTCCCGGTTCGCGATCGAGATAGTTCATCACGTCGTTCCAGATCGTCGGCACCGCCCCGGTGACCGTCGGCCGCTGGGTCTCGATCAGATTCACCAGCGACTTGGCATCCATGAACCGGTCCGGCATCACGATGTCGGCGCCGGCCATCAGCGCCGCGTACGGAAGACCCCAGGCGTTGGCGTGGAACATCGGCACGATCGGAAGGGCCTTGTCGGAGAAGCTCAGGCCCATACCGTTCCCGCCGCAGACCGCCATCGAGTGCAGGTAGCTCGACCGGTGCGCGTACACCACACCTTTCGGATGCCCGGTGGTGCCACTGGTGTAACACATTGCCGCAGCAGAGTTTTCGTCGATCTCCGGCCAGTCGAAATCATCGGACTCCGCAGCAGTGATCTCGTGATAACGCAGCACTCGCTTACCGGAGGATTCAAACGGCGCGAGATCCCCCGCGCCGACCACGATCACGGTGTGCACCGTCTCCATCTTCGGCAGCACCGGTGCAAGCACGTCGGCCAGCGAGATATCGGCGATGACGACGCGGTCCTCGGCCTCGTAGGCGACGAACTCGATCTGCTCGGGGAACAGTCTGATGTTCAGGGTGTGCAGCACCGCACCCATCGAGGGGATCGCGACGTAGGCCTCCAGATGCTCCTGGTTGTTCCACATGAAGGTGGCCACCCGCTGGTCGCCGTCGATGCCCAGCCGGCGCAGTGCGTTGGCCAGCCGGGCCGCCTGCCGGCCGAGTTCGTGATAGGTCGCATGCCGGAATCCCGATCCGGTGGCGGTGGTGACGGTGCGGTCACCGTGGACGTTCACGGCGTACCGCAGGATCTCCGCAACGGTCAACGGGAAGTTCTGCATGGTGCTCTGCATCGAAAAACCGCCTTCGCTCAGGTGTACCGGCCTGCGCGAATGGTATCTCCGCGGGATTCACGCCACGATGGAGTCATGCGCACCATCGCGAGCCTGTCCGCAACAGCCGCCGTCTGCGGTCTGCTGGCGGGGCCCGCGGCCGTGGCCCGCGCCGACCAGTCGGCCCAGGAGACCATCAACGAACTGCAGAGACAGGGCTACACCGTCACCGTCGACAAGATGGGCACCGGTCCGATATCGAAGTGCGTCGTCACCAGTGTGCGTAACCCGCAGACCGTCACCCAGTGGGTGCCCTACGTCGGTCCCGGTCTGGGCAGCCGCGGAGGCACCTTCCTGGTGCCGGTGGTCACGAGTCAGTCGATCTCGGTGTCGCTGGACTGCACCCAGCGCTGATCCCGCCTCAGGAGGCGGCGCGCAACCGCGCGGCGGCGGTTGCCGAGAGCGCGGTGATCGCGCCGTCGTAATCGGCGATGTACAGGCAACCCTCGTCGAGGCTCAACGCGACGCAGGACACCGGCCGGCCGATCGAGAAGATGTCGATGACGCGACCCGGACCGGCGATATCGATCACCGAGACCCCTTCACCGGAAGCCACGTAGGCGCGGGTTCCGCTGAGGACGACCTGGGTGGCCGGTCCGCCGACCGCGACGGTGTTGATCACCCGTCCGGTGCCGGCATCCACAGCGGTCAGCGTTCCGCCGAGCTCGGCGTCCCAACCGGTGACGAACACCCGGCGTCCGTCGCGATGGGCGGCGATGTCGCCGATCGAACCGCGGATGGCGACCCGATGGGCGATACGGCCGGTGCGGAGGTCGACGATCATCAGCGCGTTACCCGCAGCGGTGGTCAGGGCGGCGAAGAGCACGGAACCGTCATCGCTGACACGGATGGTGTCGACGGCGGCGCCGGCCGCACCGGTCAGCGAGATCGACCGGGTGAGACCGCTTTCGACCTCGATCGCGGCGATGTCGGCGCCGGCGTCACCGCAGCGCGCCACGAACAGGACGTCGCCGGCCGGGCTCGCAGCCAGGCCGCGGGCGGTCACGGTGATGTCTTTGGCGGCCAGCGCGACACCGGCACCCGGGTCGACGGCGACAACGCGGTCCTCGGCGTCAGCCGCCGACGTCACGTAGATCCGGTCGGCCGCGGCGATCGCGTACGGCTCAGCGATGCCCTCGATCACGGTGCTGACGGTCAGGGTGGCGATATCGATGACCGACACCGCGTCATCGCCGTAGTGGGCAGCCACCAGATAACGACCGTCTTGAGTGACGGCCATATCGGTGACGGCTCCGGGCAACGCGGTCAGCACGCCCTCGGCGGGGCGGGCGATGGAGTGACGCATGGCAGGCGCCCGGTCATTCGTCACGGTTACCCGCGGGACCGGCAGGGCGGCCAGCCACAGTGCGTCGGCAGGCCGTTCGGCAACCGCGCTAGCGCCCATCGTGTTCGCCATGTTTTCTTCACCTCCGGCGGCCAGCCCGCGACAGCGCGGTCAGCCTCACGTCGAATCGGAATTTCTTCGAACCGACATGATTGTCGGCCATCTAGAAGTTTAACGGCGCGTTACGACAAAGAATTCCGGTCTAGTTCACTTGTGCCCCAATAGACTCAGGCGCCGCTAAGCAGCATGTTTGTGATTTCATTTGCCGCGCAAACTACGAATCCGCTGTTCGATCAGATTTGCTCCTGCGGAAATGCGCGCAGCGTCGCAATTTGTTTTTCGCTGAGAATTTCTCATCGCGCACGGGCAAATGCGGCGCAAATCACACCCCGCCCCGAGTGTCTAAGATGTTAAGCGGATTCCTTAGTGCCGGGCCGTGCTACAGCGTCTGCTCGACGGACTCGCGGTCGCGAACAGGGTCATCACCGAGTCGGTACGACGGCTCTGTGTGCTCGGTCACAGTGCCGGCCGCCACTCGGCGCTGAGCCTGGCTGAACTCCTTGAGCGGACCCATCGCGATCTGGGTGGCGTTGATCGCCGTCCACGTCGCCGCGCGCCGCGCCGCACGTTCCACCGGGTGCGGCGGTTGATACATGACCAACTCCGCCGCCCACTGCGGCATCGCGTCGCGGATTGCCCAATCGAAGAACTTGGCCGCCGCCGGCACCTCCGGATTGCTCTGCAGCGAGGGCCCGGTGGCCAGTGCGGCGCCATGGGTCAACGCCAGTCGCGGAAGGTAGGCCTTCAGGCACTCCAGGGTCTCTGCCTTGGTCTGCGGCAGGTCGCCGCCGCCCAGCGCGTGACCGACCCGGACGAACTCCCGGTAATAGTCGTCGATGTCACGCAACGGCGCCGGGTGGTACATCTCGTGCGCGGTGGCGATGCCCCACACCACGGTGGCGTAGTTCCAGCGCAGCCATTCCGGGTCATCCGCGTCGTAGGGCAGGCCGTCGGGCCGGACGCCTTTGACCGTGTGGTGCATCGAGCGCACGGTCTGGGCCACCTTCTCGGCGGTCGCCGTCGACCCGTAGGCGGTGCCGATGAAGAAGGCCACCGAGTGCGCCAGCCGCACCGCCGCACCCTCGACATCGAGCCGGCCGGTGGGCACGCCGTCCTCGTCGCGTTCCACCACCCGCGAATGATCCGCGCCCATCCAGTAGATGCTGGGGTCGAGCCGTTCCATGAACGCCGCGCACTGCAGGCCGAAGATCAGCGCCGAGGTGTGCGAGTGCACCCGCCAGACCGCACTCTTCGGGCCGAACCAGCCGGGGTCGCCCTCGGGACCGGCAAAGTTCAGGCCGCGGAAGAACTTCTGCCGGACGTCCTTGTCGAAGTCGGACTTCACCTTCTCTTCGAGGAGCTGATGTGGCAGCAAGACCCTCATCACGCCGATCCCTTCGTCGCGAACAGCAAATCTGCACACCTGTCCCCAACCTAACACCGGAGCACGTCGGCGGCAGGTGCCAAATCGCAACGGCTGCGCGATAGTTACAGCGATGAGCGACAACGACGATCCCGAACAGCGGATTCGGGAACTCGAGCCGGCACAGCCCGGTTCCGCGACATCCGATGAACCGCCCCGCACCGGTCTGCGGGCGGGGTGGATCCTGCTGAGCCTGATGATCCTCGCCCTGGTGGTCAGCGGCGGCGCGATGCTGATCAACCAGTCCCGTCACACTGTTGGGGGCCGGGCGACCTCGCCAGAGTTCGACGGCGGCGGCGGATCGTTCACCGCGAACCCGCCCAGCCCGCCCGCTCGCACGACGGTCGCGCCTTCCGCTCCGGCCGGCCAGTCGATCAGCGTCGCCGGAGTCGGAAAGCAGGAGAGGTACAACTGCGCCGCCAGCGTCGTCAGCATCAGCGGGGTGGACAACACGGTTCTGCTCACCGGTCACTGCGCCCGGGTGGATGTCTCCGGGGTCGGCAACACCGTCACCGTCGATGAGTCCGACGCCATCGAGGTCTCCGGGATGAACAACGCGGTCACCTACCGCAGCGGCAATCCGGAACTGAGCAATTCCGGGATGAACAACACCCTCGAACAGGGCTAAACCGGCCGCACCTGTCCGCGCATCTCCAGCACGTGCGCCGGAGACACCGGCATCCGTTCCGGTAGCCGCACCGTCAACGCGCCGTCGGCGACCCGCCAGTCCACCGGGTCGTGGCCGAGCAACCGGACCGCAGTCACCCCGGACGCGTCTATACCCCGCATCGTGAATTCACGCTCGGGCACGTCGAGCAGGATCGCGTTGACCACACCATCGCGCGCGGTGAACCGGACACCGCTGCCGGCACTGGTGGTGGTCTGCGGGAGGAGCCATGGCCGGGTGCGGTAGATCGCCTCACCGTTGACCTTCAGCCAGGCACCCAGCCCGCGCAACGGCACGAGTTGCTCGTCGGGGAACCGCCCGGTCTGGTCGGGGCCGATACCGATCAGCAGGTTGCCGTTCTTGGAGACGATGTCGGCGAACGAGCGCACGAGTTCGGTCGCGGTGACGATGTCCTCGGGCCGCTCGTTGCGGTTGGCGCCGAAGGAGTGCCCGACGCCGCGGGTCGACTCCCACTTCTTGTCCTGAATCGTGTCGAACTGCGCGTACTCCGGCGTACGGAAGTCGAAGTGGTGATTGGCCGGGAAGGTCAGCGACTTGTAGCTTTCGGGTATCAGTGACCAGAAGCGTTGCAGCAGAACACCTCCCGCACGTGCAAGGCTGTCGGTCACCGTGCCGCGGTGCTGAGTCGACTCCAGCCAGCGGTCGTTGATCACACCGTCCGGAACCGCGTTGTAGTACTCGGCGAACAATGCCGGAAGATCCCCGCCGGCCGGCCAGCAGATGTCGTTCCACAGCACCGAGGGCTGATACCTGTCGATCAATTCGCGGACATGTCCGGTTGCGTACTCGACGTAGTCGGGCGAGTGCGGAACAGCGAGGAAACTGTCGGCGGGATTGGTCAGCAGAGCATCGTTGTAGGGCCAGTCGTATCCGCCGGAGTAGTACAGGCCCATTCGTATCCCGGCGTTCCGCACGGCGCGGGTCAGGTCGCCGACGAGGTCGCGTCGGGCGTGGTAGCGGCCCTTGTGGGGGTGGACGAGATTGGTGGGCCACAGGCAGAAACCGTCGTGGTGCTTGGTGGTCAACACGACGTAGCCGGCACCGGCGTCACGGCAGACCGCGGCGATCGCCTCCATGTCAGCGCCGGCGGTGCCCTCGTCGAAGACCGGCACGAAGTCGTCGTAGGTGGCCTGCGGCCCATAGGTGTCGCGCTGGTGATACCAGGTGGGGCTGCCCTCGATGCGGCTGCTGTTGAGGTACCACTCCGCATACGGGTTGTCCCGCAACATCTCTGCGGGACCCTTGTCCCGGAGCAGCTCCTGGATGTCGGGAACCTGCGGCGCCCAGCCCGGCACCGAGTACAGGCCCCAGTGCAGGAATACGCCGAGTTTGGCGTCGTCGTACCAGCCGGGCAACGGATGGGTGGCCACCGAATCCCAGTTCGACTGATACATGCCTGGAAGACTATCGCCGTCAGAGGCTCGCGGAACGCGAGCTTCCTGAGAGGATGAGCCTGTGGAGCCGGGAGCCGAGTTCGCGGGATTTCGGATCGTGCGGCGTATCGGCGTCGGCGGGATGGGTGAGGTCTACCTCGTCGACCATCCGCGGCTGCCGCGTCAGGAGGCCCTGAAGGTTCTGCCGCGCAGCTACACCGGCAACGACGAGTACCGCCAGCGGTTTCAGCGCGAAGCGGAACTCGCTGCGACGGTATGGCATCCCAATCTCGTCACCCTGCACGATCGGGGCGAGGCCGACGGCCGGCTGTGGATCTCGATGGATTACATCGACGGTCCCGACGCCGCGGAACTGTTGCGCACGCGCTATCCGCGGGGTCTACCGGTTGGTGATGTCGTGGCGATCGTCTCGGCGGTGGCCTCGGCGCTGGATGCCATCCATGCCCGTGGTCTGTTGCACCGCGACGTCAAGCCGGCCAACATCCTCTGCGCCAACCTCGGCACAGCCGAACAACGGATCGCGCTGACCGACTTCGGGGTGGCCCGGGAGATCAACGAACCGGTCAGCCTCACTGCCGCCAACATGACCGTCGGTACCGCCGCCTACGCCGCACCTGAGCAGTTGATCGGCGAGTCATTCGACGGCCGGGCAGACCAGTATGCGTTGGCGGCCACAGCCTTTCATCTACTGACCGGATCGGAACTGTTCCCCTCCCCCAACGCGGCCATGGTGATCGGCCGACATCTCAACGCGGCCCCGCCTCCGGTGTCCGCCTTCCGGCCCGAACTGGCCGGATTGGATGCCGTGTTCGCGCGCGCCCTGGCCAAGGATCCCGCTCAGCGTTATCCGCGGTGCGCTGACTTCGCCGAGGCACTGGCTGCGAATTCCCAACCGTTCGTGCCCACCACAGTCCCGAGGCGTCAGTGGGTCGCGGTGATGACCTCGGCGATCGTCATCGCCGCGGCAAGTCTGGGGACCTACACCGTCGTCCGTCACTTCAGCCATCGAGCCGATACTCCGGCTCAGCAGGTCGTGCTCGAGGGCACGTATCGCGTGAATTATCAGGGCGCCCAACAGACACACAACGGCGCCCTGGACCCCTGGCCCGCACAGACCGGCAACGCCGATGTCAGCTTCTGGGCGTTCCGATCGCACTGCGGCGACTCCGGGTGTGCGGCCACCGCCACCGCACTCGACAAGGGAAACCTGAAAGCGGCCCGCACACCATCCCGCACAACCCAACTCCGGTTCACCGACGGCCGCTGGGAGGAGCTGGGTCAACGGACCTCGATCGACCATCCGCTGTGTCTCGGCAACACCGGTGATGTCGGCCCGGGCTCGGACACCGAGGTATCGGTCTGGACGATGACACCGCAATCCGACGGCAGTCTGCGCGGCGTCCAGACCACCACGGTGCTGACCAATGAGTGCGGACTGGCGGGTTCGGTCATCGAGGTGCCGTTCACCGCGGTGCGGATCGGCGAGGCGCCGGGAGATGTCGAACTCGAGAACCCGGCCGCCGTACCACCGCCCCCCCCTCCCGCACCGGTTCCGGACAACTACGCCGCAATCCTCGACGGGGTGTACCGGATTGATTTCGCCAACACGTCCGACAAGCCCCAGCGGTGGGCGTTCCGGTCCGTCTGTTCGGACACCGGTTGTGCCGCAACCGGAGTCGAGCTCGCTGAGGACGGCCGGGGGAACGGAGTCGCGGAGGTGTTGACCTTCACCGAGGGCCGCTGGCAGGACTCCGCGTATCTGCAGCCGCCCC
>JAPOKC010000026.1 GCA_029977845.1 Mycobacteriaceae bacterium | reverse complement strand
GTGCGGCCCGATCCGATCGGTTGATCTCGGCGACCTCGATCCCGGCCTCCTGCAGCGCCCGGGTCAGCCCGGCACCGTAGGAGCTGGTGCCCTCCACCCCGGCCCGCAGAACCGTCCCGAAGCTCTGGGCCCATTTCACGGCCAGGTAGTAGCCGGCCGGGCGGGTGGGGAACTGCGCATCAGCCACCGGTGCCCCGGTAGGACTGAGCGCGGCGAGGTGGACGGTGTCCAGATGTGTGTCGGCGCCGATGACGACGGCCCGTGATGATGTCACGATGGTGGTGTCCCTTCTGCCGGCCCCGCCGGCACTTGCGGATGACCGGTAGGGCGGGCAGACAAGACATTGACGAGGGAACTGCCAGGCTCCTGATTAAGTCATGTCCGCCCTACCGGGCTCTTCGTGAAGCGACCCGCCTGCTGCCAGTGGGACAGATCAAATGGAAGACAACCCAGCAGGGTGTCAGTCAGACCGAGGGTCACCACCGCCAGCAGACGAGCCAGTCCAATCATCAACCGGAACGGTTGAACACCATCAATGTCAGACCCCTCTGGCACTATCGAACATGTGTTCGACAACAAACAGGTTCACGACTACTGGGAGCCTCCGGAGACGCCGGAGTCCCGATCGCTGCTCGAGGAGTTGGCCGTCACGTCACGCCGGGAGAACCAGGCGGCGGCGCGACGCCTGAGGATCATCGGTGACCTCTTCGAACTGCGCCGTGCTGAGCGCGGCGAGAACGCCGAGTGGGCAGTGGACACCTGGGCCGCTGTCGGCGCGGAGATCGCCGCCGCCCTTCGCATCAGCCTCGGCAAAGCCGGAAGTCAGATGAACTACGGCCTCGCCATGCACCGGCTGCCCGCGGTCGCCGCGGTGTTCGAGGCCGGGGACATCGATATGAACACCTTCCGCACACTCGTCTACCGCACCGACCTGATCACCGACGAGGCAGCGATGGCCGAGGTCGACCGAATCCTTGCCGCCCGAGCCGCACGCTGGCCGTCGATGACCCACGGCCGGCTCATCCGGGAAGTCGACCGGATCGTCATCACCCACGATCGCGATGCCAAACGGCGCACCAGGGAGCGTGCCAGAGATCGCGACGTAACGATCTGGGACGACAGCGCAGGCTTGTCCGATTTGTCGGCCCGGTTGTTCACCGCCGACGCCCAAGTGCTCGACCAGCGACTCGATGCGCTGGCCGCCACCGTCTGCCCGAACGATCCCCGTACCGCCGCGCAGCGCAGAGCTGATGCGTTGGGAGCACTGGCGGCGAATGCCGAACGATTGATGTGCCGTTGCGAAAGCCCGGACTGCGCCGCCGCCGTCGCAGTGCAATCCCCCATCGTGATCCACGTCGTCGCTGAGCAGTCATCCCTCCGCGGAGACAGTGAACTGCCCGGCTACCTGATGGGCACAGGCGCCCTCATTCCCGCCGAGCTACTCCGCGATATCGCGGCGAAGGCCCGGCTGCGTCCGCTGGTCCATCCCGCGGACTGCCCCGCCGAGCCGCGCTATCGACCGTCTCGAACGCTGGCCGATTTCGTCCGCGCCCGGGACCTCACCTGCCGCGCCCCAGGCTGCGATCGGCCCGCCATCGTCTGCGATCTCGACCACACTGTCCCCTACGATCGGGATGGTCCGACGCACGCCTCAAACCTGAAGTGCCTCTGCCGTTTTCATCATCTCGTCAAGACCTTCTGGGGCTGGAAGGACCGGCAACTCCGAGACGGCACGGTGATCTGGGAACTGCCAGATGGTCAGACCTACGTGACGACCCCGGGTAGCGCATGGCTTCTCCCGAGTCTCATGGCGCCCACCGGTGAAGTACCCGTCGCGGCACGTTCGCCGGAGTCCGGCAACGGCACCGCGATGATGCCGCTTCGTCAGCGCACCCGGACTCAGAACCGGGCACACAGCATCGCCACCGAACGGGCGCATAACCGCCGACGGCGGGAACACCGCAATGCGAAACTGGCCGAGATGCTCAACGTCCCGGCCCAGCACGATCCCGGCGACGATCCGCCCTTCTAGCCCACCAGCACCGCATACCGCGGTTTGATCACCTCGTCGATGATGGCCAGCCGTTCGTCGAAGTGGATGAACGCCGACTTCATCGAATTGATGGTGAACCTCTCGAGGTCACTCCAGCCGTAGCCGAAGGCCTCCACCAACTGGAGCATCTCGCGGCTCATGGTGGTGTCGCTCATCAGCCGGTTGTCAGTGTTGACGGTCACCCGGAATCGCAAGCGGGCCAACAGGTCGAAGGGATGCTTCTCGATGCTGGGCACCGCGCCGGTCTGGACATTGGAGGTCGGGCACATCTCCAGTGGAATGCGCTTGTCCCGCACGATCGCCGCCACCCGGCCCAACTCCACACCGCCGTCCGGTAACCGGGTGATGTCATCAACGATGCGCACCCCGTGGCCGAGCCGATCGGCTCCGCAGAACGCCAGCGCCTCCTGAATCGACGGCAGCCCGAACGCCTCGCCGGCGTGAATGGTGAATCGGGCGTTGTTGGACCGCATGTACTCGAAAGCGTCGAGGTGCCTCGACGGCGGATTGCCGGCCTCGGCGCCGGCGATGTCGAACCCGACGACGCCCTTGTCGCGAAACCGGACGGCCAACTCGGCGATATCGCGTGAGCGGGCGGCGTGGCGCATGGCTGTCACCAGACACCGCACCGTGATCGTCCGACCGGCGGCCGCGGCGGCCTTCTCACCATCGGCGAATCCGGCCAGCACGGCGTCCACCACCTCGTCGAGCGACAGCCCCCGGGCCAGGTGCAGCTCGGGGGCGAACCGGACCTCGGCGTAGACGACGTTGTCCCCGGCGAGATCCTCAACACATTCCAGGGCGACCCGGTGCAGGGAGTCCGGGGTCTGCATCACGGCCACGGTGTGGGCGAACGGCTCCAGGTAGCGGACCAGCGAACCGCTGTGCGCGGCATTGCGGAACCAGGCTGCCAGCTCGTTCTCGTCGGTGCTGGGCAGGCCCTCGTAGCCGATCCGGCCGGCGATATCGATCACCGTCGACGGCCGCAGTCCCCCGTCGAGGTGATCGTGCAGAAGCGCCTTGGGCGCCTGGCGGATCGTCTCGAGGGTCAACGGGGTCGTCATTGGACCATTGTGCCCGTCACCGCTGCTCGCAAAGAGTTAGAGTCACCCACAGTTCGAACAGTTGGAGGCCGGAGATGAGTCGACGGACCCTGTACCGGGGCGATCCCGGCATGTGGTCGTGGGTGCTGCACCGGATCACCGGCGCCACGGTGTTCTTCTTCCTCTTCGTCCACGTCCTGGACACCGCGCTGGTGCGGGTCAGCCCGCAGGCCTACAACGAGGTCGTCGCGACCTACAAGACCGTGCCCATCGGCCTTATGGAACTCGGGCTGGTCGCCGCGGTGCTCTATCACGCCCTCAACGGCGTGCGGGTGATCCTCATCGACTTCTGGTGGAAGGGTCCGCGTTACCAACGGCAGATGCTGTGGACGGTGGCCGCCGTCTGGCTGCTGATCATGGTCCCGGCGACGGTGGTCATCGGGATGCACATGGCGGAGCACTTCCTGTGACCCGGCCCGAGGCGCCGGTCGTCGAGAAGGACCACGACCGCCCCGCCGCACTGGACAACCCGCGCTCGCCCCGCCGGCACTCCGGCACGCCGAACTTCGAGAAGTACGCCTGGCTGTTCATGCGGTTCTCCGGCGTCGTGCTGATCTTCCTGGTGCTCGGTCACCTCTTCATCGGGCTGATGTGGGAGAACGGCGTGTACCGCGTCGACTTCAACTACATCGCCCAGCGCTGGGCGTCCCCGTTCTGGCAGGTCTGGGATCTGGCCATGTTGTGGCTGGCCCAGCTGCACGGCGCCAACGGGATGCGGACCATCATCGACGACTATTCCCGCAAGGGTTCGACCCGCTTCTGGCTGCACTCGCTGCTGGCGATCTCGGTCGTCCTCATCCTGGTGGTCGGCACCTACACCCTGGTGACCTTCAACCCGAACATCTCGTGACCTCCGAGGAGATCTGGCGATGATTCATCAGCACAAGTACGACGTCGTGATCGTCGGCGCCGGCGGCGCCGGCATGCGCGCCGCAGTCGAGGCGGGCCCCCGCGTCCGCACCGCCGTGCTGACCAAGCTGTACCCGACCCGCAGCCACACCGGCGCCGCCCAGGGCGGCATGTGCGCCGCACTGGCCAACGTCGAAGAGGACAACTGGGAGTGGCACACCTTCGACACCGTCAAGGGCGGTGACTATCTGGCCGATCAGGACGCGGTCGAGATCATGTGCAAGGAAGCCATCGACGCGGTCCTGGACCTCGAGAAGATGGGCATGCCCTTCAACCGCACCCCGGAGGGACGCATCGACCAACGCCGGTTCGGCGGCCACACCCGCGACCACGGCAAGGCCCCGGTTCGCCGGGCCTGCTACGCGGCGGACCGCACCGGCCACATGATCCTGCAGACGCTGTATCAGAACTGCGTCAAGCACGGCGTGGAGTTCTACAACGAGTTCTACGCGCTCGATCTGGTGCTCACCGAGACCGCCCGCGGCCCGGTGGCCACCGGCGTGGTGGCCTACGAACTGGCCACCGGTGACATCCACGTCTTCCACGCCAAGGCGATCGTGCTGGCCACCGGCGGCTCGGGCCGGATGTACAAGACCACCTCCAACGCCCACACGCTGACCGGTGACGGTCTGGGCATCGTATTCCGCAAGGGACTTCCGTTGGAGGACATGGAGTTCCACCAGTTCCACCCGACCGGTCTGGCCGGCCTGGGCATCCTGATCTCCGAGGCGGTCCGCGGCGAGGGCGGCCGATTGCTCAACGGTGAGGGCGAGCGGTTCATGGAGCGCTACGCGCCCACCATCGTCGACCTCGCCCCACGCGACATCGTCGCGCGTTCGATGGTGCTCGAAGTGCTCGAGGGTCGCGGCGCCGGACCGAACAAGGACTACGTCTACATAGACGTCCGTCATCTCGGTGAGGACGTGCTGGAGGCCAAACTCCCCGACATCACCGAGTTCGCCCGCACCTACCTGGGCGTGGATCCGGTCACCGAGCTGGTGCCGGTGTACCCCACCTGTCACTACGTGATGGGCGGTATCCCGACCACACTGATCGGCGAGGTGCTGCGGGACAACACCCATGTGGTGCCCGGTCTCTACGCCGCCGGCGAGTGCGCCTGCGTGTCAGTGCACGGCGCCAACCGCCTGGGTACCAACTCGCTGCTGGACATCAACGTCTTCGGCCGCCGGGCCGGGTTCTCCGCCGCCTACTACGCGATGGGCAATCCGCGCATCGAGATGCCGCCGGAGCCCGCCGCGATGGTGACCGAGTGGGTGGCCAACATCCTCTCCGAGCACGGCGAGGAGAGGGTGGCCGACATCCGCGGCGAACTGCAGCAGTCGATGGACAACAACGCAGCGGTATTCCGCACCGAGGAGACACTCAAGCAGGCCCTGACCGACATCCACGCGCTCAAGGAGCGTTATTCGCGAATCTCGGTGCACGACAAGGGCAAGCGCTACAACAGCGATCTGCTCGAGGCCATCGAGCTCGGCTTCCTGCTGGAACTGGCCGAGGTGACGGTGGTCAGCGCGCTCAACCGCAAGGAGTCCCGCGGCGGTCACGCCCGCGAGGACTACCCCAACCGCGATGACACCAACTACATGCGCCACACGATGGCCTACAAGGAGGGCAAGGATCTACTCTCCGACGTCCGTCTGGACTACAAGCCGGTGACGCAGACCCGCTACGAGCCGATGGAACGGAAGTACTGACGATGACGGCACCCGTTGCGCCGGGCTCGGTGATGGTCACCCTGAAGATCGCCCGCTTCGATCCGGAGAATCCGGACCGGCACGCCGACAGTGGCGGCTGGCAGAGCTTCCGGGTTCCGTGCCTGCCCTCGGACCGGTTGCTGAACCTGCTCATCTACGTGAAGAGCTACCTCGACGGCACGCTGACCTTCCGCCGCTCCTGCGCCCACGGCGTGTGCGGGTCCGATGCCATGCGGATCAACGGAGTCAACCGGCTGGCCTGCAAGGTGCTCATGCGCGACCTGCTGCCCAAGAGCGAGGGGAAACAGGTGACCATCACCATCGAGCCGATCCGCGGCCTGCCCGTGGAGAAGGACCTGGTGGTCGACATGGAGCCGTTCTTCGACGCCTACCGCGCCGTCAAGCCGTTCCTGATCACCACCGGCAACCCGCCCACCAAGGAGCGGATCCAGAGCCAGACCGACCGGGCCCGCTACGACGACACCACCAAATGCATCCTGTGCGCCTGTTGCACCACCAGCTGCCCGGTGTTCTGGAACGAAGGCAGCTACTTCGGGCCGGCGGCAATCGTCAACGCGCACCGGTTCATCTTCGACAGCCGCGACGAGGGCGCCGCCGAGCGCTTGGAGATCCTCAACGACGTCGACGGGGTCTGGCGTTGCCGCACGACCTTCAACTGCACCGACGCCTGTCCTCGCGGTATCGAGGTGACCAAGGCCATCCAGGAGGTCAAACGCGCGTTGATGTTCACGCGCTAGAACAGCTGACCTGGCGTAAGGTTCTGCGCCATGAGCAAAGGCGAACTCACCGTTGAGTCAACAGCGGGGAACGTTGACAGCAAGGGTCTCAAGGGCGGGGCGCTGGGACTTCTGTCCAGCGTCGTCGTCGGAATGGCCTCCACCGCACCGGCTTATTCACTGGCGGCCAGCCTCGGTCTGATCGTCGCCAGCGGCGGCGCACTGCTTGCCGGGGTGAAGGCTCCCGCGATCATCCTGATGGCCTTCATCCCGATGTGGATGATCGCGGTCGCCTACCAGGAACTGAACAAGGCCGAACCGGACTGCGGCACCACCTTCACCTGGGCCTCGCGGGCGTTCGGTCCGCTGGTCGGCTGGATGGGCGGCTGGGGCATCATCGCCGCCGACGTCATCGTGATGGCGAACCTGGCGCAGATCGCCGGCTCCTACTCCTTCACTCTGGTCGGCGCCTCCGACCTTGCCGACAGCACATTCTGGTCGACGGTGGCCGGCGTGATCTGGATCGCGATCATGACTTACATCTGCTACCGGGGCATCGAGGTGTCGGCCCGCCTGCAGTACGCCCTGCTGGGCATCGAACTGGTCGTGCTGATCGCGTTCGCCGGTGTGGCACTGTTCAAGGTCTACACCGATCAGGCCGAGACCTACTCCATCAAGCCGGCGCTGGACTGGTTCTGGCCGGCCGGGCTGGACTTCTCGACGGTGATCGCACCCGCCCTGCTGACCGCACTGTTCATCTACTGGGGCTGGGACACCGCGGTGGCCTGCAACGAGGAGTCCGACGATCCCGGCACCACACCGGGCCGTGCCGCGGTCATCTCGACCTTCCTGCTGCTGGCCACCTACGCCACGGTGGCCGTGGCCACCATCGCCTTCGCCGGCGTCGGCGACGAGGGTGTGGGCCTGGGCAACCAGGACAATGCCGACGACGTGTTCGCCGCGGTCGGCCACGACCTGTTCGGCGAGAGCACGCTGGGCAAGATCGGCCTGATGCTGCTGGCCGCGTCGATCCTCACCTCCGCCTCGGCGTCCACCCAGACCACCATCCTGCCGACGGCACGCACCACGCTCTCGATGGGCGTCTACAAGGCCCTGCCGGACGCCTTCGCCAAGATCCACCGCAAGTACCTGACGCCGACCACCTCGACGATCGCCATGGGTGCGGTGTCGATCCTGTTCTATCTGCTGTTCACGCTCGTCAGCCCCAACCTGCTGACCGCGCTGATCGGCTCGGTGGGTCTGATGATCGCCTTCTACTACGGACTGACCGGCTTCGCCTGCGTCTGGTTCTATCGCAAGGAACTCACCAAGTCGGGGCGCGATCTGCTGATGCGCGGCATCGTGCCACTGCTGGGCGCGCTGATCCTCACCGCGGTGTTCATCTACGGCCTCCAGTCCTACGCCGCCCCGGACTGGCTGACCGATGACGACGGCAACAACGTGACGATCTTCGGCTACGGAGCGGTGGCCGTCGTCGGTATCGGGGCGCTGTTGCTGGGCGTCATCGCCATGTTCATCTGGCGGTTCACCGCACCGGACTACTTCCATGGCATCACCCTGCCGCGGCGGAACAGCACCGATCTTCTGCTGGTGCCGGCCACCGGTGTGGAACCGATGTTCGGCCTGCCCGACTCCGGCGATATGCCGACGGTGATCGCCCCGGACCTGTCCAACCTGCCCCCGGGTGAGACGGCGATCAATCCGGAGACGGGTGAGGAGTTCACCAAGAACAGCTAGCGCAGCTTGAATATCGTTCGGTGCCAGCCCTTTTCGGCGACACCGGTGATATCGCTCATGACGTGCTTGATGGTCAGGTACTCCTCGAACGAGTAGTCGGACATGTCCTTGCCGAAACCCGAAGCGCCCAGGCCGCCGTGGGGCATCTCGCTGATGATCGGGATGTGGTCGTTGATCCACACACAACCCGCCTTGATCTCGCGGGATGCCCGTTGCGCCCGGTAGACATCGCGGGTCCAGGCTGAGGCCGCCAGTCCGTAATCGGTGTCATTGGCCTGCCGCAACGCGTCGTCATCACCGTCGTGGCGGCGCACCGTCAGCACCGGACCGAAGATCTCGTCGCGGTAGGCCTCGGAGTCCTCGGCGACATCGGCGATCAGCGTCGGAAGGAAGAACGCACCCGGCAGATCGGGCGCCACCCCGCCGGTGACGATCCGGCCACCCTGACCGGGCGCCCGCGAGACGATGCCGGCCACCTTGTCGCGGTGGGCGAAGGAGATCAGCGGACCCATATCGGTGTCGGGATCCTGCGGGTCGCCGACGACGACCTTGCCCATCAGATCGGCCACCCCGGAGACGAAGTCGTCGTAGAGGTCGGCGGCGACGATGGCCCGGGTGGCCGCCGTGCAGTCCTGACCGGAATTGATCAGCGCGCCGGCCACCGCCCCCTGGATCGCAGCATCGAGATCGGCGTCGGAGAACACCACGAACGGAGCCTTACCACCGAGTTCGAGTTGGGTGCGGTGACCGTGAACGGCCGCCGCGGCCATCACCTTCCGGCCCACCGCGGTGGATCCGGTGAAGGTCACCACATCGACGTCGCGATGCCCGGCCAGTGCCTGCCCGACGTCCGCACCGGATCCGGTGACGACGTTGAGCGCGCCGTCCGGAAGCCCGGCCTCCTTCGCCAGCCGGGCCAGCGTGAGGGTCGTCAGCGGCGTGATCTCGGCGGGTTTGATCACCACCGTGCACCCTGCGGCCAACGCGGGGATCACCTTCCACACCGCCATCTGCAACGGGTAGTTCCACGGTGTGATGGTGGCCACCACCCCGACGGCCTCGCGGCGGATCGAGGAGGTGTGGTCACCGGAGTACTCCGCGGTGGCCTTGCCCTCCAAGTGCCGCGCCGCCCCGGCGAAGAAGGCGATGTTGTCGACGCTGCCCGGCACGTCGAACTCGGTCGCCAGCCGCACCGGCTTGCCGGTCTGGCTCACCTCCTGCGCGATCACCTCACCGGCGTTGGCGTCGAGAAGCTCGGCCAGCTTCGCCAGCACCGCCGAGCGCTCCACCGGCGTGGCCGTCGACCAGCCGGGCAGCGCCGCGCGGGCCGATGCCACCGCCATGTCGACGTCGGCGGGGGTGGCCAGGGCCAGTTCGGCGACGCTCGACCCGTCGGCGGGATTGATCACCTGATGTCGGCCGCCGCCGGTGGTCACCGGGGCGCCGTCGATCCAACTACTCGCAATCACGGCCAAATGCTACGCATTTCGTCGCTTTTTTTGCTCGAAACAACGGATTCCGTGCACAATCGAATCCATGCATCCCATCCGAGCCGTCGGCAATCGTCCCGGGACGCCTGTGCAACTCGATGAGATGTCCAAGGCGATCATCGAGAAACTCCAGGAGGACGGGCGCCGTTCGTATGCCGGGATCGGCAAATCGGTCGGCCTGTCCGAGGCCGCGGTGCGCCAGCGGGTGCAGCGCCTGGTCGACTCCGGGGTGATGCAGATCGTCGCGGTCACCGATCCGATGCAGATGGGCTTCACCCGTCAGGCCATGATCGGCATCAAGTGCCAGGGCGACACCAGCAAGGTCGCCGAACGACTCGCGCTCGTCGATGCGGTCGCCTACGTGGTGCTCACCGCCGGCACCTTCGACATCATCGCCGAGGTGGTCTGCTCCGACGACGAGGAGTTGCTGGACATGCTCAACACCGAGATCCGGGCGGTACCCGGAGTGGTCGCCACCGAAACATTGGTGTACCTGAAACTCGTTAAGCAACAATATAATTGGGGCACGCGATGACATCCACCGCAAACCTGACAGCCGAGCTCGGCGCGAAAGCCGACCGTTACCTGTGGGGCCATTTCGCCCGGCACGGTGCCGGTAACACCCCGCCGATCATCACCCGCGGCGACGGCGTGCACATCTGGGACAGCAACGGCAAGCGCTACATCGACGGTCTGTCCGGTCTGTTCGTGGTGCAGGTCGGCCACGGCCGGGAGGAGATCGCCGAGGCCCTCAAGAAGCAGGCCGAGACCCTCGAGTTCTTCCCGCTGTGGTCGTATGCGACACCACTGGCGATCGAACTCGCCGAGCGACTGGCCGGCTACGCCCCCGGGGATCTGAACCGGGTGTTCTTCACCACCGGCGGCGGCGACGCCGTCGAATCGGCGTGGAAACTGGCCAAGCAGTACTTCAAGCTGACCGGCAAGCCTGACAAGTACAAGGTGATCTCGCGGTCCATCGCCTACCACGGCACCCCGCACGGCGCGCTGGCCATCACCGGTCTGCCCACCTTCAAGGCTCCGTTCGAGCCGATCACCCCGGGTGGCTTCCGGGTGCCGAACACCAACTTCTACCGCGCGCCCGAGGGACACAACACCGACGTCAAGGAGTTCGGACAGTGGGCGGCCAACCGGATCGCCGAAGCCATCGAGATGGAGGGGCCCGACTCGGTCGCGGCGGTCTTCCTCGAACCGGTGCAGAACGCCGGCGGCTGCTTCCCGCCGCCGCCCGGATACTTCGAGCGGGTCCGTGAGATCTGCGATGAGTACGACGTGCTGCTGGTGTCCGACGAGACGATCTGCGCGTTCGGCCGCATCGGTTCGATGTTCGCCTGCAACGATTTCGGCTATGTGCCCGACATCATCACCTGTGCCAAGGGCCTGACATCCGGCTATGCACCGATGGGTGCGATGATCGCCTCCGATCGGCTCTTCGAGCCGTTCAACAACACCGATCACATCTTCGCGCACGGCTACACCTTCGGCGGCCATCCCGTCGCGGCCGCCGCGGCCATGGCCAACCTCGACATCTTCGAGCGTGAGGGCATCAACGATCACGTGCGCAACACCGCCCCGGCGTTCCGGGCCACCCTGGAGAAGCTGCTGGACCTGCCGATCGTCGGCGACGTGCGCGGTGAGGGCTTCTTCTACGGCATCGAACTGGTCAAGGACAAGGCCACCAGGGCGGTGCTGGATGACGAGGTCAGCGAGTGGCTGCTGCGCAGCTTCCTGTCCGTCGAACTGTTCGAGGCCGGCCTGTACTGCCGCGCCGATGACCGCGGGGACTCGGTCGTGCAGCTGGCGCCGCCGCTGATCAGCGATCAGGCGTTGTTCGACGAGATCGAGGCGATCCTGCGCCGGGTCTTCACCCAGGCCTGGGATCACCTCCAGACCCGAGGAAACGCATGGCACTGAACCCGGGCCCCAAGCCGTCGGTCGCGCCGGTCCGGTGGCAGCCGCCACCGGTGAAACCGCTGCCCGCGTTCGGCGCCGCCGATCTGACCGTGGTGTCGATGCCCGGGGACGCGCCCGAGGACATCGTGGTCGACGCCGACGGCGCGCTGTGGACCGGACTCGTCGACGGGCGCATTGTGCGGATCGACCCGTCCGGTGAGTCGAAGATCGTCGGTCACACTCCGGGCCGCCCGCTCGGGATGACGGTGACCCACGACGGCCGGCTGCTGATCTGCACCAGCCCGGGTGGACTGCTGGCGATGGACCGCGGCACGGGAGAGACCGAGGTGCTGGTCGATGCGGTGGACTTCAAACCGCTGAACTTCTGCTCGAACGTCGTCGAATTACCCGACGGCACAATCTATTTCACCCAATCCACCGCCAAGTTCACCTACGACCACTTCAAGGCCGCGATCATCGAGGCGCGCGGTGACGGCGGCCTTTTCCGGCGCGATCCCGACGGCAGCGTCCACACCGTGCTGGAGAACCTCTACTTCGCCAACGGTCTCACCCTGACACTGGACGGCTCCGCCCTGGTGTTCGCCGAGACGCAGGGCCGGCGGTTGAGCAAGTACTGGCTGACCGGGCCGAAGGCCGGCACCGTGACCCGACTGGTCGAGCATCTGCCCAACATGCCCGACAACATCTCGACGGGTTCGGACGGACGGATCTGGGTGGCAATGGTGACCCCGCGCAACACCGCCGCGGACGTCCTGGCTCCGAAGCTGCCACTGTTACGCAAGATCGTCTGGGCGCTGCCGGACAAGTTGCAGCCGCAGATCTCCCCGGAGATCCTGGCGGTGGCCTTCGATCCGGACACCGGTGAGGCCGTGGCCGGTGTGCACATGCAGCGTCCGGATTTCGGCGTGGTGACCGGCCTGGTGGAACATCAGGGCCGGTTGTGGATGAGCAGCATCGGCTTCCCGGCCGTCGCGCACTGCCCGGTCCCCCGCTGAGTCGCACAACAATAGTCACACCAGTCACAGCGAGGCTCCCGGGATTCCGGGCTGGAATCGCCTAACCTGCAAGGCGATGAAAACCCGGCCAAGACGAATCGCCGCCCTAACCGCGACCCTTTTTCTGGTGGGATCGCCGGTATTGGCGGTCGCCGATCCACCGGACCCGAACACCTGCCCGTACAAGGTGTCCACACCGCCGGCCGTCGACTCCTCCGAGATTCCCACCGCCGGCGATCCCCCGCAGCCGCTGCCGGTCCCGGTCAACCCGGTCGGCGGTGACGCACTGGCCGGTTGCGGCGTGATCGTCGCGGCCGGCACCCCCCCGGTGCCCGCGGACATCTCGGCCGACGCCTGGCTGGTCGCCGATCTGGACAGCGGCAACGTCATCGCCGCCCGCGACCCGCACGGCCGGCACCGTCCGGCCAGCATCATCAAGGTCCTCATCGCCATGGTGGCCATCAACGAACTGCCGCTGAACAAGGTCATCGACGGCACCCAGGAGGACGCCAACGCGGAGGGCACCAAGGTCGGCGTCGACGTGGGCGGCCGCTACACCGTCAACGACCTGCTGCACGGCCTGCTGATGCATTCCGGCAACGACGCCGCGCATTCGCTGGCCGTTGCGCTGGGCGGGATGGACGTCACGATGCAGAAGATCAATCAGCTGGCCTACAAGCTCGGCGGCCACGACACCCGGGCGGCCACCCCGTCCGGCCTGGACGGTCCGGGCATGAGCACCTCGGCCTACGACATGGGGCTGTTCTACCGGTACGCGTTCAACAACCCGACCTTCGCCAACATCGTGGCCACCCGCACCTACAACTTCCCGGGCCACGGCGAGGCTCCGGGCTACGAACTCGAGAACGACAACAAGCTGCTGCTGAACTATCCCGGCGCGATGGGCGGCAAGACCGGATTCACCGACGACGCCCAGCAGACCTTCGTCGGCGCGGCCAATCACGACGGCCGCCGACTGGTCTCGGTGCTGCTGCACGGTTCCCGCGAGCCGATCGCCCCCTGGGAGCAGTCCGCTCGCCTGCTGGACTACGGATTCGCCACCGCGCCCGACACCCGGATCGGCACCCTGATCGATCCCGACCCGTCGCTCATCCCGGTCAAACCGGATCTCGCGCCCAAGTCGGTGCCGGTGCTCTCCGCCGACGCGCTGCCGGTGCGGGTGGGCGTCGCGGTGGTCGGCACGGTGATCATCTTCAGTCTGATGATGGCGGCACGCTCACTGAATCAGCGGGTACGGGCTCGCTAGTCGCCGCCCACGCGGTGGCGAACAGCACCAGCCGGGCGGTCACGTAGGCGAACACCATCAGGCCCAGCACCGGACCGAAGGCGGCGCCGGCCGGCCCGTGCATCACCGTGCGCAGGTAGATCGACCCGACTCCCTTGAGTATTTCGAATCCCACCGCGGCCAGCAGCCCGGCGATTGCCGTGTCGCGCAACGGAACCGGGCGGTGTGGCAGCCGGGCGATCATGACGGTGAACAGCAACCAGGCCACCAGAACCGACAGCAACAGTGATCCCACCCGCAGCAGTCCGGTCAGTCGCAGCGCCGAGGTGGCCACCGCGCTCAGGCCGACCGTCATCAGACTTGCGACGAACACCGCCGCCAGCGCCCGCACATCGGAGAGCTTGGTGTTGAGGAATCCCGGTGCCGGGAAGTCCTGCCCCCACATCTGACTGATCGCGGCGCGCAGCCGCTGTATCCAGAGCAGACCGACGTACAGCGCCGTGCCCAGACCGATGACGCCGACCGAGGTGCGCGACTCGATGGCCGCATCCATCAGAGAGATCACCTGCTGACCGAATTCACCGGGGACCGCGGCCTTGACCCGGCTGTCGATGTCGGCCAGCACCTGCGGACGGCGTGCCAGCACGAAGCCCACCGCCGCGAAGCCGATCATCAGCAAGGGGAACATCGCGAAGATGGTGAAGTAGGTGACCCCGGCGGCATAGATGTCGCCGTTGGCGCTGTCGTAACGGCGTTGGGCTCGCACGACTCGGTGCCAGAGCAGTTTCAGCAGGGCAGGAACCCCAGCCGGTCGTACACCCGGGACAGCGTCACGCCGGCGACCTCACGCGCGCGGTCGGCGCCGGCGGCCAGGATCGACTGCAACTCCGTCGGGTCGGCGAGCAGTTCGTCGACCCGGGACTTGATCGGTGTCACGTATTCGATGACGGCGTCGGCGGTCTCAGACTTCAGGTCGCCGTACCCGCGGCCCTCGTACCCGGTGACCAACTTGTCCACCGGGGTGCCGGTGACGGCGGACTGGATGGACAACAGGTTGGAGACGCCGGGCTTGCTCTCCGGATCGAAGCGGATCTCGCGGTCACTGTCGGTGACAGCTGAGCGGATCTTCTTGGCCGAGACCTTCGGATCGTCCAGCAGGTTGATCAGGCCGGCCTCGGTGGCTGCCGACTTGCTCATCTTGGCCGTGGGCTCGGCCAGGTCGTAGATCTTGGCGGTCTGTCTGGCGATCATCACCTCCGGAACCACGAAGGTGTCCGGGAACCGGGCGTTGAACCGCTGAGCGATGTCTCGGGCCAACTCCAGGTGCTGGCGCTGGTCCTCACCGACCGGGACCAGGTTGGTGTTGTAGAGCAGCACGTCGGCGGCCTGCAGAACCGGATAGGTGAACAGCCCCACGGTGGCCGAATCCGCCCCCTGCTTCTGCGACTTGTCCTTGAACTGAGTCATCCGGGAGGCCTGGCCGAAACCGGTGAAACAACCCAGCACCCAACCCAATTCGGCGTGCGCGGGGACCTGGCTCTGGACGAAGACGGTGGAGCGATCCGGGTCGATGCCAAGTGCCAGGTACTGCGCGGCGGTGACCAGTGTGCGTCGGCGCAGCACCGCCGGATCCTGCGGCACGGTGATGGCATGCAGGTCGACGACACAGAAGAAGGTCTCGTAGTCGTCCTGAAGACCCACCCACTGACTGACCGCACCCAGGGCGTTACCCAGATGCAGGGAGTCCGAGGTGGGCTGAACACCGGAGAAAACGACACTGGATTGCTGGCTCATGATGGTTCAATCCTGTCATGCGGAAATTCCTTGCGGTGACAGCTGCGGTGTTGGCCGCCACGACGGCGGTGGCGGGATGTTCGGGCGGGTCGGGTTCGGGCGGTAAAAGGCCCGAGGGCGCGGCGGTCGTCGTGGTGTCCGGCGGTGACGCCGTCAGCCCGTTCACCACCAACGACCAGGCCTGCGCCACCGGACTGGCGGCGGGCAACACCGATACGGCCATCCGGCAGTTCCTACTGGACAAGAAGTACACGGTCTACACCTCACCGGCCATGAACGGCCGCGGTCAGGTGGTCGACCAGCAGGGCTTCGGGGCCTTCGGGGTGTGCCCGGTGACACTGCCGGAGAACATGACGGTGAACTCCACCGGCAGCATCGACACCGCCGGCGAGCACCTGGCCCGGTTCGTCAACTGGCTGCACAGCGAGAAGGGCGTCACCGAGGTCGACTTCGTCGGCCATTCGATGGGCGGCCTGTATTCGCGCGCGGCCATCCGGGTACTGGCCACCACCAACGCGCCGATCACGGTGCGATCGCTGACCACCATCGGATCGCCGTGGCAGGGCACCTACCTGTCCGACTACGCCAACGACCTCATCCCGCTGGCCGAGTGCCAGGGCGACAAACTCTGCGAGGGAGCGATGCGGGACTTCAGGGTGCGCACCCTGAAGCTGATGTCGGGCTCCGGCCGGGAGGCCAACAAGGCGTTCCTGATGGGCTCGAACGGGTGGAACCAGTTCCAGTCCGGCGTCCTGGACAAGATCCCGGTCACGCTGATCGCGGGCAAGAAGTTCACCCTGCCCGGGCCGGCCAACCCCGCGGTATGGCCCAACGACGGGATCGTCGCCGAGGAGAGCGCGCTGGCCAAGAGCATCAGCGAACCGGTGCTGCCGCACCGGCGCTGCTACAGCTTCGACGACACCCACAGCATCTTCGTCTCCGATCAGGCCGGCCTGGAGTGGAAGACCGCACTCACCTGGGATCCGCAAGTGTTCGACGTGATCCACCAGTCGATCCAGGACGCGCCCAAGGCCCTCGAGGGGGCCAACCGGCAAGGCTGCTAATCGCCAGGCGGCGTCAGCAGCTGCATCGCGGCGTCGACGACGAGATCAAGATCGTCGCCCAGTGCGCCGATGGCCCACTCCCGGGCCATCTCGGACATCGCCCCGACGTAGATCGCGGCCTCGACCTCGTTGGACATCGGATGCGGACGCGGATGATTCCGCTGCCGATCCGTCAGAACCAGGTTGCGCAAGTAATTCTTGGCAGCTGCGCGGCGAACCGCGAACACGGGATTTACGCCGGCCCCGACGAACAGAACCTCGCCGCGGCGCGGGTCTGCCGAAGTGAACTCCAGAACCGCCCTGATCCCGGCGCGCAGGCGAGCGCGATGATCGTCCGGTATCGCGACCGTCGCCGCGTACAGGACCTTGCCCAGCTCATTGACGACCTCGTCGTAGACAGCGCCGAGTAATTCGTTTGTGTCGGTGAAACTTTCGTAGAAGTAGCGAGAGTTCAACCCCGCGCGCGCACACACCGACCGGACCGACACCGCGGCCTCACCGCCCTCGCCGAACAACTCGAAACCAGCTCCGATCAGCAACCTCCGCCGTTCGGCTCGCCGTTCGGACGGCGACACCCCCGCCCATCTGGACGCCTGCGCCTCCCGCGGATTCACTCCCTCGCCCCCAGCTGGTTTCGCTGAAACATCGCATTGGTTATACCCCGAGCCATCTGGGGTTTGCCCACTGCGTTGCCGACATGCAATCGCAGCATCCCCGACGATCCAGGACGGCCATTGCGATGGCCTCGGAATAGCCCCAGAAAGATCCCTTTTGAACTGGTGTTTCAGACAATTTCGGATTGGGAGGTGACTTTGCCACAGGTGCGTGTTAATTTGGTTACGATCGTAACCAAAGTGCATCACGAGAGGCTCCCCATGTTCGCTGCAGAATTCATTTCCGTAGGCCGCGTCGGCGCCCTGGCCGTCGCTTTGGGTATCGGCGGTGTAGTGGCCGCCGCTCCTTGCGTGGCCGCCCCAGACGAGCCGACTAATTCACCGACTTCCTCCTCGACGTCATCCTCGAACTCGGCACCCTCACCCCGGTCCGGAGCGCGCAATCTCCAACCCGTCAGGTCGGCGCCCGCGCTGACGGTGGCAAAGGCCGCCGCCGTCGTTGGCGGGACGCCGGCGGGGCGGCTGGACTTGGTCACGGCCGCAATGTCTCTGACGAGCCGCGAGGTCAACCGGACCAACCGACGCATCAGGGGCGCGATCACCGCGACGAACCCGGCGACGGCCGCGACATCGGCCAACCCGGCAGTCACCTACAGCGTCGGCGATAACTGGGGTGCGGGATTCATCGGGAATGTGACCGTGTCGGCGGGTTCGGGTGCTTTGAACGGTTGGGCGGTGAGTTTCAATACTCCGGCGCTGATCACGAACCTGTGGAACGGGGTGGTCTCCAGTCATGTCGGTGACGTTTATGTGGTGAGCAACGCCGCGTGGAACGGCCAGTTGGCAGCCGGTCAGAGTGTGTCGTTCGGGTTCCAGGCCGCCACTGGTGCGGGCGGTTCGGCGGTGACCGGTCTGCAACTCAACGGTGTCGCAAGCCCCCCTCCGTCAGCAGCTCCGCCGGCGGTTTCGGTGGGCGCTGTGACGGTGGCCGAACCGGCCACCGGGTCGGGCACGGCCGTCTTCCCGGTGACGCTGTCCAAGGCGTCGGCGACTGCGGTCACCGTGGGCTATGCCACGGGCAACGCAACGGCCACCGCGGGCTCCGATTACTCCGCGGTCTCGGGCACGGTGTCGTTTGCCCCGGGGGTGACTTCCCAGCAGATCAGCGTGCCGATCCTTGCCGACACCACCGTCGAGGCCAGTGAGACGTTCACCGTCACACTGTCGAACCCGACCGGTGCAACCATCACCGCGGCCACCGCAACCGGCACCATCACCAACACTGCACCGAACACCGGCACGAGTACCGGAAGGACCTACACCATCACTGCCGCCGGACCCGATATCACCGGATTCAACCCCGCGAAGGACAAACTCGACCTCGGCGACGTGTCGGTGCACAACTTCATCGTCGTCGACACCCCGGACGGGGTCGGCTTCCGCAGTCCGTGGACGGGCGAGACCGCGATCCTGCAGGGGGTGTCACTCGGCCAGCTGACCGTCGACAACTTCACTCCGATCATCAACGATCATCTCCGACAGGACCTTTCCGGCGCGCTGGCCTGGGAGCACGGCGTGACAGCCGCACCCAACACGGTCTACATGCGTTCGCACGAGGTGGGCCAGGTCGACACCGTGGCGTTCAACCCGGCCACCGATGTCGTTGACTTCCGCTACTTCGGCACCCGCGAACAGCTGTACATGGCCGACAGCCCCAACGGCATCATCATCTCCAATGCCGGTACCGGCCAATCGCTGATCCTCAAGGGTGTCACCAAGAGCCAGTTGAGCGCAGCGAACTTCGTCTTCCACTTCGCCCAGGTGCGGGAGGACTCGCTGTACAAGCAACTCGGCTTCACCTCGATGCCTGATTCCCAGATCAAGCCTCAGGGTGTGCCGATCGCCGGCACCACTGTCTGGCCTACTGCCGCCGGCAACGGGACGCCTCCGTCCGGCCAGGTGGGGACGACCACCGTCATCGCGTGGAGGTACGGCACCAACACGGCGCTGGCGTTCGACCCGGCCAAGGACAAACTCGACTTCGGCTGGTTCAAGGCGCCGGAGTTCGATGTCACCGACGCCGGCGGATCGACCAGGATCACGATCGTCGGCAACAACCAGAGCTACACCCTGACGGGGGTCACCCTCGGCCAGCTGCAGACCGGCAATATCGTCGCCCTGGACAGCAGCGCGCGCACCAAGTGGCAGAACCTGATCTTCGGTGCGGCTCCGGCGACTCCACTTCCGACCCTGTCGGTGGCCGATCGCAGCACCGCCGAGGGCAATACCGGCACCTCCGCGATGACCTTCACGGTCCAGTTGTCCAAACCCTCCACCAACACCGTGAGTGTGGGCTACACCACGAGTGACGACACCGCGACCGCCGGCGACTACATCCCGACGGTGGGCACACTGAGCTTCGCGCCGGGCGACACCGCCAAGACCGTCAGCGTCGCCATCAACGGTGACACCCTGTACGAGCTCAACGAGCAGTTCACGATGAACCTGTCCAACGCATCGAACGCCACCGTCGCTGATGCCACCGCGACGGGCACCATCACCAACGACGACCTCGACCCGTCGCCGGGAGTGGCGCCGAAGGTGTCCATCGCCGATCTCGCGGTGATCGAGGGCAACGGTGAGCACGCCCACTTCATGTTCGTCGCAACCCTGGACAAGGCATCGGCCACCCCGGTCAGCGTGGCCTATGCGACCGCCAACAGCACCGCTACCGCCGGCGTCGACTACACGGCCGGTTCCGGGACCATCACCTTCGTCCCCGGCGTGACCTCGCAGTCGGTGCATGTGGGCATCCTCGGCGACGCCACCGTAGAACCCGACGAGACCTTCACCGTCACCCTGTCGAATCCCTCGGGTGTCACCATCGCCCGCGCGACGGCAATCGGGACCATCCTCAACGACGATGTGGCAGCACCCCTGACGCCGGGTGTCAGTATCTCCGATGCCTCGGCCACCGAGCCGGGATCCGGCGGGATGGCCCCGGGCTTCCTGCACACCGCCGGCAACCAGATCCTGGACTCCCAGGGCAAGACGGTGGCGATCTCCGGAGTCAACTGGTTCGGTATGGAGTCCACCACCCAGGCGCCGCACGGGCTGTGGACACGCAGCTACAGAGACATGATCAACCAGATGGCCGCACTCGGTTTCAACACCATCCGGCTGCCGTTCTCCAGCGAACTGCTACACACCACCGCCGCACCCAACGGCATCGATTTCTCCAAAAACCCTGACCTGCAGGGCCTCTCGGGCCTGCAGGTGATGGACGCGATCGTCGCCTACGCCGGACAACAGGGCATGCGGGTGATCCTCGACCATCACCGCAGCGGCGCCGGCGCGGGCACCTCCGACAACGGACTGTGGTACGACAGCACCTACACCGAGGATGCCTGGGTAGCCGACTGGGCCACCCTGGCCGCCCGCTACAAGAACAACCCGACGGTGATCGGCGTCGACCTGCACAACGAACCGCACAACGGCACCTGGGGCGGCGGCGGGGCCACCGACTGGGCGCGAGCGGCCGAGCGGGCCGGAAACGCCGCACTGGGAGCCAACCCCAACCTGCTGGTGTTCGTCGAGGGCGTTGAAAGCTACCAGGGGCAGAACTACTGGTGGGGCGGCAACCTGCTGGGCGTCAAAGACCGGCCGATCGTGCTCAACGTCGCCAACCGGGTCGTGTACTCCCCGCACGACTACCCCAACTCGGTCTTCCCCCAGACCTGGTTCCAGACCGCCGATTTCGGTGCCGGCCTACCCGCCAAGTTCCGCCAGATGTGGGGCTACATCTACGAACTGAACATCGCTCCGGTCTACATCGGAGAGTTCGGCACCAAACTGACCGACCCCAAGGACGCCGTCTGGCTCGAGGCGATCACCTCCTACATCTCCGGAGACCTCAACAACGACGGCACCAGAGACATCCCCGCCGGCACCCAGAACATCAGTTGGACCTACTGGTCCTGGAACCCCAACTCCGGGGACACCGGCGGCGTCCTGGCCGACGACTGGCTCACCGTCAACACCAACAAGATGGCCTACCTCACCCCGATCGAGTTCACCTCCGCCGGCGGGAGTTCGCTGGCCGTCTTCACGGTGACACTCAGTTCGGCCTCGACGAGTGCGGTCACCGTCGCCTACGCCACCTCCAACGGCACCGCGACCGCCGGCAGCGACTACATCGCCTCCTCGGGCACCATCATTTTCGCGCCAGGTGAGACCAGCAAGACCATCGCGATCATCGTCAACGCTGACGTCACCGCCGAGACCAGGGAGACGTTCACCGTGACGCTGTCGACTCCGTCCGGGGCGAGGATCGTCGACGGATCGGGCGCCGGGACGATCAGCGACCGGGTGGTGGCCGTCTAACCGGGCACCGCACGCAGGGGAAGGTCCAGCCGGGGGTCGGAGATGCTGATCAACCCGATCGCGGAGTTGGCGAACATCGCGGCCGAACTGGTGATCTGCAGGGTCAGCGAGTCACCGGCCCCCACCGTGTAGGCGATGTCGTACATCGGGACCGAGACCGTGTGCGGCTGACCGTCGAGGGTCACCGGGATCGGCGACACCAACTGCCCGACCACCCGACCGGTCGCGTCATCGACGAGTTGAGCGAACACCGTCCGCGACGTGCCCAGACCCTGGTAGCTGAAGCTCAGTTGCGGTGAGCCGACGATCTGAGACCCGAGATCCGGTGTGGCACTGAGGTTTATCGCATTGACGGCCGGGGTGGCCAGCAGGCCGGATCCGCCGAGCAGCGGGACGATGCCGAGCGTTCCGCCGGTTCCGGTGACGGTGTAGGGCGTCGGCTGGTTGAAGCCGTCCTGGAACGGCAACAGCATCGAGCTGTAGTAGTCGCCCTTCTGGTCGTACCACTGGAAGGCCGGGATGGCGTCGGCCGCCGATCCGTCACCGGCGACGTACTGACGCATCCAGGCCAGCGTGTCGGTGAAGATCCGCGACTGCTGTCCGGGGTTCTCCGGGTCCACACAGATCCCGTGCCCGCCGCAGAACCAGAGCATCTTCACCTCCGGGCTCCACGGGTTGGCCAGGATCGCCTCGGCGTTGGCGACCGCCTCGTCGGGCGGGAACAGCGCGTCGACGGTGCCCTGCACCAGCAGAGTCGGAATCTTCAGATCGGCGAGCAGGGCGGTGGGTCCGGTGCTCGACAGTGCGGCCAGGGACGTCGGACTCAGCCAGCCGAGCAGGTTGCCGGTGGTGATGCCGCGGTAGACCTGGTCGTTGACCCGGGCCTGGGCGCTGAGCAGGAACACCAGAAGGATGTTGGCCCAGGTGGTCTTGAAGGTGTCGTAGGGATACAGCGAGGTGACCGTGGAATTCCAGGCGATGTCCGGCGCGATGGCGTCGATACGGGGATCGGTGCTCGCGGTCACGAGCTGGATGCCGCCGCCGTAGGAGCCGCCCACCATGCCGACCTTGGGATCACCGGGGCTGTTCAGCGCGGCCGGGGTGTTGGCGGCGGCCCAGCTGATGATCGCCGAGGCGTCGCGGCCCTCATAGAACGGATTGTCGATCTGCATGATGCCGCCGGAGTCGTACTCGCCACGGGGATCCCAGGTGATGACGTTGAAGCCGGCGCGACGTTGCAACCACACGCCGGGGACCGAGTCCGCGGTGCCGGCCACCTCGTAGGGATTGATCGCGCCCCGGTCACCCAGACCGGGGCCGTAGAGCAACATCGCCGCGGTGTCACCGGTTCCAAGGCCCGCCGCAGGGAAGAAGTTCGTGCTGATCGGGGTGCCGTCGAACGAGGTGATGCGATAGGTGAAGGCCACCGGAGTGCCACCGGGGGCCAGTGCGGCGGTGTCGACCTCGAACCGCGCGACGATCGCGGCGCCGATGAGCGGGGTCAGCAGATCACTGATGAGCGGCAATTGCTGCAACAGGCTGATCACCGGCGCGGCGGCCAGTCCGATCACCGGGATCGCGGTCAGGGCCTGATCGAAGGGAGTGACCTCGGCGACCCGGACACTGAACGTCTCGGATCCTTTGACCCCGGTGTCCATCCAGGTGGCGTACGGCAGGGCGGTGAAGGTCTGCGGATCCCGTGCGATTGTTCCGGTGGCCAGCTTGCCGCCGTTGCCACCGCCCAGAGCGGTGACGGCCAGCGGAAGGCCCCTCGAACTGGTTGCGTTCAACCTGCCCTGGATGATCCCGTCCACGAGCCCCACGGTGGGGTCGACGGTGATGCCTTTGTCGGTCGCCGCACGGGCCGAATGTGCTTGCACACCTTGGTGTTTGACCGGAGATCGGCGATGCGGGTTTGGCGCGGACTGGTCGGCGGGGTCGGCGGCGGCAATACCTGTGCTCGCATACAGGGCCAGGCCCAGACCGATGCCGACACCGCCGGCGAGTCGCAGGGTTTTCATGGGCTGAACTCCACGGTGACCGGGGCGTGGTCGGTCCAGCGCAGCGCGTAGGCCTCCGGCTTCTCGACGTGCGCCGACCGGACGCGGCACGCGAGCGGTTCGGTGGCCAGGTGGTAGTCGATACGCCAGCCGGCGTCGTTGTCGAAGGCTTTGCCACGCCATGACCACCAGCTGTAGGGGCCGGGGCCCTCGGGCTGCACCCGGCGCAGCACATCCACCCAGCCGGCGTCCATCAGTTCGGTCAGCCACTGGCGCTCGCTGGGCAGAAAGCCGGCCTTCTTGACGTTGGCCTTCCACGCTTTGATGTCGTGCTCGGTGTGGGCGATGTTCCAGTCGCCGCACAACACCGCAGCACGCCCGCCGGCGGCGAGTTCCGCCATCCGCCTGCCGAGAGCGGCCATGAACCGCTCCTTCTCCAGCTGCCGGTCGGTGCCGGCCTCGCCGGTATGGACGTAAACACTGCCCACCGTGGTCCCGTCAGCAAGGTCGACCTCGAGGTAGCGGCCGTGATTCTCGAATTCCGTTGCGGGCAAACCGATCCGGACCGCCGAGAACGGACTCCGGCCGAGTACCGCCACACCGCTGCGGCCCTTGAGGTGCGGCTCGGCGGAGGCCAGGTGCCAGCCCGCGTCCAGCGCCGGTGCCAGGGCCTGGGCCAGTTGGCCGTCATCGGCGCGGATCTCCTGCATACAGACCACATCGGATTCCGTACCGGACAGCCAGTGCAACAGGCCGCGGTTGTCCGCCGAGCGCTCCCGGACGGCGGCGCGCACCCCGTTGACGTTGACAGTGGTGACGATCAGGCGAGGGCCCTCTTGAGGTTCTCGGCCAGCGTCTCGAGGAACTGCTCGCTGGTCTGCCACGGCTGTTCCGGGCTGATCAGCAGCGCGAGGTCCTTGGTCATCTCGCCGCCCTCGACGGTGTGGATCACGACCTCTTCGAGGGTGTGGGCGAACTCGATCACCTCGGGCGTCTTGTCCAGCTTGCCACGATGCTCCAGACCGCGGGTCCAGGCGAAAATCGAGGCGATCGGATTGGTCGAGGTCGGCTTGCCCTGCTGATGCTGACGGTAGTGCCGGGTGACGGTGCCGTGGGCGGCCTCTGCTTCGACGGTCTGACCGTCCGGGGTCATCAGCACCGACGTCATCAGACCCAGCGAACCGTAGCCCTGGGCGACGATGTCGGACTCGACGTCACCGTCGTAGTTCTTACAGGCCCAGACATAGCCGCCCTCCCACTTCAGGCAGGAGGCAACCATGTCGTCGATCAGCCGGTGCTCGTAGGTCAGCCCGCGCTTGTCGAACTCTTCCTTGTAATCCTCGTCGAAGATCCGCTGGAACTCGTCCTTGAACATCCCGTCATAGGCCTTGAGGATGGTGTTCTTCGTCGACAGGTACACCGGGTAGTTCTGTTGCAGCGCATAGGAGAACGACGAGTGGGCGAAGTCCTGGATCGACTTCTTGAAGTTGTACATACCCATGACGACGCCGCCGTCCTCGGGGATACGCACCACCTCGTGCACGATCGGTTCGCTGCCGTCCTCGGGGGTGAAGCTGAGCGTGACGGTGCCCGGGCGGTCAACCTTGAAGTTGGTCGCGCGGTACTGGTCGCCGAAGGCGTGCCTTCCGATGATGATCGGTTTGGTCCAGCCGGGCACCAGGCGGGGGATGTTGGAGATGACGATCGGCGCGCGGAAGATCGTGCCACCCAGGATGTTACGGATGGTGCCGTTGGGTGACAGCCACATCTTCTTGAGGTTGAACTCCTTGACGCGGGCCTCGTCGGGAGTGATGGTGGCGCATTTGACGCCCACATGGTGCTTGAGGATGGCGTTGGCGGAGTCGATGGTCACCTGGTCGTCGGTGGCATCGCGGTTCTCCATACCGAGGTCGTAGTACTCAAGGTTCACGTCGAGGTAGGGCAGGATCAAGGTGTCCTTGATGAGCTTCCAGATGATCCGTGTCATCTCGTCGCCGTCAAGATCGACGACGGTGCCCTCAACCTTGATCTTGCGTCCACTCGACATGTGAGTCCGCGTCCTCCTCGCCCCGCGAGCGCTCGCTCGCGGGCCCAACATTACAAGGGGCGAGGTCCCGCTGTCGGGCGGCTTGGCCTACTGACCAGTAGCTACGCCTGTGCCGCGGTCGGGGTAGCCAGCCCAGACCGATGTGCGATATCCTCGTGGCCGGTCATGAGCGCCAGCATCAAGCCCCGGCTTGCTGGCCGGCAACCCTCCAACCGCGGTGGGGTGCCCCGGGTGATGACCAGGTTGAGTAGTCGAAAACCGGCTGCACGGCAAGCGCGGGTCCGCCATGACGGGCCCCCCGAGTAGACAGGGAAACCTGATGCGGAGCCCCAATATGTGTCACTGTCGCTGATCCTGCGCCTGCGCCTGCGCCCGTCCGTTCGTCGACGGGCCAGTGTGCGCACCAGACCCAGCCAGTTGACACTTCTCTAGGAGCAATCCCCCATGACCACATCGGAAAACTGGTCGTTCGAAACCAAGCAGATCCATGCCGGCCAGGCGTCGGACTCGGCGACCAACTCGCGCGCGCTGCCCATCTACCAGACGACCTCGTACACGTTCAACAGCACCGACCACGCCGCGGCGCTGTTCGGCCTGGCCGAACCGGGCAACATCTACACCCGCCTGATGAACCCCACCACCGACGTCGTCGAGCAGCGCATCGCCGCACTCGAAGGCGGGGTGGCCGCGCTGTTCCTGTCCTCAGGCCAGGCCGCGGAGACCTTCGCGATCCTGAACCTGGCCGCTGCCGGGGACCACATCGTGGCCAGCCCCCGCCTGTACGGCGGCACCTACAACCTCCTGCACTACTCGCTGCCCAAGTTGGGCATCGAGACGACCTTCGTCGACGACCCGGATGATCTGGCCTCCTGGCAGGCCGCGGTACGACCCAACACCAAGGCGTTCTTCGCCGAGACGATCTCCAACCCGAAGATCGACGTCCTCGACATCCCGGGCGTGGCCGAGGTGGCCCACGACAACGGCGTGCCGCTGATCGTGGACAACACCATCGCGACTCCCTACCTCATCCAGCCGCTGGCACACGGCGCCGACATCGTCGTGCACTCGGCGACGAAGTACCTGGGCGGGCACGGCACCGCGATCGCCGGGGTGATCGTCGACGGCGGCACGTTCGACTGGCGGAGCGGAAAATTCCCCGGCTTCACCAATCCCGATCCGAGCTACCACGGGGTGGTGTTCGCCGACCTGGGCGCACCGGCCTTCGCACTCAAGGCCCGGGTGCAACTGCTGCGCGATCTGGGTTCGGCGGCCTCCCCGTTCAACGCCTTCCTGATCGCCCAGGGCCTGGAGACGCTGAGCCTGCGCATCGAACGCCACGTGCAGAACGCCCAGAAGGTGGCCGAGTTCCTGGAGAAGCACCCTGACGTCGTCAGCGTCAACTACGCCGGGCTGCCCAGCTCACCGTGGCATGAGCGGGCCAAGAAGCTGGCGCCCAAGGGCACCGGCGCGGTGCTGTCCTTCGAACTGGCCGGCGGAGTGGAGGCCGGAAAGGCGTTCGTCAACGCCCTGACGCTGCACAGCCACGTCGCCAATATCGGCGACGTCCGCTCCCTGGTGATCCATCCGGCCTCGACCACCCATCAACAGCTCTCCGCCGAGGAGCAGCTGGCGACCGGGGTCACCCCGGGCCTGGTGCGGCTGGCGGTCGGCCTGGAGGGTATCGACGACATCCTGGCCGATTTGCAACGCGGCTTCACCGCCGCCAAAAAAGTGTCCGGCGCCGCGGCTTGAATGAACCTGACATGACTCTCTCCTTCGAGCGCATCGAGACCTTGCCCCCCGAGGGCGAGACCGGCGTCGTCGACATCGGCCCGCTGAAACTGGAAAGCGGCGCCGTCATCTCCGACGTGTCGATCGCGGTGCAACGCTGGGGTGAGCTGTCCCCGAACCGCGACAACGTCGTACTGGTTCTGCACGCCCTGACCGGCGATTCACACATCACCGGCCCGGCCGGGCCTGGCCATCCGACCGCCGGATGGTGGGACGGGATCGCCGGACCCGGCGCACCGATCGACACGAATCGCTGGTGTGCGGTGGCCACCAACGTGCTGGGGGGTTGCCGCGGATCCACCGGACCGAGTTCGCTGGCCAGAGACGGGAAGCCCTGGGGCTCAAGGTTTCCGGCCATCACGATCCGCGATCAGGTCAGTGCCGATGTCGCGGCGCTATCCGCCCTGGGTATCAACGAGGTGGCCGCAGTGGTGGGCGGCTCGATGGGCGGTGCACGCGCCCTGGAATGGATGATCGGCCACCCCGAACGGGTGCGTGCCGGACTGGTGCTGTCTGTCGGCGCGCGGGCGACCGCGGATCAGATCGGCACCCAGAGCGCCCAGATCGCGGCCATCAAGTCCGATCCGAACTGGCAGGGCGGCGACTACTACGGCACCGGCCGCGCCCCCGACGCGGGTATGGACCTGGCTCGCCGGTTCGCCCATCTCACCTACCGGGGCGAGGCGGAACTGGACACCCGGTTCGGCAACAGCGGTCAGGATGACGAGGACCCCGCCGCCGGTGGCCGCTACGCCATCGAAAGCTACCTGCAGCACCAGGGCGCCAAACTGATCCGGCGTTTCGACGCCGGCAGCTACATCGCGCTGACCGAGACGCTGTCCAGCCACGATGTCGGGCGCGGCCGTGGCGGGGTGGCCGCCGCACTGCGCTCCTGCCGCGTTCCCGCCGTCATCGGCGGCATCACCTCCGACCGCCTCTATCCGTTGCGACTGCAGCAGGAACTGGCCGATCTGCTGCCCGGCAGCACCGGATTGAACGTGATCGAGTCGGTGTACGGCCATGACGGCTTCCTGCTCGAGACCGAAGCCGTCGGCCAGTTGCTGCGCAAGACGCTGTCTATGACATCCCGATGACGGGCCGACCGGTGAGTGACGCGCACGAACGCTCACTGTCCTTCGGGTCTCAAGCCGCCGCATACGAGCGAGGCCGGCCTTCCTATCCACCGGAGGCGATCGACTGGCTGCTTGCGGACAACGCCCGCGATGTTCTCGACCTCGGAGCCGGCACCGGCAAGCTGACCACCCGGCTGGTCGAACGCGGGCTGTCCGTGATCGCCGTCGACCCGATCGCCGAGATGCTCGAAGTGCTGCGCAGCGCGCTTCCCGACACACCGGCCCTGCTGGGCACGGCCGAACATATTCCGTTGCCGGACAACGCCGTTGACGCCGTTCTGGTGGCCCAGGCGTGGCACTGGTTCGATCCGGAACGGGCGGTGGCCGAGGTGGCCAGGGTGCTTCGGCCCGGGGGCAGGCTCGGGCTGGTGTGGAACGTCCGCGACGACCGGCTGGGCTGGGTCAAGGATTTCAGCCGGATCGTCGGCCTCGAACACGACAGAGTCGTCTCCCCCGACCTGCCGGCTCCGTTCACCGATGTCGAGCACCACCGGGTGGAGTGGACCAACTATGTGACGCCGCAGGCGCTGATCGACTACGTCGCCTCCCGCAGTTACTGCATCACCTCACCGGCTGACGTCCGGGATCGCACCCTCGAGCAGGTCCGGGAACTGCTGGCCACCCATCCGGCGCTGGCCAACTCCGCCGGGATCGCGATGCCCTACATCACCGTGTGCATCAGGGCCACCCTGGCTTAGGAAGTCCCCAGCGGATCGACGGTCCAGGCGATGTAGAGCACCGCCGCACAGACGCTGGTCATCATCGCCACGTCCAGACGCCGGCTTCGCACCGCGAGCACCCCGACGCGGTCCTCGGGGAGCAGCAGGCGCAGTGCCGCGGCCACGCCGACGCCGATGCCGATCAGCAGGGTGCCACGGCGCCAGAACCCGGCGGCGACGAGAATCGCGGCGACCAGACCGATCCCCGCGACGGTCAGGACGGGCCACTGGCGCCGGAACACCGCCCTCCAGTAACGCTTCATTGCGCGGCTTCTGCTCGCTCCACGACGTTGGTCAGCAGGAAGGCACGGGTGAGCGGTCCGACGCCACCCGGATTGGGCGATACCGATCCGGCCACATCCCAGACGTCGGGGGCAACGTCGCCGGTGAGCTTCCCGTCCACTCGGCTGACGCCGACGTCCACCACCGCTGCACCAGGGGATACCATGCCGGCGGTCAGCATGTGCGGCACACCGACGGCTGCGACGATCACATCCGCCTGCCGAGTCAGCGCGGGAAGGTCGCGAGTTCCGGTGTGGCACAACGTGACTGTCGCGTTCTCGGAGCGACGGGTGAGCAACAGTCCCAGCGGGCGGCCAACGGTGACACCGCGACCGATCACCACGACGTGCGCACCGTCGAGCTCCACGCCGAAACGTCGCAGCAGGTGCACGATTCCGCGTGGCGTGCACGGCAGCGGCGCGGGTTCATTAAGGACCAGGCGTCCGAGATTGGTGGGGTGCAGCCCGTCGGCGTCCTTGGCCGGGTCGATGCGCTCCAGAGCGGCGTTCTCGTCAAGGTGGCGAGGTAACGGCAGTTGCACGATGTAGCCGGTGCACTCCGGGTTGGCGTTGAGTTCGTCGATCACCGCGTTGAGTTCGGCCTGGCTGACATCAGCGGGCAGGTCGCGGCGCAGCGAGGTGATGCCGACCTCGGCGCAGTCGGAGTGCTTGCCCTTGACATAGGCGTGCGAGCCCGGGTCGTCACCGACCAGGACGGTGCCCAGGCCGGGGGTCCGGCCGGCGGCGGTCAGCGCGGCCACCCGCTGCGAGAGGTCGACGAAGATCTCGTCGCGGGTGAGCTTTCCGTCCAGGCTTATCGCGGGCACGGCTACATTCTCCATATGACAGCTGTCCCGGATGTGTTCAGCCCGGCCAAGCTCGGTCCGATCACCCTGCGCAACCGGATTATCAAGGCGGCCACGTTCGAAGCCCGAACCCAGCAGGCACTGGTGAGCGACGACCTGATCGCCTTCCACCGGGCCATTGCCGCCGGCGGGGTCGGGATGACCACGATGGCCTACTGCGCCGTCAGCCCGGGTGGCCGGACCGACGGCACTGCGCTGTGGATGCGGCCGGAGGCCGTGCCGGGCCTGCGGCGGCTCACCGATGCCGTGCACGCCGAGGGTGCGGCGATCAGCGCCCAGATCGGCCACGCCGGTCCGGTCGCCAACGCGAAGTCCAACAAGGCGCCCGCGTTGGCCCCGGTGCGGTTCTTCAATCCGTTGTCCATGCGGTTCGCCAGGCACGCGACGGGCGCCGATATCGACGAGGTCGTCGCCGACCACGCCCGGGCTGCCCGCTATGCGATCGACGCGGGGTTCGACGCCGTCGAGATCCACCTGGGCCACAACTACCTGGCCAGCTCGTTCCTCTCACCGCTGATCAACAAGCGCACCGACTCCTTCGGCGGCTCGCTGGAGAACCGGGCCAGGGTGGCCCGGGACGTCGTGATGGCGGTCCGCCGGGAGGTGGAACGCGACGGCTCGGCGCCGATCGCGGTGACCGCCAAGCTGAACATGGCCGACGGGGTGCGCGGGGGCATCGCCATAGCGGAGTCGCTGCAGACCGCCCGGTGGCTGCAGGATGACGGCGGCCTGGATGCCCTGGAACTCACCGCGGGCAGCTCTCTGCTCAACCCGATGTACCTGTTCCGCGGCGAGTCTCCGATCAAGGAGTTCAGCGCCGCGTTCAAACCACCGCTGAGCTGGGGGATGCGGATGACCGGGACCAAGTTCCTGCGCCGCTACCCGTATCAGGACGCTTTCCTGATCGACGACGCACGGCAGTTCCGCAGGGAACTCACGATGCCGCTGATCCTGCTGGGCGGCATCACCAACCGGCAGACCATGGACACCGCCATGGCTGAGGGGTTCGAGTTCATCGCGATGGGCCGGGCGCTGCTGGCCGAACCCGATCTGCTCGACCGGATCCGGGGCGACGGTGCGGTGCGATCGGTCTGTGATCACTGCAACAAATGCATGCCGACGATCTACAGCCGGACGCACTGCGTGGTGACCGGGGGCCCGAGCTGAGTTCGCCTAGCATTGCTGGCGATGAACGTGCCTGTTCTGACCGTCCGCTATAACGGAGCGCCACGCACCTTCGCCGCGGGCAACGACGTGGTCGTCGGCCGCGATCTGCGGGCCGACGTGCGCATCGCCCACCCACTGGTCTCTCGGGCGCATGTGCTGCTGCGTTTCGAGAACGGCCGGTGGGTGGCGATCGACAACGGATCGCTCAACGGTATGTACGTCCATGGTCGCCGGATGCAGGCCGTCGACCTCACCGACGGCACAACCATCAATCTCGGCAGCCCGGACGGGCCACCGGTGACCTTCGACCTGGGCCGGCATCAGGGCTCGGCGGGACGGCCGCCGCAGGCCTCGACGGTGATGATCCAACAGCCTGCCACTCCTACTCCGACCCAGCCGCCGACCCTCGACGCCGCGCCCACCCGGATGGGCCCGTCCCCGGACCGGTCCGGCGGCAACTCGAATCTCGCCACCTCCATGCTGAAGATCCTGCGGCCCGGTTCGGCGCCGGAGGCGCCGCCCGGGTCGCTGAAAATCGGCCGCGCGACCGACAACGACATCGTCATCCCCGACGTGCTGGCCGGACGGCACCACGCGACGTTGATCCCCACTCCCGGCGGATGGGAGATCGCGGACAACCGCAGCATCAACGGAACCTTCGTCAATGGCAACCGGGTGGACACCGCGCTGCTGGATGAAGGTGACATCGTCACGATCGGCAACGTCGACCTGGTGTTCACCGGTGGAAACCTGTTGCGGCGCAGTGACACAGCGGCTGCAACCGGGACCGGAGGTCTCGATGTGCGCGCGATCACCTGGACCATCGAGAACAACAAGACCCTGCTGGACAACATCTCGTTCACCGCCCGGCCGGGCACACTGACCGCGATCATCGGACCTTCCGGCGCGGGCAAGTCGACCCTTGCGAAACTGATCGCCGGTTACACCCATCCGACCAGCGGAACGGTCAGCTTCGAGGGCCACAACATCCACGCCGAGTACGCCTCGCTGCGGTCCCGGGTCGGTATGGTGCCGCAGGACGACGTGGTGCACGGTCAGCTCACGGTGAACCAAGCGTTGATGTACGCCGCCGAACTGCGACTGCCGCCGGACACCACCACCGAGGACCGGCAGGCGGTCGTCGCACAGGTGCTGGCCGAACTGGAGATGACCCAGCACGCCAACACCCGCGTCGACAAACTCTCCGGAGGGCAGCGCAAGCGTGCGTCGGTGGCCCTGGAACTGCTGACCGGGCCGTCACTGCTCATTCTCGACGAACCCACCTCAGGCCTGGATCCGGCGCTGGACCGGCAGGTGATGACGATGCTGCGCCAACTGGCCGACGCCGGGCGCGTGGTGCTGGTCGTCACCCACTCGCTGACCTATCTCGACGTGTGCGATCAGGTGCTGCTGCTGGCTCCCGGCGGTAAGACCGCGTTCTGCGGCACCCCGGCGCAGATCGGCTCGGCGATGGGCACCACCAACTGGGCCGACATCTTCTCCTCGGTCGCCGGCGACCCCCAGGGCGCCAACGATCGCTACCTCGCGCTGACCGGGCCGCCTCCCGCGGCGCCGCCGATGGAGGCTCCCTCAGACCTCGGGGAGCCGGTGCACACGAGTCTGCGACGGCAGTTCTCGACAATCGTGCGCCGGCAGACCCGGCTGATCATCTCCGACCGCGGCTACTTCATCTTCCTGGCGCTGTTGCCGTTCATCATGGGAGTGCTGTCACTGGCGGTGCCGGGAACCTCGGGGTTCGGTGTGCCCGACCCGATGGGCGACGCCCCCAACGAACCCGGACAGATCCTGGTGCTGCTCAACGTCGGCGCCATCTTCATGGGCACCGCGCTGACGATCCGCGACCTGATCGGCGAACGGGCGATCTTCCGGCGTGAACAGGCCGTCGGGCTGTCCACCACGGCCTACCTGCTGGCCAAGGTCTGCGTGTACACCGTGTTCGCGGTGGCGCAGTCGGCGATCGTGACGCTGATCGTGTTGTGGGGCAAGGGCGGTCCGACACAGGGCGCGGTGGCGCTGGGCAAACCCGGACTGGAGTTGTTCGTCGACATCGCCGCAACCTGCGTCGCCTCGGCCAACCTGGGTCTGCTGCTGTCCGCACTGGCCAAGTCCAACGAACAGATCATGCCGCTGCTGGTGGTGGCGATCATGAGCCAGCTGGTCTTCTCCGGCGGGATGATCCCGGTGACCAACCGGCTGGTGCTCGACCAGTTGTCCTGGCTGACGCCGGCCCGCTGGGGATTCGCCGCATCGGCATCCACCGTCGATCTGATCAATCTGGTGCCGGGACCGCTGACACCGAAGGACCATTGGTGGGAGCACCGGGCACCGGTCTGGTGGTTCGACCTGGCGATGCTCGCCGGACTGAGCCTGGCCTACCTGAGCCTGGTGCGATGGAGGATCCGGCTCAGGGGCGGCAAGCAGTGACCCGCAAAGAAATGGCCAAGTCCGCGTGGCGTTTCAAATTTCCGGCGGACCTACCGGCGCTGGCAGCCGCCTTCCTGTTGGTGGTCGGCTTCACCTTCAGTGACGACGTCGTCGAGTTCTTGCTCGATCTCTCGGGCAATTCGGCACTCGCTGCCAGCGACCGGCAATGGCTGGTCCTGACAGCGGATCTCGCGCTGGTGCTGCTGACCGCCGTGCTCAAGTGGCGGATCAGTGGAAACTGGCGGTTGAACCGATGCTGGGTGTTGGGTGCACTGCTGGTCATCGCAAGCCACCTCGCGCTGATCCTCACCGCCGAGCGCCGGGCCGGACTCGGTGACCTCCCCTCGATCGGCATCAATCTGGCCGGCTCCGCTGTGTTCGTCAGCGCGATGATCATGCTCATGGTCGCCACGCTCAGCGACGGACCGGCATCACGAAGCTGGATCATTCCGCTGGCGGTCGGCACCTTCGCCGTGCAGATCGCGTCGGCGCTGTGGTACCCGGTCATCAACGTCGACGACGGTTGCGCAGGTGAGGTTTCATCGGCTTTCTTCGCCGATATGAACAACATCAACGCGGTCCTGCTGCTCACCATGACGATCGAGCTGAACCAATTACGGCGTAATTCCCGCGACGGCGATCCCGGTACGCGGGTGGCCCCGGTGTTCACGGTATTACTGATCTGTACCGCCCTGGCGCTGGCGTTCTCTGTTCTGGTGAAAGCGGATTCCGCGCCATGCGGACTGGCCGCGGTCTGGCATGAATACATCGCATTCGTCGTCAACGTACAGGCCTTGGCGATCGGGCTCGCGACCTTGGTCTGGCTGTATCTGGTCAACGCCGGCGAGGTCACCAGCGAAGAGACCTAGTTCAGTCTGCCGGGCAGTGCGACACCTTCGACGGGGCGGTGCCGTCCAGCAGATAGGCGTCAACGATCTGTTCGACGCAGCGGTTGTAGGCCGGATAGACCGAATGGACATCGGTGTCGGCGATCACCAGCCGGGACGAGACAAGTTGAATCGCAAGGGCTTCCGACCACGGAAGCGGCGTGGCTCCGTCATCGCGAGCTCCGATGATGACGACCGGCGGCGCCCCTTCGCCACGAACCGGTTTCGGCCCCACCGGATCGTGGGCGGGAAAATTGCTGCAGCGCAGGCCACCCCAGGCGTTGGCTGATCCGAAGATCGGGGTGTCGGCGTTCCATTGCTCGGCCAATGCCGCGCTGCCGGCGACGTCCGGTGTCGGGGTGGAGTCATAGCAATTGATGGCATAGAGGGCCTGCAGTTTGTTGGTCTGGTTCCCGCGCAGGCCACCGAGGGTGATGAGTTCGGTCCCGTCACCGGCCATTCCGGTGCGCAGTGCGTTGAGCAATGCGGGGAACGACACCGGGGGCACATACATCGCGTCGCTCAGTGCGGCCATCGCATCCGCGCGCGTCGCGACTTTCGGATCGGCGCCGTCGACCGGAAGCGACACCAGGTAGGCCTTGAGTGCCACGGTGGCGGCGACGTGGTCGGGCGGTAGTGGGCAGTCACCTGAGGCGGTGCAGAAGTCGACAAACCTCATCAATTGGGCTTCCAACCCCTGCGACTGACCGCGGTTGTACTCGGTGATCGACAGTGCCGGGTCGATGGCGCTGTCCAGCACCATCCGTCCGACGTGCTGCGGGTAGGCGTCGATGTAGAAGGCACCCATCTTCGTGCCGTGCGACCAGCCCACGTAGTTCATCGCCGGTTCACCGAGGGCCACCCGGATCGATTCCATATCGCGAGCAGAGTCGCGTGTTCCGATGTGCCCGATCAGATCGGGGTCGCCCGTGGCGCACCCGTCGGCGAATGCCTGCGCCTGAGTTGCCCATGCCGCCACCTCTGGGGATCCCGGCGAGGCCGACCACTGCGCAGCGGCCAGAGCGCGCGCGTACTGACCCATCTCCTCGGGGGTGCGACACCACAGCGGACTGCTCTTCCCGACGCCCCGGCGGTCCCAGCCGACGATGTCGTAACGCGCCTCGACGGCATCACCGAGTTGATTCGGCAGCGTGAGGATCTCATTGACTCCGGAGATCCCGGGTCCGCCGGGATCGACCAGGATCGACCCCACCCTCGAACCCGGATCGCGAGCGGGGATGCGGGCCAGCGCAAGGTCGATCATGCGCCCGGAGGGATCGGCGTAGTCCAACGGCACCTGCAGGGTTGCGCATTCACGGGTCTGGTCGGGTAGCTCTCCGCACCGCGTCCAGCTCAGGGGGGCTCTGGCCGCCGGGGTCACCTCGGCCGGCGCCGTGCACGCCGCGACCAGAAGGCAACTTGCTGTCACGGCCAGCCAGCCGGGACGCGCTGTTGGCACCGTCATCCGTTCATGAAACAGCACCGAGGACCGATCGGCAGCGGATGTTCCGGATCCTGTTCCACTCCCCTCCTGTTATCCCCAGGTATTCGGGTTTGGAGCGACCGTCGCACCCGACCCGCCGGTAGTCTCTTTCCTGTGAGTCAGGATGACCTCGACGACATCCGTCAGGCGACGACAGCGAGTTTCAACGCGCTGCGCGCGGACTTCAGCGATCTTCGGGATGAAGTCGGTCGCGGGTTTTCCGAAATGCGAGGGAAGTTGGACGCCAGCGCTGCAGGCCAGCAGCGGATCGCCGAACTCATCGAATCGCTGATCGATCAGCAGAACGGCTAGACCGGGAGCCTGTGTTCCGGATTCTGTTCCACTCCCCTCGCATCGCGCCGAACACCGGCAATGCGATCCGGATGGTGGCGGCCACCGGATGCGAATTACATCTGGTGGAACCGTTGGGCTTCGACCTGTCCGAGCCGAAGTTGCGCCGGGCCGGACTGGACTATCACGACCTCGCCTCGGTGACCGTTCACGAGTCCCTGGAGGCGGCATGGACCGCACTGGGGCCGACCCGGGTCTTCGCGTTCAGCGCGCACGCGGGCCGGTCATTCGCCGAGATCGCCTATCAAGCGGGCGATGTGCTGATGTTCGGGCCGGAACCCAGCGGTCTGGACCAGGCGACCCTGGCCGACCCGCACATCACCGAGCAGGTGCGCATCCCGATGCTGACGGGAAGGCGCTCACTGAACCTGTCGAACGCCGCGGCGGTGGCGGCCGAGGCTATCGAGTTTTCAACCACCGACGAGGCTCTCGACTGCGCCGTCAAGCTCTCAGTGGCTCGGTCCGCCAGACTCCTCGCCACGCTGTGCGCGGCTATCAAGAACGACCCGCGCAGGCTGAC